>CAXRHZ010000041.1:0-178788 GCA_964230745.1 Maritimibacter sp. | reverse complement strand
CCCCGCCCGCCCCCGAAACCTCAGTTCTTCACCACATCCTCGAGCTGGAGCAGGAACGACGGCTCGAGCGTCAGGTTCTCGACCTCGTCCTTCGTCACCGCATTCTGCTTCCAGTTCGCGACGAAGACCCAGGGCGCGTCCTCCTGAACGATGGCCTGCATCTCCTTGTAAAGCTCGGCGCGCTCGTCCTGGCTGGTGGACACGCGGGCCTGCGACAGCAACTCGTCCACCTCCGGGTTGGAGTAATAGCCCGAGTTGAAGCCGCCCTGGTCCGGGAACGCCTCGGTTCGCAGCGCGAGGAAGGGGAGCGTGTCGGGGTCGTTGGTCATCCAAGCCATTTCGGCCATGTCCGCTTTGCCCTCCAGCCCCGGGTTCACTTCGCCCAGGAAGGTGTTCCATTCGTAGGTCTCGATGGTCACGTCGAAGCCGACGGCGTTGAGGTCGGCCTGGATCGCGGTGCCCATCGGGATCGGGTCGAGCATACCGGAGCCGCCCTCGGTCACGTAGAAGGTCACTTCGGGGTTCTCGACGCCCGCTTCGACCAGCAACTCCTTCGCCCTTTCGGGGTCATAGGGATAGGGGTCGAGCTCCTCGTTGTACGCCCAGGCGAAGGCGGGCGGGATCGGGCCCGCGGCCACGTCCGCCGTGCCTTCGAGCACGTCGTTGACCAGCGCCTCCTTGTTGATCGCGTAGTTCGCGGCCTGCCGCACGAGCTTGTCGGCGAAGGGGCCTTCCTTGGCGTTCAGGATCAGGAACCAGACGTGCGGCCCGGCCTGTTCGAGGATCTTGTAGTCGTCGCCCTGGAACTCCGAAAGCGCTGTGGGCGGCACCTCGACCATCACGTCGATCCCGCCCGAGAGCATCTCGGCCACGCGGGTGTTGGCGTCCGTGATCGGGCGGAACACGACCGCCTCCGACCCGGCGGGTTCACCCCAGTAGTCGGCGTAACGCTCGACCACCACGCGCTCGTTGGAGCGCCATTCGACGAACTGGAATGGGCCGGTGCCGACCGGGTTGCGGCCATAGTCCGCCCCGTGCTCCTCGACCGCGGCGGGCGAGACGAGAAGACCCGTGGGATAGGCGAGGTTCGACAGGAACGGCGCGTAGGGCTCGTTCAGCGTGAACTTGACGGTGAGGTCATCGACCACCTCGACGTTCTCCACGGCCGAGAAGAAGAAGGCCAGCGGGAAGGGTCCGGTGTCGTGATAGGGATGCTCTTCGTCGAGCATCCGGTCGAAGTTGAACTTCACCGCGTCGGCGTTGAACGGCGTGCCGTCGTGGAAGGTCACGCCTTCGCGCAGCATGAAGGTGTATTCGGTGCCGTCCTCGGAGACTTCCCAGCTTTCGGCGAGGCTCGGTTCCACTTCGAGCGTGCCGGAGGCATACTGGACCAGCCCTTCGTAGAGGTTCACGACGATCCGGAAATCGTTCTGCGCGGTCACGGCTGCGGGGTCGAGCGCCTTGGGCTCGGCGATCTGCCCGACGATCAGAACGCCGGCTGGCGTCTGCGCCAGGGATGCGGTGGGGGTAAGGGCCATGCCGGTGGCGAGGGCGGCGCTCGCCGCAGCGGCGAACAGGCCCCGGCGGGTCCAGGTCGTAAAGGTCATGATCAGGCTCCCAAGTTGGTTTTGTCGCGAATTTTTCTTTCGTTCTTGCGACTCAAATTATCATGATAAATTGCATCGGTCAATTTTTCATGATAATTGGACTACTCAGGGAGACGACATGACCTTTTCCATCCTCGCACGCGACCCCGAAACCGGCCTCATGGGCGGAGGCGCCGCCACAGGCTCGCTCTGCGTCGGCGGCTGGGTCCTGCGCGGCCGTGCGGGCGCCGGGCTGTCGGCGAGCCAGGGCGCCTCCCCGTCCACGCTCTGGGGCGAGGCCGCCATCGACGCACTGGCCCAGAGCGAAGAGGCGGAAGACGTGGTGTGCCGCCTGACGAGCGCCGATCGGGGCCGCGCCTATCGTCAACTTTCAGTACTCGGTATGCAAGGGCCGGGCGCAGTCCATTCCGGCGACCGGAACTCGCCCCGCATTTCTGACCAGGTATTCGAGCGGGGGGTCGCCGCGGGCAATCTCCTCGCCTCCGACGCCGTGATCCCCGCACTTGTCGACGGCTACATGGAGGCTACGGGCAGCCTTGCGGAACGGCTGCTTGCGGGCCTCGTGGCGGCACAGGCAGCGGGCAGCGATGCGCGCGGTCTGTTCTCTGCCGCCCTTCTCGTGGTCGGCCCCGGACAAGCCCCTCTCTCGCTGCGCATCGACCACTCGGTTGATCCTTTGGCCGACCTTTCGGACCTCCTGAAACGCGCCACCTCCGGCGAATATGCGTTCTGGGCGGAGCAGGTGCCGACGCTCGAAAACCCGGAGCGCATTCTTGACTGACTGGGGCGCACTCGCAGCAGAGCGGCTTTCGCGGATCGCGCAGGCCTCGGAACCGGGTCCGGGCGTGACGCGCCTTCCTTTTACCGACGAACACCGCGCAGCGCTGGCCGAGATCCGCCGCTGGATGGAGGCCGCCGGCCTCACCCCGGAACTCGACGCCGCCGGCACGCTGGTCGGGCGTAAACACGGCACGGGCGGCGGCACGTTCTACATGGGTTCCCACCAGGACAGCGTGCGTCAGGGCGGCGGGTTCGACGGGATCATGGGCGTGGTGCTCGCCTGTCTCGCCGCGCAGAAGCTCGCCGAGGACGATATAGCCCTGCCCTTCGCGCTCGAAGTTCTGGCCTTCGCGGACGAGGAAGGCGTGCGCTTTCCCACCGCCCTCATCGGTCCGCGCGCACTGGCGGGCACGTTCGATCCAGGCGTGCTGGCCCTGACCGACCGGAGCGGCGCGCGGCTTGACGCCGTGATGGAGGGGTTCGGCCTCGCCCCCGCCGATATCCCCGGTCTCGCTCGGTCCCGCGCGGACGCCGTCGGGTATCTTGAGGCGCATATCGAACAGGGGCCAGTGCTGGAAAACAGCGACGAGGCATTGGGCGTCGTCACCGCGATCTGCGGAATCGAACGTCACGCGGTCACCTTCACGGGCGAGACGGGCCACGCGGGCACGCTTCCCATGCGGTCGCGGCGCGATGCGTTGGTCGGGGCAAGCGACTTCATCACGCTCGCACATCACCTGGGCCGTGAAGACCCGGAACTGCGTGTCACGGTCGGGCAGATCGACGTCTCGCCCAATGTCGTGAACGCCGTCCCGCGCGAGGTGCGCATCACGCTGGAAATCCGCGCGCCAGAGGATGCACAGCGCGAGGCGGCCGGGGCACTGCTGACCCGCAAGGCGCGGGAAATCGCTGGGCGCTGGTCGCTCGATCTGGACATGGCGCGGACCTATTCCCAGCCGGCCCAGCCCTGCGACCCTCACCTGCGCGCCGGGCTGGTCGATGCCGTGATGGCGGGTGGCGGGGCCGGTGTCGAACTCGCCTCCGGCGCGACGCACGACGCCTCGGCCATGGCTGACCTGTGCCCCATCGCGATGCTCTTCGTGCGCTGCCGCGGGGGCGTGAGCCACGTGCCCGAGGAACACGCGAGCGCCGCCGACATGGGCCGCGCGGTCGAGGCGATGGCGGGCCTCATAGCCGCCCGCGCAAAGGCCTGAAGCGCCCGAAATCAGGAAAAGCGCTTTGTTTTCAGTGTCCAGCGGACGCAAGGCTACCGCCGCACCACGATACGTTACACAATTTTGCCTATTCCGACATTTCAGTAACATTTTTCCTTGAATCGAATCATGCAACCTCCTATTTCGACCGTGCGGTCGACAAATTTACCGGATCTGGGAGGATCAATGTCAGACGCTTTCATCTGCGACGCGCAGCGCACGCCCATCGGCCGCTATGGCGGCGCTTTGTCATCGGTCCGCACCGACGACCTCGCCGCTGTCCCGATAGCCGCACTTATGGCGCGCAATCCGGGTGTGGACTGGGCCAAGCTGGACGACGTCATCTACGGCGACGCCAACCAGGCGGGCGAAGACAACCGCAACGTGGCGCGCATGGCCGCGCTCTTGGCGGGTCTTCCGACCGACGTTCCGGGCACGACCGTGAACCGGCTCTGTGCGAGCGGTATGGATGCCGTGGGCATGGCCTCGCGCGGCCTCAAGGCGGGCGACTACGACCTCGCCATTGCGGGTGGCGTGGAGAGCATGAGCCGCGCGCCCTTCGTGATGCCCAAGGCGACGAGCGCGTTTGCCCGCCAGAACGCGGTTTACGACACGACCATCGGCTGGCGCTTCGTGAACAAGAAGATGCAGGGCGAATACGGCACCCATTCGATGCCGGAGACCGCCGACAACGTAGCCGAGGATTACCAGATCAGCCGGGAAGATCAGGACGCCTTTGCCGCCCGGTCGCAGGCCCGTTGGGTCGCCGCCCATGAGGCCGGACGTTTCGCCGACGAGATCACGCCGGTCAGCGTGCCGCAGCGCAAAGGCGATCCGGTCGTCGTGGATACCGACGAGCACCCGCGCCCCGGCACGGGGATGGAGCAACTGGCCAAGCTCAAGGGCGTGAACGGCCCGGACCTGAGCGTCACAGCCGGCAATGCCTCGGGCGTGAACGACGGGGCCGCCGCGATCCTGATGGCGTCGGAAGCAGGTGTGAAGGCCCACGGCCTCACCCCTATCGCCCGTGTCGTGTCCATGCAGGCCGCCGGTGTCGAGCCGCGCGTCATGGGGATCGGCCCGGTGCCGGCCACGCGCAAGGTGCTCGCGAAAACCGGTCTCACCATGGACGACATGGATGTGATAGAATTGAACGAAGCCTTCGCCTCTCAGGGGCTCGCCACGCTGCGGGAACTGGGCGTGGCGGATGACGACGACCGGGTGAACCCGAACGGTGGCGCCATCGCCATCGGCCACCCGCTGGGCATGTCCGGCGCACGTCTGGTGCTGACGGCGGCCTATGAACTCAAGCGGCGGGGCGGGCGTTATGCCCTGTGCACCATGTGCGTGGGCGTGGGCCAGGGGACCGCAATGATCATCGAGCGGGTTTGACCCGCGCATAGGAGGACCGACGACATGTATGCTCAAATGGTCAAATCCACCGGCAAGGGCGTGAAATCGCTGGACGAAATGGACCCGGTGGAACGCGAATTCCAGGAAAAGGTCGACGCGGACATCCGCATCGAACCCCGCGACTGGATGCCCGAGGGCTACAAGAAGACGCTGATCCGTCAGATCGGTCAGCACGCGCATTCCGAAATCGTCGGTCAGCTGCCCGAGGGCAACTGGATCACCCGCGCCCCCACGCTGGAACGCAAGATGATCCTGCTCGCCAAGGTGCAGGACGAGGCGGGGCATGGCCTCTACCTCTACTGCGCAGCCGAGACGCTGGGCATCAGCCGCGACGACATGACCGAGCAACTGCTTGCCGGAAAGATGAAATATTCATCGATCTTCAACTACCCGACCCTGACATGGGCCGATATCGGCGCGGTCGGCTGGCTGGTCGATGGCGCGGCGATCATGAACCAGGTGCCGCTTCAGCGGACGTCCTATGGCCCCTATGCCCGCGCGATGGTGCGCATCTGCAAGGAAGAAAGCTTCCACCAGCGGCAGGGCTACGACATCATGATGAAGATGGCCAAAGGATCGGAGGCGCAGAAGCGCATGGCGCAGGATGCGCTGAACCGTTTCTGGTATCCGTCGCTCATGATGTTCGGGCCGTCCGACGCCAATTCCGTTCACTCGGAGCAGTCGATGGCATGGAAGATCAAGATCAACACCAACGACGAGCTGCGCCAGAAGTTCGTCGATCAGACCGTGCCGCAGGCCGAGTATCTTGGCCTCACCATCCCCGACGAAACGCTCGCGTGGAACGAGGAAAAGGGCGGCTACGACTTCGCCGAGCCGGATTGGGACGAGTTCTTCGACGTGCTCAAGGGCGCGGGCCCCGTGAACAACGACCGTCTCGAAGCGCGCCGCAAGGCGTGGGACGACGGCGCATGGGTGCGCGAGGGCCTGCTGGCCCACGGAGAAAAGAAACGCGCCGCCAAAGTGGCCGCCGAGTAAGGAACGCTGACATGAGCAAAGAATGGCCCCTGTGGGAAATCTTCATTCGCGGCCAGCACGGCCTGAGCCACCGTCACGTGGGAAGCTTGCACGCCCCTGACGCGGAAACCGCCGTGAAGAACGCGCGCGATGTCTACACGCGCCGCAACGAAGGCGTGTCGATCTGGGTGGTTGAGGCCAGGCACATCACGGCCACCGCGCCGGGCGACAAGGGGCCGATCTTCGAGCCCAGTGAGAGCAAGATTTACCGTCACCCGACCTTCTACGACATCCCGGACGAAGTGGGGCACATGTAATGACCCAACAATCTGACCCGAAGTTCGAGGCGCTTCTGCGGCTCGGAGACAATACGCTTATCCTCGGCCACCGTGTTTCGGAGTGGTGCGGCCACGCCCCGGTGCTGGAAGAGGATATTGCTCTCGCCAACACGGCGCTCGATTTGCTGGGCCAGACAAACCTCTGGCTCGAATATGCGGGCGAGGTTGAGGGCAAGGGCCGCTCGGCCGATGACCTCGCTTTCCTGCGCGATGCCTGGGATTTCCGCAACGTGCTGCTGGTCGAGTTGCCTAACGGCGATTTCGGCCAGACGATAATGCGACAGTATCTGTTCGACGTGTTCAACCGAATGAACCTCGAAGCACTGGCAAAGTCGACCGACACTCGGATCGCCGAGATCGCCGAGAAGGCCGCGAAAGAGGCGGCCTATCATGTGGAACGCTCGGAAGGCACGGTGATCGGGCTGGGTGATGGGACCGAGGAAAGCCACCGTCGCATGCAGGATGCGCTGAACATCCTGTGGCCCTATGCGCAGGAGCTTTTCATCACCGACGAGGTGGATGAGGCGATGGCCGAGGCCGGTGTGATCCCGCATCCGAAATCACTGCAGGACGCATGGGACGCGGAAGTGCGCGCCGTGCTGGCCGAGGCGACGCTCGAGGTTCCGGAGGCGCATTTCGGTCACCGCGGATCGGGCAAGGACGGCAAGATGCACACCGAGCACCTGGGCCATATCCTGACCCAGATGCAGTGGCTCCAGCGCGCCTATCCGGGGCAGGAGTGGTGAGCCGATGGCCCACCCGTCGACAGAACAGGTGTGGGACTGGCTCGACACCATCCCCGACCCGGAAATCCCGGCGATCACGCTGACGGACCTTGGCATTATCCGCGACGTGGGCTGGGACGGCGACACCTGCGTCGTGACCGTCACGCCCACCTACTCCGGCTGCCCCGCCACCTCGCTCATCAACATGGAGATCGAGACGGCGTTGCGGGAGCATGGGTTGGAGCGGATCGAGCTGAAGCGGCAGCTTTCGCCGGCCTGGACCACCGACTGGATGAGCCAACGGGGACGGGACAAGTTGGAAAAGTACGGTATTGCGCCGCCGCAAGCGGCTGGCGGCCCAGACAAATGTCCGAATTGTGCAAGTACCAATGTCGAGAAACTGAGCCAGTTCGGCTCGACCCCGTGCAAGGCACAGTGGCGGTGCAAGGACTGCCTCGAGCCTTTCGACTATTTCAAGTGCATCTGAGGAGGAGCGGATGGCACGCTTCCACGAACTCGAAGTCACCGACATTCACAAGACGATCCGCGATGCGGTCGTGGTGTCGCTGAAGCCCAAGGATGAGGACGCCGAGGCGTTCGATTTCATCCAAGGCCAATACCTGACCTTCCGCCGCGATTTCGACGGCGAGGAGTTGCGCCGGTCCTATTCGATCTGTGCGGGCAAGGATGACGGCATCCTGCAAGTGGGGATCAAGCGGGTCGATGGCGGGGCGTTTTCGACCTTTGCCAACGAAGACCTCAAGGTCGGCGACACGCTGGAAGCGATGCCGCCGATGGGCCGGTTCTACACCGACCTCGACCCGCAGGGCGGCAAGAATTACGTGGGCTTCGCGGGCGGTTCGGGGATCACCCCGGTCCTGTCGATCCTGCGCACGACGCTGACGCGCGAGCCGCGCTCGACCTTCACGCTGGTCTACGCCAACAAGGGTGTGGCGACGATCATGTTCCGCGAGGAACTGGAGGACCTGAAAAACACCTTCATGGGCCGCTTGTCGGTAATCCATATCCTCGAAACCGACGCGCAGGAGATCGACCTCTTTACCGGGCTGGTGACCGAGGAAAAGGTCGGGCAGTTGTTCCGCTCCGGCTTTCTCGACGCCGAGGGCACCGACACCGCGTTCATCTGCGGGCCGGAGCCGATGATGCTGGGGATCGCGGCCGGGTTGAAAGCGGCGGGTCTCGCCGAGGACCAGATCAAGTTCGAATTGTTCGCGAGCGCCCAGCCCGGGCGGCTGAAAAAACGGGTCGTGTCGAAAGAAGCCGGGTCGACCGCGAACGAGGCGCAGATCATCGTGACGCTGGACGGTTCCACCCGCACGGTGTCGGCGTCCAAGGAATTGTCGGTGCTGGATGCGGCCCGGTCCGAGAACCTCGACGCGCCCTACGCCTGCAAGGCGGGGGTCTGCTCGACCTGCCGCTGCCGGGTGCTGGAGGGCGAGGTCGAGATGGTTACGAACCATGCGCTCGAAGATTACGAAGTGGAGAAGGGATACGTCCTGTCCTGCCAGAGCTATCCGGTGACCGACAAGGTGGTGGTGGATTATGACCAGTGATTTCGCGGAAATGACCCTGTCCGACTACCTCGCCGCGGGTGGTCGCCTCACCTCCCCCGGCAACGTGCCGCCGCGCTACCGGGCGGAGCTTTTGAAACTGATGGCGACCTTCGTGGACTCGAACCTCGCCGGTGCCGCAGGCTTTGCGGATGCGATCAACCTTGCGCCGGGGATCAAGGCGCGGGGCGCCGCCGCGCTGATCGTGGCGGAAAAACTCGCGAACGCGGACCGGGTGCTGACGCTCATGGGCGAGTTCGGGGCGGACACTGACCGTTACGTCCAGCAGCATCCGTGGGACACGCGGCTGGAACGCGACGCCGACATCGGTGCGACCCGGATCGAGCAGGACATGCGGCTCGCCGTGTTCAACTACCCCTTCGCGGGCTGGGCGGACTCCGTGGTGATGAACCTGCTCATGGGCACTGCCGTGGTGACGCAGCTCGAAGAGTTGCGGCAGGTGAGTTACCAGCCGCTGGCCGAGGCGTTCCGCGAGATCCTCAAGGTCGAAGGCCACCATGCGAGACTGGCCGAGGACGGGGTCGCGGTGTTGGTCGAACAGGGCGAAGACCTGCAACCCAACGTGGATTACTGGATACCGCGCGTGGCCGCGAGTTTCGGGATCGGGGATGCCGGACGGCTGGAGCAGCTCAAGGCGATGGGGCTGCGCCAGACCGACAACGCCGCGCTGAAAGCGGAGTGGGAAGGACGTATACGTCCTATCCTCGACGGGTTCGGGCTGAAGGGCTGATTGCCCGCGTCGCTCATCGAGGCCTTGCGCCCTCTCTTCGCGAAGAGGCGGCGAAGGCGCTGATGAGCGGCGGTCAGACCTGCCTGACGCCGCCCAGAACCATGTCGGCGACAATGGCCGCGTAAGCCTCGCGCTCAGCGGGCCCTGCCCCGCGCGCCCAAGTGAAATACCAGTTCAGCATGCCGAACACGGCCATCGTGGCCCCGCGCAGCTTGGCCGCGTCGCCCTCAAACCTTTCCGGCGCGATGCGTGACAGGATATCCGACAGGAACCGCACCAGGTCGCGCTGGAGCCCGCGCAGCTCGCGCTGCTGGTCGTCGGGCAGGAGCGCCATTTCGTTCATCTGGATGCGGTGTTTGTAGTCGTATCCCTCGTAGGCCAACATGATCGCCCGTACCACGGCCCGGAGTTGCTCCTCGGCCGGGAGACCTGCGATGTCCAGCCCCAGCACCGTGTCGCGCAGGGAGCGCAGGTGACTGTCGAGGATGTCGTAAAGCAGCGCCTCTTTCGACGGGTAGTAGTGATAGATGTTGGCCTTGGAGATCCCGCATTCCTCGGCCAGGCGCGTCATCGACGAGCGGTCATAGCCTTCCGTGGCAAAGACCTTGGCCGCTGCCGTGAGGATCTGCGCCCGTTTCTCGTCGTGGTCCCGTGCGATCGAACGTGCCGCCATCAGCCCTTGTCCCGGTTGTCGACGACGCGTTTCGCCTTGCCCTCGGAGCGCGCGACCTCGCCCGGATCGCCCACGACGATTTCGGTCGAGACGCCGACGACATCCTTGATCCGTTTGGTGAGCATTCGGGCCGCCGCGGTCTTGGACGCCTCGTCGGTGCTGTCCGGCATCGCTTCCACATAGACGCGCATACCGTCCATACGACCGGATTTGTAGAGCTCGATCTGGAAATGGGCCGCAAGGCCGCCGGTGGCCAGAACCTGCTCCTCGATCTGGGTGGGGAAGACGTTGACACCGCGCAGGATCATCATGTCGTCCGAGCGCCCGGTGATCTTCTCCATCCGCCGCATCGAGCGCGCCGTTCCGGGCAGGAGCCGGGTGAGGTCGCGGGTGCGGTAGCGGATCATCGGCAGACCCTCTTTCGTGAGGGTGGTGAACACCAGCTCGCCCAGCTCGCCATCGGGGAGCACGTCGCCGGACTGGGGGTCGATGATCTCGGGCAGGAAGTGATCCTCCCAGATGACCGGGCCATCCTTGGTCTCGACGCATTCGTTGGCGACGCCTGGCCCCATGATCTCCGACAGGCCGTAGATATCGACCGCGTGCATGTCGAAGGCTTCTTCGACCTCCTTACGCATCGAATCCGTCCACGGCTCGGCCCCGAAGACGCCGACTTCGAGCGAGCAATCGCGCGGGTCGAGGCCCTGTTTATGGAACTGCTCGAGGATGTTGAGCATGTAGGACGGCGTCACCATGATCGCCTTGGGCTTGAAGTCCTGGATGAGCGTGACCTGCCGCTCGGTCATCCCGCCCGACACCGGCACCGCCGTCGCGCCGAGGCGCTCGATGCCGTAATGCGCGCCCAAGCCCCCCGTGAACAGGCCGTAGCCATAGGCGTTGTGCACGATGTCGCCGGGGCGCACGCCCGAAGCGCGCAGCGACCGCGCGATGAGGTCGGCCCAGTTGGAGATGTCGCCTGCCGTGTATCCCACGACCGTCGGTTTGCCCGTGGTGCCCGAACTGGCATGCACGCGCACGATCTGCTCACGCGGCACGGCGAAGAGACCGAAGGGGTAGTTGTCGCGCAGGTCGGTCTTGTAGGTGAAGGGGAATTTCCCGAGGTCGGCGAGCGTCTGCAGGTCGTCGGGATGTACCCCCGCCTCGTCGAACCGCTGCTTGTACATCGGGACGTTGTCATAGGCGTGGCGCACCGACCATTTCAGGCGGTCGAGTTGCAGCGCGCGGATCTCGTCGATCGAGGCGATCTCGATCGGGTCCAGCGTGGCGCGGTCCGGGGTCAGGTCTTTCATTTCGGTTCCTCCTCGAAAAGCGTGCCGGGAATGGCGCGGGACATGCCGCGCATTTCGGCGATCCGGGTACCGTCCTGATTGGTGACGGTGATGTCGTAGATGCCGGAGCGGCCCTTGATGTAGCGTTCCTCGGCCACGGCGGTCAGCAGGTCGCCCTCTTTCCCGGGCGCGAGGAACGAAATCATGTTGTGCTGCGCGACCGTCGACTGGTTCCGGCTGTTGCAGGCGAAGGCGAAGGTGCTGTCGGCCAGCGCGAAGATCACGCCGCCGTGGCAGATCGCGTGGCCGTTGCAATGGTGCGGCATGACCTTGAGCGTCATGACGGCTTTGCCTTCGTCCACCTCGCCCAGTTCCATGCCGAACCACTTGGACGACTGGTCGTTGTCCCACATGGCGTGGCAGGCTTTTTCAGCGCGTTCCTTGGGCGTCATTGCGGTTTCTCCCCGGTGAACTCCGGTTTGCGTTTGTCGAGGAAGGCCCCCACGCCTTCGGCATAGTCCGGCGAGTGGCCGCACTGGAACATGAGCTCGGCTTCGAGGTCGAGCTGCGCGTCCATCGTGTTGGTCTCGGCCGCCTGAATCGCCTTTTTCGTCTGGGAGTAACCAAAGGTCGGGCCCTTGGCGAACCTGGCCACCTGCTCACGCGCGGCGGTGAGGTATTCGTCCTCCGGCAGGCATTTCCAGATCAGGCCCCAGGCCTCGGCGGTCGCAGCCGGCAGCGGCTCGGCGGTAAGGGCAAGACCGCGCGCCCTTGCCGGGCCGACGAGATTGGTAAGTGAAAAGGACCCACCGGTGTCCGGGATCAGCCCGACATTGGCGAAGCTCTGGATGAATTTCGCTTTCTCCGAAGCAATCACCATGTCGCATGCCAGCGCGAGCGAGGACCCTGCCCCCGCCGCCACGCCGTTCACCGCGCAGACGACCGGCATTTCGAGCGCCCGGATCTGGCGCACGAGCGGCGCCCAGAAGGTGCGCACCGTATAGCCAAGGTCGATCTTGTCCGTCTTGCGCGGATCGCGGTCGCCCAGATCCTGCCCGGCGCAGAAGCCCTTGCCCGCGCCGGTCAGAAGCACCGCCCGCGTGCCATCACTGGCCGCCGCATCCAATGCCGCGCGCAGGGCCAGATGCTGATCTTCGTTGAAGCTGTTCAGCCGATCGGGACGGTTCAGAGTGATTTCCACCCACCCGTCCTGCCGGTTCACGAGCACCGTGTCGCTCATGTCGTCCTCCCTTGGTGTTGCGGCATACTTGCTTAAACCGACCAGTCGGTCAATAATGTTCTCAATCCCGATTCACGGGAAACGCAACGTTAGGGAGGAGTGACCATGACCATCATGGACGTGTCCAGCTACGCCGCTGGCCAATGGGTGAAACCCGGTGCAGGCGCGCGCAACATCGCCTCGGCGGTGACCGGCGAGGTGATCGCGACGGCGGGCAACGACAGCCTCGACGTGCAGGCGATGCTCGATCATGCGCGCAATGTGGGCGGGCCAGCCTTGCGCAAGATGGGCTTTCACGAGCGCGCCAAGATGCTCAAGGCGCTCGGACAGTACCTGACCGAGCACAAGCAGAAGCTTTACGACATTTCCTTCGCCACCGGGGCCACGCAGGGCGACCACGGGTTCGACATCGACGGCGGCATCGGCACGCTCTTCGTCTTCGCCTCCAAGGGGCGACGGGAATTGCCGGACGGCCATGTCCTGCTCGATGGCGATGTCGAGCAGTTCTCGCGCAACGGCACCTTCCTGGGTCAGCACATCTACACCCCGATGCAGGGCGTGGCGGTGCACATCAACGCCTACAACTTCCCCGTCTGGGGGATGCTGGAGAAGCTCGCGCCCACGCTCCTCGCCGGGATGCCCGCGATCGTGAAGCCGGCCACGTCGACCTGCTACGTTACCGAGCTCTGCGTAAAGCTGATGCTCGACTCGGGTCTCCTGCCCGAAGGATCGGTGCAGTTCATCGCGGGCGGCACCGGCGACCTGCTCGACCGGCTCGACTGCCAGGACGCGGTGAGCTTCACGGGGTCCGCCGATACCGCGCTGGCGCTGCGCTCGACCCCGGCAATCCTGCGAAACGCCGTGCGCTTCACGGCCGAGGCCGACAGCCTCAACAGCTCCATCCTCGCCCCCGATGCCGAACCCGGCACGCCGGAGTTCGACCTGTTCGTCAAGGAAGTGCAGCGCGAGATGACCGTGAAAGCGGGCCAGAAATGCACCGCGATCCGCCGTATCCTCGCGCCCGAGGCGCATGTGGAAGCGGTGATCGACGCCCTGCGCGACCGGCTGGCGAAAAACGTGATCGGCGACCCGGCGGCCGAAGGCACCCGCATGGGCGCGCTCGTCTCGACGGGCCAGCGCGCCGACGTGCTGGAAAAGATCGCGATCCTCGGCACCGAAGCCGAGCGCGTGATCGGCGATCCGGACAATTTCGAGGTCGTGGGCGCGGACCGCGAAAAGGGCGCCTTTCTGCCCCCGATGCTCTATCACTGCGCCAACCCCGACAAGGCGACAAAGGTGCACGAGACGGAAGCCTTCGGGCCGGTCTCGACCATCATGGGCTACCGCGACCTCGACCACGCGATAGCGCTCGCCAATCGCGGCCAGGGGTCGCTCGTCACATCGCTCATCACCAACGACCCGACGACCGCGCGGCAGCTGGCGCTCGGCGTGGGCGCGTATCACGGCCGGCTCTACATCAACAACCGCACCTCCATGAAGGAGGCGACCGGCCACGGTGCCCCCCTGCCCCACATGATCCACGGCGGCCCGGGCCGCGCGGGCGGGGGCGAGGAAATGGGTGGCATCCGGGGCGTGAAGCACTTCATGCAGCGCACCGCCGTGCAGGGCTCGCCCGACATGCTCCAGGCCATCGGGCAGGAATTCGTGCCGGGGTCCGAGCCGAAACCGGCCCCCGCACATCCCTTCACCCGCACCTTCACCGAGCTCGAGATCGGCGAGACGATCACCACCGAACCGCGCGAAGTCACGCTGGAGGATATCGAGCACTTCGCCGAGTTCACGGGCGACACCTTCTATGCCCACATGGATGACGCGGCGGCCAAGCGGAACCCGTTCTTCCCGGGGCGCGTGGCGCATGGCTACCTGCTCCTGAGTTTCGCGGCAGGCCTGTTCGTCGACCCGGACGAAGGGCCGGTCCTTGCCAACACCGGGCTCGACGGTCTGCGGTTCATGCAGCCGGTCCCGGCAGGCGACTCGATCCACGTGCAGCTGACCGTGAAGAAGAAGACGCGCCGCACGGACGAGTATGGCGAGGTGCGCTGGCACGTGCGCATCCTGAACCAGGACGAGGCGCCGGTGGCGGAATACGAACTCCTGACCATGAACGCCTATTGAGGCCCTCTCGGGGCGGGGGTAGCCTCGCCCCATGAGCCAATCCGCCCCCATCGACCGGCTGATCGCCTTCGGTCCGCTCAAGGTCTGGTCCGTCGTGATGACGATCATGGGCGATCTGTGCCGCGACCCCGCCGACCGGATCGAAGGGCCGCTCCTGTCCCGGCTGGTCGAGGAGATGGGGATCAACAACCAGGCCCTGCGCGTGGCGCTCCACCGCCTGAAACGCGACGGTTGGATCGAGGCGGAGAAGGACGGGCGCGTGTCCTCCTACGCGCTGACGACCGAGGGGCGCGCGCGAAGCGAGGCGGTGCGCCCGGTGATCTACGCCACCGAAGCGCCGGGGGCGGCGGAGGTGTTTCTCGTCCTGCCCGACCCGGCGATGGGCACGCCCGCCTTCGCGGACGCCATGCCGGACGACACGGTATTTCCGAGCCCGCGCTCGGCGCTCTCGACAGGGCCGCGCGACGCTTTGCCCGAGGGGGCGCTGGTCGCTCCGTTCGACCCAAGCGGGGCGCCCGACTGGGTGGTCGATGTCGTGATCTCGCCCAAGGCCCTGCGGGAGTACGAGGCGTTGACGGCGACGCTTACCGGTCTCGGCTACCCGAGCGCGACCGTCCTGCCGTCCACCGTGATACGGCTCCTCGCCTTCCACCATTGGCGGCGCCTGCGCCTGCGCCACGGCGATCTCCCCGATCTCCTGCTGGGTCCGGACTGGTCCGGGGCCAAGGCGCGGGCGGCGATTTCCTCCGTGTTGGAGGACTATCCCAGGCCCACACTCGACGACCTGCGCACGGCCGCAGGCGCCCCGGCGAGCTAGGGTTCGGCCCTTTTGTTACGTATACGTTCTACCAGAACATGATGACCGCCATCAGCGCCCCTGTGCGATGGACTTGCCCATCGCGGCGACAGCGGTCTGCATCGCTTTCCACACGGGCGGATGGCCGAGGTCGTGACCGGCGACCTCCACCTCCTCGACCTGTGCATCCGGCCAAAGCCGCGCGAGCGCATGAGCGTTCGCGGGCGGGCACAACAGGTCGTAGCGCCCCTGCACGATCCGGCCCGGAATACCCGCGAGACGATGCGCGCGCTCCAGGAGCGGTGTGTCGAGGAAGCAGTCGTTCGAAAAGTAATGCGCCTCCATGTAAGGCGAGGACGGGAGCGGCGCGTCGGGACGGCTGAGGGCGGTCAGGTCGAGGCGCGGGTTCGACGGGCTGAGCACCGACAGCGCCCGCTCCGTCTCGCCCCAGGCGCGGGCCGCGGGCTGATGCACCTCCGGGTCGTCCGAAAGGATGCGCGCCCAGTAGGATTCGAGCGGGCGGGCACGCTCGTCCACGTTCAGAAGCCCGAGGAAATCGTCGTAGAGCGCCGGGTAGAAGGTCGGCAGGTGGGCGAGAAACGCCCGGTCCAGCTCCGCACGCGTGCCGAGGAACACGGCCCGGAGCACGACCCCCGTCACCCGGTCCGGATGCGTCGTGGCATAGGCGAGCGCCAGCGTCGCGCCCCATGATCCGCCGACGATCATCCAGCGGTCGATCCCGAAATGCGCCCGGATCGCCTCCATGTCCGCGACGAGATCGGCGGTGGTGTTCGCCTTGCGCCCGCCCTTGGGCCGGCTCAACCCCGCGCCGCGCTGGTCGAAGGCGATGACGTGGAACCGCTTGGGATCGAAGAGCCGCAGCTGCGCCTCCTGCACCCCGCTGCCGGGTCCGCCGTGGAGGTAGACGACCGGGACGCCCTTGGGGTTGCCAGTCGCGCGGACGCAAATGTCATGTCCGCCCGGCACGGACAGGACGTCGTCGGAAAGCCATTTCATCCGGGAAAAGCTATGCCTCCGGCGTGCCGCCCGCAAGGTTGCGGTAGATGAAGCGCGTCTCGCCCGTCTCCGCCTCCGTCTCGGCCGTCTTGAAGATCGCGTCGTGGTGCGGCGAGAAGGAACAGGCCGGATCGGTATTGGCCGCGTCGCCCGTGAGCGCGAAGGCCTGGCACCGGCAGCCGCCGAAATCCTCCTCCTTGAAATCGCAGCTCTGGCACGGCTCGGGCATCCAGTCGGTGCCGCGATAGAGGTTTAGCGCCGGCGAATGGTCCCAGATCCAGCCGAGGGAATGGTCGCGCACGCTGTCGAACTCCAGCCCGGTGATCGACTCGGCGGCGTGGCAGGGCAACACCCGCCCCGCGGGCGAGATGTTGAAGAACTGCCGCCCCCAGCCGCCCATGCAGGTCTTGGGGCGCACCGCGTAGTAGTCCGGCACGACGTAGTCGATGGCAAGGATCCCCTTCAGCCGTTCCTCGGCCTCCGCCACCACCCGGTTGCACGCCTCGATCTGCGCCATCGTGGGCATGAGCGCCGCACGGTTCTTGAGCGCCCAGCCGTAATACTGCACGTTCGCGACCTCGATCCGGTGCGCCCCCATCTCGACGGCCATGTCGATCATGTCGGGAAGTTCATGCAGGTTCTGACGGTGCATCACGGCGTTGACGGTGAGCGGCAGACCCGCCTCGCGCGTCCATTTCGCCGCTTCGAGCTTCTTGGCATGGCCGTTCTTGTAGCCGCCCACGCGGTTGGCGAGGGCCGGGTCGTTCGCCTGGAAACTGATCTGCACATGGCTGAGGCCCGCGTCGGCAAGCGCGTCCAGCCGCTCGCGGGTGAGCGTCACGCCGGAGGTGATGAGGTTCGAGTAAAGCCCCGCATCCGTCGCGGCCTGCACCAGCTCCACGATGTCCTTGCGCGCCATCGGCTCGCCGCCGGAGAAATGGACCTGAAGGATCCCGAGGTCCGGCATCTCGTGCAGGACGCGCACCCATTCCTCGGTCGACAGCTCGCTCTTGGGCTTGTCCAGTTCGACCGGGTTCGAGCAGTACGGGCATTGGAGCGGGCAGCGGTGCGTGACTTCGAGCAGGACCGCGACCGGCAGCCCGTGCGATGTGCCCTTGCCAGGTGTCAGGCCGGTGTCCGGCTCCAGCGCGCTCGCATCACTCATGTTTCCTCCCTTCGGTCAGGAACCCCTTGTCGGCGAGGTCCTGCATCATCGCGATCACGTCGGTCTCGATCGTCTCGACCGGCGCGGTGTAGATTTCCGCCAGCTCCGCCGCGATATCGTGGATCGTGCGCGCGCCGTCGCATTTCTGAAGAACCGTGACGGCGATAGCGTCCGGCTCAAGCACCCGTTCCGGGGCGAGCAGGAGCCACATGTCGCGCGGCTTGTTGAAGCGCAGTTGAACGTGACGTGGCAGGGCCACGGCCATGTCGCCGGTCACGATCAGCCGTTCGGGCGCGCGCGCATCGCTCATGCCCCCTGCTCCGGCACGAAGGCTCCGGGCGGCGGGAAGCCGGAGACATAGGCATGGTAGAGCGCGTCCAGCTGGACCCAGAGCACCTGTGTCTTGAACAGGAGCGCGTCGCAGACCGCCTGCCGCTCCGCCGGGGTCTGCGCGTGTTCCTTGACGTATTTCAGCGCGAAGTCCGCATCGCGCGGCGCCTGTGACAGGCGGCGTTTGAAATAGGTCATGATCTCGGGGCGGATGAAGTCGTAGTGCTCCAGCATCCCTGAAATGCGTTGCTCGTGGAGCGTCGGCGCGAACAGCTCGGTCAGCGAGGAGGCGATGGCCTCGAGCGGCGTGCGGTCGCGCACGAAATGGACATAGGCATCCACCGCGAACCGGGTGGCCGGCAGGATGCCCTCGGTCGATTCGACATAGGCCCGGTCGACACCCAGCCCGTCGGTCAGTTGCAGCCAGCGCTCGATCCCGCCCTCGCTCTCGGGCGCGCCGTCGTGGTCCTCGATCCGGTGGCGCCACTCGACGCGGGTGAGCCGGTCGGTGAAGCGCGAGATGACGATGGCATCTTTCAGCGGGATCGACGTCTGGTAGTAGTACCGGTTGATCGCCCAGGCCTGCACCTGCCCCTTGTTCAGCTTGCCGCCATGCAGCATGTCGTGGAACGGGTGCAGGTTGTGATAGCGCGTCTCGCCGATCAGGCGCAGCCGCTCCTCCATCGCCTCCGCGCTTTCGAGCGGGGTGCGGGGGATCTCGGGATGAGAAACGGTATCGAGGCTCATAGCGTCACCTTCTGGCCCTGTCGGGCGACGTCCCACCCCGCGCTTTCGAGCGTGATGCGCTCCGGCGCGCGCGGCAGGTGGGCCGGGTTGGAATTGTTGATGTGGATGAACACTTTGCGCTTCACCCCCAGCGGTTCGAAGGCGGCCATGACGCCGTCCTCGCCGTACATGGACATGTGCCCCATGCGCTGCCCGGTCTTGGGGCCGAGCCCCGCCTTCACGATCTCGTCGTCCGTCCAGAGCGTGCCGTCGAAGAAAACGAGGTCGGCGCCGCGCAAACGGTCTGCCAGCTTCTCGTCCAGCCCGGCGGAGGCCGCGATGATGAAGAACGACTTGCCGTCCGGCCCGGTGATCTTCAGCCCCAGCGTATCCCCCGCCACGTCGCGCTGGTGCCCGTGCTCGGTCGTTTCCAGGTACCATGCGGACTTGCCCGGCACCTCGAAGGCTTCGGCGGTGAGGCCCGACGGCGTCCCGTCCTGCAGCACGAGGTCGAATGGCACGTCGATCTCGATGGCCCGGCGCGGCACCTTTTCCCGGTCGAGCACGTTGAAAATGCTGTTGGCGTCGAGGAGCGACAGCACCCTGTCGTGCCCCCAGATGCTGAAGGGCGAGCCTTCGCGCAGGGACAGAAGCCCCGCGACCGCGTCCACCTCGCCATTCGTGAGGATCACCCCGGCGATTGGGCTGTGTCGCAGTTCACCCTCCTTCGGGTGCAACTCGGGCGTGTCGTTGATCTGCTGGCGGATATCGGGCGAGGCGTTCACGAGGAACCAGTTCTCGCCATCCGCGCTGACCGCGATAGAGGCCTGGCCGTCGGCGAGCCGGGGGTCGTTGCGCGCCGCCTTGCAGGTGGCGCAGTTGCAGTTCCATTGAGGCACCCCTCCGCCCGCAGCGCCGCCGAGAACCACGATGTTCAGCATCGGGCGGCGGCAGGCTGTATGGTCGGACGAAGGGGCATCGGTTACTTCTGCTTGGCGCAGGCGTACATGTTGATTTCCATGCCGACCTGAACTTCGCGGACTTTCGGTGCATCCCAAGCCATGTGGAACCTCCCTTCGTTGCGTTGGCGCAGCGGAATTGCTGCTGACTCGAAACTTAGGAACCTGCGCCCGATTGTCGCAATCTATCGTCGCGATAGATTAGCCTATACGGTGGCGCATATTAAAATATACGCAATGCGATCAAAGCGTTGCATCCGATCACGGGGATGTCAGCGCATCTCCGGGGGTGTATTCAGGAAAGGTGGCGTCAGACTCGCGCGCGGCGGTTCATAGGCCGCTCCGGCCTTTTCCAGCGCGGCGATCAGGCTCGCATAGGGCTCTTGCCGGAGGTAGTGCTTAGGCAAGAGCGCGACCACGTTCCGGCTGGGATAATCAACCGCGTAGAGGCGCACGCCGGGGATCGGCGCGCCCCCGACGATGCAGGTCATTGCCGGCGCGAGGCATACCCCCAGCCCGGCCTGCACCATGCCCAGCGCCACCTCGAAACTCCGGGCCTGGGCGAGCGGCCAGTTGCCGGGGATAACGGCATCGTACCAGGCCTGCACCCGCTTGGCGTGCTGCGTGCCGAAAGCGAACTGGATGGTGCTGCGAAGCACCTCCGACTGCGCAGGGTCGAGATCCTTGTCCGGATCCGTCACACCGTCGAGATCGAGCGCCTCGGGCACGGCCAGAACATACGGATCCGCACAGATCGGCACCTGCTGGAACCCCGCGCTGGCGGGCGCGATCGCGTTGGTCGAGATCAGGCCGAGGTTGATGCGCCGGGCATAGAGCATTTCCAGCACTTCCGCCGGGGCGCTCTCGTGAATCTCGTAGTCGATGCGGGGATACTCCGCGTGCAGCGTCCGCATCGCGCCGGGCAACAACTCGCGCAGGATCGAGTTGAGGCCTGCGAGGTGGACGGTCTGGCGGGAGCCGTCGCTGATGGCGGCGAGCCCATCCTCCAAGAGCTGCATGCTTTCGAGCACTTTCTCGACGTGGCGCAGGAGGTGACGCCCCGCTTCGGTCAACTCGAGCGTGTTGGAGCGGCGGTCGAACAGCTTCGACCCGACGATCTCTTCGAGCGAGGCGATCTGTTGCGAGACCGAGGGCTGGGCCAGCCCCAACTGCTTGCTCGCCCGAGTGAGGCTGGAGAGGTTGGCCACGGCCCAGAACACCTGCATGCGGCGCAGGGTCAGACCGCTGGCGGTTTCGCCGGGCACCCGCAGCTTCGGCTCGGCCCCCTGCCCCGACTTGGTATCGCCATTCGTCGCCGCCACGTCTCACCCCCAACTCCCGATTCCGTGAAGCATACACTGAACCGTATCTCCATAGAGCGGGCCAATAGGTCATATTGCGCGCCGCTTGCCGCAGGGTCGCAGGGCGTGTCATAGCTATGGCTCGTGGGAGGAGACCAGGATGAAGATCATCGTCAGCGCCATGTTGCTTTCGGGCTGCCTCGCGGCGGCCGGCTGGGCCGAGACCCCCCTCCCCGCCCCGGTGAGCGATGAGGACTACATCCCGGTCGACCCGGTGGAAGCCAAGCTGGGGCAACTCCTGTTCTACGACCCGATCCTGTCGGGCAATCGCAACATCTCCTGCGCGACCTGCCACCATCCCCGGTTCGCCACCTCGGACGGGTTGAGCCTCGGGCTTGGCGAGGGCGGCGTGGGCCTCGGACCCGAGCGGCACGTAACCGGCGACAACACGCCCGAGCAGCGTATTCCGCGCAATGCCACGGCGCTCTTCAACCTCGGGGCACATGAGTTCACGGTGCTCTTTCACGATGGGCGCATACAGGCGGACCCCACCCGCCCCAGCGGTATACGCACCCCGATGGACGAGGAGATGGTGACGGGTTTCTCCGGCATCCTGTCGGCGCAGACGATGTTCCCCGTGCTCTCGCCGGACGAAATGGCCGGGCATTATTCGGAGAACGACGTGGCGCAGGCGGTGCGCTCCGGCCGGATCACCGGCGACGGCGGCGCGTGGGACCTGATCTCGCGCCGCGTGGCAGGGATCGAGGATTATGCGCAGCGCTTCGAAGCCATTTACCCGGAGATCGACGCCGCCGGGGATATCCGTTTCACCGACATCTCCAACGCCATCGCGGCCTTTATCGCTTTCGAATGGCGCTCGGACATGAGCCCGTTCGACGCGGCGCTCCGGGGCGAGACGTCGCTCACGGGAAAGCCTGCCGAAGGTGCGGCCCTGTTCTACGGCACGGCGGGCTGCGCCGATTGCCATTCTGGCCCGTTCCTCACCGACCACGCTTTTCACGCAATGGCCGCGCCCCAGATCGGGCCGGGCAAGGCCGAACGGTTTGAGCGCCACGCGCGAGACGACGGGCGCATGCGCGTGACCGGGCGCGAAGAGGACCGTTACGCCTTTCGCACCCCGTCCCTGCGCAATGTGGCGGAAACCGGCCCGTGGGGCCATGCGGGCGCCCATGATGACCTCGCAGCCTTCGTCGCCGATCACGCGGCACGCGCGGACGGGCTCAGCGCCTATGAACGGGCCGTGGTCCTGCCCGACCTGCCGGAGACGAAGCCCGACTGGACAATCCTCGAAGCGCCAGAAGAAGTCGCGGCTATCGCGGCGGCGGCGGGCCCCGGCGTGGCGCTCTCGCAAGAGGACGTCGCGGCGCTGGTGGCGTTTCTGAATACCCTCACCGACCGCGCCTCAATCGACGGGCGTCTGGGGGTGCCCGAGACGGTGCCTTCCGGCCTGCCCGTCGACCGTTAGGAGCCGCGCACGATCCGGGTGACCCCGCCGATCTCGGCGGGCTGCCAGTCGCTCACCGTGCCGTCGGGCCAGATCACGCGGACCTCCGCCCGCGCCGCGTCGCCCAGTCCGAAGTGGAGCGGCCCCGCGCTCCCCCCGGCATGACCGCCGCCCACCGTCACCTCCTGCGCCTGAACACGGTCGCCTGAGCGCATCTCGACCCAAGCGCCCACGGCACGCCCGTTCGGTCCCGGCTGCGCAAGGGCGACACCGGCCCAGGCGCCGGTCTCCGGCGTCACGTTGCGCCACAGTTCCAGCGGCGCGCGGCGGTTCACGACCACGAGGTCCAGCAGACCGTCCGCGTTCAGATCCGCAAGCGCCCCGCCCCGCCCCCGGTCCATCGTGGCGATCCCGGCTGCGGCCCCCGCCTCGACGAAAGTCCCGTCCGGGCGCTGCATGAGGAGCGTGTTGGGATCGTGCATCGCCATCGACGGCATCTGGTCCACGTTACCCTTGGCGATGAACAGGTCCGCGAGTCCGTCATTGTCCACGTCCCCGAACTCGGCGTGCCACCCGGTCGAGGGGCGTCCGTCGTCGCCGGTGTGGGGCCGGTGCGCGGTCGTGCCGAGGTCGTAGGGCGCATCCTTGAACCCCGCGCCCGTGTTGAACTGGAGCAACTGGTCCCCCATCGAGGTCATCATCACCTCGGGCAGCCCATCCCCGGTCAGGTCGCGCGAGGCGATGCCCATGCCCCAGAGCGAAACCTTGTCCCAGTCGCGGCGCTCCTCCAGCGGCGAGAGGCGGAACATCTGCTCGTAGCCGCCGCGCACGTAGTAGTGGCGGTCGTTCGACAGGCGCAGCTCCGGCGTGCCGGTCCGCTGCCAGTCCGTGATGAGCGCCGAGAGGGTACACCAGCCGGGCTCGATCACCTCCACCACGCCGAAGCGGCGCCCGTCCGGGCGGATCACGTCGCTCGTATCGCAGGCCTCGAACGGGCCTTCGGGATCGTCGCGGTCGACGTAGTTGCCGAAGAACAGGGTGGGCCAGTCCTCTCCGGCCTCCCATGTCGCGGCAAAGGCGGTGGTCCAGGCGTCCCGGTTGGGAAGCGCCCAGTCGTCGGTCACGTCCTCGAACCGGCAATCGCCCTGCCCCCGCAGGATCACGTTCGGCCCCACGCGCAGAACCGCGAGGTCGAGATGCCCGTCCCCGTCGATGTCGAGCGGGTATGCCCCGGTCACGCCGGTCATCGCTGGCACCTCACCCGCCCGGAACGTGAGCGCCCCGCCCGGCTGCGAGTCGTTCAGGAACAGCGACACGGGCGATGCGCCTCCCGCAGCGAACAGGTCGGGGCGCGCATCGCCGTTGCAGTCGAAGACCGCGACGCCGCCGCCCACGAAATGCTCCCATCCACCGGAGTAGACGTGCTCGAACGGAAGCCCGGCACGGTCATCGTGGAAGGCGGGCTGCGCCGACAAGGCGCCGGGCACGAGGGCGAGCGAAGCAAGCCACCTCATTGCGCGGCAAGCTCCCGGCCCGCACCGAGCATCACCTCGGTAAGTTCGTCCAGCGCCAGCGCCGCCGCACCGTGCGCCCAGAGCATGTCGCCCCAGGCATGGATTTGCAGCGTCGGCGCTTCGCGGCCCGTTTCCAGCATCATCTTCTGCATCTCCGCCAGCGTTTCGCGTGCGTAGAGGTAGTCGTAACGCATCCGCTCGCCCGACAAAATGATGAGCTCGGGATCAAACAAGTTGGCGACATTGGCGAGCGCGAGGGCGAGGTAGCGGCCTGCCCGATCAAAGATCGAGCGGGCCACCGGACTGCCCGCCTTCGCCTGGCCGAAAAGAGTTTCGAGCAGCGCCGCGACGGAGCGGATCTCGGTGTCGGGCAGGTTCAGCGCGGCGCGCGCCTCGCGCACGAGCGCATAGTCGGCGAGATAGGCCTCGAGGCAGCCGCGCTGACCGCACCGGCACAGATCGCCGTCGAGCTGCACCTTGGTATGCCCGAGTTCCATCCCCATGCCGCGCGCCCCGCGGTAGAGGCGGTGGTTGATGACAAAGCCCATCCCGACACCGTGCTCTATCGTGACCACGGCGAAATCCGACAGCGACCGGCCAGCGCCGAACCACAGTTCCGCGAGCGTCACGAGGTTGGCGTCGTTGTCGATCTGCACCGGCAGGCCCAGCCGGTCGGAAAGCTTCGGAGCCAGCCGCACCTCGCGCCGCCCCAGGATCGGCGACCAGTGAACGACGCCCCGGTCGCGGTCGACGAATCCCGGCACGCCCAGACCGACCCCGCCGAGGTCGGCGGGGGCCAGTGCAGCCGCCGTGCAGACCCGGTCGAGGAGCGCTTGCGCAGCCTCCGCCACCGCGTCGTCCGTCATTGGACCGGGGGCCCGGGGCATCGCCGCACTCGCGATCACCTTGCCGGCGAGGTCGACCACGACAGCCGAATTCTCGTGGTCCGACAGCTTCATCCCGGCGACGTGGAAACCGCCCGCGCGCACGCGCAGAGCCACGGCGGGCCGACCGCGCCCCCAGTCGCCCTCGCGCCGGGTCTGCACCTCCTCGAGAAGTCCCGCATCGATGAGCTCGGACGTGACCGTGGTAACGGAAGCCGGGCTCACGCGAAGGTCCTTGGCCAGCTGGACGCGCGCGATCTCGCCCAGGGCGCGGACATGTTCGAATACCTGCTGGCGCAGCGGGCGGTTGGCCGACGTCACCGGCTGGATCAGGGGGCCGCAACCCGATGTCTCTCTGTCCGTCTGCATCCGAAGGTCGCCCGGAGTTAGTTCACTTGGTGAATAAATACCTTTGGGCGCCATACCGAAATGGCCCGAAATCTCGCCGCAACGCAGCAGGACGCCCACTTTCTTCACGGATCAGCACTGTGTCGGGCGATTTTAATTTTGACAACTAAAATTATTCACGACAACCTGATGCTGTTCCGGCGAGTCAGCCGGGCTTGCCCGACAGGGGCCAAATGGGAGGACAATATGTACAAGACACTTCTGGCCGCCACCGCCATGACGGTCGGCCTTGCCGCAACCGCGTCCGCACAGACCGTGGGCGTTTCCTGGTCCAACTTCCAGGAAGAGCGCTGGAAAACCGACGAGGCCGCGATCCGCTCGGCGCTCGATGAGGCCGGCGCCGAATACATCTCCGCCGACGCGCAATCCTCGTCGTCCAAGCAGCTTTCGGACATCGAATCGCTGATGGCTCAGGGCGTCGACGCGCTCATCATCCTCGCGCAGGACACGCAGGCGATCATCCCGGCCGTGGAAATGGCCGCGAACGAGGGCATCCCGGTCATCGCCTATGACCGCCTGATCGAGGACGATCGCGCCTTCTACCTCACCTTCGACAACGTGGAAGTGGGCCGGATGCAGGCGCGCGCCGTGCTGGAAGCGCAGCCGACCGGCAACTACGTCATGATCAAGGGCTCGCCCACCGACCCGAACGCGGACTTCCTGCGGGGCGGCCAGCAGGAAGTGCTGCAAGAGGCCATCGATGCGGGTGACATCACCATCGTCGGCGAGCAGTACACCGATGGCTGGGTGCCCGCCAACGCGCAGCGCAACATGGAGCAGATCCTCACCGCCAACGACAACAACGTCGACGCGGTCGTGGCCTCCAACGACGGCACCGCGGGCGGCGCCGTGGCGGCACTCACCGCGCAGGGCATGGAAGGCATCCCCGTCTCCGGCCAGGACGGCGACCACGCGGCGCTCAACCGCATCGCGCGCGGCACACAAACCGTCTCGGTCTGGAAAGACGCCCGTGACCTCGGCATGCGCGCCGGCGAGATCGCCGTCGAACTGGCCGGCGGCACCGCGATGAGCGACATCGAAGGCGCCCAGGAATGGACTTCGCCGTCGGGCACCACTCTGTGGGCCGAATTCCTCGAGCCGGTTCCGGTCACCGCCGACAACCTCAGCGTCGTGGTCGACGCGGGCTGGATCGAGCAGGACGCGCTCTGCCAGGGCGTCACGGACGGCCCGGCCCCCTGTAACTGATACCGGCCGGTAACGGTCATCGCGGCCTCCGCCCCGGGCGGGGGCCGCACATCCCCACGAAATTTCCGAGGTTATCATGGCAGAAGCCAGCACCTCCGGCGCGTCCACCGGACGCAGAAACATCCTAAAGACCCTCGAATTCGACACCCGCCTGCTCGGCATGGTTGGCGCCTTCGTCCTGGTCTGCATTGTGTTCAACATCCTGACGGATGGCCGGTTCCTCACCCCGCGCAACGTGTTCAACCTGACGATCCAGACGGTCAGCGTGGCCATCATGGCCACCGGCATGGTCTTCGTGATCGTCACCCGCCACATCGACCTGAGCGTGGGCTCGCTACTCGCCACCTGCTCGGCGATGATGGCGATCACGCAGACCCAGCTCCTTCCCGGCATGGGGATCGAGTACGGCAGCAGTGTGATCGCCCCCGTCGCGGTCGTCGTCGGCCTCGTCACGGGCGGCCTGATCGGGGCGTTCCACGGCTGGCTCGTCGGCTATCTCACCATCCCGGCCTTTATCGTGACCTTGGGCGGCCTGCTCGTCTGGCGCAACGTGGCCTGGTATCTCACGAACGGCCAGACCATCGGTCCCCTCGACGACAACTTCCAGCTCCTCGGCGGCATCGGGGGCACGATGGGCGTCACGGCGAGCTGGATCTTCGGTGCCTTCGCGGTGCTCGCGGCGGCCTACGCGATCTGGCAGGCCCGCCGCGCCCGTATCGCGCACCAGTTCCCGGTGAAGCCCGTCTGGGCGGAATTCATCCTCATGGCCCTCTCGGCGGCGCTGATCCTGGGCTTCATCGCAACCCTCAATGCCTATGACGTGCCGAGCCGCGTCCTCGAACGCACCTTCGAAGCGCGCGGAGAGGTCATGCCGGAGGGCTACAGCGAAGGATATGGCATCCCCTACTCGGTCCTGCTCCTCATCGCCGTCGCCGTGGTCATGACGCTGGTCGCCAAGCGCACGCGCCTGGGCCGCTACATCTTCGCCACGGGAGGCAACCCGGACGCGGCGGAGCTGTCGGGGATCAACACCCGGCTCCTGACGGTCAAGGTTTTCGCGATCATGGGCGTCCTGTGCGCGCTCGCCGGTCTCGTGGCCTCGGCCCGCCTGTCGTTCCACTCAAACGACATCGGCACGCTGGACGAATTGCGCGTGATCGCCGCCGCCGTCATCGGGGGCACCGCGCTCGCAGGCGGCATCGGCACGATCTACGGCGCAATCCTGGGCGCGCTCATCATGCAGTCGTTGCAATCCGGCATGGCGATGGTCGGCGTCGATGCGCCGTTCCAGAACATCGTCGTGGGCGGCGTCCTCGTGCTGGCCGTGCTCATCGACATCATCTACCGCAAGCGGACGGGAGACGCGTGATGGTTGACAGAAGCGGAACCCCCCTCGTCGAAATGCGCGACGTGTCGGTCTCCTTCGGCGGAATCAAGGCGGTCGACCACGTCACGGTCGACCTTTACCCCGGCGAGGTCGTGGGCCTTCTGGGGCACAACGGCGCGGGCAAGTCCACACTCATCAAGTGCCTGTCGGGCGCCTACAAGATGGACGCGGGCGAAATCCTGATCGACGGGGAAAAGGTCGACATCCAGAACCCCCGCGACGCCCGCAAGCACAACATCGAGACGATCTACCAGACCCTCGCGCTAGCCGATAACCTCGACGCCGCCTCGAACCTGTTTCTTGGCCGGGAGCTTGTCACCCCGATGGGCTTCATGGACGACGCCCAGATGGAGGCCGAAACGCGCAAGATCATGGGTCGGCTCAACTCGAACTTCAAGAAGTTCAAGGACCCGGTGAAGGCGCTCTCTGGCGGGCAGCGCCAGTCGGTCGCCATCGCCCGCGCGGTCTATTTCAACGCCCGAATCCTCATCATGGACGAGCCCACGGCGGCGCTCGGCCCGCAGGAGACGCAGATGGTCTCCGAGCTCATCAACCAGCTCAAGGAACAGGGCATCGGCATCTTCCTCATCGAGCACGACGTGCATTCCGTGATGGACCTGTGCGACCGCGCCTCGGTGATGAAGAACGGTCAGCTCGTGGGGACGGTGAATGTCGGCGAAGTGACGGACGAGGACATCCTCGGCATGATCATCCTCGGCAAATCGCCCGAAGCGGCGGCCTGAGCCCGGCTCAGTCGGCCGCCTCGGCGATCTCCGCGACGGCCTGGAGAAAGCGCGCCACTTCGGCTTCCGAGTTGTAGTGGCACATGGACACGCGCACGCAATGGGCCATGCCTAGCGGGTCGAGTATGTTGCCGGAGTAATGGTCCGCCTTGCGGATATGCGTCCGGATGCCGCGCGCGTTCAGCCCGTCGACGAGGTCCGGGGCCGGCACTGACTCCAGCGCGAAGGAAACAAGCCCCTCACGCCCCGAGTTGTCCGTGCCGCCCAGGATCGTGACGCCCTCGTAGTCCGCCAGCCCCTTCTGGTTGCCCGTGCCGTGAAGCATGGCGTGGCAGAGTGCGTCCTCCTGCGCATGGATCGCCTCCCCGGCCGCGACGATACGCGCCCGACGGTCCGTCGCGTCGGAGACCTCGCCGCCCAACCAGTCGAAATAGGCCACGACGTCCGAAAACGTCGCATAGGCGCCCGTGTCGCGGGTGCCGAGTTCCCACGGTGCGGTGGGCGAGCCGATCAGCGTGTCGTGGCCCAGCGCGGCCAGCCTGTCTGACATCCACGCGACGCCGTAGCCGTGGCGCGAAAACACCTTGTAGGGCGAGATGACATAGCCGTCGATGTCGTAGGACGCGATGTCGAGCCGCCCGTGTGCCGCGTGCTGGATGCCGTCGACGATGATGAAACACTCGGGCGCCACCGCCCGGATCTGCGCGGCGATCGCCGCCACGTCAACGCCGATTCCGGTCACGGGCGAAGTGTGCAGGATCGTCGCGACCACCGTGTCCGGCGTGACCAGCTGCGCGTAGTCATCGGCCGTGACGGAGCCCGTCGCGTCGTCATGGCTTGCGAGGAAATAGGGCTTCCCCGCCACCTTCGACCATCGGTCCGCGGCGCTCCGGCTCGCCGGGTGTTCTAGCGTGCTCCCCAGCACCCGTCCCTTGGGGCTGCCGAGGCAGGCCGCGCGGATCAGGCGGAAGAGGAGCTCGGTGCCGCTCTCGCCCACGAAGAACTGCCCCTCGGGCGCGTTGAAGAACACGGCCATATCCGCCTTGGCCGTGTCGATCATGTCCTGAAGCGCCTTCGAGGCAACGTTGGACCGGCCCTGGTTGTCGGGAATCGCGGCCATGCGGGCCGACGTCTCGACGACCGAATTGAGCGTCAGCGCACCACCGGCATTCTCGAAAAACACGCGCTCGCCCTCGAAGGGGCAGGTCTCGACATGGGCGAAGCGTGCGCGGACGTCGTTCAGCAGCGCGGGGGATATTTCAGGCTTGGTCATGGGCAGGCTCCGGGTTGTCCGCCTCTCCTGTCACGTCCCCGCGCCCTCTCGCAAGCCAGTTCAGACCGAGGATGACCACGATGGCCGCCGCCCCGGCCGCCTCGACCTGGAGCGAGGGCCAGAACACCGCGACGATGGCCGGGGCCAGCAGGACGCGCTGCCAGATCGGCATGGGTCCGAAGAGGAAACCCTCGAGCATCGCGGCGAAGGCGACAAGCCCGACGATGGCGAGCGCCCCGTTCCAGATGACGAGCGGGACCGGACCGCCGATGATGATGACCTCGTTGAAGACCATGAACAGCGGGATGAGGTAGAGGCCCTTGGCATATTTCCATGCCTGGAAACTCGTCTCCATGGGCTTCGATCCCGCGATGGCGGACCCCGCGAATCCCGCGAGCGCCACGGGGGGTGTCACGTTCGAGTCCTGCGAATACCAGAATACCACCAAATGCGCGATGAGGAGCGGCACGCCGAACTCGTTGGTGAGCGCGGGGCCGACGAGGATGATGAGCACGATGTAGGCCGCCGTGACCGGCAGCCCCATGCCGAGGATCAGGCTCGCGATGATGACAAGCAGCAACGCAAGGAGCATGTTGCCGCCCGAGAAGGCGAGCATCATGGCCGAGAACTTGAGCCCCAGTCCGGTGAGCCCGACGACACCCACGATGATTCCGGCTACGGCACAGGCCATCGACACGGCCACCGCATTGCGCGCGCCAAGTTCGAGCGCCTGCAGCGTGAGCGCGAGGCCCCGTGCGCCGAGGTCGCGCGCCTTGGTCAGCGTTGGCCCGTCACGCAGGAAATCCCACAGCGCCCGCCCGACGGCGGCCGCAGCGACCGAGACGACCGCGAAGAACCCGACGCGCAGCGGCGAATAACCCGCGACGAGGAAATAGACGAGCACGACGAGCGGGAGCAGGAAGTGCCAGCCCTTCGCCAGCACGTCGCGCACGAGCGGCAGGTCGGCTTGTGCGATGCCCTTCAGGCCCAGTTTCACGGCCGCGATATGGACGAGCAGGTAGACCGAACCAAAATACAGCATCGCCGGGAAAATCGAGACGAGGACGATCTCGATATAGGGCACCCGCGTGAACTCGCTCATCAGGAAGGCGCCCGCGCCCATCAGCGGCGGCATGATCTGCCCGCCGGTGGAGGCTGCCGCCTCGATTCCGCCGGCCTGCGCGGGGCGGTAGCCAAGTTTCTTCATCAGCGGGATGGTGAAGGCGCCCGTCGTAACCACGTTGGCGATGGCGGAGCCGGAGATCGACCCCATGCCCGCCGACGCGATGACGGCGGCCTTGGCCGGCCCGCCACGCTGGCGCCCCGTCGCGGCATAGGCGAGGTCGATGAAAAACCGCCCGGCCCCCGTCACCTCCAGCAGCGCCCCGAACAGGACGAAGATGAAGATGAACGTCGCAGCGACCCCCAGCGGAATACCGAAGAGCCCCTCGGCCCCGAGCGTGAGCTGGCTCGCCACACGGTCTATGGAATAGCCGCGGTGATTGAGAATGCCGGGCATGAGGTCTGCGAGCCACGGAAGCTCCCCCCTGACACCGGCGAAGGCATAGACCACGAAGATCGCGCCGATGATCGTGAGGACCAGCCCCACGGCACGCCGCGCCGCCTCCAGAACCACGAGGACCGAGACGATGCCGACGGCCACGTCGATGGTGCGCGGGAAGATCGCGTTCGCGATCGTGTCGATGTTGTAGGGCACCCAGAAGCCCACGAGCACGCCGCACAGGATCAGCGGCCCGTCGATGAGCCAGCCGCCCACCCCGCGCGGGCGATGCTTTCCGAAGACCGGGTAGATCAGGAAACACAGGACGAGGATGAAGCCGAGGTGGATCGGGCGCTGGTAGAACAGGCCCAGCGGCTGGATGCCTGCCGCGTAGAGCTGAAACAGCGACAGCGCGATCCCGACGACGGAGATCAGGCCCAGCACGAAGCGGGGTTGCACCACTTCGGCGCCGGGCGTGCTCTGCGTGTCTGTCATATGTCCTCGTCCGGTGCGAGCGCGATGCGCACCCGTTCATGGGCGGCGAGCGCCGACAGGGAAATCTCGGTGTCCCCCGCGCGCAGCCGGTGATCGACCTTCATCGTGCCGGGGCGCAGGATATAGGCGTTGCCGGGCACGGGTTCGTCGAGATCCTCGATCCAGTAGCCCCCCTGCCCGTCCGATACCTGCCGCCCGCGCCCGGGGATATGGTCCAGACCGGCGGCGAAATCGGGCAGGTGCGAGCGGTGTAGGACCATCCGCCCCGCCCGGTTCTCGTAACAATCCTCGACCTCGAACCCCTGTACCGAATGGCGCCAGAGCACGCACCAGCCGTCACCCGGCGCGACCCGGACCTCGGCCAGAACCTCCCCGGTCGCGGCGAGCGACGCGGTCAGCGTTCCTCCAAGGCCGGGGGATGCGGTCAGCGGAAGGAGGAGCGCAGCGAGCGCTCCCCCGATTTTCGCCGTCACGGACGCAGCTTGTCCGGGATGTCCGCGCCGGTTTCCTCGTAGTAGCGCAGGGCACCGGGATGCAGCGGGATCGGCGTGGCCGACAGCGTGAACTCGACCGTGGTCTGGTTCGCCGCCGGGTGCACCGCCTGCAGGTCCGCGATGTTCTCGAACATCGCCTTGGTGATCTCGTAGGCGAGGTCCTCGGACATTTCCGAGGAGGCGACGAGCACGTTGGGCACGCCCAGCACGGTCACATCCTCGTCCACACCGTCGTAGATGCCGGCGGACAGGGTCGTGCGGGCGAAGAGCGGCTGGGCCTCCTGCGCCGCCGCGATCTGTTCGTCGGTGAGTTCGATCACGACGATGTCCTGCGTGGTAGCGAGGTTCAGGATCGACGAGGTCGGAGCGCCCACGCTCCAGAAGCCCGCGTCGATGTCGCCGTTGGCGAGCGCGTCGGCGGTCTCGTTGAAGTTGAGGCGCTGCTCCTCGATGTCGTCATAGCTGATGCCGGCGGCGGTGAGCACCTGCTCGGCGTTCACTTCGGTGCCCGAACCCGGCGCGCCGATGGAGACCCGCTTGCCGGCAAGGTCGTCGAGCGAGGTGATGCCGCTGTCGGCAAGCGTGACGATCTGGATCATGTTGGCATAGAGCGAGGCGATGCCGTGCACCATCTCGAGCTGCTGCCCCTCGAACCGGCCCGTACCGGTGCGCGCCTGGTAGACGGTGTCGGCAAGCCCGATGGCGAGGTCCGCGTCACCCGTGGCGACGAGGCCCATGTTCTCCACCGAGGCGCCGGTGACTTCTGCTGTGGCCGAGTAGCCCTCGACATGGTTGTTGATGACTTCGGCAAGGCCGCCGCCCATCGGGTAGTAGACGCCCCCGGTGCCGCCGGTGGCGACGGAGAGCGGAGTCTGGGCGACAAGCGGTGTCGCCGAAAGGACGGCAGTGGCCAAAGCGGCCTTGAATAGCTTCATGATTTCCTCCCAGTTGAGCGGCCTCTCGCGGGCCGGTGTCCCGCCGCGCGTTTCCCGGCCGGATCCGGGTCAGGAAACCAATCCGGCGGGCATCCGTCAACTACCCTGACGGGAATGTTCACCTTCCCCGCCCACCTGCCCCGAAAGCTCCGGGCGCTCGGCGCGGTCCGGGGCATGACTGGCACTCGTCGCGTGGCTTTCCCCGGCGTCGATCCGGACAAAGGGCGCCTGGCTGCGACAGAACACCTCGCGCCCGATGTCGTACCAGAACGTCGGCGGGTCGAACGTGCCGCCCGCAACCGCCACCGCGTCGCCGAACAGTTCGAGCGACCAGAATACCGTCGTGCCGCACCGGGCACAGAAGCGCGTGCTGAACGCGCGGCCGCTCTCGCTGGTGAAGCTGTAGTCGGTCAAATCGCCGGAGAGGTGCTCGACCTGCTTGGGGTCGAAATAGACCGAGAGGCCGAAGGCGCTCCCGCTGCGGGTCTGGCAATACCGGCAATGGCACACGCCGGCCCGCACCGGGGCGCCGGTCGTGCGGTAACGGACGCGTCCGCACAGGCATCCCCCTTCGTGTATTTCGCTCATGTCCTCTCCCATCGCGTTCATCCTGCCGCGAAGCCGTCAGGCCGGCAACCGCGACGCGACGCGGGGGCTGGCGGCCACCCGGTCCCCGCGCCATACTCGCCCGGCGCGTCGGAGGATCGCGCAAGACGGGAGGCAACTTTGGACCAGACGCCGTGCACACCAGCACACCGGGCCAGCCGCGCCCTCCCGCACAACTCATACCAACGGAAAGGCCCCGCATGACCGAAGTGACAGAAGGCCAGGAACTCTGGCGCGCCAACGACGAGCGCCGGGCCCGCGTCGAGACCACCCGGTTCCTGAACTGGCTCGCAACCGAGCGCGGCAAGGAATTCGAAGGCTACTTTGACCTTTGGCGCTGGTCGGTCGAGGATGTGCCGGGCTTCTGGCGCGCGGTCTGGGACTATTTCGACATCATCCACGACGGCGAGATGGACGCGGTGATGACCGACGACCCGATGCCGCATACCCGTTGGTTCACCGGCACCCGGCTCAACTACGCCGAACACGTCCTGCGCCACGAGGCGACGGGCGACCCGGCCCGACCGATGATCGCGCACATGTCCGAAACGCGCCCCGACGTGGCCTGGCTGAGCTGGGCCGATATCGCGGGCGCAGTGCGTCGCCTGGCGACACGCCTGCGCGAGATGGGCATCGTCCCCGGCGACCGGATCGTGGCCTACATGCCCAATATCCCCGAAACCGTCGTCGCCATGCTCGCGACCACCGCGATCGGGGCGACCTGGGCCTCCGCCGCGCCCGAGTTCGGCGCGCAGACGGTGATCGACCGGTTCGGCCAGATCGAACCCAAGCTGGTCTTCGCGGTGAACGGCTACCGCTACGGCGGCAAGGACCACGACCGCACGAGCGAACTCGAGCGCATCTTCGACCATCTGCCCAGCGCCGAAACGCTGGTCCTGCTCGACTACCTGCCCAACGCGGGGTCCCCGGCATTTCCCGGCAAGACGCTGGCATGGGAGAGCCTCCTCGACGGGCCCGACGTGCCCCGCGAGGCGTTCGAATACATCCGCGTCCCCTCGGACCACCCGCTTTGGACGCTGTTCTCCTCCGGAACCACGGGGCTCCCCAAGCCCATCGTCCACGGGCACCACGGGATCGTGCTGGAGCACCTGAAGTCCGGTGCCTTCCACCTCGACATGCACGAGGGCGCGGTGCAGTTCTGCTATTCCACGACCGGGTGGATGGTCTGGAACACGCTGATGATGGGCCCGATGCTGAACGGATGCGTGACGCTCTACGACGGCCACCCGACATATCCGGACGCCCGTGCGCTCTGGCGGCTCATGGCAGAGACCGGCGTGACCACCTTCGGCGTTTCACCCACCTTCATGCAGATGGTGCGCGGCCAGGGCATCCGGCCCGGCGAAGAATTCGACATCGCCCCGCTGGAGACGATCCTCCTCACCGGCTCCCCCGTCACGCCCGAGATTCTCGCCTGGGTCCATGACGCGATCAAAGCGGACATCTACGCCACATCCCAATCTGGCGGCACGGAAATCTGCTCGGGCATCCTCGCCGGATCCCCGCTCCTCCCCGCCCATGCGGGCGAGATACAGGCCCCCGCGCTCGGCTGCGATGCCACCGCCTTGGACGAGAGCGGCAAACCCGCCCCGACCGGCGAGGTGGGCGAACTCGTGATGCGGCAGCCGATGCCGTCCATGCCGCTCTTTCTCTGGGGCGACCCGGATTTCAGCCGCTACCACGACAGCTATTTCGACATGTATCCGGGCATCTGGCGCCACGGCGACCGGGTGCGGTTCAACGCGCGCGGCGGCTCCTACGTGCTGGGGCGCTCCGACGCGACGCTCAACCGCTTCGGCGTGCGCATCGGGTCGGCCGAGATCTACCGCACCGTGGAAGGGTTCGAGGAGATCGCAGACAGCCTGATCGTCTGCATCGAGGAGGAAGGCGGAGGCTACTACATGCCGCTTTTCGTCCAGATGGCGCCGGGCACATCCTTCACCCCGGACACCGAGGCGGAAATCGTGCGCCGCCTGCGCAGCGAACGCTCGCCGCGCCACGTGCCGGACGTGATCGTCGCGGTCCCGGAAATCCCCACGACCCTTACGGGCAAGAAGATGGAGGTGCCGGTGCGCCGCATGCTCCTCGGTGAAGCGCCTGAAAAGGTCGCCTCGAAGGATGCGACTCGCAATCCCGCAGCCCTCGACTGGTTCGCGGAGTTCGCGGCGAACCGGCTGGCAGACAAGCGCTGACGCGTAATCTCAGCGCCCGGAATGGCTCCAGTCCACCGGGCGCAGGACGCGCTCCGCCGACAAGGCCGCCTCGGTCAGGAACTTGGTCGAGGTCCAGCCGCCATCGACGGCAAGGACCTGACCGTTGATCCAGCCCGAAGCGGGCGAGGACAGGAACCAGATCGCCTCGGCCACGTCCTCGACCGTGCCCCAGCGGGCAGCGGGCGTCATGTCGTGGTTCATGCGCCGGAACGCTTCGACCTCTAGTCGGTGCTCCGTCATGGGTGTCGGGATTACGCCCGGCGCGACCGCGTTCGACCGGACGCCGGAGGAACCGTATTGCGCCGCCATGTGGAGCGTGAGCCCGTTCAGCCCGGCCTTGGCCGCCGAGTAGGCCCCGCCGCGCAGCCCCCCCACGATCGCGTATGTGGAGGAGACGTTCACGATGGTCGCGATCTCACCGAACGCCGCGAGCGCCTCGCGCGCAAGCCGGAAGGGTGCGCGCAGCATGATGTCGAGGAAACGGTCGAGCGTCTCGTCGTCCGTGCTGTGGACCGGCTCCGGGCTTCCGATCCCGGCGTTGTTGACGAGGTGATCGAGCCGGCCGAATTCGTCGAGCGCCGCCTTCACCGCCCGCGCGGGCCCATCGTCCGCCGTGATGTCGAGCGCGCAGGGCACCATCCTGCCCGGCAGATCGGCGCAGCTCTCGACCGCGGCGGCGAGCTTGTCTGCGCTGCGGGCGACGCCCACAACCGCCACGCCTTCGCTCAGGAACTTGCGCGCGGTGGCGAGGCCGATACCGCTCGACGCGCCGGTGATGAGGGCGGTTCGCATGATCTGTCCTTTCAGTAGGGCGTGAGCGGCGCGGCGGCCTCCATCAGGTCGTCCGCTCCGAGGAACTGGCGCAGGAGGTGCGCCTGCTTGAGATAGAGCTGCGCGTCGGCCTCGGCGGAGAAGCCGATGCCGCCGTGGATCTGGATGCCCGTGCGCGCGTTGGCCAGCGCCACGCGCGGGGCGAGCCGCGCCAGCGCCGCGAGCTGGAACCGCGCATCGTCGTGCCCGTCGCGCAGGGCGATGGCGGCCATGTCGATCAGCGCCGAGACCTGTTCGACCCCCATCGCCATGTCCGCGGCATGATGCTTGATCGCCTGGAAACTGCCGATGGGCCGCCCGAACTGCTCCCGCGTCTTCGCGTAGTCCACGGCGAGGTCCGCGGCGCCCATCGCAACCCCCAGAAGCTGCGCCGAAGTAAGCAGTCGCGCGACGCCCAGCATCGTCTCGTCCGCCCGCCGGTTGTCTGCACCGGGCGCGACACGGGCGAGTGGCAGGCCGTGGCCCAGCGACTCGACCTGCTTGGCCTGACCCAGGGCCGACAGAACGAGCCCGTCTTTGGTCCGCACGAGGATCGTCTCCGCCCCGTCCGGACCGAGAGCGAGCCAGTCCGCGCCGTCCACGACCCCGGCGCAGGCCGTCGCCTGCCCGTCGATCCGCCGGGCGAGCGCGGTGGCAAGGGCGCGGGGACTGACGAGGTGCCGGCCCAGCGCGACATGCAACTGCGCCTCTTCCACGAGGGTGAACCCCGCGCCCCCGTCCGCCTCCGGCAGGGCGAGCGCGAAGGCCCCGAACTCTTCGAGCGGGGCAAGGTCGTCCCCTGCCCCCTCCCGCAGACGCGCCACGGGATAATGCGTCGCCAGCATCGCCTCGGCGGCGTCGAGGATCTGGCGCAGGTCTTCGCCCGGCGTCAGGTCATAACTCATGTGCGCGGCTCCCTCGGCAGGCCCAGGAACCGCTCGGCGATGATGTTGCGCTGGATTTCGGCGGTCCCCCCGGCGATGGTTTCCGAATAGCTTTCGAGATAGGCGTGCGACCAGTCGCTGTCGGTCAGCCCGGCAGGGCCCAACACGTCCATCGTGGCCCGGTGCACCCGCTGCGCCAGTTCCGCGAAACTCAGCCGGACGAGCGACCCGTCGAAGGGTGTCGCCGGTTCGCGTAACGCTGTGCGCCATGTCATCGCGCGGATCGCCGCGGCCTCGGCCCTGAGATCGGCGAGGCGTTCGGCGGTCGCGGAGCCGGCGGGTGCCTCGGCCAGCGCGATCAGGTCTTCGACCTTCACCGACAACTCCAGTTGCAGGGCGAGCGCGGCAGTGCGTCGCTCGAAGGCGAGCGTGGTCATCGCCACGGACCAGCCGTCGTGCAGATCGCCCACCACGTCCGAGAGCGGGATACGCACGTCGTCATAGAACACTTCGGCGAAATGCGTGACGCCCGCCATGTTCGCGATCGGGCGGACGGTGATCCCGGGCAGGCTCATGTCGCAGATCACCCAGGACAGGCCCTTGTGGCGCGACGACCCCGGCTCGGTGCGGATCAGAAGCTCCTGGTAATCTGCGACATCGGCATAGCTCGACCAGATCTTCTGACCGTTGACCACCAGTTCGTTGCCCTCGACCCGCCCCGTCGTGCGCAGGCTGGCGAGGTCCGATCCCGCCCCCGGTTCGGAAAACCCCTGGCACCAGATCGACCGGCCCTCGAGGATTCGCGGCAGGTGGAAGGCCTTCTGCTCCTCGGTCCCGCGCGCGATTACTGTCGGCCCTGCGTGGTTCAGCGCGACGAAGGTGCAGTCCAGCGCCGATGGCGCCCGGGCGCGCACGTATTCCTCGTACCAAGTGATGAGCCGCGCGGGCGAAAGCCCCTGCCCGCCGTAGTCCGCGGGCCATGCGAGCCCGGACCAGCCACCCTCGTGGCACCGTGCAAGCCAGTCGGTAGCGTAGTCGCGCGCCGCCCGCCCTTCGCGCGGCGCGGGTCCCTCTGGGCGATTGGCCATGAGCCAGTCGCGCGCAGCAGCGCGGAAAGCCGCGTCTTCCGTTGTCGGCGTGAGTTCCATATTCCTCCCGTCGCCCATTCGTTCCATATAGTGATATGGTCGAGCACCATGCGCCGGAATGCATCCCGACACGGCAGGGGCAGGCTATACTCACTAGAAACATAAGGTCAAGCTGCGAGCTGTTGACAGTGGCAGAACGCCTCGGCATGTTCGATGGCATCCGCTTGAGGCACATATGTCTCACATAATGGGAGAGTTACCACATGGACTTCGCGTGGTCGGAGGAAAACGACGCTTTCCGCGCCAAGGTGCGCGACTTCCTCGCGCGCGAATTGCCCGGCGACTGGCAGAGTATCGCACGCCACGGGCCCGGGTCACGCGAACAGACCGAGTTCAGCCTCGATTTCTGCCCGAAACTCGCCGAAGCGGGGCTTCTCGTGCCGCACTGGCCCGCGGACTGGGGCGGCGCGGACCGGCCAACGTGGGAGCATTTCATCCTGGGCGAAGAGATGTGGGCGGCGGGCGAGCCGCGCGGCGGGCAATACATGAACGTCAACTGGATCGGCCCGGTCCTGATGCGCTACGGCTCGGACGAACAGAAACGCCGCTATCTCCCCCCCATGGCCGAAGGCCGCGCGATCTGGTGCCAGGGCTTCTCGGAACCCGGCGCGGGATCCGACCTCGCGAGCCTGCGCACCCGCGCGTTGCGCGACGGCGACGACTACGTCATCAACGGGCAGAAGATCTGGACCTCCTACGCCGGCCTCGCCGACACCTGTTTCCTGCTGGCCCGCACCGGCGAGGGGCGCGGCGGCATCGCGATCTTCCTCCTCCCGATGGACACGCCGGGGATCGAGGTGCGCGCGATCCCGAGCCTGATCGGACATGGCGACATCCACGAGGTGTTCTTCACCGACGTGCGCGTCCCGGCCTCGGCCATGCTGGGGGAAGAAGGCGAAGGCTGGACCATCATCTCCTACGCCCTCTCGAACGAACGCGTCGGCATCCCCCGCTACGAGATGTCGGCGCGTGAGCTCGACGCGATGGTCGCGGAGCTGAAAGCGCGGGGCGGTTTCGGCAACGCGCTCGTGCGCGGACGCGCAGCCGAAGCCGCGATGGCCTGCGATGCAGCACGGATGCTGGTCTACCGGGTCGTGGACGAACGGGCCCGCGGCGTGCCGCCGGGAACCGCCGCGAACCTCGCCCGCGTGGCGGTGGTGGAGGCGGATCACAAGGTGACGGATTTCGGAATGGACTTCCTGCCCGACTGCTATTCGGGTGACGAACATCCCGCGTTCCAGGCCCACCACGAACGCGCCATCGTCACGGGCATCGCCGCCGGCGCCGCCGAGATCCAGCTCAACCTCGTGGCGCGCCGTCACCTCAACCTTCCCAGGGGGGCCTGACCATGCGGCTGGCGTTCAACGAAGATCAGGCGACCTTCGCCACCGTGCTCGAACAGATGCTGTCGGACGAGGCCGAGGCGGGCTTTCGCACGGTCGAGGGCTGGGGGCGCCACGACTATGGCCACGCGCTCGACGACAGGCTGGCCGAGGCCGGCTTCTTCGACGCGGCCCGCGAGGCGGAGCTTGGACCGGTCGCCGCGGCCGCGATGGTTCACGCGGTGGCGAAGACACCCGTGGTGCTGGAATGCGCCGCAACCTCGCTCCTGCGCCCGTTCCTCGGCATCGACCTCCCCCGCCCGCTCGCGGTGGTGGTCGACGACGCGCCGGGCGCGGTGCGCTTCCTGCCGCAGGCCCGTGCGCTCCTGTCGATCACCGACGGCGGGCTGCGGTGGGCCGGCGTGGAGGGAGTAACCCGGCGCGTGGACAGCCTCTACGCCTACCCGATGGGCGTCCTGACCGCGTCGCCTGACTGGCAGGACATCGACACCGACCCCGTGTCGATCCGCACACTATGGTCGGTGGCGCTCGCCGCCGAGTTGGGCGGCGTGCTGGCCGGAGGGCTCGCTTCGGTCCTGCAATACCTGCGCGAGCGCGAGCAGTTCGGGCGACCGCTGGGCAGCTTTCAGGGTGTGCAGCACCGGCTCGCGGAAGACGCGGTGCGTATCGAGGCAGGCGAGCTCATGACGCTCAGGGCGGCGGCAACCCGCGCCCCTGCCGACGCAGCCCAGGCGCTCGGATACCTGCAGGGCCATGCGACCCGGATCGGCTACGACCTGCATCAGTTCATGGGCGCCATGGGTCTCACCCTCGAACACCCCTTGCACCGCTGGACCTACCGCGCCCGGGCGCTTCGGGCCGAAATGGGCGGTGCGGCGCAGGCCCAACTGGACTACGCTGACGCGAGGTGGGGGGAACGATGAGTGACACGCCGGACTTCGAAACGCTGCATTTGCGCCGTGACAAACGGCGCCTCACGATCACCCTGAACCGGCCGGAGACGCTCAACGCCTTCGGCGGCCCGATGCATGCCGAGATCGTCGACGCGCTCGCCTTCGCCCGCGACGACGACGGCTCGGACGTTGTGGTCCTCACGGGGGCGGGCCGTGCCTTTTCCGCAGGGGGCGATATAGAGGGGATGCGCCGTGTGATCGACGAACCAAGCCTGTTCGACAAGGAGGTCGACGAGGCAAAGGCGCTGATCCACACGCTGCTTGAGATCGACAAACCCGTGATTGCCCGCATCAACGGCCCCGCCGTGGGTCTGGGGGCGACCATCGCGCTCTTCTGCGACATCACCTTCGCCGCCGAAAGCGCGAAGATCGGCGACCCGCATGTCTCCATCGGCCTCGTCGCCGGCGACGGCGGCGCGATCATCTGGCCCGCCCTCATCGGATTGCATAGGGCCAAGGAATTCCTCTTCACGGGCGAGATCCTCACCGCCGCGCGTGCGGGCGAAATCGGGCTCGTGAACCATGTGGTCCCGGATGCCGAGCTCGATACCAGGGTCGACGCCTTCTGCGAGAGGCTCCTTTCAGGACCGTCCCAGGCGATGCGCTGGACCAAGACCGTCATGAACACGGAGCTCAGACGGCTCGCCAGCGAGATGATGGAAACCGGAATGGAGCTGGAATCGCGCAGCGTACGCACGGCCGAACACGAGGCCCGGGTCGAAGCCTTCCTCGCACGGTCGCGCAAGTCATGACCGGCGCGGTCGACCGGCTCGCGGCCCGGATGCGCGACCTTGACGCGGCCGGTCGGCACCGGGCCCCGCGCAGCCCGACGTTGGGCGAGATCGCGCTGGACCTTCGCACCCAGGCCCCGGACGTCGAAATTCTGAGACAGGGCGACACGCGTCTCACCCGCGGCGATATGGTCGACATGGCGCTCCGGCTCGCGGGCGGCCTCGACCGGCTCGGTCTCACGCCCGGCGCCGCCATCGCCTTTCAGCTCCCGAACTGGTGGGAGGCGACCGTCCTCAACCTCGCCGCCGCGCTGACAGGCTACCGGATCGTCCCGCTCCTCCCGATCTATCGCAAGGCCGAGCTCTCGGCGATCCTGCCCGCCTGCGGGGTCGAAGCGATTTTCATCCCGCCGGCGGGCAAGGTCGACTACCCGGGCCTCGTCGCCTCGCTCGACACACCGCCAGACCATGTCGTGACGGTGCGCGGCAACGGCCCTCTCACCTTCGAGGCGCTGACATCGGGCGCCGCAGCCACGCCCCGTCTTCCCGACAGCCGCGACGCGAAAATGATCATCTTCACCTCCGGCAGCACGGGAACCCCCAAGGGCGTGATCCACACCCATGACAGCATGGACGCGGTCGTGAGGGGCACGGCGGGCTTCTGGGGGCTCGCAGACGCGGACGTGCTCTTCGTTCCCTCCCCCATCGGCCATATCGGCGGCTCGATCTATGCGTTCGAGTTTCCCTGGATCACCGGCTGCCGCACCGTGCTGGAGGATGGCTGGGACCCAGACCGGGCGGTGGCCCGGATCGACGACGAAGGCGCGACCTTCATGGCCGGCGCCACGCCGTTCCTGTCGGGGCTGCTGGCCTCTGCCGCGCGCGCCGGGAGCGACCTGCCCACGCTGCGCCGGTTCATCTGCGGCGGCGCCTCGGTCCCGCCCGAACTCGTGCGCGAAGCCCTGGCGGCATGGCCGGCCACGGTTGTCTCCCGCGCCTACGGCTCCACCGAAGTCCCCCTCGCCTGCCCCGGCATCCGCGACCGCGCCGCTGCAGAGGCGCATGCCGATACCGATGGCGAGATGGCGCTCGACCTCCGGCTCGACGACGGCGAGATCGTCCTGCGCGGCCCGCAGATGTTTCCCGGCTACCTCGACCCGCAGCACGATGCCGGCGCCTTCACCGAAGACGGGTTCTTCCGCATGGGCGATCTCGGGCGGATCGTGGACGACCGTTTCGTCGTGGTGACCGGACGCAAGAAGGACATCATCATCCGCAAGGGCGAGAACATAAGCCCGGTCGAGATAGAGAACGCCCTCCTCGCCCATCCTGATGTATCGGATGTCGCCGTGGTCGGTGCGCCGGACGCGGCACGCGGCGAAATCGTCGTCGCCTTCGTCGTCGCCTCCGAAGGGTTCGACATGCCGGCCATGACCCGACACCTGGACGCCGCGGGGCTGGCGAAACAGAAGTTTCCCGAAGTGCTCGAACGCCTCGAGGCCCTGCCCGTGAACGCTGTGGGCAAGGTGCGCAAGCCTGACCTGCGTGCGCGGGCCGCCGCGCTGGTGGCATCGGCCGGGGACACCGGCTAATGTGCCGCGACACCGGCGGGGAGCTTGCATGAAAGACGAAAACCAGGACGGCACACAGGCGATCCGGCGCGCGGCTGCGATCCTAAAGCAGATCGCCCATGTCTCCGACGAAGGCCCGATGAACCTGCGCCGCATCTCCGACTCCGTCGGGCTTGCCCGCTCGACCACGCACCGTATCCTCAAGAGCCTGACCGACACCGGGCTCGCCGCCTATAATCCAGCGACGCGCAAGTACGAAGTCGGCATGCTGAGCTACGAGCTCGGCCTCGCCGTGAGCGACCAGGTGTTGCAGCTCGCGCCCTGGACCGCCTGCGTCGACCGGGTGGCGGCCCGGTCCAACGTGACGACCTATCTCATGCGCCGGTCCGCCTTCGAGGCGGTCTGCGTCCACAAGGCCGAGGGGCGCGCCGTGATCCGCGTGATCCCGGTGGAAGTGGGGCAGCGGCGCTACCTCGGTGTCGGCGCGGGCGCCACGGCCCTGCTGGCGGGGCTGCCCGATGCCACCGTCGACAGGGTGATCGAGACCATCGCACCCGACCTCGCAGGATACGAGAACCTCGATGCCGAGAGCGTGCGCGCGGCGGTCGCGGCCACGCGGGCCTCCGGGTTCTCCGAAAGCCGGGCCCGCGCGTACAAGTCGATCTATGGCCTCGGCATGGGCGTTCGCGCCTTCGCGGAAGAACCCGACCTCGCCATTTCCATCGCCGTCCACGCGGACGAGGTGGACGAGGAGCGCATCGCGATGTGGAAGGCGATCATCCGCGAGGAGATCGAGGCGACGCAGTCCCGGGTCGCGCAGGACTGACCCCTTTCGCGAGGACGGGGGCCAGAAGCATTTCGGCCAGCGCCGGGGCGTCGTCGCCCAGCGCCCGGGTCCGCTCTTCCACAATCGCCTGCATCGACATCCCGCCGATCGCCCCGGAAATCACCCGCGCCGCGCGTTCGATATCCATGCCAGGGGCAAGCTCGCCCGCTGCCTGAGCCTGCTCGAGATAGGTGCGCAGGTTGCGGTGGTAGGCCTCTTGCAGCCTCGCGACCCTTGGCCTGAGGTCCGGCATCGAACCGGTGCTTTCGATGATGAGATGGTAGAGCGCGATGGCACTCTCGGGCATGTCGCGCACGGCCTCGAGCTGGAGGCGGATGCGCTCGGCCAGCGCCTCGGCCCCGCGCCGCGTGCCGACACGCGCCTCCACGTGGCGCAGGAACCGCGCCTCGATCCCGTCCAGCACCGCGATCAGCAGGGCGAGTTTGGTCCCGAAGCGCTGCACCGGAAGGTTCGCGCTGTACCCCGCGTCAAGCCCGATCTGCGACAGCTTGGCCCCTGCGATGCCCCGCTTGCTGACCAGTGCAGTGGCCGCGCGCAGCATCTTGCGATCCGAGGCTTCGCGCTGTTCCTTGCGAGAGGCGGTTTCCGGTGTCGTCATGCGCCCCTCCTTTCCCGGAACGCGCCGCGGGCGCAACCCGTCATCGACCCGTGCTGAGGCCCGGCAGCCATGTGGCGATCTCCGGCACGAAGATGAGGAACACCACGACCGCAATGGCGGTGAGGGCGAAGGGCAGCACGCCCAGGAACACGGTGCCGAGCGATATGGGCCGCCCGAGGTTCGCCTCCGGGTCCGACGCGATGCGATGGACGATGAATGTGAGAATGCCCAAAGGCGGCGTGAGCAACCCGACCTCAGCCATGACCACGAGGAACACGCCGAACCATAACGGATCGACCCCGACCGAGGCGAGCGGTCCGAGCAGAACAGGAATGGTCAGGAGCATCATCGCGAGCGTGTCCATGAACATCCCCAGGATGAGGTAGGCGCCGATCAGGATGAACAGCAGCTCGATCCGCCCGAGCCCCATCTCCGCGATCCCGCTGGCGATGAAGTTGGGCACCTGGCTCAGCGCCATGGCACGGGTGAGGACGGCGACGCCCACGATCAGGAGAAAGACCGAGGCGGTGCCGGTCAGCGTGCCGATCAGTGCGGCCCGCAGCATCGCGCCGATTTCGCGAAGGCTCGTGCGTTGGCGAAGCTGGTGGAGGACGCCCAGGATGAGCGCCGCGATCATGCCGCAGACCCCGGCCTCGGTCGCCGTGAAGATCCCCGCGAACAGGCCGCCAATGACGATCAGGATCACGATTGCGATCGGTATGCCCTCGACCAGCGCCCGCAGCCGCATCGCCCAGGTGACGTCGGACATATCGGCGCGCGGCGCGAAACCCGGGCGCAGGCTGGCATGAACAACGATCATGACGCCAAACGCCACGGCCAGGATCACGCCGGGCACGACGCCCGCGAGAAGCTGCTGTCCCACGGGGAGCGAGGCCGCACCGGCATAGACCACGAGCAGGAGCGAAGGCGGGATGATCTGGCCCAATGTCCCCGCGGCGGCCACTGAACCGACGGCGAGTTGGGGATTGTAGCCGGATTTGAGCATTTCCGGGATCGACACGCGGCCCAGCGCATAAGTGATGCCGATGGTGCTCCCGGAACTCGCCGCGAGCGCGGCGCCCGCGAAATTCGTGGCGACGGCGAGCCCGCCGGGCATCCAGCCCAGCCAGACCCGCGCGGCCGAGAAGGCCGAGGTGGTGAGGCCCGACTTCCACAGGATCATGCCCATCAGGATGAACATCGGGATCACCGACAGCGACCATGACGCGGTGGCGTCGAAAGCCACGCTCTCCATGGTCGAGCGCACGACCCGCCCCCCGCTCAGCGCATAGAGACCCACCACCGCGGCCCCCAGCATGGCCACCCCTACGGGTATGCCCATGAGCAGCAGCACGATGGACAGGACGACGATGAGTAGCCCGGTGATCTCCTTGGGCAGGTCCGCCGCGAGCATGCCCCAGAGCGACCCGGCGGCGACCACGAGCCCGATGACGAAGATCGCGATCCCGACGCGGGATACCGCGCGCATCGGCAGGGTTTCGGTCGGGCTGGTCATACGGCTTCGCCTTCATGATCGTCGCCGCCGGTCCGCGGCAGGTGGCCTGCGAGGTAGCGATAGCTCGTCGCTGCCATCTGAAGGGCGAGCGCGAGCACGCCCAGAGGCGCCGCGAACTTGAACGGCCAGATCGCCACCGGCGGGCTGGAGGCCGTGGTCTGACGATACTCCGCCGCTTCCAGCGCCTCGCTCAGCCCGTGCCAGGCAAGCGCCAGGAGAAGCACGGTCGCAATGGTCCCGAAAACCCCCTCCACGACCCGGCGCATGGCGATCGGAAGCGTGTCCAGCAGGATCGTCACCTTGATATGCTCCTGCCGGCGCTCGGTATAGGCGAAGGCGAGCAGCGTCAGCGTCGGCATCCACCAGTTCTCCGTGTACTCGAGCGTGCCTGTGAAAGGCTGGTTGAACCCCGCGCGCCCGATCACGTCGACGAGCACGTTCACGGCGAGCAGCACGAGTGCGAACCCGGCGACAACGGCAAGGGCCAGCGCTGCGGCATCCACGATGCGCAGAATGCCCGGCTCTGGGCGCCGGGGCGTTGAGGGACGAAGGGAAACGTCGGTCATGTGGTGAGTGTCGCCCGTGTGCCCGCGAACGGGCAAGCCTGGAATGTCCGCCCCGTCATGCGGGGCGGACCATCCGGTTTCAGTTCATGAGGCCCGGGGTGAACTCGGAGTTGAACTTCTCGTAGAAGTTCGACAGGTCCACCTCGGACAGGCCCGCGAAGGCATCCAGAATGGCTTCCGGTGTGCGCTCGGCGACCTCGTATCCCTCTGCTTCCAGGGCATCGGTCCAGTAGTCGATGCGCGCCTGGTAGTCGGCGATGAAGGCGGCCGGATCCTCGACCGAGTCGGGCGCGGTATCGGCCAGACCGGCGACGAAGTTCGCCCGCTGCTCACGCGCGATGGGTTCGAGCGAGGAGATGTCGTTCGTGTGGATCTCCTCCCCGGCCGCGATCAGCTCACCGGCCTTCGCCTCGATGTCGAGGTAACCTTCCCAGATGTCGTAGGCCGCCTTGATGTTGGCCTGGGTGATGAAGTCCTGCAGCTCCGCCGGGAAGCTTTCCCAGACGTCGAGGTTGATGACCCAGGTGGAGGCCTGGAGCTGCGCCATGGTCACCGGCACGAATTCCGGCGCCACGTCCTTGAGGACGAGCCCGTCGGCATACTGGTTCGGGTTGATGACCATGCAGTCGAACACGCCCCGCTGAAGCCCTTCGTAGGCCTCGCCCCAGGCGATGGAGACCGGGGTCATGCCAAGCGCTTCGACCGTCTCCGACCAGACCGCGCCGATGGCGCGGGCACGCTTGCCCTCGGCTTCTTCGGGCGACGAGATCGGCGTGTTGCACAGCAGATTGTAGGCGGGGGTCGCCGTCGCCTGGAGCACTTTCACGTTGTGGCGGGCGTATTCTTCGGTCAGCGGCTCGAAGGTCAGCACGGTTTCGAGCGCGGCCGCGCCGCCCGCGGCCACGTCATGCACGGTAGAGCCGGACAGCGCAGCACCCATACCGAAGAGCCACGAGCCGACGGGCAGTTCCTGCGGCATGTAGGACGGGATGATGAGGCCGATGTCGGCCACCCCGTCACCCACGCCGGAAAGCGTGTCGAGCGCGCCCAGAAGCGACGAGGACCAGTAGTTCTCGAACGTGATCTTGCCGTCCGTGAACTCGGTGATCGATTCCTCCCAGGCGACCATGGCCTTGCCGAAGTTGGCATCCTGGTTGCCGGAGAAATCGGCGAGCTTCAGCGTCATCGGCTCGAGGTTGTCGAGCCATTCCTGCGCCTGGGCCGCGGTGGCAAAAGTCATGCCGGACACGGCGACCAGCGCCGCGGCGGACAGACCTGTCCATTTCGTGGTGAATGTCATGTGTTCCTCCCTGAGCCGTCACCGGCCTGAATGTGTCGCGCGAACGGTTCTCGCGCTATCGAAACGCTAGCATCTCCTACTTAGTGGGACAATACGAGTCGCACGAGAGTCGGAGATGTGAAGTGATTTTTTTGCGTTTTTCATGAATTTCCAGAAAAGTATCGGTATTTTACGGTGATTTCCCGTACCCGAATATGGGACGTGGTCGAGTCTAACGTCTCACATTACGGGACAGTTTACCACATGGCGACGCAATCGGGATCGAGGTGGACGTCGATCAGGAACGGCCGGTTCCTGTCGCGCGCCTCCAGCGCCGGGCCGAGCGCCTCAAGATCCGCCGCGCCGCGTATTCCGATGCCGTCCCCGCCCAGCGCCCGCGCAACCGTGACGAAATCGGGCCAGTCGAAAAGGGTGATCGCGGGATCGAGCTGCTTGTTTCGGAACTGGATGTGCTCGGCGCCGTAGCTGCCGTCATTGAACAGGACGATCACGAGGTCGAGGCCGGCCCGCACCGCCGAATGGAACTCGGCGAGGTTGCCCAGCATGAACCCCCCGTCCCCGTTGAACAGAACGGTCGTGCGGCCGGGATGCGCCACTCCCGCTCCGACGGCCGTGGCGAGGCCAAGGCCAATGGACCCGAAACTCGCCGAGGTAACGAAATCGCGCGGATGCGGTGCGGTCAGAAGGCCGTAACTGCGCACCATCCAGCGACCGGCGTCGGTGACGAGCACGCGGTCCCGGGGCAGAATGTCGTTCAGCCGCGCGAGGGTCGTGAGGAAATCCACCGCCCCCTCGCGCGGATGCGTCGGCGTTGCAGGCGGCGGTACGTCCAGCCCGGTCGCGGGCAGGTCGCGGGTAAAACCGGAGGCTGAGATCTCGGCCTCGTCGAGCCAGTAGGCAAAGGTATCGGCGACCGCCGCCGGGGTCCCGTGGATCGCCACGTCGGCCACCGCCCCGGTGCCGAGGTCTTCCGCACGGTCGGCCACCTGGATCACCCGCTTGCCCTCGACATAGCCGCCCTCTCCGGTCGTGTGGAAATTGAGCGAGGCGCCAAAGGCGATGATGCAGTCGGCGCTCATCAGGGCCTCGGCTGCCTGCGGGGTCGAGACCGTGCCGCAGACGCCCAGCACATGATCCTCTCCGTGAAACAGGTTCTTGGCGCGGATCGTCGTGGCGAGCGGCGCCTCGATCCGGCGCGCGAGCCGGATCAGGGCCGCGCGGGACGCATCGTCAATCGCACCGCGTCCGGCCAGCACGACGGGACGCCGGGCCGCGGCAATGATCCCGACCGCCTCGTCCAACGCATCCCCCGCGACCTCTGTCGGCCCCAGGGCCGGAACCTCCCAGCTCACCGGGCGCGCATCGACCTCCTCCCACTGGAACTCCGCGGGCATGTTGACGGCGATCGGCCGCCGCTCGGCCTTGGCCCGCCGCACCGCCCGCGCAAGGTCGTCGAGCGCCGTTGCCGGGCTGCGCATCTGCTCGAATCCGGCGCCGGCGGCGAGGACCACGGCCTTCTGGTCCGTGTTCTGAAGGTTCTCGCGATCCGCCACCGGCGTGTCCCCGCACAGGAGCACGACGGGCGTGTGGGACTTCACCCCTTCGGTCAATGCCGTCACGCAATTGGTGAGCGCCGGACCGTGGGTCACCGTGCAGAACCCCACCCCACCGGTCGTCATCGCATGGCCCAGCGCCATCAGGACGGCCCCGTTCTCGTTGCAGGCGCTCACGTAGCGCGCACCGTCGAACCCCGCGTAAGCCGCAACGAAATAGGCATTCGCATCCCCAACGACACCGAACAGGGTGGCGACGCCGCCGTCGCGAAGCGCTTCTGCGAGCGCGAAATGCAGTTTGGCCATGATCCCCGCCGTCATTTTGCTAACTCATGGGTTAACGAAAAGATCCGCGCATTTCAATCGCCCACGTTGAGCTCCGGCCACCGGGCCGCAGCGCGTGGCAGTTTATCGTGATGGAACAGGGGTTTCTGCGCGGCCTGGCTTGCACAGGCCGGTGGTCGAAAGCCCACTCTTGATTGAGGCGGGGAGCGCCGCCCGGGACCTAGCCCCGGGCGATGACCTCGGCCGCCGCGCCCAGAGCGCCGTCGCCGTGGGGAATGTCCAGCGCCCGAAGCCCCGCCTCGATCACGCCGAGTGCGCCGAGGATCATGTGGGCATTCACGTGCCCCATGTGCCCCAGTCGGAAGAATCCGTCGCCCTTGGGGTCGTTCGGCGCGGACATGCCCAGCCCGATCCCCAGCGTCACGCCGCCATTGCCCTCGACCCAGCGTCTCAGCCGCGTGCCGTTGTCGGCCCCGAGGGCGAGCGCGGTGACGGCGCGCGACCGGTGGGCGGGATCGGCCACGTTGATCTCCATCGGCCCGCCCTGCCCCCAGGCCTCGAACGCCGCCCAGGCCGCGCGGGCAAGCTGATCGTGGCGCCGCCAGACCACCTCGACCCCGCCCTCCTCGGCGATGAGGTCGAGCGCGGCGCGAAGGCCCAGCAGGTGATGCGTCGGCGCGGTGCCCCCGAAATACTGGTAGAATCCCTCCGGCTCCACGCGCGGGCGCCAGTCCCAGTAATAGCTCACGTCGGGGTTCTGCCGCGCCTTGGCCTTGTCCCCGAAGAACACGAAGCCCAGCCCCGGCGGGGTCATCAGCCCCTTCTGGCTGGCAGCCACCATCACGTCCACGCCCCAGTCGTCCATCTCGAACCGGTCGCAGGCGAGCGAGGCGATGCAATCGACCATGAGGAGCGCGGGGTGCCCCGCCCGGTCCATCGCCGCGCGCAGGCCGGCGATGTCGTTCAGGATGCCCGTCGCCGTATCGGTCTGCACCGTGAGCACCGCCTTGATCCGGTGGGACGTGTCGGCCTTCAGCGCCTCTTCCACCCGTGCGGGGTCCAGCGGCGATTTGCGCCCGAAGTCGATCACCTCGGTCTCGATCCCCATGCGGTTGCAGATCATGCCCCAGAGCGCAGCGAACCGCCCCGTGGCCAGAACCAGCGCGGTGTCCCCCGGCGCGAGCACGTTCATCGCCGCAGCCTCCCACGCCCCGTGACCGTTCGCGATATAGATGGCGACATCGCCCTTCGTGCGCGCCACGGCCTTGAGGTCGGGGATCATGTCCGCGACCACGTCCACCAGTCCCCCCTCGTAGATATTGGGCGACGACGTGTGCATCGCGTTCAACACCCGCTCGGGGGACACGGACGGGCCGGGAATGGCGAGGTAATCGCGACCGGAAGACAGGTTCATGGGAGCACTCCGTAACTCGCCGGAATCGGTAGCCCCGGCGCCGGGCAAGGTCAATCGCGCCGGTAGCCGCGGGCGAGCCGCGCAGGATCGGCGCCCGCGAGAAACCGCAACTGGCGCCAGAGGTTGCGCGCACCCTGACCGATCCAGCCGCCCGCGTAGCGGGTCCACCCCGTCTCGACCCAGGCGTCGAGCGGGCGCGGGCGCGGCAGGGCCCGGACGAGCGCCATGTCCTCCATCAACGGGATATCCGGATAGCCACCGGCCGCGTCGTAGTCGGCGCGCGACACCAGAAGCCCCTGGTCGCCGAAGGGCAACCCGAAGAGCCCGGCGCGCATGTTGGCCCAGCCGGCCGTCACCCGCGGCCCCACGCCACGCGCCCGGAACCGGAGGCGAAAGTATCCCGGCCCGCCGCGCGCAATACCGCGCTCCACCGCTTCGACCCAGCCCGGGCCGGGAGTGCTGTCGGCATGAAGGACGAGAATCCAGTCGCCCCCGGCCCGCGCCACACCGCGCGCAAGCTGCCCGCCCCGGCCAGCGGGCCCCGAGAGCCAGACCGCCCCGACCTCCTCCGCGATGGTGCGTGTCGCGCCGGTCGATCCGCCGTCGCTCACGATCAATTCGCGCACGATCCCCGCCTCGACCCCCTCCATCAGCGCCACGAGCAGCGCGGGAAGGTCGCCCTCGGCCTCGAGCGTGGGTATGACGATGGACAGGGGCGCGCGCATGGGACCTTCTCACGGGAAACAGGGTGATTATATTACCCGTGACACAGGCAGGGGAAAGCGATGACCGGGGAAACCCACGAAAACCGCACGATTTTTCGCGTCACCGGCGGGGACCGAAAGACATTTATCGAGAACCTCGTGACCAACAACCTGACCGAGGGCGGGCTGACCTATGCCGCGCTCCTGACGCCGCAGGGCAAGTATATCGCGGACTTCTTCCTGCTCGACACCGAGGACGCGATCCTCGTCGACGTGGACGATAGCGTGGCACCCGCGCTCGCGCAGAAACTGACGATGTACAAGCTGCGCGCGGACGTGGCGATCGAGGAGACCGGGCTTCAAGCTCTGCGCGGCCTCGGCGACCCGCCCGACGGCGCGAATCCCGACCCGCGCCACCCGGCCCTTGGCTGGCGTCTCTACGCTGACGCGCCGGGAGAGGCGCCGGAAACGGACTGGGAGGCGCTGCGCGTCGAGCATGGCGTGCCCGCCACCGGGACCGAGCTCACCCCCGATACCTTCATCCTCGAAGCGGGGTTCGACCGGCTGAACGGCGTCGACTTCCGCAAGGGCTGCTTCGTCGGGCAGGAGGTCACCGCGCGGATGAAGCACAAGACCGAGCTGCGCAAGGGCGTCGTGACGGTGTCGGTCGACGGCGCGGCCGATCCCGGTACGGACATCCTGACCGAAGACGGCAAGCCTGCCGGCACGCTCCACACCCGCGCGGGTGGCCAAGCGCTCGCCTACCTGCGGTTCGACCGGGCAAAGGGTCCGATGACCGCCGGCCAAGCCCGCGTGACATGGACGCCCTAGACCGCGCCGTTTCACGGATCACCGCCGACCGCATCGCCGGCCGGCGGGCGCTCCACGGCGGCGACCTGAGCGAGGTGACGATGCTGACGCTTCAGGGCGGCGACCGGGTGGTCGCCAAGACCGGCCCGATGGTCGCGCGCGAAGCCAGGATGCTTGCCGCGATGGCGGAGGCCGGTGCGCCCGTCCCGGCCGTGATCGGGGTGTCCGAAGAGGTTCTGCTCATCGAAGCGCTGGAAGAGGGGCGGGCTGACGCAACGTCATGGGCGGCGGTCGGCACTGCCCTGCGCACCCTCCACGCGGCGGCCGGGCCGCATTACGGGTGGGACGAGGATTACGCCTTCGGCCCCGTCGGGATCGTGAACACACCGCAAGAGGACTGGCCGGAATTCTGGTCCGCGAACCGGCTCCTCGTTCACACGCCGCACCTGCCCGGCGGGCTGGCTCCGCGCATCGCGAACCTTGCCGAACGGCTGCCGCAGATCCTGCCGCGACGCCCGCGTCCCGCCTTGCTGCACGGCGATCTGTGGACCGGCAACCTGCTCTTCGGGCCCGCCCCCCGGGTCCACCTGATCGACCCGGCCTCTTACTGGGGCGACCCGGAGGTCGACCTCGCAATGCTGCACTTGTTCGGCACGCCGGGCGCCCGGTTCGCCGACAGCTACGGACCGCTCGAGCCGGGGTGGGAGGAACGGCGGCACGTCTACACCCTCTGGCCCGCCCTTGTTCACCTCCGCCTCTTCGGGGCCGGATATCGCGGTATGGTGGACGGTCTGCTCACGCGGCTCGGGGTCTGAACAGGCCTGACCTTGATGTCCGAAAATGAAAAGCGCCACCTGCATGGGCGGCGCTTTTCTCGTCTCGAATATCGCAATACGTCAAGCGCGCTCGGAGTATTCCATCGTTTCGGTGTTCACGATGATCGCCTCGCCCTGCCCCACGAACGGCGGGACGGTAATCCGGACGCCGTTGTCGAGCACCGCCGGCTTGAAGCTGTTGGCGGCCGTCTGACCCTTCACCACCGGCTCGGTTTCCTCCACCGTGCAGGTGACCTTCTGCGGCAGCGTCGCGTTCAGCGCCTCGCTCTCGTAGAACTCGACCACGATCGTCATGCCGTCTTGAAGGAAGGGGCGACGCTCGCCCAGGATCTCGGCCGGAAGCTCGACCTGGTCGAAAGTTTCGGTGTCCATGAAGGTCAGCATGCCGTCGGATTCGTAGAGGAACTGCATGTCCTTCTGCTCGAGCCGCACGCGCTCCACTTTGTCCGCCGAGCGAAATCGCTCGTTAAGTTTTGACCCGTTACGAAGGTTGCGGAGTTCGACCTGGGCAAAGGCCCCGCCCTTCCCGGGCTTGACGTGATCGACTTTCACAGCGGCCCAAAGGCCGTCGTTGTGCTCCAGAACGTTACCGGGACGGATCTCGTTTCCGTTGATTTTGGGCATGAGGCTGAACCGTGGCAGATGGTTGACGATGATTTGGCCGCACCTATATCCGGGGGGCTTGCCCCGTGCAAGCCGACTAGAATTAGTGTGTCTTCACCCGGCGATATGCGGTATGTGCATGCCAGCCATGCATTTGAGCCAATATCGAATCGCGGCCAAAAACGCATATTGGCCGGACCGCCAGCGAGTGCAAGACAAGAACAACAAAAGGACTGGGAATGCTCGACAACGTCGACGGAACTGCCTTCAACCACGAACAAGGGAACCGGGCGCGAAAACTCTTCGCCGCCGTGGTCCTTGCCGCTCTGGACGATGCCATCGCGGATGACAAGAAATACGGAAACGGCCCGGACCAGATTGCCCGTTGGGCGCGCTCGCGCGACGGGCGCGAAGTGCTGTCCTGCGCCGGGATCGATCCGAACGAACGCGTCGTGACCGGCCTGATGGACTTCGTGGCCAAGGGTGTGCGCACCTCGGTCGCGCTGTCGCGCGAAGAAAGCGAACGCCGCCATGCGGCGGAGGCTGCCGAAGCCGCCTGATCCCCGCGATCACCGGCACACAGAAAAGCGCGTCCCTGGGGGGGCGCGCTTTTCTGTTGCGACCGGGCCCGCCGCCCCTTCCCCTCGCCTCACCGGCGCGCTAACGGGTGGCATGGCCAGGGCGATCATGATCCAGGGGGCCGGCTCCAACGTCGGCAAATCGCTCCTCGTTGCGGGGCTCGCACGCGCGGCCCTTCGCCGGGGTCTCTCGGTCGCGCCGTTCAAGCCGCAGAACATGTCCAACAATGCTGCCGTGACAGTCGACGGGGGCGAAATCGGGCGGGCGCAGGCCCTACAGGCGCGCGCGGCCGGCCGCGACCCCGTGACCGACATGAACCCCGTGCTGCTCAAGCCCGAGACCGACACAGGCGCGCAAGTGATCGTCCAGGGCCGCCGCCATGCCACCGTCAGGGCCCGCGATTACGCCGCGCTGAAGCCACAACTCCTCCCCCGAGTGCTCGAGAGCTTCGGGCGGCTTCGCGCCAGCGCCGACCTCGTCATCGTCGAGGGCGCGGGCAGCCCCGCCGAAGTCAACCTGCGCACAGGCGATATCGCCAACATGGGTTTTGCCGAGGCCGCCCGGGTGCCCGTGGTCCTAGCGGGCGACATCGACCGGGGCGGCGTCATCGCGCAGCTCGTCGGAACGCACGCGGTCCTGCCGCCCGGCGACCGGGACCGGATCGTGGCTTTCCTCATCAACAAGTTCCGGGGCGACCCGCGCCTGTTCGACGACGGGCTGACCGAGATCACGCGCCACACCGGCTGGCCCTCGCTGGGCGTCCTCCCGTGGTTTGCCGAGGCATGGCGCCTGCCCGCCGAGGACATCCTCGACCTCGCCTCGCCCCGCCCGGGCGGCACCTTCAAGGTCGCTGTCCCGCGCCTGAACCGAATTGCCAATTTCGACGACCTCGACCCGCTCGCGGCCGAGCCGGGCGTCACGGTCGAAATCGTCCAGGCCGGCTCTCCCCTGCCCGGCGATGCCGACCTCGTGCTGCTTCCGGGCTCAAAATCGACCATCGCAGACCTCGCCCACGTCAGGGCGCAGGGCTGGGACATCGACCTCGCGGCCCACATCCGGCGCGGCGGCCATGTCCTCGGGATCTGTGGCGGCTACCAGATGCTCGGCATGCAGATCGAGGATCCCGACGGGCTCGAAGGCGACCCGGCCACAGTGGCGGGGCTCGGCCACCTCGACGTGACCACGCGGCTCCAACCCGAAAAACGGCTCGCCCTCACGGCCGCTCGTGCCCGCAATACGGGCCTCGCCCTTACGGGCTACGAGATTCACCTTGGCCGGACGACCGGGCCGGGGACCGAACGGCCCTGGCTTACCATCGAGGACCGGCCGGAAGGCGCGACTTCAGAAAATGGCCGGATCCGCGGCACCTATCTGCACGGAATGTTCGATTCAGACGATTTCAGGCGCCAGTTCCTCGCTGAATTGGGCGCGGCTAGATCGGATATGTCCTACTCAGCTACGGTGGAGGCGACACTCGACACGCTTGCGGATCACCTCGAAGCCCACCTCGACGTGCCCGCGCTCCTCGCGCTCGCCCGCTGAACGGTGTGAAGCGCACGTCACGCAGCCCCGCCTGAGCACCTGCCCTCCGGACGGGTGCGAGGCATCGTTTCGCGCCGAAAGGCGCACGTTCAGGTTCGGAAGGTCAGTCGAAATCCTTGAGCGCCATCGCGCGCGCGATCTCGCGGCGCACCATGCGGCGCAGGTTGCGGGTGATGCGCTCACCCATCGTGCCCTGGAGTTCTTCCCGCACGAGCCGCCCGACGATTTCACGGAGCATGTCCTCGTCGATGACCATGTCGTCCCCGTCGCCTTCGCCGGACAGGGGGGTCGTATCGGCATCGTCGTAATCCGCGGCAGAATACAGCGTCTCTTCTTCCGCCTCGAGCGTTTCGGGACCGGCTCCGAAGGACATCGCCTCTTCCTCCACGTCCTCCCAGTCGGCCGCCTCGGCAAAGGGGGCCTCCGACAGGTCCACCGGATCGGCGTCCGCCTCCGGCGCATCCGTGGGTTCAGGGTCGGAGACCGAAGCGAAAGGCGTGCTGTGGCGGAACAGGACGGTCCGCGGCGCATCGGCCTCTTCCGATCCGTCCGGCTCCCATTCCTCCGTTTCGGGCGCCGTGACCACGGCCTCGAGCTCCGCGATCCGCTCCTCGAGCGTCTCGGTCACCTCTGCCACGGAGTCTTCCGGGGCGGGGCCAGCCGCGGATGTCTCGCCAACCTCCGCGCCTGAGTCTGCCTTGAGTGCCGCCAGCGCCGCGTCGATCGCATCCGGCTGGCCGTCCTCCGGCGCCCCGCTCTCATCGCTTTCCGCGATGTTCGCTTCAGGCGCAGCGTCCACCGTATCCTGCACTAGGGCTTCGACCGACGCCTCCTGCACGTCAGGCGCGTCCGCATGCATCGGCGCCTCCGGAACGGCCTCCACGACCGGTTCCGGCTTGTTGTCCACACGGAAGGCCGGCGTCAGGACCAGCTTGCCCGCCATCTCGCTCGCCCGCTCCTCGCGCCGGGGCGCGCCGGTTTCGGACACGAGTCGCCGCACCGCCGACAGAACGTCTTCGATTTCCCGGTTCGTTACTGGTTCCGACATGGATTCGTTACCGCCTCGATTTAGCCCCGGTCCTCAGAATAGCCAGCGCCGGCCCTTTGGGCAATCCGCACATGGGCATTAACCCATGCTTCAGTTAGGAAACCCTTAAAAAATCAGCGTTTTCCCAGCGCCTCAAGGATATGGTCCAGCTTCTCGCCCTGCGGGCTCACCGTGCGCAGCGGTGCGTCCTTCACGGTGTTGAAATAGGCCGACGGGTCGTAGGTGGCGATCCCGAGCCGCAGATGGTCGGCGGTCAGCAGCCCCATCGCGGCCAGCAGGTTGTAGATCGCGAGGTACTGGTCATACCGGGCCTGGATGGCGGTGGAGCGCGCGTCGAGCAGCTCCTGCTCTGCATTGAGCACGTCGAGCGTGGTGCGTGCGCCCAGCCTCGCCTCCTCCCGCGCGCCGCGCAGTGCCACCGTGCTGGCCCGGATCTGGCGATCCGACGCCTGGAGGCTCGCGCTCGCGATGGAGAGCTGGGCCCAGGCATTGCCGACAGCCTGTTCCACGTTGCGCAGCGTCACGTGAAGTCCCGCTCGCGCCGCTTCCGCCTGCGCGAGCGACTGGCGATAAAGCGCCGACAGGCGTCCGCCGGAATAGATCGGACCGGAAAGCGTCAGGCTCCCCGACAGACCGGCATTCGGGCCGCTCGATGTCGTGGTCCCGATCGGCGGCGGGGAATAGGTGGTCGTGGAGCGCAATCCGGTCGTGGCCTGAACCTGGGCGTTCAGCGTCGGCATGGTGTTGCGCTTGGCCAGCTCGATCGACATCTCGGCCACACTCACCGAGCGCTGCGCGGCTTTCACGTCGGGATGGCGCGCCCGCGCCTGCGACTTCGCCGCCTCGACGGTCGAGGGGACAGCGGGCGGGTTCGGCGGCGGGGCGAGTTGCCCCGGCGCACGGCCCACGGCCGCCTTGTAGGCCTCCCGCGCGACGAGGAGATTGCCCCGTGCCGAGGCTTCGGCGGCACGGGCCGCCGCCAGCCGTGCCTCGGCCAGCGACACGTCCGTCTGCGTGATCTCACCAACCTCGAACCGGTCGCGCGCCGCACGCAGTTCCTGCGTGATCAGCCGCACCGAGTTGGCCCGCAGCGCGACCGAGTCGCTCGCCGACAGCACGTTGAGATAAGCGTTCACGGCGCTGAGCAACACGTTCTGCTCAACCCCGACGAGCGCCTCGCGCGTCATCAGCACGTTCTCGCGCGCGATCTCGATCCGCTTGTCGGTTGCCCCGAAGTCGTAGATCAGGAGCGACGCGGTCAGGGCCAGCGACCCGCTCACGGATTCCGAAGCCGCGGGCACCGTGCCGCCGACCGAAGGATTGTTGAAGTTCCATGAGCCTGTCGCCGCGTAGGACAACACGGGGCGCAGGGCAGACACGGCCACCGCCACGTTCTCGTCCTCGGCACGCAGAAGCGCGCGCTGTTGGTCCAGCAGGCCCGAATTCTTGTAAGCCGCGACCATCGCATCGGCGAGCGACTCGGCACTGGCCGCAACGGGCGCCAGGACAAGTGTGGCGGACAGGCAGGCAGCGGTCACGCGCCTGGCAAGTCCCGACATGAAATGTGGCATGATGTCCCCGATCCCTGTGGCGTCGCGCCTCAGAGCGCGAATTCTTTCGAGGCCGTGAATCCCGGCAGAACCGGGGCGGACGCGTTGAAGGCGAAGCGCCAGTTCACGGCTCCGTCAATCTTGTGCCCGATTTTCGCAATTCCAAGGTTGTCCTCGGAAAAAATAGTGGCGATGCGACCATTTTCACGCAGTTGGTCGGTGATCACGTCGGGAACCGTCTCCACCGCGCCCTCGATCAGGATCACGTCGTAGGGGCCATGCTTGGCCGCTCCGCCGGCCAGTGCCTCGTTGATCACGGCCACGTTGTCCACGCCCGCGTTCGCGAGCCGGGCCTCGGCCTCGCCCGCCAGCGCCTCGTCCTCTTCCAGCGCGACGACGAAGTCGCCCAGCTCGGCCATGACCGCCGCGCCGTAGCCGAAGCCCGCACCCAGGTCCAGGACCAGCTCGTCCGGCTGGATCGAAAGCACGTCGAGCAGCTTGGCGAAACACCGCGCCTCGAGCAGGACCCGCCCCGGCGCCAGCACGATCTGCGTTTCGCTGTAGGCCGCCTCGCGCTGATCGTCCGGCACGAAGTCCTCGCGCGGCACGGTGAGCATGGCGTCGATGATGGGATACTTGGTGACGTCGGAGGGGCGAACCTGCGTGTCGACCATCATCCGGCGGCGTGTCTCGAAATCGCTCATGGGAAGGCGTCCTGTCTGGCTCCGTGGCTCTCGTCGGGTCTTGCCACAGAAACCCCGGGGCCGCAACGCCAACCACCCGCCGAACCCCCTTGCACAGCCCGCCCGCGTGGGCTATTCCCCCCGCACCCTTCGGCGAGTTGGCGGAGTGGTGACGCAGCGGATTGCAAATCCGTGTACACCGGTTCGATTCCGGTACTCGCCTCCAATACCTTTCAATGACTTGGTAGACGTTTCAGCCGGGATGTCTGGTTGAACGCGCGCGGTACGCAGTTTGGCTTGCAGTTTCGCACGAATTCGGCGGCATCGTTCCTTCACAGAACCACGTTGCGCTGCCGTGGCGGCAGGTCGTTTGATGTGGCCGTCGGCGGATTTCGGGAATGCGCCGCAGCGGCCTTGGTGCATGACGAGCGTCGGCGGCGGTGAATTGGTCAGCGTGGAGGATCGAGTAGTTTTGGGTCACGCCCAGGTCGTGCGGCCAGCGCGGCCCGTCCAGCTCGATCGGCACGTAGTGCTGGAGCTTGTTGTCCCGGTCGACCACCCCGTAGCTCATGTAGGGGTAGGTCTCGGAGAAGTTGAAGAACATCATCTCCCCGGTGTGTGTATCCACCTTGTAATGCGCGGTGACGCCCGCCGGTCCCACCTTGAACGCCCATTCCGCGTCAGGGCCGAAGTTCTCCATCGTGACCGGGTCCAGCCGCCAGGGCTCGGACCTCTGAGACATGACCGCGATCAACATCCCGGCGTGGCAGTGGACGTCCGTCCCGGCGTTGTCCTTCATCGCCCCGATCGCGCCCCAGCCGCGTCGCGCGCCTTCGTCGGGGTTCAAGAGGCCGGGCCACCGGCCCGCCGCCTGCTCGGCGAGGAAGCCGGTGGTTTCGACGAACCGGTTGCTGTAGGTCGCCTTGCCGTCCTCGAAGTGAAGCGCGTGGAGCATCGCGTCACCGTCGAAGGGATGGTAGTGGCCGATGGAGTCGTGGACCGGATTGTGGGTGTTGCGCACGTAAACGCCATTGAGATCCTTGGGGATTTCACCCGTCACCTTGAGAGTATCGGTGTCCGCCGTGTACTCGGTGAAATTCGGACGGAAGGCGCCCGTCACGAAGGGGTTGTTCGTCTCTTCGTTCAGCGTGTGAACGACGGTTCGCTTGATATCCAGCATGTCGAATCCTCTTGAAATCGGGGGAGTGTCAGGCGGGCGCGGCCGGGTCAGGCCGCGACCCGTTCCATAAAGGGGAGCACGGCGCCGTCGTAGGGCTCCGGGTCCTCGACCCAGGCGTAGTGACCGCAGCCGGGCACCACGTGGAACTCCGACCCGTCGATAGTGCGCCTCGCCCAACACCCACCCTCGGACTGGGACATCGCCCCCGGGCGAAGCAGCCAGCCTTTGACCTTGATCCGGTCGTTTGCCCGCGGTTGCGAGCCTCCCGATAGCCGTCCATGCCTGCACTCAATACCTAGATTTCGGTATGCCCGCCGGAAACGAATGGTTTTCCGCGCGGCTTCCCTCCGACTGGGCGGCGGGACGGTGGCCCCGGATTGACTCGCCCGGCCCTCCGTCTGACAGTTTGCCCGTTCAGAAAAGGGACGGCCGATGACCAAATTGCCGATGTTTTACAAGTCCGTCGAGGCGCTCTCCTCGGTGAACCACCAATCCTACCGGATCGCCGCGCTGGACGAGCCCTTCGGTTTTGCGCGCGACGCGCAGCTCATTCCCGCGGTCTTCGACGAATTCACGGCGGCGGCACACGAACTGCCGATCGTGTTCGTGCCCACCAACACGGGCTTCACGCCGGTCTTCCTGTGCGGGCTCCGGACCGGGGAAAACGTCTTCGTCGACACCGCGGGCGCCTGGAGCCCCGGCTACATGCCCGCGTACCTGCGCCGCTATCCCTTCATTCTCGGCGAGCAGGAGGGGTCCGACCCGATTGTCTGCGTGGATGCCGGCTACGACGGGTTCGCCGAGGGCGACGAGGGCACGCCTCTCTTCGACGAGGACGGCACGAAGACCGAGTTCATGGACCGGGTCGTGCGGCTCGTCACCGAATACGCGGCCTCCGCGAAACGAACCGAGGCAACGCTGGGGCTTCTCAAGGAGCTCGACCTGTTCTCGCAGATCACAATCGAGGCGCGCGACGCCAGCGGTGAGGTTTCGGCGAGCCTGCATGGCTTCGCCGTGATCGACGAGGAAAAGCTGCGCAGCCTGTCCGACGCCGATTTCCTGCGCCTGCGCGAGTCCGGCACACTCCCCGCGATCTACGCGCATCTCCTTTCCGTCTCCCTCACCAACAAACTGGCCCGCACCCGCCGCGACGATAGCAGGGCCGCCTGACACGGCCCGGCCGGGGCCGCAGCCAGGCGCGCCCCGGTTCCGGTGATTCTTCATGCGGGTGTTACATCCCTGTGCCGAGGCATTCTTTGGTATTAGGCGCCCGCGACGACGCGCCCAATTATTCGGCAACGGCCCCGGTTAGTCGGCACAAGCGTGCCTGTCCGCCCCTATTCGTTAATAAGACCTATACACGATGCCGCATTGCAGTATGTTGGCGAAGTGGGTCGCCGGACATTCAGAACGGATGCGGTCCGGCGATCGAACTCTGGGGGCGAGGATGTCTGCCGATCCGAATATCGGATATCGCTTCTCCGACGTTGAAAGCGTCGGCGGACGTGTCAGCAATACCAACCATAAGCTCGGGGGGTCCGCCGGCTTCTGGACCGCCAAGCGTGCGTTCGACATCGTGGCATCGGTTATCCTGCTCGTCATCGCGACCTTCGTCGGCCTGGCGCTTCTGCTGCTCAATCCTTTCCTCAACAAGGGCCCCCTGTTCTTCCGTCAGGAGCGGATGGGTCGCGGCTGCGAGCCTTTCGACGTCTTGAAATTCAGGACGATGCGGCATTCGTCCAGCGCGACACGGTCGGCCAAGGACCCGCTCGAAACGCACAGGATCACGAAGCTCGGCGGCCTTCTGCGTCGCACCCGGCTCGACGAATTGCCCCAAGCGCTCAACGTCCTGCGCGGGGAGATGAGCCTCATCGGCCCCCGGCCCGACACCTTCGCACATGCCCACGAATTCTCGCGCGAAATCCCGCGCTACCGCGACCGCCACCTCGTGCGCCCCGGGATCAGCGGGTTGGCGCAGGTGACGCTCGGCTACGCCGTGGGCGTCGATGCCACGCGGGCCAAGACCGCACGCGACCTGAACTACATCCGCAACGCCGGCTTCGCGATGGAGCTTCGTATCATCGCGATGACCATCCGCACGGTGTTCGGCCGCCACGGAATGTAACCCGGACCAAGTGCCTGTTTTTCGGGCAGTTCACCCGGACGACTGCGCCCTTTCCTCCGGCGCGCCCACGTGAAATCCTTGGACATATCGCACGCCGACCGCCCGCAAAGCGGCGAGCTGTTCGGCCCGCTCGATCCCCTCGATGACGAGTATCGTCCCTGTCTCGTCGCAATACCCCTGTAGCGCGCGAAAGAGCGCCAGTGCTTCCGGATCCGTGTCCACGCGCGCCGACAGCCCCGCGTCCATCTTCAAGACGTCCGGCTTTAGGTCGAGGATATGTCGCAACGACGTGTATCCCGCGCCCGCATCATCGATGGCGAGGCTCAGGCCCGCCGCCCGCATCATCGCCACCCGCTCCACCAGCGCAGGGTAGTCGCGCACCGGTTCGTGCTCGGTCAGTTCCACGGTCAGCCCCGGCTCGGCCTCCTGTGCGAGAAACGCCTCAAAGTCCGGCGCGTGGAGCGTGCTTTCCGACAGGTTGATCGCGAGCCCCGCCGCATCCGGCCAGTCCCGGTCGGCAGCAAGGATCGCGCGCGCGAAACCCAGTTCGACTTCGGGCCCCAGCCCGACCGCGTGAGCCGCCGCGATCACCTCCGGGACGCTCGTCCCTGCACTCTCGTCGAGCCGGGTGAGCCCCTCGCGATAGATCACGTCTCCGGTGACGAGGTCGCACACCGGCTGGAACACGGGCCGGAACCGCTCCTCCCGTATCAACGCGCGCAAGAGCCCTCGCTGACGCTGTGCCACCGCCGCGTCTTCCTGCAGCAGGTCGAGCGCCACCGCGAGGTGAGTTGCCGTCTCGCGAAGGCGCGCGTCCACGTCGGCGCCCACGTCCGACGCGATCCCGCCCAGCACCCCGAACACCGCCCCGTCGGAGAGGAGCACGGCGACGCCGGCGGCCCCGTCGGGCGCGCGTCCCGGGCGAAACGGGGCCGGGATGACCTGTCGCAGGGGGGCGGGCTGGCGCGCGACCGCCGCCGCGACCACCGGGCAGTCGCGCAGCGCGCAGACATGCCCGACCGCGAGATCCGCGCCCTGCCCCGGCGCAGCCGCCAGTGCTTCGATCCGCCGCTCCGTGCCCGCGATCCGCGCGATGAACACGGCTTCGAAGCCGCAGGCCTGCCGTAGCCTGTTCAGCAAGAGCCCGAGCTGGGCCCTGACGCCATCGGCGGCACGGGCATTTCGGAAATCGTACTCGTTCAAGCGTAGCCCCTTTTCGGGCACCACCCTATACAACTCAAACAGGCAATCAAGATATCAGAATTACCTCAGGTTGTATTTCCATCGCCGGGATCGCCCGTGCGGGGCGCTGCGCCGCCGACGCCCCCCGCGTCGCTCTTTTCATTCCAGCGCCGCTGGGACAGGGTCGCCCGATGACGACTCGCCTGCGCAAACAGTTCTGGACCCTGCCCCTCGGCCAGCTCACCCCGTCCGAGTGGGAAGCGCTGTGCGACGGTTGCGGCAAGTGCTGCCTGAACAAGCTCGAGGACGAGGACACGGGCGAGGTCGCCTTCACCCGTGTCGCCTGCCGCCTGCTCGACAACGAGACCTGCCGCTGTGCGCAGTACGATATCCGGCTCCAGTTCGTCCCGGAATGCATCGTGCTCACGCCCGCGAACATGGCCGAGATCGCCTATTTCATGCCGACCACCTGCGCATACCGGCTCAGGCACGAAGGCAAGCCCCTGCCCGACTGGCACCCGCTCGTCACCGGCGACCCCGACAGTACCCACGCCGCCGGCAATTCGGTGCGCGGCTGGACGGTGCCGGAGTTCGAAATCCCCGAGGAAGAGTGGGAAGACTACCTGATCGAAGAGGACCTGTGATGCATTTCGCTTCCGACAACGCCGGCCCCGTCCACTCCGCCGTGCTCGACGCACTGGCCCGCGCGAACGAGGGCTATGTCGGCAGCTACGGCGCCGACCCGGTGACCGAGGCCGCCGTCGCGAAGATCCGCGAAGTGTTCGAAGCGCCCGAGGCCGCCGTCCTCTTCGTCGCGACCGGCACCGCGGCCAACTCGCTCGCGCTCGCCAGCTACACCCAGCCGTTCCAGACCGTCTTTTGCTCCGACACGGCCCATATCCATGAGGACGAGTGCAACGCGCCGGAGTTCTACACCGGCGGCGCCAAGCTCACTCTCGTGCCTACCGAGGACGGGCGGATGACGCCCGAGGCCCTGCGCGCCACCATCGCGGCGGAGGAAAGCCGGGGGGTCCACGGGCCCCAGCGCGGCCCCGTCTCGATCACTCAGATCACCGAGCGCGGCACGCTCTACTCGCGCGGCGACCTCACGGCCCTGTCCGAGGTGGCGCGCGACTTCGGCGTACCGGTCCACCTCGACGGCGCCCGCTTCGCCAACGCCCTCGTCGATCTCGACTGCACCCCGGCCGAGATGACGTGGAAGGCGGGCGTGGACGTGGTGAGCTTCGGCGGCACCAAGAACGGTCTCATGGGCGCCGAGGCGGTCGTGTTCTTCGACCCGGCGAAGGCGTGGGAGTTCGAGCTCCGGCGCAAGCGCGGCGGGCACCTGTTCTCCAAGCACCGCTACCTCGCCGCCCAGTTCGGCGCCTATCTCGACGACGACCTCTGGCTCACCCTCGCGCGGCAGGCCAACTCGGCGCGCGCGCGGCTCGAGGCGGGGCTGGCCCGAGTCGAGGGCGTCACCTTCGCCTATCCGCCCTCGGGCAACATGCTCTTCCCCCGCCTCAGCGCCGGCCAGCACCGCGAGCTCAAGGACGCGGGCGCGGTCTATCACTTGTGGGACGGCACGCTCGACGGCGCGGCGGACGACGCGGTCCTGACCGCGCGCCTCGTCTGCGACTGGTCGATGACCGACGCGGCAGTGGACGAATTCCTCGCCGTGCTGGGCTAGATCTTCAGAAAGGCCGAAATCTCGCCCGCGACGTTGTCGGGATGGGTGATCGGCGACATGTGCCCGGCGCCTGCCACCACGACCCGTTGCGCCTGCGGGATCCGCGCCGCCAGCGCCTCGTGTACCCCGCGCACCCCGACGGGCGGATTGCTTCCCTCCATCAGCATCACGGGCTGGCGGATCTTCTCCAGCCGTCCGGGGGCGAGCAGCCCGGCGGTATCGTCGAAGGTCGCCGAGGATTCCTCGAGCACGAGGTGGATGCGCGACGCCATGCGCGACTGGCGCTCCGGCGGCAAGTCGTCGAACGACATTCCGTGGTTGGTCGCGTCGTGAAAGATGCGCGCGGCCTCGACCCTGTCGCCCCGCTCGATGTGCTCGCGCAAACCGTAGATCATGTCCCGCGCCTGCTCGTACTCCGCCGTGCCCCGGATCGCCGCGAAGAGCACCGGCTCGATCATCGTGAGCGTGCGCACGTGCTCGGGCCATTCCAGGGCGAGCCGCAGCGCCACGGTCGCGCCATAGCTGTGGCCCACGACGTCCGCCCTCCGGTCGATCAGCTGGCCCGCGATCTCGGTGGTCAGATCGTGAAGCGCCTTGCCGTCGTCCCCGCCCGTCCACGGCGCCGACCGTCCATGCCCCGGCCGGTCGAAAGCGGTCATGGAGAGCTTGTCCAGCAACGCCGCGCTCACACCCGTCCACGCGCCGCTGTGGGCCAGGGTGCAATGGATGAACAGGGCCCGGCGCACGCCGGCCCCCATTCGCACCACGTGGATCGGATGACCGGCGACCCGTGCAAGCGGCGGACCGCCTTCCATCAAAGCGCGCCCTTGAGATACAGGTCGAGATCCTCGACCCGGTCCTGCCCCCAGAACATCGCCTCGCCGTCCACGATCCAGGTCGGCGCGCCGAACACCCCCGCCGCGACGGCGTCTTCGAGGTTGCGGCCGTAAGCCTCGGCCCCAGTGAAAAGCCCGGTGTCGGCCAGCGCCGGATCGAAACCGGCCTCGTCAAGGCACCGTTTGATGACATCGTCCTGCGCGATGTCCTCTTGTCCCGCCCAGCAGGCCGCGAGCAGCCGCTCGACGAGGGTCAGGGCATCGCCACCTCCCGCCGCCTGCGCCGCGATGATCGCGTAGGAGGATGGGGCCGGGTTGGTCGGGAAATGCGCGGGCTGCACGTTGATCGGCATCCCGGCCTTTTTCGCCTGACGTTCCAGATCGACAAGGCGATAGGCCTGGCGTGAGGGATGGCGCTCCGGCAAGGGCACGCCGCCCGTGCGCGGAAACAGTCCCACGATGTCGAAGGGTTTGAGCACGACCTCGGCGCCATGCGCCTCGACGATCGCGCGCAATCGGGGTCCTGCGAGGTATGTGTAAGGGGAAACCGTGCTGAAATAATACTCGATCTTCGGCATTCCGCCTCCCCCACCGCACCACAGGTGGTCATGACCCTAGCCCGGTGTTAAGCGAAGTCAACGCGATCAGTCGCGATTCTGTTACATGGACAGCCGGGGAAATATCCATGCCAGCCATCACCGAACCCAAGCTCATCTCGGGCAATGCGAACCTGAAATTGGCCGAGGCGGTGGCCCGGCGCATGTCGATCCACCGCGGATCGCCCGTCAAGCTGGTCGATGCCCGCGTCGAACGGTTCAACGACGCCGAAGTCTTCGTGGAAGTCCACGAGAACGTGCGCGGCGAGGACATGTTCATCATCCAGTCGACCTCGCGTCCCGCGAACGACAACCTGATGGAACTGCTCATCATCGCCGACACGCTTCGCCGCTCCTCGGCGGGCCGGATCACCGCCGTGATCCCCTATTTCGGCTACGCCCGCCAGGACCGCCGGACCAAGGCGCGCACGCCGATCTCGGCCAAGCTGGTGGCGAACATGATCTCGCAGGCCGGGATCGAGCGGGTGCTGACGATGGACCTGCACGCGACCCAGATCCAGGGCTTCTTCGACATGCCCGTGGACAACCTCTATGCCAGCCCCGTCTTCGCGCTCGACGTGATGCACCACTTCAAGGACTGCATGGACGACGTGATGGTGATCTCGCCCGACGTGGGCGGCGTGGCCCGCGCCCGCGAACTCGCCAAGCGGATCGAGGCGCCGCTGGCCATCGTGGACAAGCGGCGCGAGAAGGCGGGCGAAGTGGCCGAGATGACCGTGATCGGTGACGTGACCGGCAAGCGCTGCATCATCGTCGACGACATCTGCGACACCGCCGGCACGCTGTGCAAGGCGGCCGACGTGCTGATGGAAAGCGGGGCCGAGGAGGTGCACGCCTATATCACCCACGGCGTCATGTCGAACCCGGCGGTGGAACGCGTGACCGCGTCCAAGCTGAAGAGCCTCGTCCTCACCGACTCGATCTCGCCGACGCCAGAGGTCTCCGCCGCGCCCAACATCCGGATCGTGCCGATGGCCCCGATCTTCGCGCAGGCGATCCTGAACATCTGGGGCGGCACCTCGGTCTCGTCCCTGTTCGAGCACGCGACGCTCCAGCCGCTCTACGAAACGCTCTACACCTGATCCCCGGCCGGGCGGTCCGGCTGCACGATCGTATGCACACCGTGTGCACAGGATGTGTACGCGCTGTGCATACCGTTTTCCGGGGTCAGCTCACGTCCCAGTCGTCCTCGTCCGCGACCTCGCCGAAAGCGATCCAGTCGGCCCGGATGCGTGCGACCTTGGTGTCGCCCCAGGTGTGAAAGACGATCTCGAAATCCTTTTCGGTCACGTTGTCGGACGAGATGTCGATACGCGAATTGGTTTCGGCATCGATGTCCCACATCGACATGCCCACCATCACTGCGGGAGCGGACACAAACGGCTCGGCGAAGGGGATGAGCATCCGGATCTCGCGATCCCCTTCTCCCGTCCACATCGCGCCATCGGTCACGAAGTCGGAAAAGAGAACCTTGGACCCGCGGTCAATGCCCATTCGATGCGTTCTGATGCGCCACATGGTCGAAACCTGTTATTCTGTCGCCCTGCCCGCGCCCAACCTGCCCCAACCGGGCGCGGTCCTGCAAGACCATCAGGACGATTGAGGAACCGGTCGCATCCTCAGAACCACCGGCACCATGGCGACGAGCAGCAGACCGGAGACGAGGAACGGCGCACCCGGCAGACGCATTGCGGCGTCCGGGCCCGAGAAGCCGCGAAAGATCGGGGTCATCACCAACGGCGCGAAGATCGCCGCGAGCGAGCCCAGCGAGGCGATGACGCCCTGCAACACCCCCTGCCGGTCCTCGCTCGTCGCGTTGGCCATGATCGCCGTCATCGTCGGCGGCGCCATGTCCGACAGGCAGGCGATGGGCAGCACCACGGCCACCATCCACGCGGCCTCCATCATGCCGAAGGCGAAGGCCGCGAAGATCCCCGTGGCGAGCGCGACGAGCAGGACTCGAAACTCGCTCATCCGCTTGAGAAGCTTCGGGAGAACAACGGCTTGCGTGATCGCGACCCCCACGCCATAGGCAGCGAGTGACCCGCCAATGACCGCTGCGGACCAGCCGAAATTGGCCCGCCCCCAGAACGCCCAGAGCGTCGGATAGACCATGTTGGCGAACTCGAAGACGAACATGCACGACAGGGGCAGCGCCAGCGCCGGGAGGCGGAACGCCTCGCGGATCGCGCCGAAGGGGTTGAGGTCGCTCGCGCGAAACGCCCTGCGCTTCTCCGGCGGCAGGCTCTCGGGCAGGACGGCGAGGCCGAAAGCCACGTTCGCCGCCGACAGGGCCGCCGCCACCCAGAACGGCGCGGTCACGTCGATCCCCGCCAGCAGCCCGCCGAGTGCGGGGCCCAGCACGAAGCCGATCCCGAAGGTCGCGCCGATCAGCCCGAAGTTGGCCGCCCGTTTCTCCGGCGGCGAAATGTCGGCCAGATAGGCGGTCGCGGTGATATAGGTCGCCCCCGCTATGCCGGCGAGCAGACGCCCTACGAGGAGGAGCCAGGAACTCGTCGCCAGGGCCATGATGACGTAGTCCACCGCCAGCGTCGCAAGCGCCACGAGCAGTACGGGCTTGCGCCCGACCGCGTCCGACAACCCGCCGACCGCCGGGGCGCAGAGGAACTGCGTCGCCGCATAGGCCGCCATCAGGATACCGCCCAGCACCGCGCCGTTCGACACGCCCCCCGCGCCCACGCGGTCCATCAGGTCCGGCATCAGCGGAAAGATCAGCCCGACCCCGATCGCGTCGATCAGGATCGTGGCGAGAATGAAATGAAGCGGGCGCGGCGTCATGGCTTTTGCTAGGGCGCGCCGCCGCCGCGATCAACGCTTTTTGCGCCGCTCCCAGTCCCGGGTGGATCCCCCGGTCGTCCGCGAAGGACCGGCAACGGGCGGTCCCGTCCCGGACCTCCTGCGAGAACACGAACTGCATCCCCTTCGCCGTCCACTCTTTCCTGGCGCGGGCAGGTCCTCTCTGGAACACGAGCCTCCGCGCCCAATAGACGATTTCGTGACCTTGGCGGGGTGCGTGCGGGTTTGGGCGACGGACCGTGGCGTGCTAGGCTTGCCTGACCCAAGCCTAAGGGACCGTCCCATGCGCCGCTCCGCCCTCGCCGCCCTCGCACTCGCCGCCGCCTTGTCTGGCGCGGGACCGGCCCGCGCCTGCAATCTCGCGCTCGTGCTGGCGCTGGACGTCTCCGCCTCGATCGACGCGCGGGAATACGAGCTGCAGCAGGAGGGCTTGGCGCGGGCATTGACGGACCCCGAGGTCATGGAGGCGGTCGCGTCGCAGGGCGGCATCTGGCTTTCGATCTTCGAGTGGAGCGGATCGCGGCACCAATACACGCAACTCCCCTGGACCTTCGTGGCGGGGGACGCCGATCTTGGCGGCGTGGCCGCGACGCTGCGGGCCACGTCGCGCACGGTGGCCGAGTTTCCCACCTCGCTCGGCTATGCGGTGGGGCACGCGCTGAACCTTCTCAGGGCCGCGCCGGAGACCTGTCGCCGACAGGTGATCGACGTGTCGGGCGACGGCGTGAACAACGACGGGTTCCCGCCCGAAAGCGCCTATCTCGCCCATGACATGTCGCTGGTCACGGTGAACGGCCTCGTCATCACGAACGAGGATCCGACCGTCGTGGACTATTACCTGCGATCGGTGATCCACGGTGCCGGTGCCTTCGTGCAGCCGACGGCGAGCTACAACGATTACGCCGAGGCGATGCGGCGCAAGCTCCTGCGCGAACTCGGAGCGTTCAGTTTCGTGCGCCTCGAGCTGCCCGACACGGCGCGTTGACGCAAAGGCCGCTCCCGTCATTCAAGGACCCGGAACTCGTCGCGGCGCTGCAAACCAATGAAGGCCCGGTCAGCGACATGGCGGCGCGGGAAATGCAGGCCGTCCACGAGCGGATGATGGACGCGGACCACTAGGTCCGGGCGCGACGCCCGAAATCCTCCGAGGATTTCGACCGATTACCTCGAAGGAAATCGGCGCGCCAAAGCAAAAGCCCCGCATCCTCGGATGCAGGGCTTTCACTGTCCCCCGGTCGTTCGGGTTGTCTTATGCCTTGCTCTGCAGGCCCAGTTCGGAGGCGACGAGCGCGATGTCACCCACCTGCTTGGACAGCTGGTCGAGCATCTCGGGCGTCGCGTTGTCGCGCGCGGCGACGGCGGAGGCCACGAACTCGTCGATCACCTCCTGCGTCACTTCGCTCGCCGGCATGGCCCGTTCGGCCAGCACGCTGGTCCCGTCCGGCGTGACTTCGGCGAAGCCGCCGGTCACGACGTATTTCTCTTCGCCCGACGCGCCCTGCACCGTCACGATGCCCGGGCGCAGCGTGGCGATCGTCGGCGCGTGCTGCGCCATCGCCGTGAAGTCGCCGTCGGCGCCGGGGATCTGCACCGCGCTGGCCTCGGTCGAGGTCAGGCGACGCTCCGGCGACACCAGGTCGAATTGCATCATGTCAGCCATGTTTGTCTCCTGGTAGGAGCCGCCCCCCGGCCGTGGCCGGGGGAAGACCGATTACGCAGCTTCCGCGGCCATCTTCTCGGCCTTGGCGACCACTTCATCGATGCCGCCGACCATGTAGAAGGCGCCTTCCGGAAGGTGGTCGTACTCGCCGGCAACGACGGCCTTGAACGACTTGATCGTGTCCTCGAGCGGAACCTGCACACCGTCCGAACCGGTGAACACTTTCGCAACGTCGAAGGGCTGCGAGAGGAAACGCTGGATCTTACGGGCGCGGGCCACGGTCAGCTTGTCCTCTTCCGACAGTTCGTCCATGCCAAGAATGGCGATGATGTCCTGCAGCGACTTGTAGCGCTGGAGGATCCCTTGAACGTCACGGGCGACCTGGTAGTGCTCGTCGCCGATCACCAGCGGGTCCATGAGACGCGAGGTGGAGTCGAGCGGGTCCACGGCGGGGTAGATGCCGAGTTCCGAGATCGCGCGGTTAAGCACGGTCGTCGCGTCGAGGTGGGCAAAGGTCGTGGCCGGCGCCGGGTCGGTAAGGTCGTCCGCGGGCACGTACACGGCCTGGATCGAGGTGATCGAGCCGTTCTTTGTCGAGGTGATGCGTTCCTGCATCGCGCCCATGTCCGTGGCCAGCGTCGGCTGGTAGCCCACGGCGGAGGGGATACGGCCCAGAAGCGCCGACATTTCCGAACCCGCCTGCGTGAAGCGGAAGATGTTGTCGACGAAGAACAGAACGTCGGTCCCCGTAGCGTCGCGGAACTGTTCGGCCAGCGTCAGGCCGGTCAGCGCGATCCGCGCACGGGCGCCCGGCGGCTCGTTCATCTGGCCGTAAACCAGTGCGATCTTCGAGTCGGGCAGGTTGTCCGGGGTCAGAACGCCGGATTCGATCATCTCGTGGTAGAGGTCGTTGCCCTCACGGGTCCGCTCACCCACGCCGGCGAACACGGACAGACCCGAGTGCACCTTCGCGATGTTGTTGATGAGCTCCTGGATGAGAACGGTCTTGCCCACGCCGGCGCCGCCGAAGAGGCCGATCTTGCCGCCCTTCGAGTAGGGGGCCAGCAGGTCGATGACCTTGATACCGGTGACGAGGATCTCGGCTTCGGTGGCCTGCTCGTCGAAGTCGGGCGCGTCCGCGTGGATCGGGCGGTGCTCGTCGGCTTCGATCGGGCCCTTTTCGTCCACCGGGTCGCCGGTGACGTTCAGGATGCGGCCCAGCGTGGCGGTGCCCACGGGAACCGAGATCGGACCGCCGGTGTCGGACACTTCGTGACCGCGCACGAGGCCTTCGGTGGCGTCCATCGCGATGGTGCGCACGGTGTTCTCACCAAGGTGCTGCGCCACTTCGAGGACGAGGCGGTTGCCGTTGTTGTCGGTTTCAAGCGCGTTCAAGATCGCCGGCAGGTGATCGTCGAACTGCACGTCCACGACGGCGCCGATGACCTGGGTCACCTTGCCTTTCGCGGCTGCTTTGGTCGGTGCTTTCGCCATGTTTCGTTTCTCCGGTTCCCTTAGAGCGCCTCGGCGCCCGAAATAATTTCAATCAGCTCGTTGGTGATGACGGCCTGACGCGAGCGGTTGTACTCGATGGTCAGCTTGTCGATCATCTCGCCGGCGTTGCGCGTGGCGTTGTCCATTGCGGACATCCGCGCGCCCTGCTCGGAGGCGCTGTTCTCCAGCAACGCCGCGAAGATCGCCGTCGACACGCCCTGCGGCAGAAGGGTGGCGAGCACCTCTTCTTCCGACGGTTCGTAGTCGTAGATGTAGCCGCTCTCGGCGCTCTCCGTCTCGACCTCGTCGAACTTGGCCGGGATCACCTGCCACTCGGTCGGGATCTGGGTCACCACGTTCTCGAACGTGTTGAAGTAGATCGTCGCGACGTCGAACTCGCCCGCGTCGAACCGCGCGAGGATATCGTTGGCGATCCCCTGCGCGTCCGGGTAGGTCACGTTCTTCACCTCGGTCAGGTCGACATGGCCCACGAACATGTCCGCGTAGTCGCGGCGCAGCTGTTCCCGGCCCTTCTTGCCGACCGTGAGGATCTTCACGGTCTTGCCCTTCGCCTTCAGCTCTTCCGCCTTCTGCTTCGCGAGCTTTACGATGGACGAGTTGAAGCCGCCGCACAGCCCGCGCTCGGCGGTCATGACGACGAGCAGGTGGGTGTCCTCCGACCCCGTCCCGCGCAGAAGCCGCGGCGCGGCTTCCGAGCCCGAGGCCGCGCGGGCGAGGCCCGCGAGCACGGCGTTGAACCGCTCGGTGTAGGGACGCGAAGCCTCGGCCGCTTCCTGGGCGCGGCGGAGCTTGGCCGCCGCGACCATCTGCATGGCCTTGGTGATCTTCCGCGTCGACTTGACCGTGTCGATCCGGTTTTTAAGGTCCTTAAGACTTGGCATCGCCAGCCTCCTCTCAGATCACCAGGTTCAGGAGAAGCCTTCGGCGTACTCGTCGAGGGCGGCCTTGATCTTGTCGGCCAGCTCGTCCTTCACCTTGCGGTCGTTCTGCGTGATGTCGTCCAGAAGCGCCTGGTGCTTGGAGCGCAGGTGATTCAGGAGACCCTGCTCGAAGCGGCCCACGTCGGACACCGCGACCTTGTCGAGGTAGCCGTTGGTGCCGGCGAAGATGACGCAGACGATTTCAGCGTTGGTCAGCGGCGAGTACTGCGGCTGCTTCATCAGCTCGGTCAGACGCGCACCCCGGTTCAGCAGGCGCTGGGTCGAGGCGTCGAGGTCGGAGCCGAACTGGGCGAAGGCCGCCATCTCGCGGTACTGGGCGAGCGACAGTTTCACCGGACCGGCGACCGAGGACATCGCCTTGGTCTGGGCCGAGGAGCCGACGCGCGACACCGACAGACCGGTGTTCACGGCCGGGCGGATGCCCTGGTAGAACAGCTCGGTCTCGAGGAAGATCTGGCCGTCGGTGATCGAGATCACGTTGGTCGGGATGAACGCCGACACGTCGCCGCCCTGGGTTTCGATGATCGGCAGCGCCGTCAGCGAGCCCGCACCGTTGTCTTCGTTCAGCTTCGCCGAACGCTCGAGCAGGCGGGAGTGGAGGTAGAACACGTCGCCCGGGTAGGCTTCACGCCCCGGCGGGCGGCGCAGCAGGAGCGACATCTGACGGTAGGCGACGGCCTGCTTGGAAAGGTCGTCGTAGATCATCAGGGCGTGACGGCCGGTGTCGCGGAAGAACTCGCCCATCGCGGTCGCGGTGTAGGGGGCGAGATACTGCATCGGCGCGGGGTCCGAGGCGGTCGCGGCGACGACGATCGAGTATTCGATGGCGCCGGTCTCTTCCAGCTTCTTGACGAGCTGGGCCACGGTGGAGCGCTTCTGACCCACGGCGACGTAGACGCAGTAGAGCTTCTTCGACTCGTCGTCGCCGGCGGCGTCGTTGTAGGACTTCTGGTTCAGGATCGCGTCGAGCGCCACGGCGGTCTTGCCGGTCTGACGGTCGCCGATGATGAGCTCACGCTGGCCACGGCCGATCGGGATCATCGAGTCCACAGCCTTGAGGCCGGTCGCCATCGGTTCGTGCACCGATTTGCGCGGGATGATGCCCGGGGCTTTCACGTCCGCGACGGACCGCTGGGCCGACTTGATCGGGCCCTTGCCGTCGATCGGGTTGCCGAGACCGTCGACCACGCGGCCGAGAAGTTCGTCACCCACCGGCACGTCCACGATCGAGTTCGTGCGCTTGACGGTGTCGCCTTCCTTGATGTCGCGGTCCGAGCCGAAGATCACGACGCCGACGTTGTCGGCTTCGAGGTTCAGCGCCATCCCCCGGATACCACCGGGGAATTCGACCATTTCGCCGGCCTGGACGTTGTCGAGGCCGTAGACGCGCGCGATGCCGTCACCGACGGAGAGCACGTGACCCACTTCGGCCACTTGGGCCTCCTGGCCAAAGTTCTTGATCTGGTCCTTGAGGATCGCAGAGATTTCGGCTGCTTGGATACCCATTCTTATCCGACCTCTTTCATGGAATTCTGGAGTGCGTTCAGGCGCGAGGCGATCGAGCTGTCGATCATTTTCGAACCCACTTTGACGACGAGACCGACGATGAGGCTTTCATCGACGGCCAGATTGATCTTCACATCCTTGCCGAAGGACGACTTGAGCGCCTTGGCGAGTTTGTCCTGCTGGGCCTTGGTCATCGACTTGGCGGCGGTCACTTCGGCAACCACTTCGCCCTTGTCGTCCGAGATCATCGCGCGCAGGCGCTCGATGAGCTGCGGCAGGATGAACAGGCGGCGTTTCTGGGCCATGACGCCGAGCACGCCGGTCATCTGCTGCGAAAGCCCCATCTTGTCGGCCAGCGCCTTGATCGCCGTCGCCTGTTCCTCGCGCGAGTAGATCGGCGAGTTCACGAGGCGGGCGAAGTCCGTGCTGTCGGCGTAGGCGCCTTCGAGTTGCTCGATATCCGCCTCCACGGCGGAGAGCTTGTTGTCGTCCTTGGCCAGTTCAAAAACGGCCGTCGCATAGCGCTGGGCAATCCCAGAAGTTATCGAAGCTGGTTCCGACACGTCCACCCTTCCGATGTCCTTAGCCCCATCGTGGTCTGTCGTGGACAAACCGGGGCGGCCTCTTGATGCCGCGCGTTCGCGAGCCATCTGAAATTCGGCGTGGGTCTAGCAGAGCAATCCCCCACCCGCAATACGCATGAGGAGGTTTTGCGCCAACATAAGGGAACTTGGGCGCAGGGCGCATGAAAAGGGGTGCGACCCTCCTGTTGCGGCGGCCCGCGGGCGGTCAGTTCACCCTATGAACCGAATCCCTCGCGCGCCCGTCCGGCCTGCCGTCCCGGCTCCGGGGCGCCGAAGCCGTCGAGCGCGCGCAGGGGCCGTTTCACGGCCTCCGGAAGCCCCGGCCGGTTCTGCGCGCGCACCTGTTTGGACGCTTCGATGAGGAGCACGCCCCCCGCCATGCGCGGCGCCCCCTTTCCGACCCGTTCCCACATCGGCCCGGTCTTGAGCCAGAAGCGCCGGTGGGACGGTGGCTGGTAGAGTGCGGCCGTATGTCGCTCGATCGCGAAGCCGTGGTCGCGCAACTGGTGTTCGAGCTGGCCCGTCGTGTAGGGGCGCCCGTAGCCGAACGGCGTGTTGTCCGAGCGCGACCACAGCCCAGCGCGGTTCGGCACGATGAAGAGCGCACGCCCCCCGGGGCCGAGCACCCGGTAGGCCTCGTCGAGCAGCGCGGGCGCGTTCGTCGAGGTCTCCAGCCCGTGCAACAGGACGAGCTTGTCGGCCACGCCCGTATCGATGGGCCACATGACCTCTTCGCACAGCACCGAGACATTGGGCATCCCCGCGGGCCACGCCATGACCCCCTGCGGCCCCGGCATCAAGGCGATCACCCGGCGCGCGTCGGCAAGAAACGGGCGCAGGAGCGGCACCGCGAAGCCGTAACCCAGAACCGTCTCGCCCTTGTGCGGCCCGCCCCAGTAGCGCAGGACCGCGTCACGGATGTTCTTCTGCGCGACCCGACCCAGGGCCGAGCGGTAATAGAAAGCGCGAAGATGCTGGGCGTCGAGGTGCATGGGCGCAGGTTAGAGCATATGGCGCACTTGGAAAGAGGGCAAAACGCCCCTTGAGCAACCCGGCCACCCATCCCATATTCATCCCGATATGACACTCGACCTCGTGACCATCCCCTGCCGCGCCGACAACTACGCCTTTCTCGTGCATGACACGGAAAGCGGCGACACGGTCCTGTTCGACGCCCCGGAAACGGCACCGATCAAGGCTGCTCTTGAAGAGCGCGGCTGGAAACTGACCGACCTCTTCATAACCCATCACCACGGCGACCACGTCGAGGGGGTCGATGACCTGCGCGCGGCTTACGGATGCCGCGTCGTCGGCGCGGCGCATGATGCAAGCCGCCTGCCCGCGCTCGACCTCGCAGTGGCGCCCGGCGACGATCTGTCCTTCTCCGGCCACAAGGTCGAGGTGATGCCGGCGGACGGTCACACGATCGGTCACATCGCCTTCTACATGCCCGACGCGAAGGCCGCCTTCACCGGCGACAGCCTGATGGCGCTGGGATGCGGGCGGCTGTTCGAAGGCACGCCCGAACAGATGTGGGACACGCTCAACGGCCTGATGTCCCTGCCCGACGACACGCAGATCTGCTCGGGCCACGAATACACCGCCGCGAACGCGCGTTTCGCGCTGTCCGTCGATCCGCAGAACCCGGACCTGATCCGGCGTGCCGACGACGTGACCGCGATGCGCGAACGCGGCGAATTCACCGTTCCCTCGCTCCTCTCGCTGGAAAAAGCGACCAACCCGTTCCTCAGGGCGGGCGAGCCGGGGATGAAGAAAGCCGTCGGCATGGAGCATGACGGCGATGCCGAGGTTTTCGCCGCGATCCGCAGGGCCAAGGACAATTTCTAGGCCTTCGTGCAACGTTCACCACCGTGTGAGCGTTGTTCAGCCAGAAAACACTTGAAGAACCGCCGCGAACACCGAACCTTAAAGATATGAGGCCAAGGTCGAGACGGACGGGCCACTCCCGTCCCCGAGACCCCGGAAACGAGGAGTGAACCACTTGCCTTCTTTCTCCAACACGCTCGAACAGGCCATCCATGCCGCGCTCGCTCACGCCAATGAACGACAGCATGAGCTGGCGACGCTGGAACACCTGCTTCTCGCCCTGATTGACGAGCCCGATGCGGCGCGCGTCATGAAGGCGTGCAGCGTGGACCTGGAAGACCTTCGGGGCACGCTCCTGAAGTACATCGACGACGAACTGTCGGCTTTCGAGACCAACATCGAAGGCTCCGAAGCCGTGCCCACCGCCGCCTTCCAGCGCGTGATCCAGCGCGCGGCGATCCACGTGCAATCCTCGGGCCGGACCGAAGTCACGGGGGCGAACGTGCTCGTCGCGATCTTCGCCGAACGCGAATCCAACGCGGCCTATTTCCTGCAGGAACAGGACATGACCCGCTACGACGCCGTGAACTACATCGCGCACGGCGTGGCCAAGGACCCGTCCTACGGCGAAACCCGCCCGATCTCCGGCTCGCCGGACTTCGAGGAAGCGACGAACGAGGCTGCGGACGAGGAAGCCAAGGATTCGGCGCTCGGCAAGTATTGCGTCGACCTGAACGCGAAGGCGCGCCAGGGCGACATCGACCCGCTGATCGGGCGCGAGCACGAGGTGGAGCGCTGCATCCAGGTGCTCTGCCGCCGCCGCAAGAACAACCCGCTCCTCGTGGGCGATCCCGGTGTGGGCAAGACCGCCATCGCCGAGGGTCTGGCCAAGAAGATCGAGGCGGGGGAAACGCCCGAGGTTCTGTCCAAGACCACCATCTTCTCGCTCGACATGGGCGCGCTGCTCGCGGGCACCCGGTATCGCGGTGACTTCGAGGAGCGTTTGAAGGCGGTCGTGACGGAGCTGGAAAACCACCCCGACGCGGTGCTGTTCATCGACGAGATCCACACGGTGATCGGTGCCGGTGCGACCTCCGGCGGTGCGATGGACGCCTCGAACCTCCTGAAGCCCGCGCTTCAGGGCGGCAAGCTGCGTTGCATGGGGTCGACGACCTACAAGGAGTTCCGCCAGCACTTCGAAAAGGACCGCGCGCTTTCCCGCCGGTTCCAGAAGATCGACGTGAACGAACCGACGGTCGACGACACCGTGAAGATCCTCAAGGGCCTCAAGCCCTATTTCGAGGAGCATCACGCGATCAAATACACCAACGACGCGATCAAGACCGCCGTGGAGCTGTCGGACCGTTACATCAACGACCGTAAGCTGCCGGACAAGGCCATCGACGTGATCGACGAGGCGGGGGCGGCCCAGCACCTCGTCGCCGCATCGAAGCGCCGCAAGTCCATCGGCACGAAGGAGATCGAGGCGATAATCGCCAAGATCGCCCGCATCCCCCCGAAGTCCGTTTCCAAGGACGATCAGGAGGTGCTGCGCGATCTCGAAGGTTCGCTCAAGCGCGTGGTCTTCGGCCAGGATGCCGCGATCACGGCCCTGTCCTCGGCGATCAAGCTCAGCCGTGCAGGCCTTCGTGACGCCGAAAAGCCGATCGGCAACTACCTGTTCGCGGGTCCCACCGGCGTCGGCAAGACCGAGGTGGCGCGCCAGCTGGCCAGCCAGCTGGGTGTGGAACTGCTGCGCTTCGACATGTCGGAGTACATGGAGAAACACGCGGTCTCCCGCCTGATCGGTGCGCCTCCGGGCTATGTCGGCTTCGATCAGGGCGGTCTCCTGACCGATGGCGTGGATCAGCATCCGCATTGCGTGCTGCTTCTCGACGAGATCGAAAAGGCCCACCCGGATGTCTACAACATCCTCCTGCAGGTCATGGACCACGGCCAGCTCACCGACCACAACGGTCGCACGGTGAACTTCCGCAACGTGGTGCTCATCATGACGTCGAACGCGGGCGCGACGGAACTGGCCAAGACCGCCATCGGCTTCGGCCGCGACCGGCGCGAGGGCGAGGATACGGCGGCGATCGAACGCACGTTCACGCCGGAATTCCGCAACCGTCTGGACGCCGTGATCAGCTTTGCCCCGCTCGGCAAGGAGGTCATCACGCAGGTGGTCGAGAAGTTCGTGCTGCAGCTTGAAGCTCAGCTCATGGATCGCAACGTGTCCATTGAACTGACCCCGGCAGCAGCAGAATGGCTTGCCGACAAAGGCTACGACGACAAGATGGGCGCGCGCCCGCTGGGCCGCGTGATCCAGGAGCACATCAAGAAGCCGCTGGCAGAAGAGCTGCTCTTCGGCAAGCTCGCCAAGGGCGGCGTGGTGCAGGTCGGCGTGAAGGACGGCGAGATCGACCTTCGGATCGAGGAGCCGGGTTCCCCGCGCATTGCGTCGCGAAAGAAGCCGCCGCTTCTGACCGCTGACTGACCCAGACCAATCGGACCGGCCCCAGGGCCGGTCCTTTCACATCAGGCCCCCGGTGCTGACGCGGCGGCCCTGCCCTGTTAGTCTCGGCACAAGGACAGGGGGACGTGACCATGAAGCAAATCGATTTCTGGTATTCCATAGGCTCGACCTACAGCTACCTGACGGTCATGCGGCTCGGCGACGTGGCCCGCGAGACGGGCGCCGTGTTCCGCTGGCGCCCGTTCAACGTGCGTCACATCATGGTCGAGCAGAACAACGTGCCGTTCAAGGACAAGCCGGTGAAGGCCGCGTACATGTGGCGCGACATCGAGCGGCGCGCGCCGCGCTACGGCCTCTCGCCACGCCTGCCCGCGCCCTACCCCCTCCCCGGCCTCGTGCTGGCCAACCAAGTCGCGTTGCTCGGCATGTCCGAGGGTTGGGGCGAAGCCTACACGCGCGAGGCCTACCGGCTCTGGTTCGAGGACGGGCAGCCGGCGGGCGAGGACCCGAACCTCTCGCTTGCGCTGGAGACTGCCGGGCAGGATCCGAAGGACGCTCTGGCCCGCGCGCAGAGCCCCGACGCGGAAGCCGCCCTCGCCGCCGAAACCGGGCAGGCGCAGGCATTGGGCGTCTTCGGCTCGCCCACATTCGCCGTGGGAGATGAGCTTTTCTGGGGCGATGACCGGCTGGAAGACGCGCTCGACTGGGCCATGAAACCCACCGCTTGAGCCGGCCCGCCCCGCGCGCCTAGAGTGCGGCCATGCGCCTTGTCCTGCCCCTCGCCGCCGTCGCCCTCGCGGCCACGCCCGCCCTCGCCCGCGATCCAATCCTGAACCAGCCGATCGACTGCACGCTGGGCGAGGACTGCTTCATCCTTCAATACACCGACGCCGACCCGTCCACGGGCGCCGCGGATTTCACCTGCGGTCCGATGTCCTACGACGGGCACAAGGGCACGGATTTCGCGCTCACCTCCTTCGCCGCGATGGAGGCGGGCGTTGCGGTGGTGGCCGCCGCGCCCGGCATCGTGCGCGGGGTGCGCGACGGAATGCCGGACCTCGGGGCCGACGACACGCCGCCCGACACGCTTTCGGGCCGCGAATGCGGAAACGGCGTGGTGCTCGACCACGGCGGCGGGTGGGAGACGCAGTATTGCCACCTCAAGGAGGGAACCGTCACGGTGCAGTCCGGCCAGCGTGTCGCGATGGGCGCGGCACTGGGCGAGGTCGGCTATTCCGGCCGCACCCAGTTCCCGCATCTGCACATCTCGGTCCGCCGGGACGGGCGCGTGGTCGATCCGTTCAACACCGACGAGATCACGGAATGCGGCCAGGACGACGGGCCGGAGGACGACCTGTGGAGCGCCAGCCCGGCCTACCGTCCCGGCGGCCTCCTCACCATTGGGGCGAGCGCGGGTCTGCCCGACTACGACGCGATCAAGGCGGGATCGGCGGGCGTGAACGGCCTCACCCCGGACGCGCCCGCCCTCGTCGGCTGGGGCTTCGCCTACGGCGCGCGGCCCGGCGACACGCTCGACATCGCGATCACGCGGCCTGACGGGTCGGAACTCGTCTCGGCCGCGCAGGAGATCGAAGGCAGGCAGGTGCTGTTCTTCCGGGCGGCGGGCAAGCGGCGCCCCGACAATGGCTGGCCCGTGGGCGATTACGAGATCAGCGTGCGCCTGATGCGCGACGGGGCCGAGATCGACGCACGAGAGACCACCCTCACCGTGGCCCCCTGATCCTCACTTCTCGGTCAGTTTGAGCTCGATGCGCCGGTTCGCCGCCAACGCCTCGTCGCTGTCGCCCTGCACCAGCGGCTGGAATTCCCCGAACCCGGCCGCGACCAGACGGAAGGGCGGAAAGCCCAGCTCGTCCTGCATGTAACGCACGACGGACAGCGCGCGCGCCTGGCTCAGTTCCCAGTTGTCGGCATATTCCGCATTGCCCCGGATCGGCTGGCTGTCGGTATGACCGTCCACCCGCAGGATCCAGTCGATTTCGGCGGGGATTTCGGATGCGACCTCCATGAGCGTGTTCGCCACCCGCGTGATCTGCGCACGCCCAGCGGGCGACAGGTCCGCCGCGCCCACCGGGAACAGCACTTCGGACGAGAAGACGAACCGGTCGCCGTCGATGCGAATACCCTCGCGGTCGCCCAGAACCTGCCGGAGCCGCCCGAAGAATTCCGAGCGATACCCTTCGAGATTGCGGGCCTCTTCGCGCGCACGTTCGGCCTCAGCGGCCTCGAGCTCGGCACGGCGCCGCTGTTCTTCGGCCAGCGCGGCCTGCTCTTCCGCCAGCGCCCGCTGCTCGGCAGCCACCTGCGCGAGCGCGGTGTTGAGCCGCGATCCCAGCGCTTCGATCTGCACCTGCGCCTCCTCCTCGCGCTGCTGCGCTTCGTCGAGCACGTTTTCGAGGTTTCCGAGCTGCTGGCGCAGCGCCGCGGTCTGTTCGTTCAGGAGCGCGATGCGCCGCTGCGCCTCCGCGCTCTGCGCCTCCTCGTCGGCGAGTTCCGATCGGGCGGTTGCGAGAAGCGCGGCCTGACGGTCGGCTTCGCTCAACGCTTCATCCCGCGCCGCCTCGATATCCGCCTGCGCGGTGCGCGCGGCGGCGAGCAGCGTGAGCGTTTCCTCCGCCTGCCGCCGTTGCTCCTCGAGCGCGAGCGTCATGGCGGTGATCTCTTCGTCCGCGTCCGCAAGCCGCTCGCGAAGGCGTTGAAGCGCCGCGGCATCCGCCAGGCGCGCGGCTTCCTCGTCGGACAGTTCCTCCTGCGCCTGCTGGGCGGCGGCCCGCGCGGCCTCGAGGTCGGCCTGCTGCTCTTCTATGGTCCCCTGCGCCTCTTCCAGCGCGGCTGTGCGCTGTGAAATCTCCGTCTCGGCCTCGGCCAGGGCCGCGTCCGCCTGCGCGGCCTCGGCACGCATCTCGGCCAGCATGGCCTCGACCGCCTCGCGGCGCGCGGCGGCAAGGCGCGCGGCCTCGGCCTCGGCGTCGATCTCGTCGCGGGCGCGGGCGAGCGCCAGTTGCAGCGCCTCCTGTTCCGAGATCAGGCGGCTCTGGGCGGCCTCCAGTTCCTCGACGCTCGCGCGCAGTTCAACCGCACGCTGTTGCGCCGTGTCCCGTTCCTCCGTCACCTCGTCACGTTCGTCGATCACCGCGTCGCGCTCGGCGATCACCGTGTCACGTTCGGCGATCACGCTGTCACGCTGCGCGATCAGGCTCGCCACCTGTTCCTCGAAACTCGCGATTTCGCCCTGGTATCCCGCGATGCGCTCTGCCTGCGCTTCGGTCTGTTCGACCAATTCACCGATCCGCGCCTGTTGCGCCGCGTTCTCGGTGCGCATGTCGCCCAGCGTGGCGGTGAGGCTCCCCACCTCCTCGCCCAGCTGCGCCGTCCGCTGGCGTTCCAGGCCCAGCGCATCGGCCAGCCCCGCCACCTGCGCCGACAGGTTGTCGAGTTCCGTCGCCTGCCCCGAGATCTGCTCGCGCAGCACGTATTGCACGACCATGAAGATGGTGAGCACGAACATCAGGACGAGGAGGAGCGCGGTCATCGCATCCACGAACCCCGGCCAGATCGTGCCGGAGACGTTGCGGACAGACCGTCGCGCGAGCGCCATCACTCACCCCCGAGCGCGCGGATCGCCTTGGTGAGCGCGTTGATGTCTGAGCGCAGCTCCGACATCGTTTCCTGCCGACCCGCGGCCATCTCTTCGAGGATCCGCAAAAGCTGCACGTCGATGGAGCGCAGGCGCATGCGGGCTTCGGCATCGTCGTTGGCAGCGGCGGGCGCGGCGGCGCTCCCCTGCCCCTCGATGGCGGCGATCATGCGTTCCTGCCCTTCGGCCATCCGCGCGAATTCGGGGCCGAGGTCGGGCTGTTCATGCAGGCTCGACGCGAGCCGCTCGACCCCGTCGACGAGTTGCCAGAGCCGCGCGTCCGTGGTGGCGCGCCCGTCCTCGGCGGTGGCGACAGCCTGGCGCAGCGCCTCGATCTGTTCGGCCATGTAGGTGAGGTAGGCGGCCATCCCCGCCTCGCCCTGGTTCTCTTCCCCGGGTGAAAAGCCCACCTTGGTGATCGACGAGAGCCATTCTTCCAACTCGCGGTAGAACCGGTTCTGTCCGTGGCTCGCGAAGAGCTCGAGGAGGCCCACGACCAGCGACCCGGCAAGCCCCAGGAGCGAGGAGGAGAACGCCGTGCCCATGCCGCCCAGCTGTTCCTCGAGCCCGGTCATGAGGCGGTCGAACACCGCGACGCCCCCCTCGCCCTCGCCCGGGGCGAGCGAGCGTATCGTCTCCACCACCGCCGGAACGGTCGTGGCGAGACCGAAGAACGTCCCCAGAAGGCCGAGGAAGATCAGAAGGTTGGTGATATAACGCGTGATGTCACGTTCTTCGTCGATGCGGGTCGCAACACTGTCGAGGATCGAACGCGCCGAGGTCGAGCCGATCTGCATCCGGTCGCGCCGCGTGCGCAGAAGCGCGGCCAGCGGAGCCAGAAGCCGGGGCGCCCCGCGCCCGTCATGCTCGCCCGAGGCGAAGCGCTTGAGCCACCCCACCGAACTCGCGATCTGCACCACCTGCCAGAAACAGGCGATCAGGCCGACGAGGAAAACGAACCCGATGAAAGCGTTGAGATAGAGATTGGCGAGAAAGACCGGGAGCACCTGCGGCAACGCGAAGAACACGCCGACACCCACCAGTCCCAGAACGATGAACATCGTCAGGATCTGACGCAAGGGTCGTGTGAATTTCGGCTCGGCCCCGAGATCCGGCTGGTCCATGCGGACGGGCTCCTTCCGGATGATTATTTGAACGGGAGGTTAGTCGCTGCGCGCCCCGCTCACAAGGAACGAATGGACGATTATCCCGTGATCCTGCGCACTTCGGCAGCAAGCCAGGTGAGGTCCGGGTCCTCGATCCCCTCGTCGGTGAGGTGCTGGGCGGTGTTGTAGAGGTACTCGGTGTTCGGCCCGCGCCCGCCCACGGCGCGCGCGATAATGCGGGCCTGCTCCTCGAGGTCGAGGTGGCAGTATTGCACGTGGTCCGGGTCGATCACGTATGAGACCGCCGTGACCTCCCGTCCATCGGCGAGCGACACGGGTAGGGTCTTCTCGACATAGGCCGACGAGATCAGTTCGCGTTCGCGCAGCGCCACCATCGTGGGCGCGTGGTGATCGGGATGAACGCGGTAGGCCACGCCCGCACAACTGGCCCCCTGCGCCTCGTCGAGGGCGAGCACCAGCCCCGGCACCTCGTCCGTGCCCCGGTGGTGAATCGAACGCATGCAGAACGAGCGGTGATACCCGTGCAGCCGCGCCTGCACTGCCTCCACATGCGGGAACCCCTGGTTCCACAGGAGCGAGCCATAGCCGAAGACCCACAGGTCGCTGTCCATCCCGCTTCCCCTCCTGTCGCGCGCTGGCTAGAAGGGGGGACGGTAACAGAGAGGCCACGATGCGCAAGGCGCCCCAGATCATCATCGCCCTGATCCTCCTCATCTTCTTCGGATGGGGCGGATACTGGTTCATCGGCGCGCAGGCGACCGAGCGCGTGCTCGCGGGCTGGTTCGAGGACCGGCGGGAAGAGGGCTGGACGGCGGCGTATGACAGCCTCAACACCGCGGGCTTTCCGAGCCGCTTCGACACCACCATCACCGACCTCAACATCGCCGACCCGGAAACCGGCATCGCCTGGTCCGCGCCCACGTTCCAGAACCTGTCGCTGAGCTACAGCCCGACCGAGGTCATCGCGGTCTTTCCCGGCGAACAGGTCTTCGCCACCCGCGACGCGAGCCACCGGATCGAGGCCGAGGTCTTCCGCGCCTCGGCGAGCTTCGCCCCCACGGTGGAGCTTCCCATCCGGCGCAGCGTGATCGAGATCGAGGGCGCCACCATCGCCACGACCGCCGACGGCACGACGCGCGAGACGGGGCTGAGCCAGGCGCAGGTGTCGATGCGCGAAACGCCCGACCGGCAGGGGCATGTCTACGATTTCGACGTGAACGCGAGCGGCATCCGCCCCGATCCCGCGCTCCTCTCCGGTGCGCGCGACGCGGGCGCGATCCCCGAGGTGATCGACCGGGCGCGCATCACCGCGACGATCCGCTTCGACAACCCGTGGGACCGCTTCGCCATCGAACGCGCCCGCCCGCAGCCGCGCGAGATCGAGCTCACGCGCCTCGCGCTCGACTGGGGTGCGCTGACGCTCGACGCGACCGGCGTTCTTGTGGTGGGACAGAACGGCGTGGCCGAGGGCGAAATCGACGTGAAGGCCGAGAACTGGCGCAACATGATCGCCGTCGCGCAGGCGGCGGGCGCGGTGCCCGAGATGCTCGTGGGCACCATCACCCGCGCGGGCGAAATGCTCGCCCGCCTGTCGGGCGATCCCGAGACGCTGGACGCCACGCTCCGGTTCGAGGACGGGCGCGCCTTCCTGGGCCCCGTGCCGCTAGGTCCCGCCCCGGTGATCCGCCTGCCGTGACCTAGCGCTGGCGGCGCGCCGTCAGCCAGCCGACCCAGCTCTCCACGCTGCCCGCGAAGGCGTTGAGGTCCACGTTGCCCTTCACGCCCTTCGCGACGCCCGTGCCGGTGAATTGCCAGAAGGTCCAGCGTTCGTCCGGATACCGCTCCGACGGATGCGCCGCGACGGAGCGCAGCCAGAACTCGTAGCCCGCGAGCCGGCCAAGCTCGTTCTCGGCGTAGAAGTCGGGGGTGACGTAGATCACCGGCGCCGTGCCGTAATGCGCCGTGACGATCTGGGCGTATTGCCGGATCTCGTCGCGCACCGTCTCGGCGTCGGGACGCCGCTTGCAGGTCCGCGACTGGTGGTTCCACTCCATGTCCAGCATCGGCGGCAGGTCCCCGGCGACCTTCGGCACGTTCCTGATGAACCACCGCGCCTGTTCGGCGGGCGTGCGGCAGAAGTAGTAGAAGTGATAGCCGCCCACCGGCATCCCCGCCGCCCGCGCGCGAGGCGCGTTGATCTCGTAGCCGGGGTCGAGGTGGTCGCCCCCCTCGGTCACCTTCAGCCAGGCGAAGTTGATCCCGTTCGCGCGCGCCGTGGCGAAGTCGATCTCGCCCTGGTAGCGCGACGCGTCGATCCCGTGCACCGGGTAGGCATCGGGACGGGGCGAATGCTCGGTCCAGTCGATGGGATCGGTGTCCCCGAACATCGAGGGGATCCCCGTGGTCTGGTAGTTCTCCGGCAACAGCGGTTTGGGAGTCGCCATCCGCCCCCGCGAGGGGCCAGAGCCGCAGGCGGCCAGCGTCACCGCCGCCGCGAGCAAGAGGGAAAGGGCGACGGATCGCCGGGTCGTTGGGGTCATCACTGTCCTGCCTCGGTGTTTTGGGCAGACGATAGCCGATCCGGCGCCCCCGCGCATTCACGTTGTCGCGTCCGGCGGCGGGGAACCGCTGGTCGCGGGGTCAGGCGCTTTCGCCCGTGGGCACCGTGTATTTCCCCGCCTCGCTCGCACCTAGGATGATGACCCGCGTCCCGTTCTCCACATTGGCCGCGAGGTGGATGGCGTCCTGGTGGAACATGCGGATGCAGCCGCCGGATTCCTCGCCGCCCACGGTCCAGGGATAGGGCGTGCCATGGATGCGGTAGAGCGTATCGCGCCCGCCGCGGTAGAGGTAGAGCGCCCGCGCGCCCAGCGGGTTGTCCAGCCCTCCCTCCATGCCACCACGCACGGGGCCGTATTTCTCCGGCTCGCGGCGCAGCATGTTCGCGGTCGGGGTCCAGTAGGGCCAGTCCTTCTGATGGTTCACCCGCGCCTCGCCGCGCAGGCCCCGCCCCGCCTTGCCGACGCCGACGGTATAGCGCATCGCCTCGTTCGGGCCGGAGATCAGGTAGAGCTTGTAGTCATAGGGATCGACGACGATCGTGCCCTCCGGATAGGGCGAGTAGTACGGCACGTACTGCCGCGCGCGCTCTTCCGACAGGTATTGGCGCGGCACGGCGGGCACGATGAACTGCCCGTCGTCGAATTCCCGGTACATGGAGCGCGTCTTGGACGAGATGACCGGCAGCACCTCCCCGGTCGAAGTGACCGCCGTTTCCTCGGTCGGCACATCGGCACAGGCGGCAAGCAGGACGCCGAGCGCAAGGCCCGCCGCCAGTTTCGTCAAACGCATAGCAATCAAGTGTCGTCTCCCGGTTTTCCTGCCGCCCCCAGGCGACTCGGAGAAAAACTGTGTTCCGCGAGTCAGTTAACCGGGGGGAAGCCCGTGATAACAATGCCAAAAGACTCACTTTTTCGCAAAGAGCCGCCGAAATGTGGTCCCGGAGCCACGGGCGCGTGGCCGCTCATCTCTGCGTTACCGTTGGGAAAACCCTTGTGTTTCGGGCCAGGAAAGCGCATGTGGGTGTGGCATACTTGAATTCGCGATCCTGTTCCTACTCGGCCAGCATTCGATCTTTAAGCTGCCGGGCCGCCGCAATTCCGCGGGTGGCAAACTGAAAGGAACATTCCAATGGCGAATGGCACCGTGAAATGGTTCAACGCAACTAAAGGCTTCGGCTTCATCGAGCCCGAAGGCGGATCGAAGGACGTGTTCGTCCACATCTCCGCCGTCGAGCGCGCCGGCCTCACCACCCTCAAGGACGGCCAGGCCGTGACCTTCGACCTCGAAGCAGGTCGTGACGGTCGCGAGTCCGCCTCCAACCTCGCGCTGGCCTGAGCCACGCGATCCGGGTGCGACCGCACCCGCCGAGACACGAACGGGGCGCCTAGGCGCCCCGTTTTCGTTTGTGGATACGGGCGTCGCGCGGCCCCGCTCAGAGCGGATCGGCCAGTACCAGCACCCACGTCACGTTCTGCCCGGTGCCCGACACGCCCAGCGCGAATTCCTCGAAATCCGGGTCGAGCAGGTTGGCGTTGTGACCGGGGGAGTTCTGCCAGTCGGTCATCACCGCCTGTTCCGACTGCTGCCCGCGCCCAAGGTTCTCGCCCACCTTGCGGTACTGGTAGCCGGTGGCGGCCACCCGGTCGGTAATGTCGGAATTGCCCGCCGTATGCGAAAACTGGTTCGTGGCGACGAGGTAGCCGGCGTAGGACTGCGCGGCGTTGTCGAGTTGCTGGTTCCACGTGAGCGGCATTTCACCCGCTCCGATCCGCACGCCGCTGAATAGCGTCGAGAACGAAGAATCCTGCGTCGCGTTGCCTTGGATCTGCGTGTTCACGGTCGGGTCCGGCAGGTAGGAGTTCAGTGTCCAGTCCGGCGCCGTGCCCGTCGTGCCGCCCGTCCCCATGCAGCCGGAAAGCGCGGCGGCGGCCCCGAAAAGCGCCAGAACTCTGTTGAAATGCATCGTGTTTTCCCCTTCGCGAATACCCGCATGATGGGCCGGAAACGAGACCCGGACAATACTTTGCTGCCGCTCAGGCCTGCGCAGCCATCCGCGCCTCGAGCACGTCGAAGGGCACGCCCGGCTCGTCCTTGGCGTCGCGGATGACCAGCGAGGTTTTCACGCTGCCCACGTTCTCCGCCGCCGTCAGCTCCTCGGTCAGGAAGGTCTGGAAGGTCGACAGGTCGGGCGCCACGCATTTCAGGATGAAATCCACCTCGCCGTTCAGCATGTGGCACTCGCGCACGAGCGGCCAGTCACGGCAGCGCGCCTCGAACCGCGACAGGTCGGCCTCCGCCTGGCTCTGAAGTCCCACCATCGCAAAGACCTGCACCTCGAAACCCAGCGCGCGGGCATCCACATCGGCGTGGTAGCCCCGGATGAACCCGGCCTCCTCCAGCGTGCGCACCCGGCGCAGGCAAGGCGGCGCGGAAATGCCCACGCGCTTGGCGAGCTCCACGTTCGTCATGCGCCCGTCCCCCTGCAATTCGGCCAGGATCATCCGGTCGATCGGGTCCAGTTTCGCGTTCGGCATGCGCCATCCCCCTGCTGATTTGGCGAACCTTACCGTGAGGCGGCCACGCGCGCAATAATATTTCGCATTTGCGCAAGATCATGTCTCGATGTCGGGAAAGTGACAGCACGCCGCGGGGGGTTCCGGGCCGGTGGTCCCATCACTATATCGGGCGCAACACACACTTCGAGGGGATTCGTCATGTCTGGGACGCACAACACCCGAGTTCTGATCATCGGGTCGGGGCCCGCCGGCTACTCCGCCGCCGTCTATGCCGCGCGCGCGATGCTGAAACCGATCCTCGTGCAGGGGATGGAGCCGGGCGGCCAGCTCACCACAACCACCGAGGTCGAGAACTACCCGGGCTTCACCGAGGTCCAGGGGCCCGAGCTTATGGTGAAGATGGAAGAGCACGCGAAAGCGATGGGGACCGAGGTCATCACCGATATCATCACCGAGCTCGACCTGTCCAAGCGGCCCTTCGTGGCGCAGTCGGACAGCGGCGCGACCTACGTGGCCGACGCCGTCATCCTCGCCACCGGCGCGCGGGCGAAATGGCTCGGGCTGGAGAGCGAGGAGAAGTTCAAGGGCTTCGGCGTCTCCGCCTGCGCCACCTGCGACGGCTTCTTCTACCGCGGGCAGGAGATCATCGTGGTCGGCGGCGGCAACACGGCGGTCGAGGAAGCGCTCTTCCTCACCAACTTCGCCTCCAAGGTGACCGTGATCCACCGCCGCGACGAGTTCCGCGCCGAGAAGATCCTGATCGACCGGCTCGAGAAGAACCCCAAGATCGAGGTCATGTGGGACCACGTGCTCGACGAGGTCACGGGCACCGACATGCCGCTGGGCGTCGAGGGCGTGCGCGTGAAGAACGTCAAGACCGGCGAAGTCTCCGAGATCGACGCCAAGGGTGTGTTCATCGCCATCGGCCACGCGCCCGCCTCGGAGCTGGTGAAGGACCAGCTGGAGACGCATCACGGCGGCTACGTGAAGGTGGAACCGGGCACGACCCGCACCTCCATCCCCGGCGTCTTCGCCGCGGGCGACCTCACCGACCACGTCTACCGTCAGGCGGTGACCTCCGCCGGCATGGGCTGCATGGCCGCGCTGGACGCCGAACGCTGGCTCGCCGAACAGGGCGAGGCGGAACCCGCCGCCGCGGTGGAGGCCGAAAAGGCCCCGGTCTGACCACCGGACCACAGCGAAACGACGAACGCCGCTCCGGGGACCGGGGCGGCGTTTTCTTTATGGATTGTCGAAAACAGAGAACCAATCGGAGAGATCCCGACAAACTATCCCCAATGCGGGACCATTCCGACGCCCGATTTGCGCGAACGCCGGATGCAAGGCTATGCTCGCGGCCGGGGGGCATTCAATGACACAGATTTTCAGACCCCCGTCATTCATCAGGGGGGACCAAGATGGCAAAACGTCATTCAAACGGAAACGGCAAGGGACATGACAACGGTCGCGGACGCGGCCATGAGGAGGGGCACCACGGCAAGGGACGGGTCGACCCCGTCGATGTCGACGAATACGGTGTCGTCCACCTCAACCTCGACACGACCTACAGCTTCGACGAGAAAAAGCATTTCATTCTGCTGAAGGCCGACGCCAAGGGCGCGCCCGCAGTCAAGCTGAGCAAGGACGCGACCTTCGCGGCCGAGGACGCCCACAAGCTCGACTTCGGTGACGACCTGCCCGACCGGATCAACCTGTCGGGGATCGAGTTCATCGGCGCCGACACCTCGGGCACGGGCGGCGCGGAAACCTCCGTCGATCTTTCCGACTTCCTCGACACGCTCTTCGCGGAAACCGACGCGGCTGGCGTCATGGACATTCTGTCGATCAACGGTTCGCCCGCCGACACCTTCGCAGTGGTCTGGGAATACCTCGACGACGGCTATGTCGACGAAGGTTACTTTGCCTCGGTGAACGAGAACTTCGTGAGCCTCGGCCTCGCCTATGCCGAGTTTCTCGCCGACGGGGGCACGCCGCTCACCGACATGATCGGCAAGTTCACCCCGGACGACGGCGACGCCAACGACACGCCGGAGCGCCTCCAGTCCCTGCATGACAACATGCTGGGCAACCTGGGTCGCGGCCCGATAGAAAGCCGGTTCGGCGCGGGCACACCCGAAGCCGAGGCTCTGATCGCCGCGGTCGAAGCCATCGACCCGGACCTGCTCGACCGCCCCTACTACTCCGGGAACGAGAGCGCCGAGGCAGCCTATGACGCCGTGCGCGAATACGACTACGACCACGGGTACGCGCGGACAGATTACGTCGAAACCTTCTTCGGCGAGGTCGATGCCCGGGCGACCGAGAACGGCGACGGGATCGAGATGATCTTCGGCGACGGGAACTCCGACGACCACTATGCCGTGACCCGGCACGAAGGCGCAGGGGTCGAACTGGCGCTCAAGGCCAAGCTGCGCGGCGTCGGCGACCTCGACCCGAACAATGTGGTCTACAACGCCGATGGAACGGCGGTGTTCACGGTCGAAGCTGACCCGGCCAGTACGGACCGCATGGAATGGAACATCGACTGGGCCGCGACCGTCACGGAGGCGGGCGACAACGACACGTTCCAGTTCAAGTTTCTCGCGGACGTCGACGGGTCTGCGGCCGAGGACTTCGTCGATCTCACCGGAACCGGCGGGCAATACACCGACGGCGTCACGAAGCTCCAGAATTCGTGGAACTACGGCTTCTTCCTGGATTCCATGTTCGACACCACCGATGCGGAAGGCGATTACACCGTCCGGCTGGAAGCCTGGGATGACGGCGTCATGATCGCAGCGCAGGAAATCTACCTCGACGTGGTCTGACCTAGCCGACCGCGCCGAAAAAAAGCCGCCCGGACATGGCCCGGGCGGCTCTCGCTCAGATACAGTGAGCTGATCGGTGCGCTTACTGCGCGGGCAGAAGCACGGTGTCGATCACGTGGATCACGCCGTTCGACTGCTTGACGTCGGCGATGGTGACATTGGCCACGTTGCCGTTTTCATCTTCGATCATGATGTCGTCGCCTTCGTAGGTGACGCTCAGAGTGCAGGGGCCGACGGTATCGACCGGGTGCACACCGCCGTCATCGTCGACCATGCCCTTGATCGCGTCGGACATCGCGTTCGCCGCGACGACGTGGCAGGTCAGCACGTTGCTGAGCATCTCTTTGTTCTCCGGCTTCAGCAGGTCGTCGACCGTGCCGTCGGGGAGCTTCTCGAACGCCGCGTTGGTCGGCGCGAACACCGTGAACGGGCCTTCGCCCTGAAGCGTCTCGACCAGATCGGCGGCCTGAACGGCGGCGACGAGCGTGGTGTGGTCCTCCGAGTTCATCGCGTTCTCGACGATGTTCTGGTCAGCCGGCATTTCGGCCCCGCCCACCATCGGGTTGCCGCCCTCGTGGCTGGCGGCAAAAGCGGGGGCGGCGAGAGCGGCCAGTGCGGCGGCGGCTACGGTTGTCTTGAACATATCATGTCCTCCTTGTCGGTTGATGCGATTTGCTATCGAACACTGGAGTTACGGGTGACGGGGGCGCGGTAGTTTCAAGACTTCGTTCACGGGTCCGTGACAAAAGAGACTTTTTTTGTCTCATGTCCGCTACAGGATAAATCCGGCCCACACACGCCGCCCGGGACAGAACGCGGTTCTGCCGCAATGCAGCATCGCGAGACGACGCTCTTCTTTTTGCCCGCGCCGCCGCACGGGTTGCCAATCGCCCCCCTGCGGGGATACATGCCCCCGACCGTATTCCGAGGTCCGATTACAACCGAAAAGGCCGTTCCGAAATGTTGCCCAACCTCGCCCCCATCCCCGAGCTGTACGTCTCCTACGAGAGCGCCCAGAAACTGAAGGTCGAAGCCGGCGACCTCGTCTCCTGGGACCTGACGCCCCGCCAGATCTGCGACCTCGAGCTCCTGATGAACGGCGGCTTCAACCCGCTCAAGGGCTTCCTGTCCGAGGCCGACTACGACGGCGTGGTCGAGAACATGCGCATGGCCGACGGCACGCTCTGGCCGATCCCGATCACGCTGGACGTGTCCGAGGATTTCGCGGCCAACCTGAGCGAAGGCCAGGACATCGCCCTGCGCGACCAGGAGGGCGTGATCCTCGCCACCATGACCGTCACCGACAACTGGGTGCCCAACAAGGCGCGCGAGGCCGAAAAGGTCTTCGGCGCCGACGACAGCGCGCACCCGGCGGTCAACTACCTGCACAACACGGCCGGCAAGGTCTACCTCGGCGGCCCGGTGACGGGCATCCAGCAGCCTGTGCATTACGACTTCCGCGCCCGCCGCGACACGCCCAACGAACTGCGCGCCTTCTTCCGCAAGATGGGCTGGCGCCGGGTCGTCGCGTTCCAGACGCGCAACCCGCTCCACCGCGCGCACCAGGAACTGACCTTCCGCGCCGCGAAGGAAGCGCAGGCCAACCTGCTCATCCACCCCGTCGTGGGCATGACCAAGCCGGGCGACGTCGACCACTTCACCCGCGTGCGCTGCTACGAGGCGGTGCTGGACAAGTATCCGCAGTCGACCACGACCATGTCGCTCCTCAACCTCGCCATGCGCATGGCCGGCCCGCGTGAGGCGGTCTGGCACGGCCTCATCCGCCGCAACCACGGCGTGACCCACCTCATTGTCGGCCGCGACCACGCCGGCCCCGGCAAGAACTCGGCGGGCGAGGATTTCTACGGGCCCTATGACGCGCAGGACCTCTTCCGCGAGCACGCCGATGAGATCGGGGTCGAGATGGTCGACTTCAAACACATGGTCTACGTGCAGGAACGCGCGCAGTACGAACCGGCCGATGAGATCGAGGACCGCGACAACGTCACCATCCTCAATATCTCCGGCACCGAACTGCGCCGCCGGCTTCAGGAAGGGCTGGAAATCCCCGAGTGGTTCTCCTTCCCCGAGGTGGTCAAGGAACTGCGCCGCACCAAGCCCCCGCGCTCGCAGCAGGGCTTCACCGTGTTCTTCACCGGCTTCTCCGGCTCCGGCAAATCGACCATCGCCAACGCGCTCATGGTCAAGCTGATGGAGATGGGCGGGCGCCCCGTGACGCTCCTCGACGGTGACATCGTGCGCAAGAACCTGTCGTCGGAGCTTGGCTTCTCGAAGGAGCACCGTGACCTCAACATCCGCCGAATCGGTTACGTGGCGAGCGAGATCACCAAGAACGGCGGCATCGCCATCTGCGCCCCCATCGCCCCCTACGCGGCCACCCGCCGCGCGGTGCGCGAGGACGTGGAACAGTTCGGCGCCTTCGTCGAGGTCCACGTCGCGACCTCCATCGAGGAATGCGAACGCCGCGACCGCAAGGGGCTCTACAAGCTGGCGCGGGAGGGCAAGATCAAGGAGTTCACCGGCATCTCCGACCCCTACGACGTCCCCGCCGACCCGGAACTGCGCGTGGAGACCGAGAACGTCGACGTCGACAACTGCGCCCACCAGGTGATCCTCAAGCTCGAAAGCATGGGGCTGATCGCGGGGCAGTGACGCTGCGTGTCAGTGCTGGGAAGATTGGAAGCCGGGGCCGGGAGGTCCCGGTTTTTTCTTGCGAACGGCCGGGAAGCGGAAGTTCGCTGCGCTGGCGAAGTGGATTGTGCACCTGTGCGAAAACGAACATTCGAGACATTCATATCGTAAGATGGCCCATCTTGACTCAATTCTTGATTGAAAAACTTGAAGAAACCGGGTCAATTATCCGTTGATTTTGGAGAAAAGGGGGGCAAATTGCCAAACCGGTTTGTTTTTCGACAAGTTCACTTCCAGGACCTGCCGGCTTTCTTGGCAGATGGTGAAATAAGGGCGAAAAACCACGCGGCTCCGCAGAGTTGCCACCAAACATCGTATCAAGATATTGTCAACCGACGCGGTACTGACGAGTTTCAGATGCCGAACGGCTGCGTGGTCAATGACTTTGTGCCGTTCTATTTCAGCCCAATCACGCCGTTCACGTACACGATCTATAAGGAGAATGTGCCACTTGTTTCGCCACAGGGAGAGTATATCCGTCAGGCATGCGAAGATGACAGGGTGTTTTTAGTCAGTTCACCGCAGGTTTACATCGATTCAGGTTTGCTTACGTGTTTTAGCGACTATGCCCTTAACTCGCGAGCGCCTATGCCAACAATTGAAACCGACCTCTCAAAACTCGAAGACCACGTCCACTGGAATGTGTTCGACGAAGCTCCGATGGTTGCGGCCATACCTGACATCGGCTACTCGGGCGTCTGTAAGTGGTACCACAACATGGCAACTCCGCCAGAGCGCATGACGCGTAGCGCCAAACGTATGGCCGAATTTTTGGTTCATGGCGCTGTACCATTGGACAAAATCCTGTGTATCGTGGTGAAAACAGACGCGATGCGAGCTACCTTGGGGGGCATGATGGCTGCTTCGGAATGGAACATCCCGATCCTCACAAAGCGCGGGTGCTTCTACGGATGACAATACGGACCAAGAAAGGAGACATGTTTGCCGAGCCTGTGGAGGCTCTGGTGAACACCGTCAATTGTGTTGGCGTCATGGGAAAAGGCGTCGCCTTGGAGTTCAAGAATAGATGGCCCGCAAACTTCCGGGCCTACAAATCTCTGTGCGATGCCAAAGGCTTGCAACCCGGCCAAATGTTTGTGTTCGATACCAAGGAACTTTTCGCCTCGGAAGGTCCGCGTTACCTGATCAACTTCCCAACGAAGGCCCATTGGCGCTCGAAATCGAAGATGCAATACGTTGAGGACGGCCTCGATGCGTTGGTTGAGACCATCCGAGAGCACGAGATAGCGTCCATCGCGATACCCCCACTTGGATGCGGAAACGGTGGTCTGGACTGGGCTGATGTTCGGCCGCTTATCGAAGCGAAGTTGTCGAATCTCAATGACGTTGACATTGTTTTGTTCGTCCCCACGTATGCCTCCGACGCGCCTGAACACATTCATTCGGGTCTGCCGATGACGTTCCCGCGCGCCATTCTGCTTAAAGCGCTAAATGATCTTGAACGCTATTTTGATGGGTCGTTCGACAGGATTTCTCTCCATAAAATCGCGTATTTTTTGCAAGCTTTTGGTGTGGACTTCAAACTGAAATTCGCTCGCAACCTGCACGGCCCTTATTCGGAAACCTTGAAGCTTGCCTACGTCTCTATGGAGCGTCATGGGTTGATCGACGGTTTCCTAAGCGGCGAGCGTCAATCGCACGTGACGCCCAGTGGATGTGCGTTAGCCAACGAGTATTTGAATAGATCTGACATGAAAGCTGACGACATAATTGATCGGTTGAGCAAGCTCGTCCAAGGGTACGAAAGTCCATACGGGTTGGAGCTTTTGTCATCAGTTCATTTGCTTGCTCATCACGAAGGTCATTTCCCAGTGGAAAAGATCATACAAGAGATGCAGGGATGGAGTGAAGCAAAGCGCAACAAATTCAGCGATGAAGCGATCCGCGCTGCGTATGACCGGCTTAGGGAAGACGGCTTGTTGCATTAGAAAGAGCCACTGTGTCAAACGTCCGTAATTCGGATGCTGCCAAGCAGAATTTTAGCTAAGGCCAACGTCAGCAACGGGGCCTAAACGATCTCTTTCTGACCCATCGTCAAACGCAGACCGCAGACCGGGCTTCCAGCCCGGCACCCCCTCACTGACGCTCCCGGTCCTCCGCCAGCCGTTCCTCGATGGCCTCCAGCCGCTTGAGCACAAGGTCGCGGTAGTCCTCGGTGGCCGCGTTGGTCTCCTCCTGGTGCGCCTCCTGCATAGAGTTCACGATAAGGCCGACGACGAGGTTCACCACAGCGAAGGTCGTGACCAGGATGAACGGCACGAAGAACATCCAGGCGTAGGGATAGACCTCCATCACCGGGCGCACGATGCCCATGGACCACGACTCCAGCGTCATGATCTGGAACAGGGAATAGGCCGAGGCGGGGATCGTGCCGAACCATTCGGGGAAGCTGTCCGAGAAGAGTTTCGTCGCCATCACCGCCGAGATGTAGAAGATCAGCGCCATGAGCAGGAAGACCGAGGCCATGCCCGGCAGCGCCGAGATGAACCCCTCCACCACCCGGCGCAGCGTGGGCGCGACCGAGATGATGCGGAGCAGCCTGAGGATGCGCAGCGCGCGCAGCACCGACAGCCCCTGCCCCGCCGGGACCAGCGCGATGGCCACGATGATGAAGTCGAACCAGTTCCAGCCGGAGCGGAAGAACCTCAACCCCTTCGCGAAGATCTTCAGCACGATCTCGATCACGAAGATCGTCAGGCAGGCCGCGTCCAGCGCGAGGATGAGCGGCCCGGCGGCGGCCATCGCCATGTCGGAGGTCTCGAGCCCGAGGATCACCGCGTTGAACAGGATCACCCCGGAAATGAAATTCCGCGTCGCCGCCCGGTCCATGATGCTGGCGACTTTTTCCCGAACCGACATGCTACGCTCCCTGCTGCTCGCGGCCCTTCTATGGGAGAAGTCCGGGGGAGGAGCAAGCGGGGGCCGCGGGGATGTGATGGGCGCGGCGGCGGTTTTCCGGTGGCTTGCACGGACGGGGCGCAGGCGCGTTGCGAAGGCCGGTTTTTTGGGCTTCTCTCGCGGGATGTACGCCATCGCCCTCACCACCATCCCGCCGCGTTTTCCGACGCTGCCGCGCGTGCTCGCCGCGTTGACGGCGCAGGTGGTGCGGCCGGAGGCGATCTTCATCACGATCCCGAAGACATACGCGCGGTTCGACCCGGCGCCCCTGCCCGCGCTGCCGTTCGAGGTGACGCTCCTGCGACCCGAGCGGGACCCCGGCCCGGTGGGCAAGCTGCTCCCCGCCGCCGCAGACTATGACGGCGATATCCTGATCTGCGACGACGACTGGCTCTATGCGCCGGACTGGTCCGCCGCCTTCCTCGCGGCACGCGAGACACAAGGCGGTGCGCTTGCCGCCTCCACTTGGGACGCGCGGCGCATCGGCTATCGCGGCACGGTGTTGCAGGGCTTTGCAGGCGCGCTCATCCCCGCCGGTCTCGCCCGTGCGATCCCGGAGCCGCCCGACGCCGCGCGCCCCGCCGATGACGTCTGGATTTCTGCCCACCTGCCGGAGATCACACCGGTCCCCGACGCCCGGCGCCGCATGGCCCCGCTCCCGGACCCCGGCGCCTTGCAGGCCGTCGGCGACCGCGACGCGGCCAACCGGGCCGCCGCCCGCCTCGCGGGCCGCTGGCCGCCGCTCTGACGCCCAACGAAAAACGGCGCCCCGTCGGAGCGCCGTCTTTCGTCTCGAATGGAGCCTGCGGTCAGTGGACCGCGACCGGCGACAACTCGTTCTGACGCGCCAGCGCGAAGGCGAGGTTGCGGTTGCCGACGAGGGCCAGCCGCTCACCTTCCGACGAATGGACGCCGTAAAGCTTGCTGCCGTCGTCCACTTGGTCGCGGATCTCTTCGGGGAGTTCGTCGACGTCCACTTCACGGACATAGACGATGTTGTCCACCGGCTCGGTCATCACGTATTCATTCGTTTCCATGACGCACTCCTTTCCTGTGAGGCGTTTCCCATTCAACGCGGGCATTCGGGAAAATGATCCCTCAGCCTTTCGTGATCTCGATGGTCTGAACCACCGGATCGGGCTGGGTGCGCTCGAGATCTATGTGCAGAAGACCGCTCTCGGTCTTTGCTCCCGTGACATCCACACCATCGGCCAGCACGAAGCTTTTCATGAACTGACGGCCCGCGATCCCGCGATGCAGGAACACCCGCGCCTCGTCCGTCTTGGGCTGACGCCCACGAACGACAAGCTTGCGGTCCTCGATGGTGATCGAGAGGTCGTCTTCCGAAAAACCGGCCACGGCGAGGGAAATGCGATAGGCGAAGTCACTCACCTGTTCGATGTTGAAGGGAGGGTAGCCCTCGGTGCCGCTCTTGGCGGCCTGCTCGATCATGCGTTCCAGCTGATCGAAGCCCAGGAAATAGGGGTGGGCCCCCTGCGTCATCTTGGTCATCACACGTCCTTTGCCATGAAGCGATGTGTCGGTCCGTGGGTCCCGCATCGGCAACCCACGAGGCTAATATGGGTTGCAGCCGAGCCCCGTGCAAGTGTCCCCCGCCCGCTCATAGCGCTTTGAGAAACGGGGCATTTGCGCTAGATTGATCAAACGATGAAGGACGACTCGAAATCCATGGGCACCCCCTACGAGATGAAGCACGAGGACGTGCTTCGGGTCGAACTGGAGGTGCTGCGCCGCGAACACCGCGACCTCGACGAGGCGATCACCGCGCTCGAGGCCGAGGGGCGTGCCGACGTGCTCACCATCCGCCGCCTCAAGAAGCAGAAGCTGGTCCTCAAGGACAAGATCGCTCGGATCGAGGACGAGCTGACCCCCGACATCATTGCATGAGGTCCTGAAGGGACTATAACGGCCACTCCTGATGGAGGGCATGCATGACCGACGTGAAAGTGGGAATCATCATGGGGAGCCAGTCGGACTGGCCCACGATGAAACTTGCCGCAGACATTCTCGACGAGCTGGGCGTGGCCTACGAGGCGCGCATCGTCTCGGCCCACCGAACGCCCGACCGCCTCTGGGACTACGGCAAGAGCGCGGTGGTGCGCGGCCTGTCCGTCATCATCGCGGGCGCGGGGGGCGCGGCCCACCTGCCCGGCATGATGGCGTCCAAGACCCGGGTGCCGGTGATCGGCGTCCCGGTCCAGACCAAGGCGCTGTCGGGCGTCGACAGCCTCTATTCCATCGTCCAGATGCCCAAGGGCTACCCGGTCGCCACCATGGCCATCGGCGCGGCGGGCGCGGCGAACGCGGGGCTCATGGCGGCGGGCATCCTCGCCACGTCGGACCCGGTCCTGGCCGAACGGCTCGACGCCTGGCGCGAGGCGCTCTCCGCTTCGATCCCGGAGGAACCGCAGGATGAGTGACCCTCTCGCAACCGGCGCCACGATCGGCATTCTCGGCGGCGGCCAACTGGGCCGGATGCTCTCGGTCGCGGCCGCCCGCCTCGGCTTCAAGACCGTGATCTTCGAACCGGGCGGCGACTGCCCGGCGAGCCACGTTGCGAACTACCACTACAAGGCCGACTACGACGACGCGGAGGCGCTCACCGCCTTCGCCAAGGCTGCCGACGTCGTGACCTACGAATTCGAGAACATCCCCACGTCCGCGCTCGACATCGTCGAGGCCCACGCGCCCGTCCGACCGGGGCGCAAGGCGCTGCGCATTTCGCAGGACCGGCTGACGGAAAAGGCGTTCATCGCCGACTTGGGCCTCGCCGTCGCGCCCTTCGCGGCGGTGGACGACGCCGAGGACCTCGCCGAGGCGATCGAGGAGATCGGGACGCCCGCGATCCTCAAGACCCGGCGACTGGGCTATGACGGCAAGGGGCAGGCCCGACTCACCGCGCCGGGCGACGCCGAGGCGGCGCTGGCCGAAATGAAAGGTGCGCCCGCGATCCTCGAAGGGTTCGTGGAGTTCGACTGCGAAGTGTCCGTGATCGCCGCGCGCGGCCTCAGTGGTGCCTTCGCGAGCTATGCGCCGGGCGAGAACGTCCATGTCGACGGCATCCTGTCCACGACCACGATCCCCTCGCGGCTCGAGGGCAAGGTCGCGATGGAGGCGCACGGACTCGCCGCCCGCCTGCTCGAGAAGCTCGACTACGTCGGGGTGATGGGCGTTGAACTTTTCGTAACGCCGACGGGCCTCGTGGTGAACGAAGTGGCCCCGCGCGTGCACAATTCCGGCCACTGGACCCAGAACGGCTGCGCCATCGACCAGTTCGAACAGCATATCCGCGCGGTGGCCGGCTGGCCGCTCGGCGACGGGTCGCGCCATGCGGACGTGGTGATGACCAACCTCATCGGCGACGACGTGGACCGGGTGCCGGAGCTGGCGCAGGACAGCGCCAACGCGATCCATCTCTACGGCAAGGCCGAGGCGCGCCCGGGCCGCAAGATGGGCCATGTGAACCGGATCACCGGCCCCGCAGGCTGATGCCGCGCTACGCCCTCAGGATCGAATACGACGGCAGGCCCTTCTCAGGCTGGCAGCGGCAGAAGGAGCACCCCTCCGTGCAGGCCGCCGTCGAGGCCGCGCTGGGCAAGCTGGAGCGGGACGTTCCCTCGATCGCTGCCGCCGGGCGCACCGATGCCGGCGTTCACGCCCTGGGACAGGTGGCGCATTGCGACCTCGCGCAGGACTGGACCCCCTTCCGGCTGACCGAGGCCCTGAACTACCACCTCAAGCCCGACCCGGTGGCCATCGTCGCCTGCGCCCGCGTGGACGAGGATTTTCACGCCCGGTTCTCCGCGGTGGAGCGACAGTATCTCTTCCGCCTTATCTCCCGCCGCGCCCCGCTGGTCCACGACCGCGGCAACGCGTGGCGCGTGGCCCACGACCTCGACCCGGAGGCGATGCAGGCGGGCGCCGACCGCCTGATCGGCCACCACGACTTCACGACCTTCCGCTCGACCATGTGCCAGGCCGACAGCCCGGTGAAGACGCTGGACGAGCTGCGGGTCGAAACGCTGCCCTATGCCGGCGGGACCGAGTACCGCTTCCACGTCCGCGCCCGGAGCTTCCTGCACAACCAGGTGCGCAGTTTCGTGGGCACTTTGGAGCGCGTCGGCGCGGGATCCTGGACCCCCGACGACGTCACCGCCGCCCTCGAAGCCCGCGACCGCGCCGCCTGCGGCCCCGTCTGTCCGCCCGAGGGCCTCTACCTCGCCCGTGTCGGATACCCCGAAGACCCGTTCGCCACAGGTTGAATTTTGTGCGAAAGAGTGTATATCCTAATGCACACTTCGGAGCGCACATCATGAACCGCATCTTCGCCAAGACCGTCTGCACCATGACCGAACTGCGCGAACCGCAGAAGGTCTTCGACCGCGCGAACGGCGAACCTGTCGCGATCTTCAAGAACTCCAAGATCGTCGGATACCTCGTGCCCGAGACCATGGTTCAGGACGAAGAACCGCGCCATGCGACGATGGATGAGGTCGAGGCTTATCTCGAAAGGTCGCGCGGCCGGACGCAGCCCGTTCTCGACTACCTCAAGGACAAATGAGCTTCATCACTCTGGATGAAGCCATCGTGGACCGGCTCCATGATGCCGCCCTGAATCCGGGCGAACTCGCCGGTCGTGCCGGGAACAAGTCACTTGATGCCACGCTGGCGCGGGTGGAAAACAGGCTCGTCTACGGCATGATCGGCGACGTGTACGACCTCGCCGCGTCCTATGCCGCCGCGATCGCAGTGGGCCATTGCTTCAACGACGGCAACAAGCGCACGGCGTTTCACGCGATGGACTTCTGCCTTGAAATGAACGGCGTCGTTATTCCCTGGGACACCGAGGAAATCGGCGACCTCATTATCCAGGTCGCGCAAGGCAAGGTTCACGAGGACGCGCTCGCCGCGTGGCTGCGCGCTAAGTCCATGTAATACAAATGAAAAAGGCCGGGGCACCCCTACCCCGGCCTTTCCCCCTGGGCTCCCTGGCGAACACCCCTGAACGCCATTTGCCCTTTCACCAGTCTTAATTCCACGCACAGTCCGCTCGTCGCCGGTCCTGACCAAAGGCCGGCATGCGCCCTGGGGAGCGCTCGGGCGATCCGTCTCGCGTGGGAAACGTCGCTGACCATCGTCGTCGCATCCCTGACCAGGGATGCCTCCGCCGCGGTCCGTGCCAGCCCCCAAGCCAGCCGCTGCGACACCGAGACTGTGCCAAATTCGACCCGCACCGGTCAACGAAAACGCGCAAGTTTGCCTAAATTCGTCCTTATTTCAGCCGCGTTTATTCCCGATTTCGGCGCAATGCTCACGGCGTGGCGCGCATTGTTCAGGTAAGGTAAACCATACCGTCCACGCACCCCGGTCCGCCGCCCGAGTCTCCCCCGAAACGATTCGCATCATCGGCGCTTTTGTCCGCCCCGCTTGCCTGCCATAATGCCCAAAACCCCGACAAAAAGAGCAGCGGCACATGAGCGACCTTCTCACCAATCCGTCCGGCAACACCTATGACGCCTCCTCGATCCAGGTGCTCGAGGACATGGAGCACGTCCGGCTGCGCCCCGGCATGTACATCGGCGGCAAGGACGACCGGGCGCTGCACCACATGGTGGCCGAGATCATCGACAACTCGATGGACGAGGCGGTCGCGGGCCACGCCACCTGGATCGAAGTGGAGCTGCATGAGAACGGGCACGTCTCGGTCCGCGATAACGGCCGCGGCATCCCCGTCGGCCCGCACCCCAAGGACCCGTCCAAGTCAGCGGTGGAGATCATCTTCTGCACCCTCAACGCGGGCGGCAAGTTCTCGGGCGACAATTACCAGACCTCCGGGGGCCTGCACGGGGTCGGCTCCTCGGTGGTCAACGCGCTGTCGGACCACCTGCGCGTGGAAGTCGCGCAGAACAAGGAACTCTTCGCGATGGAGTTCTCCCGCGGCATCCCGAGCGGCAAGCTGGAGAAAATCGGCGCCGCGCCCAACCGCCGCGGCACCACCGTCACCTTCCACCCCGACCCGGAGATCTTCGGCTCGCTCAAGCTCAAGCCTGCCCGCCTGTTCAAGATGGCGCGCTCCAAGGCCTACCTCTTCTCGGGCGTCGAAATCCGCTGGAAAACCGCCATCGCGGACGGCGAAACCCCGACGGAGGCCACGTTCCACTTCCCCGGCGGCCTCGCCGACTACCTAAACGAGACGATGGCGGGCACCACCACCTATGCCGAGCGCCCCTTCACCGGCTCGGTGTCGTTCGAGCGGTTCAAGGCGCCGGGCAAGGTCGAATGGGCGATCAACTGGACCCCGTCGCGCGACGGGTTCATCCAGTCCTACTGCAACACCGTGCCCACGCCCGAGGGCGGCACGCACGAGGCGGGCTTCTGGGCCGCGGTGCTCAAGGGCATCCGCGCCTACGGCGAACTCACCAACAACAAGAAGGCGAACCAGATCACGCGCGAGGACCTGACCTCGGGCGGCTGCGCGCTCGTCTCGTGCTTCATCCGCGAACCGGAATTCGTGGGCCAGACCAAGGACCGGCTCGCCACGACCGAGGCGCAGCGGCTGGTCGAGGCCTCGGTGCGCGACCACTTCGACAACTGGCTCGCCTCCGACACGAAATCGGCGGGCGCCATCCTCGACTTCCTCGTCCTGCGCGCCGAGGAACGCCTGCGCCGCCGGCAGGAGAAGGAGACGGCGCGCAAGACCGCGACCAAAAAACTGCGCCTGCCCGGCAAGCTGGTGGATTGCTCCGCCACCAACCGTGACGGGACCGAGATCTTCCTCGTCGAGGGCGACAGCGCGGGGGGTTCGGCCAAGATGGGCCGCGACCGCAAGACGCAGGCGCTCCTGCCGCTCAGGGGCAAGATCCTCAACGTGCTCGGTGCGGCCTCGTCGAAACTGGGCCAGAACCAGGAGATCAACGATCTTTGCCAGGCCTTGGGCGTGGGCATGGGGACCAAGTTCAACGTGGACGACCTGCGCTACGACAAGGTCATCATCATGACCGACGCGGATGTGGACGGCGCGCATATCGCGGCGCTCCTGATGACGTTCTTCTACAGCCAGATGCGCCCGCTCATCGACCAGGGCCACCTCTACCTCGCCTGCCCGCCGCTCTACCGGCTCACGCAGGGGGCCAAACGGCTCTACGTCGCCGACGACGTGGAGAAGGACGCGTGGATGGCCAAGGGCCTCGGCGGCAAGGGCAAGATCGACGTCCAGCGGTTCAAGGGCCTGGGCGAGATGGATGCGAAAGACCTGAAGGAAACCACGATGGACCCGAAAACGCGCAAACTGATCCGCGTGACCATCGACGAGGACGAACCGGGCGAAACCGGCGACCTCGTGGAGCGGCTCATGGGCAAGAAGCCGGAGCTGCGGTTCCAGTATATTCAGGAGAACGCTCGGTTTGTTGAGGAGTTGGATGTTTGAGGGACGATAGGTTTTGGATAATCAGGCGTTAGCCAGGGAACGGGCTGCAAATCGGCTTATCGGAATTGGTGTAAAAGGCACCAAGATCTACCTAATTTTGGTTTTTACCATGATCCCGCTGGCATCTTATCTAGGGTGGATTGAATGGCGAGCAATTCACATCAACGAAATCGGCGATTTTCTCGCGGGCATTTTTGGACCCTTGTCAATATTCTGGCTTGTGCTCGGGTTTTTCCAACAGGGCGAAGAGTTGCGCAACAGCGTAGAGGCGCTTCAACTCCAAGCGAGAGAGTTGAAAGACTCCGTTGAGCAGCAAAAAGCAATGGTTGGGATCACTGAACGCCAACTGAAATTGGACATAGAAACCCGAGATGAACAAACCAAGAAACTGATCTCGAGTGAATTGCCATTCGTCCAGCTAAGGTCTGGAGGCAGTTCTGGCATCCCCTCGTCTCCCGGCGGGCGCAAATATAATTTCCGGTTAGAGAATTTCGGCTCTGACGCAATTTCTGTAACCATAAAAGCCGATAACGGAAATCGAACAACCCCAGACAAAGTTTTTGATGGCCTCAAAAGTAAGGAAACGTTGGATTTCGACATCCAACTATCACGGGATGACTACCCAGATGTTCAGAAATGGAGCGATGTGTTAACGGTAACATCGACCAACCTGCGTGGCCGAGAGCGGTCTCAACGATTCCAAGTCGGAAACATGCGGCCAGTTCTTCTTGAGTGTGACCCACCGCAATAGTTTATCTGGTTTCTTTTGCGCGACTTTGGGGAAATGTATAATTTTTTGGTAGCAAGTGACGCTATTCAAGGCAGTTTGCCGGATTACAAGGAATAACTCCCACAGTCATCAACCCAGAATTGGCCGCGCCCAAACCGACCAGGTGGGCGAGAAGCGCCCGCCCCGGTGGGGCGGTTCGGGCGCTCACTTGTCGGCAAGCCGACAAGTGACGGTGTGGCAACGGCGTGACCCTGCCACGGGCAACGCGGTCAGCGGCACGGTCAGGAGCGCCTCATAGGGCGGGCTTCAGCCCGCCAACCTCCCCTCACACGAAAAAGGCCGGGCTCTCGCCCGGCCTCTCTCCTCGGGGATCATGCGCCCCTCATTTGTCGAGTTCGAAGGTCACCTGCATGTTGACCTTGTAGGCACTGATCGAACCGTCCTCGATATCGACCTTGCTCTCCTTGACCCAGGCGCCTTTCACGTTGCGCAGCGTATCGGTTGCGCGCGCGATGCCTTGGGCCACGGCATCGTCGAAGCTCTTGGTCGAGGTTGCGGAAATCTCTGTCACACTTGCGACGGACATGATGTCCTCCTTTCCTTTGCGTGTCGGTGACTCAATGCGTGACCCGTCCGCCACTGTTCCAGGGGATTGGCGGATCACCGGGGAACTCCGCCGCCTGCCCGGTGCGTTGGGCTGGTAACCGCTCACAAAGGATCGCTGCCATGACCCACGCCATTGCCCTCTCCGCCCTCGTGCTCAGTCTCGGGCTCTCCGCCCTCGGTTTCGTCACCGGGATACCCGCCACCGCGCAGGAGGTCACGCCGACGCCGGAGCCCGCCGGCTCCGCGCGCGTCGACATCGCGCTCGGCCTCCCGCAGCAGGGGTACGAGATCATCGCCGACCCCGCGGCGTACGGCCTCCCGCCCCTGCCCGCCGCCGAGATGTACGTGCGGCTCGACACGCAGGTGTTCCGGATGCGCCGCGCGGATGCGGCGATCCTCGACACCGTCGGCACGCTGGTCGCGCGTTAACCTGCGTATGACAATCGTATGCACAGGATGTGTACGCGGTGTGTACGCCCTGTGCCCCCCTGTTTCGGCCCTCAGACCTGCAGGCGTTCGAGGTATTCCGCGAGGCTGACGAGCGCCTGCGGCGTGGGGGTCGCCACCCCCTCCTCGTCCACCCAGGTGACCACCGGGCTGTCGATCAGGTCGCCGAAGCGCGGCATTGGCCCGTGGGTGTCGTCGCGGGCGTAGCCGTCGATGGTCGACATCACGTAAGTCATTGGAAAGACGCCGCCATTGTTCTTCGCGAGCATTGTGAGGTCCGGCGTCGCCTTGCCCGCCACCTCGATCCCGCCGGTGCCGCCGGGCCCGTGGCAGGCGGCGCAGTAATCGGCATAGAGGGCCGCGCCCGAGCGCGTGCCCTCCGCCGTCCCGTCCATGTCGCATCCCGCGACGAGAAGCGCCGCGGGGACCAGCCAAAGCATTGATCTCATGTTATTTTCTCCCGTCCGTCCCGGCCCACCGGCGCGATCCCGCCATCGGCGAAGCACCGCTGAACCCGTCGCCCGCATCCTGCGTTAAACAGGCGAAAAGGAAAAGGAGTCCAATCCCGTGAAACCGCTCATCCTCGCCCTCGCCGCCACAGCCCTCGCCGCCCCCGTCGCCGCCAAACCCAACGGCAACAACAACGGCACCGGCTGGGGCGTCGGAAAGATCCCGCCCGGCCACTGCAAGAAGATCGAAAGCTGCCGCACGGACCGCGACACCGTCGTCTACGAACGCGCCGACGACATCACCCGCGACACCCCCGAGGTGCAGGTCATCAACAATTACACGGTGATCGAATACCCCGGGCTCTTCGACCTCCCGGCCCTGCCCGCGGACCAGCTCTACGTCCGCCGTGAGAACGAGATCTACCGCATCATGCGCGACACCGCCGTCGTCGTGGAAGCGCTTGGAATCGTGTCCGAAGTTCTCAACTGAGCGCGTCCCGTTTGGCGATTCGGAAATCTGTTGCTAACCTGCTCGAAAGATATTTCGACCGGGAGTGATAGATGCGTGCCCTTGCCGTTGCCCTGACCCTCGCCGCCGCTCCCGCAGCGGCGCAGGGAACCGTCCACTGGAAGACCGTCGGCTGGTGGGACGTGCAGTTCTTTCCCGAGTACGGCGCCTGTGCCGCCATCGCGGAATACGACAACGACAGCTTCGTTTTCTTCGGGCTGGATACCACCTTCGACGACCTCGGGCTGCGCGTCGCGATCCTGAATCACAACTGGAGTTCCATCGTCGTGGACGACGACTACCAGCTCGTCGTGCGCTTCGACCGGCGCGCGCCGTGGGACATCACGATGTACGGAACCGAGGTGCAGGGGCGGCGCGGGCTCTACAACATCTTCCCCGCGACCTCGGATTCGGCGGGGAATTTCGTGCGCGAGTTCCAGCGGTCCATCCACATGGTCTGGACCTACCAGGGCAGCGAGCTGGGGGATTTCTCGCTCAAGGGCACGAACATGGCGATGAACGAGGTGATGGCCTGCACCGAGAGCTATCTCGACGCGGTCGCCACGCCGTCCGACCCGTTCGAGCAGGGCGGCGGAAGTTCGAAGAAGGGCGACCCGTTCCAGTAGCCGGGCCGCCCTCCAATTTCAGAAGTTTATGACCGTGTGGGTGCCGACCTCCGGCTCCTTGTCCTTTTGTTGCGCCTTGGCGATCTGCCAGGCGAAGGCGAAGGTGGAATCGGTCGAGGCCCAGATCGCCGCCTCTTCGAGGTCGAGACGATAGAGTGCCAGATTGGGGTCGTCCTTGCCCTCGAACCACGCGCCGACGACGGGGTTCCACAGCTCGTCCTTCTTCTCTGCGGAATCGTCGTAGACCAACCGCCCCTTGGCACAGATCTGAACGTCCTGGCCCTTGGAGACGATGGTGAACCAGACTTCCGGGCCATCGCCGCTCATCTTGGTCTGCCAACCCTCACCGGCGGTGTGGGCGAGGTCGGTGTCGCGGCTGGTGAAGAACCACAGTGCCGTCTTGTCGCGGTCGACGAAGTGGGTCATCGGCTGGAGATGCTGGTCTTCGTCCTTGAAGCCCAGCATGCCGAAGCGCGTGTCCTCGGCGGTGCCCCAGAACAGCTCGGTCGGGTCGGTCTTGGCCGTCTTTATCTCTGACATGATATGTCTCCTTTCCACGGCTCAACGCGGGCGTGGCGGGGCGGTTCCTGCGGGAACAAGGGGGCCACAGCGGCGTTAGCCTTGCGACGAGGCAGACACTTGACGACAACCGAACCGCACTCCCCTTCCGATGCCCGGCCCGAGAGCATCGTCAATATCCTCAATCGTGCCCGCAAGGCGCTCGAGGGGGAGGAAGTCTCGGTGCGCGAGGTCGTGGAAGCGCTGGGTCGCGCCTCGTTCAGCCCGCTGCTCATGCTTCCCGCCCTGCTTGTCGTGACACCGGCGAGCGGTATTCCCCTTTTCTCGACGATCTGCGGCGTCTCCATCGCCTTGATCTCGTTCCAGATGATCGCGCATCGCAAGCACGTCTGGTTACCCGGCTGGATCATGCGCCGCCACGCGCACAAGGAGAGGATCGCGAAGGGTCTCGACTGGCTGACACCGCCCGCGCGCTGGCTCGACCGTGTCACGCACGAGAGGTTGTGTCCCCTGGTCGAGCCCCCGTTCCTCATCGTGCCGCAGCTCATCTGCCTCGCCGCGGGAAGCATGATGCCGATGTTGGAACTCGTCCCCTTCAGCTCGTCGATCCTCGGTTTTGCCGTCGCGCTCATGGCGATCGCCATGGTCACGCGCGACGGGCTCCTCGTCATCGTGGGCCTCTCGGCCATTGCCAGCGCCTTTGCCCTCGGGAACTATTTCCTGATGTGACAGTTTTCTTGAATCCGTGGGGAACAAAAACGATACCTCGGGTGTTCGACACCGGGCACAGAGCGACTTGGGGTATCCTAGACTAACATGACGACACATACACTGCTTACGGAGGCGCAGCCGCGAGGCCGCGGGTTCCGCCAGGCCGTGCGCACTGCGACACGAGACGACCACGACAGATCGGAAGCCGGTTTCGCCCCCTTCCTGAACGACCCCAAGCGCCACCTGCCCGCTTTTCTCGCCGCCCAACGCGGCGCGCTCGCGGCCCTCAATGACGCATGCAGCGGCGACGACCTGCCGGAGATGACCGGCATGATCCCCGCTCTGATCGACCGGCTGGACGCGGATTGCGCCGCGCATGACGTGACGCCGCCGACGCTCCGGTCGTCTCCGACGCTTTCCCCGCTTGCCGTAGGCTATCTCGTCTACGGCTCCAATCTCGGCCTCGCGGTCATCCGCAAACGCGCCGAGGCCGCCGGGATCGCGCCGATGCCCCGCTTTTTCGCCCATGAGGACCGTCGCGCCGGGTGGCAATCCATCTGTGCCCGGCTCGACGCCATCGACCCTGACAGTGACGAGGCCATCACCCTGACGAACGAGACACGGGCCGGCTACGCGCTTTTCGCGCAAGCCGCCGAGGTCGCGTTTCGCGGGGTCGCGGCATGAACGAACCCACAATCGAGCACATCGACCCGAACGAGCCCGTCGACCTCACCAATTGCGACCGTGAGCCCATCCATCTGCTGGGCCAGGTGCAGTCCTACGGCGCGCTGATCGCGCTATCGCGGGACTGGACCGTGGAACACGCCTCGGAAAACCTCGGCGAAATCCTCGGCCACGACGTCGACAACATCATCGGATGCCCGGTCAGCGACCTGATCGACACCGAGACGCTGGATCGCATCCGCGAGGGCGCGACGCGGGCCAACATCGCCGAAACGGCGCTGAGGCTCTTCGGCGTTTCCCTGCGTGACAACGGCAAGCTCTTCGACCTGTCGCTGCATGACAATGGCAGTTATTTCATCCTCGAGTTCGAGCCCAAGGCCGGACCGCGCTCCTCGGACGTGATGAGCGAGGTCTACCCGCTCATCCGCCGGATCGACACGACCCACGACCTCGCCACCCTCGCCATGAACGCCGCCGACGGGCTGCGTGCGATCGCGGGGTTCGACAGCGTCATGGTCTACGAGTTCCAGCCGGACCATTCGGGCCGGGTGGTCGCGGAAAGCCGGTCGGACGGCGAGACGCGCTATCTCGGGCTAAATTTTCCGGCCTCGGACATCCCGGTGCAGGCGCGCGCGCTCTACAAGAAAGCGCTCATCCGTTTGATCGCGGACGTGAACGACCCCGGCTCGGTCATCCGGCCCGGCATCGACGCAGCGGGCGCACCCGTCGACCTCTCGCTCGCCGTGACGCGCGCAGTGTCGCCGATCCATATCGAGTACCTGCACAACATGGGGATCGAGGCCTCGATGTCCGTGTCGATCATGAAGGACGGCGAGCTCTGGGGGCTCTTTGCCTGCCACCACAACTCGCCACGCTACATCGATTACGAACGCCGCACGGCGGTGGAGCTCTTCGCTCACCTCTTCGCCTTCGAGCTGGGCCAGTACCAGTCCATGCTTCGCGGGCGCGCCCAGGAGGACACGACGCGGCTCCAGACCCGGATCATGGCGCACATGGCCGACGGCCTCGCGCTCGACCAGTCGTTGTTCTCGCTGTCGGACGACATCGCCAAGGTGATCCCGCATGACGGCATGGTACTTTACCACGCCGGGGATTTCAGCGCGACGGGCGTGACGCCGGATGCGGGCGAGTTCGAGGAAATTGCGACGCTCCTCGACGGTGGACCGGGGGCGGGCATCTTTTCGACCGAAGAGCTGGGCGCGGCTTTGCCGGGGGCGCAGGTCTTTGCCGACCGCACGGCCGGCATCCTGGCGATCCCCGTGTCGCGCTACCCCCGCGACTACCTCGTGCTCTGCCGCGAGCCGGTGACGCGCAAGGTGAGCTGGGCGGGCGACCCGACGAAGCCGGCCGAGGTGGGGCCGAACGGCACGCGCCTCACCCCGCGCAAGAGCTTCGAGACCTGGCAGCAGGACGTCGAGGGCCGCTCGGAGGCCTGGTCGGACCACGCCCGGCATGCGGCCGAGCAGTTGCGCGTGGTGCTTCTCGAGATCTTCCTCAAGGTCACGGACGCCACCGCCGAGGAACGCCGGCGGGCACAAGAGCAGCAGGAGCTTCTGATCTCCGAGCTGAACCACCGTGTGCGCAATATCCTCAACTTGATGCAGGGACTGGTGTCGCAGACGAAATCCGACGCCCGCGGCATCGCCGATTTCACCAACCGGCTCGACGGGCGTATCCAGTCGCTCGCCCGGGCCCATGACCAGCTGACTCGCGACCGGTGGGAGCCGGCCCCGCTCAAGGAACTCATCCGCTGCGAGTTCGAAGCCTACGCGGCGGCCAAGACCGACCGCGTCATCATCGACGGCCCGGATGCCCTGCTTTCCCCCACAGCCTATACGAACCTCGCGCTCGTGGTGCATGAGATGGCGACCAACTCGATGAAATACGGCGCGCTCTGTGACCAGTCGGGCCGCGTGGACATCACGATCCGCGAGACGGACGACGCAAGCATCGTCATCGACTGGAAAGAGGCCGGCGGCCCGCCCGTGCAGGCCCCCAAGCGGCGCGGTTTCGGCTCCACAATCATCGAGATGTCGATTCCGCATGAACTGGGCGGCGAGGCTTCGATCGACTACCGCGTGAGTGGCGTGGAAGCACGGTTCCGGGTCCCCGCCCACCACATTTCGCGCATCGAGGACGCCGACCTGACACCGGCCACCGCGACCACCGAGACCGTGGCTCCCGAGGGGTTTCACCTCTCCGGCACCGGGCTGGTCGTCGAGGACACGCTCATCATCGCGATGGACGCCCAGGGAATCCTCGAGGATTTCGGTGCCTCGGAGGTCAAGATCAGCGCCTCGGTGCAGGAAGCGCTCGACATGATCGAGACGCAGAAGTTCGACTTCGCGCTGCTCGACGTGAACCTCGGGGATGAACAGTCGGGCCCCGTGGCCCACCGCCTCGCCCGAGACGGCGTGCCCTTCGTGGTCTCGACGGGCTACGGCGAGGCGCCCGAGGTGCTCAAGTCCTACCCACCCTGTCCGGTGGTCCAGAAGCCTTTCTCCGACGACAGCTTGCGCACCGCCTTTGCACAGGCGGTCGCCGCCCTGTCCGGCGGCGACGGGGTTGCAACCACCGCCCCTTAACCGATACTCAGACTCCAGTTTAGTATGTGGAGGCGGAACAGGTGACTCTCGTCCAAACCAACGACAGCCTGAACGAACAGGTGATGTCCGCCGTGATCGAAGTGCTGGCGCAACGCGCCGACGTATGCGCCAAGGTGATCGACCATCTTGGCGAGGTGGTCGCGGTGAACCGACGCGGTCTCGAGATGCTCGGGCGCAGCGCCGAGGATATCTGCGGACAGGCCTGGTCGGCGATCTGGCATGGTCCCGCCGCCCAACAGGCCCAGGCCGCCCTGGAAGCCGCGAAGGGCGGCGAACGCAGCCGGTTCACCGCCCGACTGGGGGACGAACCCGCCGATCGGGTTTGGGAGATCGAGGTTCTGCCCCTGCCCGTTTCCGTCGCCCACTCCGCCCTCGCTCTCACATCCGAGCGTGGCCGCGCAGGCGCCCCGGCGACCGATGTGCTCGCACGGCTCGAGACCGCGATCCACGCCTTCGCCAATGTCGCCAACACGGCGGCGAGCGGCGCACGGCTCCTGCAACGCGGTCTCGCGCCGGAGATGGCCGGGGCTCTGGCCGACGATCTCGACGCTGCCGCCACCCGGGCCAGTGACGAGATCGAACGGTTGCGCGACCTGATGGGCGGCCCCGCCGATCCGGATGCCGCTTGAGGCTTGATCGCCCCGCCGACTGGCCCCAATGTGGCGCCATGACGCCAGCAGATGCCGAAAAAATCCTCGCCGACATGTTCGCCCCCTGGGTCCGCGCGCTCGACATGCGCGTGGACGAGATCGGGGCGGACGGAGCCACGCTTTCCATTCCCGTGACCGACGAGATCGCCCGCGTGGGCGGCATCGTGTCCGGCCAGGCGCTCGCGGCGCTGGCCGACACCGCGATGGTCTTCGCGGTCGCCGGGCATGCGGGCGAGTTCAAGCCTGTGGCGACCACCAACCTCGACACCGTGTTCCTGCGCCCCGGCGCGGGCGAGCGCATCGCCTGCCATGCCCGCGTGGTGCGGGCGGGACGCGCCGTGGTGTTCGCCGACGCCACCATGATCGCGCTGCCCGCCGACAAGCCGGTCGCCACCGCCACCGCGACCTACATCGTTCCGTGAACCCCACGCCCGCCTATATCGCGTTGATGCTGGCCGCCGGGATCGGTATCCCGGTCCTCGCGGCCTTCAGCGCCTCCCTCGGCACCCGGATCGGCAACCCCTTCGCCACCGGCGTCGTGGTCTTCGGCCTCGCCCTCCTGATCGCCATCGCGGCGGCCCTCGTGACGGGCCCGGCGGCCCTGACGCGCCTGGGCGAGGCCCCGCGCTACCTGCTCCTGGCCGGGTTCTTCGTGGCGTTCTACGTTCTGTCCATCACCTTCGTCGCGCCCCGCTTCGGCGTCGGCAACGCGGTGTTCTTCGTGCTCCTCGGACAACTCGTATCGGCGGCGCTCATCGACCAGTTCGGCCTGTTCGGCGCCCGCGTCTCGCCGATCAGCCCGACCCGCGCTGCCGGCATCGCCGTCATGGCCCTGGGCGTTTGGCTGACTCAGAAAACCTGACCGCGCTTCACCGTTCCCGAAATACTTCGCAGGGGGAGTCTCGCCTTCGGCGAGAGGGGGGAGGCCGCGCCTCCCCCCATCGCGGCGACCCGCCGGAGGCGGGGCGGCGCAAAACCTGCGCGGGCGTCAGCCCGCACGATCCGGTCCCCGCGGTCAGTCCTGGACGACGATGTAGGTGTCTTTCTTGCCGGTCTCGAAGATCATCGAGTAAAGCACCTTGGCATTCTCCGGGTGCAGGCGGACACACCCCGCCGAGGCCGGGGCGCCCAGGCGGCCGATGGCGTCGGTGCCGTGGATCGCATAGTCGCCGTCATAGAATACCGACCAGGGCATCGGTGCCCCGCCGTACTTGGACGAGCGGTGGTTGGGCGAGAAGAACTGCGGCTGAAACGTGCCGCGCGGCGTGATCTTTCCCGTGCGCGCGGTCGACACGTCCCACTGGTAGAGCCGCTTGCCCCCCTGGATCACGGTCATCTTCTGCTCCGACACGTCGACACGCACCACGATCATCGGACTGGTCGACCGGTTCGAGGTCGAAATCACCTCGTCGGCGCTGGCAGGCGCCGCAATGGTCATGAAAAACGCCGTACCCGCGATGGATCCGGCAAGACGAAAGAACTTTTTCAACATTTAGTGCATCCCCCTGAACACGCCGCAATGATTGGGGGGTGTTTTCGATTCGGCAAGGGGGATGTGATGCATCACTTGCCGGGTGTGACCACTCCGGCATCGAGCGCCACGACGCGGTCCATCCGTTGCGCCAGCGCGAGGTTGTGGGTCGCGATGAGGGCGGAGAGGCCCGTCTCGCGCACGAGTTCCATAAGCGTCTCGAACACCCGGTCGGACGTGTCGGGGTCGAGGTTGCCGGTCGGTTCGTCCGCCAGCAGCAGGTCCGGGGCATTGGCCAGCGCGCGGCAGAAGGCGACGCGCTGCTGCTCGCCGCCGGACAGGTCCGCCGGGCGGTGCCCCGCCCGGTGCGCCACCCCGACCCGGTCGAGCAGCATCTGCGCCCGCTCCTGCGCCGCGCCCTGCCCCGCGCCGTTGGCGAGCTGCGGCAGGACGATGTTCTCGGCGGCAGTGAATTCCGGCAGCAGGTGGTGGAACTGGTAGATGAAGCCGATGCGAGACCGGCGCAGCGCGGTGCGGCGGCGGTCGCCGAGGTCGGTCACGTCCTCGTCGCCGATCCGGACCCGGCCTGCGGAGGGCGTGTCGAGCAGCCCCGCGATATGCAGGAGCGTGGATTTCCCGGCGCCCGAGGGGGCTACAAGGGCCACGACCTCGCCCGGTGCAATTGCAATTTCCGCACCTTTGAGCACGGAAACCTCACCCGGCTCCCCCTTGTTGTAGACCTTTTCGATCTTTTCGAGCTTGAGGACCTCACTCATAGCGCAATGCCTCCACCGGGTTCATCCGCGCCGCGCGCCGGGCCGGGAAGATCGTGACGATGAAGCTCAGGCCGAGCGACATGCCCACGGCGGACAGCACGTCGCCTAGCTGCAGCTCGGCGGGCAGCGCGTAGATGCCCCGGATCGACGGGTCCCAGACGCCGCCTCCCGAGAGGTAGTTCACGAAGGCGAAGATCGGGTCGATGTAGATTGCGAAGAGGCAACCGAGTATCACGCCAAGCGCTGTCCCCACGAGGCCGGTCATCGAACCGCAAAGGAAGAACACGCGCAGGACCGACCCCTCGGTCAGCCCCATCGTGCGCAAGATGCCGATGTCGCGGCCCTTGTTCTTCACCAGCATGATGAGGCCCGAGACGATGTTCATGGACGCGATCAGGACGAGGACGGAGAGGATGATGAACATCACGTTGTCCTCGATCTCCAGCGCGCGCAGGAACGAGCCCGCGCTGTCCTCCCACGTCCAGGCGAGCGCAGTGTCGCCCGCGGCGACCAGCGCGGGGCCGACGTAGCGGTCGATCTGTTCCGGGTCCTCCACCATCACCTCGATCTCGTCCGCCGCCCCCTCCTTGTTGAAGAAGCTCTGTGCTTCGGCGAAGGGCAGGTAGACGCGGGTGGAATCGATGTCGTAGCGGCCGACCGAGAAGATATAGGTGACGTCGTAGACGTTCACGCGCGGGCTGGTCCCGAAGGCGGTCTTCACCCCGTTGGGCGAGATCAGGCGGATCTTGTCGCCAAGCGTCAGCCCCAGTTCGCGCGCGACGCCGAGGCCAATGGCCACCCCGTCCTCGAAATCCTCGATGTCGCCCGTCGCCGTCTCGTCGTTCACGATGCCGGGGATGGTGCGCAGGTCTTCGGCCCGGATGCCGAAGATCTGCACGCCGATGTTGCGGTCCTGGTTGTTGGCCATGACCTGCCCCTTCACCAGGGGGGCAGCACGGGTGACGCCCTCGACCCCGCCGATCCGCTCGGCCCAGCCGTCGAAATCCGCGATGGACCGGTCGATGTTGCCCTGCGGCGTGACCTCGCCCTGGCTGTAGATCGTGACATGGGCGTTTGCGCCGAGGATCGTGCCGACGAATTCCGACCGGAACCCGGTGCGCACCGCCAGCGTGATGATGAGCGCGGCGACCGCGAGCGTGATCCCGATGAGCGAGATCCACGTCATCGTGGATACGCCCCCCTCGGCCCGGCGCGCGCGCAGGTAGCGCCAGGCGATCATCCATTCGAAACGGGCAAACGGGGTCGTGCGATTGGCCACGGCAGGTGTCCTGTCAGCTCGGAGGGGTCGCCGGTCAGGCGTCGTTGGTGTCGGCCGGTGTCGCAGGTTTCCTGGACGCGACCAGCCCCGCGCCGATGGCGGCCAGCGCGATTGCCACGAAGATGGCGTAGATCACGGGGGTGAGGTCCACCCGGTCACCCGATAGCGCCAGCAGGTTGATGAACCGGCCGATCAGGTAGAACACGATGATGAGAACGCCCTGCGTGGCGAGGATGCCGCGCATCCCCATCAGGCCGCCCTCGCGCCCCACCCGTTTGGCGCCGATGGCCGCGTTCAGGATGAAGACCGCGTAGATCGCGAGGCACCAGAACACGCTGGCCTTGAGGATGCCCGCGAGCAGCGGCATCAGGAACAGAAGACCGGCGGAAGCGAGCGCGAAGCGCATCTGGATCGGCATGTGAAATCCTTTCAGGCGTAGCGGCGCCGACGGAAGGGCCGCAAGACGAGCGCGAGAAGTCCCGCGATGATCGACCAGCCTGCCACGAAGCCGATTCCGGCGGTGATCGCCCCGTCGACCGTGACCGGCACGGCGGGTTGATAATGCGACCATGTCCGCTCCACAAGCTCCGGGTCACGAAAGCGCCAGACGTTCGCGAGCCGCGCTACGGGTGTGGCCGGCGCAAGCGCCTGATAATCGGCATTCAGTTGCTCATAGCGCCGGATCTGTTCGCCGATCCCGCTGCCCACGCTGGCGACCAGCCCGGAATTGCCCGACTGCATCTCGCGCAACGCCTCCTCGCGGGTGAGGCCGGCCGCGCTCGCCGCCCCGTCGAAGACGAAGGTGACCGCGCGCAACTCGTCCACCGCGCCCGATAGACGCTGGACATACTGCTGCGAAAACTCGGGAAACTGCGACAGGCTGAGCGCCCCCGCCAGTCCGCCCGCCAAGGCCAGAACCCGCATCTGCTCTCTCCTTTTTTGCCACGGAGTCTGCGGCCAGACGCGGCGCCGGTCAAGTCTGGGCGGCGAGCGCCAGAGCGGCCCATGTCACCGGCGCCATGAGGAGGACGCCGATCCCGGCCGCGATCAGCCGCCCCGGATCGGCGAGCGCCATGTGGCGATAGAGCCAGAGCCCGCCCGGCAGGACGAGGGCGAGCGCCGTGCCGCTGCCGGGCATGTAGGTGAGCGTGGCGAGGCTGAGGGCGACGTGGCTCACCACGTTCGCGAGCATCGCGCCGACCACTGCGGCAACGACGATCTGGACCGGGCGCGCGGCCACGGAGCGCCCGATCAGCAGGACGGCGAGCACGAAGAGCGTGATCCAAGTAATCGCCTGCGACAGTTGCGGCCCGGTGATGACGACCGGCAGGTTCTGCGCGGCGACCCAGGCAGGGAGCGCCTCCAACTCCTCGATGGAATGCAGCATGAACGCGATGGCGGCGTAGCTGTAGGCCCGGCAGGGGTGGAACAGCCCCTGCGGCTCGGTGACTTCGCGCCGCCGGATCAAACGCCGTAGATCTCGCGCACTTTGGCCACGGCGGCCTCCGGTGCCAGCTCCTCGCTCTCGCCCGTGCGGCGGGAGGTGAGCTCGACCACCCCGTTCTTCAGCCCGCGGGGGCCGACCGTGATGCGCCACGGCAGACCGATCAGGTCCATCGTCGCGAACTTGCCGCCCGCGCGTTCGTTACGATCGTCGTAGAGCGGTTCGAGCCCGGCAGCGGTGAGCGCCTTGTAGAGGTCGTCGCAGGCCGCGTCGGCTTCGTCATCGCCCTGCTTCAGGTTCACGATCCCGCAGTGGAACGGCGTCACGCCCTCGGGCCAGATGATGCCCTTGTCGTCATGGTTCGCCTCGATCAGCGCGCCGATCAGGCGGGACACGCCGATGCCGTGCGAGCCCATGTGCAGCGCGACCTTTTCGCCGTCGCGGCCCTGCACCGTCGCGCCCAGCTTCTCGGAATACTCGGTCCCGAAGTAGAAGATCTGTCCGACCTCGATCCCGCGCGCGACGCGGCGCCGCTCTTCGGGCACCTCGTTGAAGACAGCCTCGTCATGCGTCTCGTCGGTGCGGGCATAGCGCGACGTGAACTCCTCGAGCACCGACTGGCACTGTTGCACGTCGTCATAGTCGATTTCGCGGTCGCCAAAGGTCAGATCGGTGATTTCGCTGTCGTAGAATACCTCGCTCTCGCCGGTTTCGGCCAGCACGAGGAACTCGTGGGTGTAATCGCCGCCGATGGGCCCGCTGTCGGCGCGCATCGGGATCGCCTGAAGCCCCATCCGCTCATAGGTGCGCAGGTAGCTGACGAGGTGGCGGTTGTAGGCGTGCAGCGCTTCTTCCTTGGACAGGTCGAAGTTGTAGCCGTCCTTCATCAGGAATTCGCGGCCGCGCATCACGCCGAAGCGCGGGCGGATCTCGTCGCGAAACTTCCACTGGATCTGGTAGATCGTGAGCGGCAGATCCTTGTAGGACGACACGTTCGCCCGCACCACATCCGTGAACAGCTCTTCCGCCGTGGGCGAGAACAGCATGTCGCGGTCGTGCCGGTCCTTCATGCGCAGCATTTCCGGACCGTAGGCATCGTATCGGCCGGATTCGCGCCACAGGTCCGCCGATTGCAGCGTCGGCATCAGCATCGGGATATGGCCCGCGCGCTGCTGTTCCTCGTGAATGATGTTCTCGAGCTTGCGAAGAACCTTGAAGCCCAGGGGCAGCCATTCGTAGATGCCCGCGCTCGCCTGCTTGATCATGCCGGCGCGCAGCATGAGCCGGTGGCTGGCGATCTGCGCCTCGGAGGGCGTCTCTTTCAGAACGGGCAGGAAATAACGGGACAGGCGCATGGAACCCTCGTGTTCGTTGTCGCAGCATCCCTAGCGCGGCCCCCCGGTCGCGGCAAGACCATGCCCGGCGGTTTGCGTGATGGCCGTCCCGCCGGTAGGGTCCGGCCCGACCGCACGAGTCGAAACCCAGACCGGCCGGGTCATGGGACCGAAAACCTGCCCCGTCCCCGGAGAAAGGAACCCATGCCCCACCGCATTTCCCTCACCGCCGCCGTCATCCTTTGCGCAGCCACCGCCGCCCCGGCCCAGGACCTCGCCCCGGTGGACGTCGCCGGGATGTCGCGGGAGGCTTTCACGGAGCGCTATGTCGAGAGTTACGCGGCCCAGCTCGACTGGACCAAGGAAGCCTTCGCCCGCGTGGACCCGGCCTATGCCGAAAACGTGGACGCGCGCACCCCGGTCAACGATGCGGAGCGTGCCGTAGCGGGGTGCCTCTACGATGTTGCGGACAGCGATCAGAAGAAGGAGCAGTTGGGACTGCAGCTCGCCATGGTCGCCCGGCTGGACGAGATGGTCGAAGCCGACCCCGACCTCGACTACGTGGACGTGGCGTTCGGCGACGTGGTGACGGACATCACGGCCTTCGACCCGTCGCAGGAGCTGGGTGCGATGATGCAGGCCTGCAACGCGACGCAGGTGGCCATGCAGCGCATGGACCTGTCGCCGGAGATTTTCGCGGTGCTGCAGGACAAGGCGACGGAGCGCGGCTACATCGAGCCGTGAACGCCGCGGGCCTAGGCGCGGCCTCGGGACGGGCCAGGTGCAGCCGGTCGCTTTTCCCTCGTAATGACGAAACGGGGCTCAACCGAGCGTCTCAGCGATATGCCACCCGGCTGCAAGGTCCTGTACGATCAAACCGTGGGATTTGTAGCCGGTGATCTGCGCCGCGTCAGTGCGGCCGGGCGCATCGCCCGCCAGCACAGCCCCAAGTTCGGTCACCGGGTAGTCCTCGTCTATGACCCCGGCCGCCTTCGCTTCCAGAATCTCACCGGATTCCCGGCCCGAGCTTTCAAGCGCATCGGTGAACATGGTCATGCGGGCGACGCCGGTATCGTCGATCTCGCGCGCATCGGCCAGACTCGCTCCGACGAGGTTGACATGCTGGCCCGGTTCGAGCGCTGCACCGGGCAAGAACGCTTTGCTGGCGGACGTTGCAGTCGTGATGACGTCGGAACCCGCGACGGCATCCCCGATATCCTCGACGATGCGCAGCGGCGCATTCGAGAAGTGCGCCGCAAGGGCGCGGGCAGCTTCCGGGCGGCGGGCCCATAGACGGATTTCTGTCGGCGCGAAGCATTGCAGGATACCCTGCAGGTGAAGCTCGGCCTGTTCCCCAGCGCCGAAAACCGTGAATATCCGGGGCTCGGACCGGGCGAATGTCCTGGTGGCCAGCATCGACACTGCGGCGGTACGCAGCGCCGTCAACGCATCGGCCTCGATCGCGGCAACGGGGCGGCCCAATTCACTCTCGAACAGCAGCACGAAGCCCTGATGGCTGGACAGTCCGTGTTTGGGCGCATCGGGGAAGAGGCTGAGCACTTTGGCCCCGTGGAGCGGCGGGTTGCGCAGGGCGCCGTACATCAGCCCCATCCGGCCCGTGTCGCTCACCGGAACAGCAAACCGCGGCGGGTGCAGCGCCTGCCGGGCGGAGACCTCACGCATGGCAGTATCCATGACCGGCACCAGATCGGCCACGGTGACGCGGCCGAGGACCTGTTTCGCGGTGATGACCTTCATCCGGCCTCGCCTTTCGATGATGCGAAGGGGCCGGTGACCCGGGCCGCGCAATGGATCAGGATAACAAGGCAGGTGATGGGGATCACGGCACCAACCAAGGCCATGTTGAGCCCCAAGCCGGGCGAATTGCGCCCCATGCCACGCCAGAGAAAGCCGCGTTCGATATTCCATCCCGGACCGAAGACCGAATAGTGCAGCATCGGCAGCAGGAAGATGATGACGGCAAGGGCGAGCATCGCGCGCCCTAGCCATTGGCGCCGCCGAGCGGATTGCTCGGTGACCACCAGGATTACCGGGTCCAACCCTCGGCGAAAGGCGCAAGTTGCACCGAGCAGGCCGCTCCAGACCATGAGATACCTCGCGAGTTCCTCGGTCCAGGCGAAGGGGCTGCGCATGCCATAGCGAACCCCGACCTGAAGCAGGATCACCAGCGCGATCCCGATCAGCCCGGCCTTCGCGAGCGCGAGGCAGACTCGGTCCAGCCCCGCGCTCAACTGCTCGATCCGCCGCATCGGTTACTCCCGGGAGGCGTCGGCGAGAGCCTGCATGTCGGCGACCGACCCCGCCGGCATCAGCGTGTCCCAGACTTCCTGGCTGCGGCGCTTGAATTCGGCCAGCGCCTCGTCCGACGGCGTGGTGATGGTGACGCCTGCGGCCTCGAGTTGCTCGATCTCGGTGGTCTCGGCGGCATAGGTCCATTCGCGGTTCTTGGCGTTCGCGGTTTCGACCGCCGCGTCTACGACAGCCTGTTCCTCTTCGCCAAGCCCGTCATACCAGTCCGCCGACATCAGGGCGGCGCGGAAGGGCGTGCCGGCCTTGAGATCGGTGAAATGGGTGAGGAACTCGGTGTGCTTGAAGATCAGCGGCACGGCGGGCGGGTTGAAATAGCCGTCGACGATCCCCTGCTGCACGGCGCCCGCGAATTCCGGCATGTCGACGACGACGCCCTGGGTGCCCCAGGCCTCGAACAGTTTGACCTGATTGGCGTCGATGGCACGCAGTCGAAGGTCGGTCAGATCGTCGACCGAGGCGACGGGCTTGGTGTCGTTGAACAGCCCCATCTGCCCGCCGAGGCCGGGAAGGCCGGCGACCTTGATACCCTGTTCTTCCATGTTCTCGCGAATTCCCTCGAGCAGCGGGCTGTCGGTTTCCTGCGTGGCGCGGAAGAACTGTTCACTGTCCTCGAAGACGTAGGGCGCGAGGAAGCCGAGGATACGGGGATCGACCTGCGCGATCATGACGAAGTTGGTCACGCCGAATTGCAGCAACCCTTGTGAGAGTTGGTCGACGATCTCGGGGTCCTTGCCCAGGCTCGCGCCGGCAAAGACCGTGGCCTCCATCCCGCCCTCGCGCAGGGCTGCTGCGAAGTCTTCGGCATAGACCCAGTCCGAGCAGGCGGGGACCGGCGGACACTGGACCGCGATGCGGGCCTCCTGAGCGGCCGCCGGTGCGGCGACGGCAAGCCCGAGCACGAAGCCGGGCAGAGCGTTGCGAAGAGTTGTAAGCATTTTATTCTCCCTGTTTTGCTTGGTTATTCAATTGATGAGTCCGACGAAGCGCGGCAGCGCGAGGGTCAGTTCCGGCACGAGGATCAGCAGCACCAGAAGCCCCACTTGCACCCCGAGGAACGGCAGGATCGTGAGAGACAGGCGCAGATAGGATACCTTGCTGGCCGCCGAGACGACCATCAGGATGCCGCCGAATGGCGGTGAGATCAGCCCGAGCGTGAGGTTGAGGCAGCTGACCACACCGACATGGACCGGATCGGCCCCGGCCGCGATGGCAGCCGGGATCAGAACGGGGACCATCAGAACAAGAGCCATGGTCACGTCCATCACCATGCCGGCGGCGAACATCACGAGGCTGGCGATCAGGAAGTATCCGGTGGCGCTGAGGTCGAGCGCGGTGACGGTATCCGCAATTGCCTGGGGCAGGCGCATGATTCCGACGAGATAGCCGAAGATCGCCGCGGCGAAGAGGATCATGAAGATCGAGCCGGTGAGCATCACGGCGTTTTCCACCGCGCGGGAGCTTTCCGACAAGGCGTGGCGTATCGCCTCGCGCGGGGTGCCCCGATCCATCATTCGGTAGATCAGTACGAGGAACACCGTGATCGCGACCGCGAGCGCCGCTGCCTCGGTCGGGGTGACGACGCCGAAGACGATACCGCCGACGATGACCGTGGGGATCAGCAGCGCGGGGACCGCACGAACGAGGGTCGGCCAGACCGGCGGGAGCTCAACGCCTGCACCCCCCGGGTGATCCTCCCGCCGGGCCGCCCAGAAGTTGTAGGCAAAAAGGAAGAGCGCCACCAGCAAGCCCGGCACGATACCTCCCGCGAACATGGCCGCCACCGAGACGTTCATCAGGGCGCCGTAGAAGATCATGACGATGGACGGGGGAATGATCGGCCCGATGACGCAGCTTGCCGCCGTGAGTGCCGCCGCAAAATCCGCCCGATAGCCCCGGTCGACCATGGCGGGCACCAGCGTCTTGGTCGTCGCCGCCGCATCGGCCACCGCCGATCCCGAGACCCCCGCCATGAAGACGGAGGCCGAGATGTTGACGTAGCCGAGGCCGCCCTTGAGCCGCCCGACCATCAGCATCGCCAGGTCGATGAGCGCGCGGGTCACGCCTCCGCGCGTCATCAGTTCGCCCGCGAGGATAAAGAGCGGCATCGAGAGGAAGGTGAAGACGTCGATCTGACTGAAGATGCGCTGCGGCAGGATGGCGAGGTAATTGCCGTAACCCGAAGCGACAAAGGCCAACACCGCTGCGGACCCGGCGACATAGCTGATCGCGACCCCGCCGGCGATGGCGAGCGCTATGAATCCGAAAATCAGAACGAAGGCCATTCGTGAGCTCCTTGTCGGGATCGTCACTTTCGTATACGCAATATGTCAAGGAATATGTTTCGGAAAGGAAAACTCCATGTCCGAAAGGAAGGGCGACGAACAGACCACAGAGGCTTTGAGCGCCTTTGGCCAGAAGGTGCGCACCCTGCGGCGCGCCAAGAAGCTGACCCTTCAGCAGGTAGCCGACCGGGCGGGCATGGCAGGCTCGACCATTTCGAAGATCGAGAATTCCAACCTGTCCCCGACCTTTGACGGATTGCTGAAACTGGCCCGCGGATTGAACGTCGACCTGTCGACCCTTCTGGACGGAGAGGGCGCCACGACCCCGGCATCGCCCTCCCCTTCGATCGGACGTCTGGACGTCACGCGGGCGGCGACGCGGAACGCACATGACGCGGGCACCTATATCTACGAACCGCTGGCCATGGGCCTGAAGCAGAAGCTGATCGACGCCACTTTCGTCGTCGTGAAGGCGCGGGATGTGGCCGAGTTCGAAAGCCTGGTATCCCACCCTGGGGAGGAGCTCATCTTTGTCTTGTCGGGTGAGGTCGAACTGCATTCGGACCTTTACGCACCGATCCGGCTACGTGCCGGGGACAGCGTCTATTACGATGCCGGAATGGGCCACGCGCTTATCTCGGTCAGCGAGGAGGATGCGACAATGCTGAATATCGTGGCCGGCGGCGCCGGGTTCACCAGGCTGGAAGGCTGAACATGCTGACACGTGAAGAATGGATCGACCGGGACATGGTGGCGCTGGCCGAGCTCGTCGATCAGGGCGAGGTGACCGCGCGCGAACTCCTGGAAACCGCGATACGCGAGATCGAGGCACAGAACCCGCGGGTGAACGCTGTGGTCGTGACGCAGTTCGAGGAGGCCCTGGAGGCGCTGGCACGGCGCGAGGCAACCGGCGACCGGCCCCGGTTCCTCGGCGTGCCATACCTGATCAAGGACCTGCACGCCCCGGTCGAGGGGCTGCCGCTGTCCAACGGGTCCGAGCGCTTCCGCGGCACGGTCTTCGACTTCGATTCCACTCTCGTCGGCCGGCTGCGCGCGGCGGGCTTCGGGTTTCTCGGACGCAGTGCCTCGCCCGAATTCGGTCTTACGCTGGAAACCGACAGTGCCGCTTGGGGCACGACACGCAACCCCTGGAACACGGATTTCGGAGCAGGCGGATCAAGTGGTGGCGCCGGGGCCGCCGTGGCGTCGGGCATGATGCCAGCGGCCCACGCGACCGACAGCGCCGGGTCGATCCGCATTCCCGCCGCCTACAACGGGTTGGTCGGGCTGAAGCCGAGCCGCGCTCTGAACCCCTTCGGCCCTCACAGGGGCGACCCCAACCACGGGATCAGTCACGAACATGCGGTAACGGTCAGTGTGCGAGACAGTGCCGCGATCCTGGATGTGACGGCAGGCCCCGATACCGGCGCGCCGTATTTCACACCCAAACCGGCAGAACCCTTTGAGACGCTGATCACCCGCCCGGCCCGAAAACTGCGGATCGGGGTGGTGACGACGTGCTTCGATGGAACACCCGTTGACACGGTCTGTGCCGAAGCGGCCTCGATGACCGGCCGGCTTATGGCAGACCTCGGCCACGAGGTAGAAGAGGCAATGCCGGAGTTCGATGTACATGCCCTGACCGATGCGATGATCCGCGTGCTGCTCGCCTCGCTCGCGGGGCTGTTCCCCGGCACTGGGGATCTGAGCGATGCCGACCTTTCCGGATTCGAGCCGATGACCTGCACAGCGCTGCGCTATTCGCGCAGCGTCTCGCTGTCGGATCACTTCCAGCGCACCATCGTCATCAACCGGGAAGTGCGCAGGCTGGCCGCCTACTTTGATCGCTTCGACCTGTTGATCACACCCGCAACGGCCACCCCGCCGCCTCCGCACAAATCGCTGCCGATGACGTCGACCGATCTCGACGCGTTTCTGGACAAGCTCTTCGCCCTCAGCCCGTTTTCCGCCCCTTTCAACGCCAGCGGGATGCCTGCGATCGTTTTGCCGGTCCACGAAACGCCGGACGGCTTGCCGGTCGCGGCGCAGATTGTCGGGCCACTGGCCAACGATGCGCTGGTTCTCAATGCCGCGCGACAGGTGGAAGAAGCGCGACCGTTTCGGAGACGTCCGCAATATCGTAACGGGGCGCGGTCAGCCGCATTTCGAGTGGCCGCAGGATGAGCAGGTCATGCAGCCCTCGATCATCTGAAGCGTGTACTGCCCGCAGGACGGACAGGCCGGGCCGGGGCGGGTGCCGAGGTTCACCACATCCGCCGTCGGGTCGGACTTCAGCCCCATGCCTTCTCCGGCGAGGAAGCCGGTGGCGATCATGTGCTTCTCGATCACGCCACCGATGGCCGCGAGGATCGAGGGGATGTATTTCCCCTGCATCCACGCCCCCCCGCGCGGGTCGAACACCGCCTTCAGTTCCTCGACCACGAAGGTCACGTCACCCCCGCGCCGGAACACCGCCGAGATCATCCGGGTCAGCGCCACGGTCCAGGCGAAATGCTCCATGTTCTTGGAGTTGATGAACACCTCGAACGGGCGCCGGTGACCGGCCACCACAAGGTCGTTGATCGTGATGTAGATCGCGTGCTCGCTGTCGGGCCACTTGAGCTTGTAGGTCGCACCGTCCAGCTCCTGCGGCCGGTCGAGCGGCTCGGTGATATAGACCACGTCGCCGTGCGGCTGGCGGGGCGTATCGTCGGTGGTGGCGACGATTTCTGGGGAGGTGCCCGAACCGAACAGCAACCATCCAGCATCAACACCGAACTTTTCAGCCACTTCTTTGGCTTGTTCAGAGGGCAGGTTCCGGAAACCACTTAGCCAATTTCCGTACCTAGTGTCACTTACGCCGAGAGCTTCTGCAGCTTCTCTCTGCGTCGCAAACCCGGCCTTCTCCTGAGCCCATTTCAGACGTTCAGGCACAGTTTCGAGAACCGGCAATACCTGCTTGCTTTCGCTCACAGACAACACCGACCCGGTCACGTCGTTCGGGCGGTAGGTGGTGCAGCCTTTGCAGCCCGTCTCGTAGGCCTGCATGTAGACGTCCTTGAAATCTTCGAACGAGATGTCCTCGGGGCAGTTGATCGTCTTGGAGATCGAGCTGTCCACCCACGGCTGCGCCGCCGCCTGCATCTTGACGTGCTCGGAGGGGGCGAGCGTCTGGGCGTTCACGAAATAGTCGGGAAGCTCCCGGTCGCCGAACTTGTCGCGCCACATCTGCACAGCGTAATCCACGACTTCTTCCTCGGTCCGCGTCCCGTCCTTTTGCAAAACCTTGCGGGTGTAGGCATAGGCAAAGACCGGTTCGATCCCGGACGACACGTTGCCCGCGTAAAGGCTGATCGTGCCCGTGGGCGCGATGGAGGTGAGGAGCGCGTTTCGGATGCCGTGTTCGCGGATTGCCTGGCGCACGTCGTCGTCCATGTGCTGAAGCGCGCCGGAGGCGAGATAGGGCTCGGCATCGAAGAGCGGAAACGGCCCCTTTTCCTTCGCAAGCTCGACGGAGGCGAGGTAGGCCGCCCGCGCGATGGCCTTCATCCAGACCTCGGTTTGCTCGGCGGCCTCGTCCGAGCCGTAGCGAAGCCCCAGCATCAACAGCGCATCGGCCAGCCCGGTGACGCCCAGCCCGATCCGGCGTTTCGCCTGTGCCTCGCGCGCCTGCGCCTCCAGCGGGAAGCGGGAGGCATCGACCACGTTGTCCATCATCCGCACGGCGGTGGCGACCAGCTCGCCGAGCGCGTCGTAGTCGAGCGTCGCGGCCTCCTCGAACGGCTGCTCCACCAGGCGGGCGAGGTTAATCGACCCGAGCAGGCAGGCGCCGTAGGGCGGCAGCGGTTGCTCGCCGCAGGGGTTGGTCGCCGCGATCGTCTCGCAATAGGCGAGGTTGTTCATCTGGTTGATGCGGTCGATGAAGATCACGCCCGGCTCGGCGTAATCGTAGGTCGCCTGCATGATCTTGTTCCACAGATCGCGCGCCTCGACGGTGCGATAGGTCGTGCCGTCGAAGGTCAGGTCCCATGCGCCGCCCGCTTTCACGGCCTCCATGAAGTCATCCGTCACCAGGACCGACATGTTGAACATGCGCAGACGGGCCGCATCAGACTTGGCCGTGATGAAATCCTCGATATCCGGGTGGTCGCAGCGCATCGTCGCCATCATCGCGCCGCGACGGCTGCCCGCCGACATGATGGTGCGGCACATCGCGTCCCACACGTCCATGAAGCTGAGCGGCCCCGAAGCATCTGCGGCCACGCCTTTGACCCCTGCCCCCTTGGGCCGGATCGTCGAGAAATCGTAGCCGATCCCGCCGCCCTGCTGCATCGTCAGCGCGGCCTCTTTCAGCATGTCGAAGATGCCCGCCATGCTGTCGGGAATCGTGCCCATGACGAAGCAGTTGAAGAGCGTCACGTTGCGCGCCGTTCCCGCACCCGCCGTGATCCGGCCCGCCGGCAGGAACTTGAAATCCTCGAGCGCGCCGTAGAACTCGTCCGCCCGCTCCGGCTCGCTTTCGGCCAGCGCGTCGGCGATCCGGTGCCACGTATCCTCGATGGTCTTGTCCACCGCCGTGCCGTCGGCCTCCTTCAGCCGGTATTTCATATCCCAGATCTGTTCTGCGATGGGGGCGGCAAAGCGGGTCATGGCACGTCCTTATGACGGTTTTTTGTCTCGGTCAGATGGCTGGCCCCGGTTGAATCGCCCTCCCGGGGAGACCTAGTATTACGGCAAAGGCGCACCGGAGTCACCACATTTGGTGTCGACGCGCAGCGCTTGGGGGTGTGAATGTGAGCCATATTAACCTTTTAAAACTCTGTGTCGGCGCGGAAGCGGTCGAGGATCTCGTGGCCTGGCAACGGTCGCGCTACGGCAGCGGGCCGGAGGCGGAGCCGCGCCACGTCACGCGGATGTGGCCCAAGCGCGAGGACGAGCTTCTGAACGGCGGATCGCTCTACTGGGTGTTCAAGGGCGTCATCCTCGCCCGCCAGCGGGTCGTACGGCTGGACGAGGTGGTCCGCGAGGACGGCATCCGCCGCTGCGGCCTCGTGCTCGACCGCGAGGTGATCCGCACGCACGCAGCCCCCCGCCGCCCGTTCCAGGGCTGGCGCTACCTCAAGCCCGAGGACGCGCCGCGGGACCTGCCGAAAGGTCGGCAAGGTGAAAGCGAATTGCCACGCGAACTGGAAACGGCGCTGGCGGAGATCGGAATCCTGTAATTTACGCGAAGCTCGCCCCGAAGTGGAAAGGCCGCGCCAGAACCAGCGCGGCCTTCGTCGTTCCAGATACCGGCCCGGATCAGGCGTCAGTCCCGACCGGACAGGTCACCCCGGTCCCACCAAGCCCGCAATAGCCGTTCGGGTGCTTGTGCAGATACTGCTGGTGGTAGTCCTCGGCCCAGTAGAACGGCCCGGCCATCTCGATCTCCGTCGTGATCTTGCCATAGCCCGCCTTGGAAAGCCGGGGCTGGAACCGTTCCTTGCTCGCCTTGGCGGCCGCCAGCTGCGCGTCGTTCATCGCGTAGATCGCGGAGCGGTATTGCGTGCCCCGGTCATTCCCTTGACGCATGCCCTGGGTCGGATCGTGACCCTCCCAGAATACCTGCAAAAGCTCCTCGTAGCTGACCTGCTCGGGGTCGTAAACCACGCGCACGGCCTCGGCGTGGCCCGTGCGGCCGGTGCAGACCTCTTCGTAGGTCGGGTTCGGCGTGTGGCCGCCCGCGTTGCCGACCATCGTCAGCCAGACGCCCGGCACCTGCCAGAACTTGCGCTCGACTCCCCAGTAGCAGCCCATCGCGAAGATCGCGACCTCCATGCCCTCGGGAACGTCCATCGTTAGCGGCCGACCGAACACGGCGTGTTCCCCGGCCGTCGGGATCGCGTGGTCCCGGCCCGGAAGCGCGTCCGCCGCCGACACCATCTCGGGGTCCTTGAAAAATCCAAACATGCGCGTCCTCCTTTGCCCGTCAATATAGGCGCGGATCACTCGGCGGGCGAGATCGCGGCCCCGGTCAACACGGTCTCGTGACCTTTTTCCGGGTGACGCGGGATCAGCATCGCCAGCATGAGCGAGGCCGCGGCCATGCCCGCCGCCAGTCCGAACACCGCGCCCGGCGACTGCACCCAGAGATAGCCCAGAAGCGCCGGGAGGAACACCGCTGCGATATGGTTGATGGTGAACGCCACGGCAGCGGTCGGCGCGATGTCGGGCACGTCCGCGATCTTCTGGAAATAGGTTTTCATCGCGAAGGCAAGCGAGAAGAACAGGTGGTCGATGACATAGAGCGCACCGGCGAGCACGACGCCCCAGCCGAAGTAATAGATACCGCCATAGGCGAGAAACACGACGATCAGACCGGCGTACTCGAACATCAGCGCCCGGCGTTCGCCCCACCGCGCCACGGCTTTACCCATCAGCGGGGCAAAGAGCATGTTGGCGACGAAGTTGATGATGAAGAGCGCCGTGACCTCGTGCACCTCGAAGCCGAAGCGCTCGACCATCATGAAGGCGGCGAAGACGACGAAGATCTGGCGCCGCGCGCCCGACATGGCCTGCAGCGCGTAGTAGAGCCAGTAGCGGCGGCGCAGGACGAAGGTCTTGAGCTGCGGCTCGGGGCTTTCGAACTGCGGGTAGAGCACGAAGGCCGCGATGGTGAGCGCGGTGGCGACCCCGCCCGCCGCCATGTAGACGAAATTGTAGCTCAACTCGAACGCTTTCCATGTGACCACAAGGAGGCCGTAGGAGGTGAGCGAGGCAGCCGACCCGATGGCGATGAGCCAGCCCAGAACCTGCGGCGCCCGCTCCCGCTCGATCCATTGGAGCTGGAGCGACTGGTTCACCGTCTCGTAATAATGGAACCCGATGGATGAGAGCATCGTGATCGTGAGGATGCCGCCCAGCGAGGGGAACCACGCGGTCACCGCCGTCGCCACACCGAGCATGGCGAGGGCGACGAGGGCAAGGACCTGCTCCCGGATGAACATGATGAGGGCGATCACGCCGATGGCGAGAAAGCCCGGCACCTCGCGCACGGAATGGAGCCAGCCGATCTCGACCCCGGTGAAGCCCGCCGCCTCGATGACGAAGTTGTTCAGCAGCGCGTTCCATGTCGCAAAAGCGATGGGCATGGCCGCCGCCATGAGCGCGAGGAGCGCGACGGGCTGGCGCCAGAGCGGCAGTCGGCGCGCCTCTTCCAGAGTGAGTTTTCTGAGCGTCATGCACTCCAATACGCCGCCCGACACGCCGTGGCGAGACGTGGCGTGTGTTCAACAACGCACCAAACAGGGCCCACCTGCGTGGCGATGCACAGGAACCGTGGAAATCAAAGCTGCATAGGGGCCTGCACCCGCGGCTGCTGTCGGCCACAGGCGGACAGCCGCAAGTCCTGTGCGGGCGTCAGCCCGCGCCTTTTGTCAGCGCGGGGTCAGTAGAAACTCTGGGGGTCGATGTCGACCGAGAGGCGGATGTCGCCCTTGGGGTCGAACGGGGCGAGCCAGCTTCTCAGCGCGCTCTGCAGCGGCGCGGTCTTGGGCGCCTTGACCAGCAGGCGCACCCGGTGGCGGCCGCGGATTCGCGCGATGGGGGCCGGGGCCGGTCCGAAGACCTGCCCCCCGATCTTGCGGATCGGGGCGTCGGCGCGGGCGAGCGCGCTGCCCAGCTCCATCGCCGGGTCGATGTCAGGGGCAGAGATCACGATGCCCGCGAGACGCCCGTAGGGCGGCACCCCCGCCGCCTGCCGTTCCGAGGCCTCCGCGCGCCAGAACCCCTCCTCGTCGCCCGACAGGATCGCGCGGATCACCGGGTGTTCCGGCTGGAACGTCTGGAGCAATGCGAGCCCGGCCACGTCGCCGCGCCCCGCCCGGCCCGCCACCTGCCGGATGAGCTGGAACGTGCGCTCCGCCGCACGCAGGTCCGAGCCCTGAAGGCCGAGGTCAGCGTCGATCACGCCCACCAGCGTCAGCTTGGGAAAGTTGTGCCCCTTGGCCACGATCTGCGTGCCGATGATGATGTCCGCGCCGCCCGCCGCGATCAGCTCGATCTGCGCCTTGAGCGCACGGGCCGAGGCGAAGAGGTCGGAGGAGAGGACCGCGACCCGTGCCTCGGGAAAGACCTCGGCCACCTCCTCCGCCATGCGCTCCACGCCCGGACCCACGGGCGCGAGCCGGTCCACCGCCTCGCATGACGGACAGGCCTCCGGCATCGGCTTCGTCTCGCCGCACTGGTGGCAGACGAGGCGCTTGAGGAACCGGTGCTCCACCATCCGCGCGTCGCACTGGTCGCATCCGATCTGGTGCCCGCAGGCGCGGCAGACCGTCACCGGGGCGTATCCGCGCCGGTTGAGGAAGATCAGCGCCTGCTCCCCCTCCTCGATCCGCCCCCGCACCGCAGTCGCGAGCGTCGGTGAGATCCAGCGGTTGCCCGGCAGGCTTTCGTTCCGCATGTCGATGGCGCGCATTTCCGGCAGGACGGATTGTCCGAACCGGCTGGTGAGGTCCAGGCGGGCGTATTTCCCGGCCTCGGCATTCGCCCAGGTTTCGAGCGAGGGGGTGGCGGAGGCGAGCACCACCTGCGCACCGTTGATCGAGCCGCGCAGCACCGCCATGTCGCGGGCGGAGTAGAGCACCCCGTCCTCCTGCTTGTAGGAACTGTCGTGCTCCTCGTCGACGACGATGAGGCCGATGTCGCGGAACGGCAGGTAGAGCGCCGAGCGCGCGCCGATCACCATCTGCGCCCCGCCCTCGGCCACCATGCGCCAGACGCGCCGCCGCTCGGTCATCGTGACGCCGGAGTGCCACTCGGCGGGCTTCGCGCCGAAACGCTCCTCCACACGCTTGAGAAACTCCGAGGTCAGCGCGATCTCGGGCAGGAGGACGAGCGCCTGTCTCCCCTGGGCCAGACATTCCGCCACGGCCTCGAGATAGACCTCGGTCTTGCCCGACCCGGTGACACCGCGCAGGAGCGTCGCGCCGAAGGTGCCGGAGCGCATGCCCGCGCGCAGCGCCTCGGACGCCGTCGCCTGGTCCCCAGTGAGCGCCTTGCCCGGCGCGGTGTGGTCGAGATGGGGAAAGGGCAGGTCGCGCGGGCTCTCCTCTTCCGCCACAGCGCCCTGCTTCACGAGACCCTTGACCACGGACGACGTGACGCCCGCCTCCTCCGACAGTTCCTTGAGGGTGAAGGCGGAATGGGCCTGCGCCTCCAGCACTTCGAGCACCCGCTCGCGCGCCTCGGTCATCCGGTCGGGCTCTCGGTGGCCCAGCCGGTAGATCTTGCGCATCGAGGGCGGGTTCGTGAGGCCCGGCGCGCGGGTCGCGAGGCGCAGCATGAAGCTCATCGGTGTGAGGGTGTAGTCGCCCACGCGGGTCAGGAACTCGGCCATTTCCGCCCGCATCGGCGGCACGTCGAGCACACGCACGAGGCTGCGCAGCTTGGACGCGTCGAACCCCTGCTCGCCCTGGCCCCAGACCACGCCCATCACGCGGCGCGGGCCCAGCGGCGCCTCGACGAAGGCGCCCTCCCAGCAGCCGCCCTCCGGCGCGCGGTAGGTCAGGAGCCGGTCGAGCGGCTGGGTGGTCAGCACCGCGACCCGCGCACCGGCATCGAAGAACTCAGCCATGCGCGACCCGCCCGGCATCCATCCGCAACCGGGAAAACGGGGGCTTTCTGCGGCCCGTCGCCTCCTGTATGACACCGCTAACATCCGCAATCATCCGAGCCAGGGACGCTGCCATGAAATTCTTTGCCGATACCGCCGACGTCGACGCCATCCGCGACCTCCACGAGTTGGGGCTGCTGGACGGGGTGACGACCAACCCGTCGCTCATCAAGAAGTCGGGACGCAACATCCTCGAAGTGACCAAGGAAATCTGCGAAATCGTGCCGGGTCCCGTCTCGGCCGAGGTCACGGCGGTCGAGGCCGACCAGATGATCGCCGAGGGCCGCAAGCTGGCCGAGATCGCGGGCAACATCGCCATCAAGGTGCCGCTGACGCTCGACGGGCTGAAGGCCTGCAACGTGCTCACCGACGAGGGCCACATGGTCAACGTCACGCTGTGCTTCTCTGCCAACCAGGCGCTGCTCGCCGCCAAGGCGGGCGCGACCTTCATCTCGCCCTTCATCGGGCGGCTTGACGACATCAACCTGGACGGCATGGAACTGATCTCCGAGATCCGCACGATCTATGACAACTACGGCTACGAGACGCAAATCCTCGCCGCCTCGATCCGGACCGTCAACCACGTGAAGGACGCGGCCCTGATCGGGGCCGACGTGATCACCGCGCCGCCTGCCGTGATCAAGGCGATGGCGTCCCACCCGTTGACCGACAAGGGGCTCGACGCCTTCCTGGCCGACATCAAGTCCGGCGGCATCTCGATCCTCTGAACGACAGACATGCGGGCCCGGTGACGACATTTGCGCCGCACCGGGCCCGTTTTCCCCTGATTTCCGCAAAAAAGTTGCAGAAATCCGAATCGCGACCTGCTAGACTCGCTCTCAACAAGACCAAGAAGCGGCAGTAGGACAGGCGAATGACGAGCAATGCTCCGATCAGCGACGACGTGCGCGAAAAACTCCTCACGCAACCCGAGGCGATCCTCGAAGACCAGGACATGATGCGGGCGCTCATCGCGGCGAACGAACGCGCGATGGGGGCGAACATCGTCGATCTGCGCGGGATCGCGATGGAACGGCTGGAAGCCCGGCTCGACCGGCTCGAAGACACACACAGGTCTGTCATCGCGGCGGCCTACGAGAATCTCGCGGGCATGAACCTCATCCACCGCGCGACGCTGCGCATCCTCGAACAGGACGATTTCGAGGGCTTCCTTCACGACCTCGGCACCGACATCGCGGACATCCTGCGTGTCGACTGCCTCCGGCTCGTTCTCGAAACGGCGCAGGAGGAGGAGAGCGAGGCGGTCAAGAAGGTGGGCGACGTGCTTGTCACCGCGCCGGTCGGCTTCTCCGACCGTTACGTGGGCCGGCCCCGCGATCTCGGCGGTCCGGCGGTCGTTCTCCGGCAGGTGCGGGAGCAGGACAAGAAGCTGTTCGGCGATTCCGGCTACTGGATCCGGTCCGAGGCGATCATCCGGCTCGACCTCGGCGAAGGCCGCCTGCCGGCTCTGCTCGTCATGGGCGCCGAGGACCCGCACCAGTTCAAGCCGGGCCAGGGCACCGATCTGTTGTCCTATTTCGGCGGCGTGTTCGAACGTACCATGCGCCGCTGGCTCGGGTGATCCCGCGGGAACACGCCCGGCCGAGGCCATGAGCGAAGGCATCCTCATCTCCGACGGGGCACGCGACGCGCTCTCAGGCTGGCTCGACCACCTGCGCGCGCTCGACGGCGCGGCGGAGAACACGCTGGAGGCTTACCGCAAGGACGTCGTAGGCTTTCTCGCTTTCCTGTCGGCCCATCACGGAACCTCGCACGGACGCCGCGCGCTCGCCACCGTGACGCTGTCGGACATGCGGGCGTGGATGGCGCATGAGCGGGCCGGCGGCTTGTCGGCCCGATCCCTCGCCCGCGCCCTGTCCGCCGTCAAATCCTTCTACCGCTGGCTGTCGGACCGCGACGAGTTCGACGCGAGCACCGTGCTCTCGGTCCGCGCGCCCAAGTTCAAGGCCAAGTTGCCGCGCCCGGTCTCGTCCGAAGCCGCGCAGGAAGTCATCGCGACCACCGCGACGCAAGCGCGCGACGGATGGATCGGCGCGCGCGACGCGGCGGTGGTCACGCTGCTCTACGGCTGCGGGCTGCGGATCTCCGAGGCGCTGGGGCTGACCGGGGCGGCGCATCCCCTGCCCGACGTGCTGCGCATCATCGGCAAGGGCGGCAAGGAACGGCTGGTGCCCGTGCTGCCCGCCGCGCGGGACGCGGTGACCGCCTATGTCCGGCTCTGCCCCTATCCCGTCACCGCCGAGACGCCGCTGTTCTACGGCGCTCGGGGCAAGGCGCTCGGCCCGCGCGCCGTGCAAAAGGCGATGGAGAGCGCGCGGCTCCAGCTGGGCCTGCCCGCCACTGCGACGCCCCACGCGATGCGCCACAGCTTCGCGACGCACCTGCTGAACGCGGGCGGCGACCTGCGTGCGATACAGGAATTGCTGGGCCATGCCTCGCTTTCGACGACGCAAGCCTATACCGCGGTCGATACCCGGCGGCTGATGGAGGTCTACGACCGCGCCCATCCCCGCGCACGTTAGGCGAATCTTCAGGGCTTCGTGCCAGTCTGGCGGGCGATACCGCTTGTCCAGAAAGGAAAAGCCATGATTGCCGCCGCCATGGGTGCCGCCGCGCCACTCGCCCTCGCCGGGAAGGCGCTTTCCACCGTCGCGACGCTCGCCGCCGAAAGCCGGACGCGGGATTTCCAGCAGTCGGTCGAGAAACTGAACGCACAGCTCGACGAGCTGGGTGTGACCGGGGAAGGCGTCCGGCAGGCCGGCGCATCCCGCCGGGGCCAGGTCGCCACCGATACGCTCGCCTCCGCCCCCTTGCCGCCCCCGCCGGCGGTCAGCCAGACGCCGATCCCGCCAACGGTCGAGGGGATCCACGACCTCTACGCCACGTTGCGCGCGATGCGGTGATCCCGGGGGCTTGTGGTAGCCCGGCGCATCGTCCAAGAAGGCGGGCATGACCCGCGAGTTGAAGGCGATCGCCGTCCACCTGTTCACCGCCATCGGTGCCATCTGCGCCATGCTCGCCATGCTGGCGGCGGTCGAGGAGGAATGGGGCCTGATGTACGTCTGGCTCGTCGTGGCCTTCGTCGTCGACGGGATCGACGGGCCGCTCGCCCGACGCTACGACGTGAAGCGCTACGCGAAGCAGATCGACGGGGTTCTGATGGACCTCATCATCGACTACCTCACCTACGTCTTCATCCCGGCCTACGCGCTGTTCAAGTCCGGGCTTCTGCCGGGCTGGACCGGCTGGATCGCGATCATTGTCATAACCTACGCCTCGGCGCTCTACTTCGCCGACAGCCGGATGAAGACGAAGGACAACTCCTTCGCCGGGTTTCCGGGCTGCTGGAACATGGTGGTCGTGGTGCTCTTCGCCACCGCCCCGAATTTCTGGGTCACCCTGACCCTCGTCATCGCGCTGGCCGTGGCGATGTTCACACCGCTCAAGTTCATCCACCCGGCGCGCACGGTGCGCTGGCGCAAGCTGTCGCTGCCCGTCGCGGTCGCCTGGACCGCGTTCGCCGGCTGGGCCGCCTGGGTCGATTTCGCACCGGGGAGCTGGGCGCACTGGGGGCTGGTGGTGACCAGCATCTACCTGCTCTTCGCAGGTATCGTGCAGCAGATCGTGCCCCCGCGCGAGACGCGGCAGACCGCCTAGATCAAGAGTCCCGCCGCGCCCTCGCGGCGCAGGAGCGCGACCTTCGTCTCCACCCCGCCCTCGCCGGAAAAGCCGCCCAGCCCTTTCGCGCCGAGCACCCGGTGGCAGGGAATGATGACCGGAATGGGGTTGCCGCCGCAGGCCTGCCCGATGGCCTGCGCCGGGACGCCCAGCTCGGCCGCGATGTCGCCGTAGGTCCGGGTCTCGCCGAAAGGGATGGCCGCCATCGCCGAACACACAGCGCGCTGGAACGCCGAGCCGGAAACGGAAAGCGGCAGGTCGAACGCCTGCCGCTTTCCATCGAAGTATTCGTCCAGCTGCGCCCGGGCGGTGGCGAGGACCGAGGTCTCCTCACCAAGCTCAGCCGCCCGCCACGAGACCCGCGTGATCGCCCCGTCCGCCGCGCTCACGTAGAGCGGTCCGACCGGGCTCTCGACGCGGATGGTCACGCAAGCGCCTCGTCGCAGCGCCCGCAGACGCCTTCGTGCGAATGGCCGCCTACGTCCGGCAGGATTTTCCAGCACCGCTGGCATTTCTCGCCGTCCGCGGTTTCGAACACCACCGAGACACCTTCGACCTCCGGCAGGCGGAACGCCTCGGCGGGGGCCGGGTCTGTCGTCACGGAGACGTCCGAGCAGATGCAGATGTCCGCGAAATCCACGGTACCGAGGGTTTCGGCAAGCGCCTTGTCCTCGACATGCACCACCGGCGCGGCCTCGAGCGAAGCGCCGATGACCTTGTCGCGCCGCTGGATTTCCAGCGCCGCCGTCACCACGCGCCGCACGCGACGGATGCCGGCCCACTTGTCGGCCAGCGCGGGCTCGCGCCAGGCTTCCGGCGTGTCGGGCATGTCCACGAGATGCACCGAGCTCTCCTCGCCCGGGAACCGTTCGAGCCAGACCTCCTCCATCGTGAAGACGAGGATCGGGGCGAGCCAGGTGGTCAGCCGGTGGAACAGGAGGTCCAGCACCGTTCGCGCGGCCCGGCGACGCAGGCTGTCGTCCGCGTCGCAGTAGAGCGCGTCCTTGCGGATGTCGAAGTAGACCGAGGACAGGTCGACCGTCGCGAATGTGAACACCTTCTGGAACACGTCCTGGAAGTCGAAGGTGCGGTAACCTTCGCGCACCTGCGCGTCGAGTTCGGCGATCCGGTGCAACACCCAGCGTTCCAGCTCCGGCATCTCCTCCGGCGCGACCCGCTCGCTCTCCTCGAACCCCGCGAGGTTGCCGAGGATGAAGCGCATCGTGTTGCGCAGGCGGCGGTAGCTGTCCGCCACACCCTTGAGGATTTCCGGCCCGATCCGCTGATCGACGGTGTAGTCGGTCTGCGCCACCCAGAGGCGCAGAATATCCGCGCCGTATTGCTTGATGACCTCGTCCGGCACGATGGTGTTGCCCAGGGACTTGGACATCTTCATGCCCTTCTCGTCGAGCGTGAAACCCGCCGTCACCACGTTGCGGTAGGGCGCACGACCGATGGTGCCCGCCCCCTGCAGGAGCGAGGAATGGAACCAGCCGCGGTGCTGGTCGGTGCCTTCGAGATAGACGTCGGCGATTCCGTCCTCCGTCCCGTCCGCCCGGTCGCGCAGCACGAAGGCGTGAGTGGAGCCGGAGTCGAACCACACGTCGAGCACGTCGAACACCTGGTCGTAGTCGTCCGGGTTCGCGATGCCGTGGAGCACCTTGTCCTTGAACCCCTCCTCGTACCAGACGTCCGCGCCGTTCGCGTCGAACGCTTCGACGATGCGCGCGTTCACGGTCGCGTCGCGCAGGAGGTAGTCCTCGTCGGTCGGCAGCGCCCCCTTCTTTGTGAAGCAGGTGAGCGGCACGCCCCAGGCGCGCTGGCGGCTGAGGACCCAGTCGGGCCGCGCCTCGACCATCGAGTAGAGCCGGTTGCGCCCGCTCTGCGGCCACCATTTCACCAGCTTGTCGATGGAGGTCAGCGCCCGCTTGCGGATCGTGTCGCCGTACTCGCCCATCCCGTCGTCGAGCGCGGTGTCGATGCCCGCGAACCACTGCGGCGTGTTGCGATAGATGATCGGGGCCTTGGAGCGCCACGAATGCGGATAGCTGTGCTTGATCTTGCCACGGGCGAGAAGACCGCCGACCTCTACCAGCTTGTCGATCACCGCCTTGTTCGCGTCGCCTTCCTTGCCCTTGCGGTTCAGGATGTAGGTCCCGCCGAAGAACGGCAGGTCGGCGCGGAAGCTGCCATCGTCCATCACGTTGTAGGTGATGACCTCCTTCAGCATCCCGAGGTCACGGTAGAGCTCGTATTCCTCCATCCCGTGCGAGGGCGCGCAATGGACGAAGCCCGTCCCCTCCTCGTCGGTGACGAAATCAGCGGCGCGAAAGTCGCGCGGGTCGTCCCATTCGCCTTCCGACCCCTCGGCCCCCGCGAGCGGGTGGGCGAGCGTCATGGCAGCGAGCTGATGCGCGGTCACGTCCGAGACGCGTTTCCACTGGCCTTCCTCAAGCCGGGCCTTGGCGAAGGTCTGCGCGGCGAGCTTGTCGGCAAGGATGAAGCGTTCGCCCACCTCGGCCCAGCACTCGTCGGGCGTGTCCGTGACCTCGTAAAGCCCATAGTCGTAGCCGTCACCGAAGACGACCGCCTTGTTCGAGGGGATGGTCCAGGGCGTCGTGGTCCAGATCACCACGCTTGCCCCCACGAACTTTTCGCGCGTCTCGGCCACGGTGGCCGCCACCGCCTTGCGCATCTCGGAGCTTTCCTCCTCCGACGAGCGATCCTCCTCGGGCGAGGTGAAATCGGTCACCTTGAACTTCACCCAGATCGTGAAGCTTTCCTTGTCGTGGTACTCCACCTCGGCCTCGGCCAGCGCCGTCTTTTCGATCGGGGACCACATGACGGGCTTGGAACCCTGGTAGAGCGTGCCGTTCATGAGGAACTTCATGAACTCGTCCGCGATCACCGCCTCGGCGTGGTAGTCCATCGTGAGGTAGGGATCGTCCCACTTGCCGGTGACACCGATCCGCTTGAACTCCTCGCGCTGGACGTCGACCCATTCGTCGGCGAAGGCGCGACATTCGCGGCGGAAATCGACGACCGGCACCTCGTCCTTGTCGAGGCCCTTGGCGCGATACCGCTCCTCGATCTTCCATTCGATCGGGAGGCCGTGACAGTCCCACCCCGGCACGTAGCGCGAGTCGTAGCCCATCATCTGGTGCGAGCGCACCACCATGTCCTTGAGCGTCTTGTTCAGCGCGTGACCGATGTGGAGGTGGCCGTTGGCATAGGGCGGGCCGTCATGCAGCGTGAAGGGCGGTCGGTTGCCCGCGGTGTCGCGCAGGCGGTCGTAGACCCCGATCTTCTCCCAGCGGGCAAGCCATTCCGGCTCGCGCTTGGGCAGCCCCGCGCGCATTGGGAAATCGGTTTCGGGGAGGTTCAGCGTGTCTTTGTAGTCAGGCGTGTCGGCGCACATGTCATGTGTCCTTCGAATTCTGGTCGCGTGGTGTGTAGGGGAAGGGCGGCGCGGGGTCCATACGCCTTGTCCCGGCGTCTCAGGTCAGAGAGCCGGGCCGCTAATTCGAATGATGATCGCCATGTACATCATGGGCGCGGTGATAGCGCGCGGGCGCGGGCGCCGCAAGTGCGGCGGCGCCCTACCCCTTTTGCCCGAAAAGCCCCGTGAGCGCGCGCTGCACGAGCCCTGTCACGGTGGGTTTCTTCGCCCGCATGAACGGGAGCGGACGGCAGACCTCCATCGCTGCGATGCCCACGCGGGCGGTGAGCGCGCCGTTCACGACACCCTCGCCGAAGCGACGGGAGATGCGGCTGAGCGCGTGCCCGCCCGCGACGGAGCCGATGAGATCGTCGCCCACCGCCACCGCGCCCGTCGCGACGAGATGGGTCATCACGGCGCGGGTCAGGCGCCAGGCGCCGAGCGCCCCCGCCCGGCCGCCGTAGATTTCGGCGATCCGGCGGATCATGCGGACGTTAGAGGTGAGCGCGGTCACCACGTCGGCCAGCGCGAGCGGGACGACCGCCGTCACGGTGGCCACCTGCCGCGCCGCCGCCTCCACCTCGCGCCGGGCGGCGCCGTCGAGCGGGACGAGCAACTCCGTCTCGGCGAGGTGCAGGAGCCCGTCGGCGTCGAACACGTCGCCCTCGCGTTCCCCGAGCCGGTCGAGGCCCCAGCGTAACTCCTCGCGCCCGCGAAAAAGCTTGCGCAACTGCCCCACGACCTTCTTCGCCTCGGCCAGATCGGCGTGGGTGATCGCCCCTTCGGCGGCAGCGTGGATATCATCCACGCGTCTGAGACGCGCGAAAGCGGCGAGTTCCCGGATTGCCAAGATCAGAAGCACGACGACGAAAGCGACGGTGAGGACCGTGGCGATGATCCCGAGGACCGGGTTGCGATCCAGGAGCCGGGTGACGAAATCCCATGCCGCGACTGAGACGGCGAAACCGACGATGGCCAGCGCGAGCGACCAGAACCAGCGCGAGAGGCGGGAGGGTTTGCGCGCCGCGATCCGCGCGGCCATCTCCATCGCGCGTGGCTCCGGCAGGCCGGGCTCGGGGTCGGGCACCGGCGGCGCGGTTGCGGGGGTTTCGCGCGACGTGGTGTCGCCCTCGAGGTCGATGAGCACGGGGCCCTTGGTCATGGCGCCTTCTCCCATTCATAGCGCACTTCGGTCAGCCGCTCGTCATTGCCGTCGCCCACGGCGACCGGGCGAAATCCCGCGGCGGCGTAGAACCGGCGGGCCGGATGATTGGCCGCATGGGCCCAGAGGCCCAGGCGCGCGCTGTCGGCCTGCGCCCGCGCGATGAGCGCGCGGCCCACGCCCTGCCCCCGCACGCCCGGGGCGAGGTAGAGGCCATGAACCTCCCCCTCCCCCACGGCGATGAAGCCGACGACGCGCGGACCGCGCCGCGCCACGCGCACCCAGCCGCGCGCGATCAGGCCGCGCAGGCTGCGCATGTCCTCGTGCCGGGTGCGGCTTCTCGGCAGCCACGGCGCCTCGTCCCCGAAATCCCACAGGATGCGCGACAGCGCGGGCGTGTCCCAGGCGCGCGCCCGGGTGATGCGCACCCGGTTCACAACCGGTCCCCGATCAGGAACTCGGCGGCGCGGTCGAGGCGGATGTGCGGCGGCCCCTCGTTCGGGGCGAGCGTGATCTCGGCGGGCGCGAAGCGCATGATCGAGTAGTCCGCGTCGAGCCAGGTTTCGGCCCCGTCACGCGCGGGCTTCAAGAGACGCGCGGGGTCCTCGGGCAGCGCACCGGGGTAGAAGGCCGCGCGCTTGCCGGAGTCGAGAAGCGTGCCCCGCACGCAGTCGAGCTTGTCACCGCCGTGGTCCAGCGTCTCCTCGGTCGTGGTCCGAAGGCTCGCGATGGACATGGCCGCCGTCTCTGCCCCCGCGAAGTCGGCGCGGTCCTTGGCCTCGCGCATGAGCGCGGACATGATCGCGGTAAGTTGCGGGTGCTGGCCGTGATGGAGATGGTCGGCCTTGGTTGCGGCGAAGAGGATCTTCTCGACCCGTCGCCCGAGGAAGAGCGACGAGAGCCACGCGTTGCGCCCGGGACGGAAGGCCGAGAGGATCTCCGCCATCGCGCGGCGCAGGTCCTCCAGCGCAGCGGGACCGGAATGGATCGCGCCCAGCACGTCCACCAGAACCACCTGCCGGTCGATCCGGGAGAAATGATCGCGGAAGAACGGCTTCACGACGCGGGATTTGTAGGCCTCGAACCGCCGCTCGAACTCCCGGTGGAGCGAGCCGCGCGGGGCGCGGGCGGGCGTGGGCAACGGCGCGAAGGTGAGCGCGGGCGACCCCTCCATCTCACCGGGCAGGAGGAACCGGCCCGGCGTGCAGTCGGAAAACCCGGCCTCTCGCGCGGCGCGCAGGTAGGTGGTGAAACTGTCGGCCAGCCGGCGGGCTTCGCCTTCGTCAAAACCGGCCGTCGCATCCGCCGCATGGACGGCGGCGAGGAAGTCGCCCCCCATCCCGCGCGGCTCGGCCCGCTTCAGCGCATCCTCGGACCATTCGGCGTAGTCGAGGTCCAGAAGGCCGAGGTCGAGGAGCCATTCGCCGGGATAATCCACGATGTCGAGATGGACGGTGCGCGGCGTGCGCAGGCCGGAGAGGAGCCCGCCGGGCTTCACGCGGAAGGACAGGCGCAGCTCGCTCACCGCGCGGGTGCTTTCGGGCCAGCCGGGATTCGGACCGGTCATGGCGGAGAGGTGCGATTCGTAGTCGAAGCGCGGGACGTGGTCGTCCGGCTGCGGCTGGAGAAAGGCGGTCAGGATGCGCCCGTCGGCGGCGGGGAGGAAGCCCGGCATCCGTTCCCGGTTCATCAGGTTGGCGACGAGCGAGGTGATGAACACGGTCTTGCCCGCGCGGCTCAGACCGGTGACGCCGAGCCGGATCACCGGCTCGAACAACGCCTCGTTCACGCCGTTTCCGACCGCTTCGACCTGCCGGACGATGCCATCCGCGATATCGTTGAAAATCAACCGCATCCCCTTTCGTTTCGCCAAACATAGGGGGCGGGCCGGGCCGCTGCCAGTGGGGAGGCGTCATCGGGCGGAGCGGGCTCACGCCCGCGCATGGCAAGCCCGCGAAACCGGTGCCCGGCTTCACGGGCGGACGGGGGACCAGTCCCCCGGGCCCCATTCGCGGGCGAATGCGGCCTCCCCCTGAGGTTTCGGGAAACAGAGAAGGGACCCTAGTCGCGGATGTCCAGGCGGTCCTCGAGATCGGCGAAGATGCGGCGGTCGTCGGTCGACCACGGGGCGATGCGGCTCTTGAACAGGGTCGCCTGCGACCGGTGGACGGGACCGCCCGAGAGCACCTTGAGGTGGTTGGCGCGCAGTGTCTCGCCGGTCGAGGTGATGTCGGCGATCGCCTCGGCGGTTTCGTTCTTCACCGTGCCCTCGGTGGCACCCTGGCTGTCGACCAGCTGGTAGTCCGCCACGCCGTTCTCGCGCAGGTAGTCGCGGATCAGGCGGTGATACTTCGTCGCGATGCGCAGGCGGAAGCCGTGGTGACGCCGGAACGCCGCCGCGACCGCGTCGAGATCGTCGAGCGTGGTCACGTCGACCCAGATGCGCGGGACCGCGATGACGAGGTCGGCATGGCCGAAGCCCATCGGGGCGCATTCGCGCACCTTCTCTTCCCACAGCCCCAACTTCTCGCGCACGAGGTCGGAGCCGGTGACGCCCAGGTGGATGCGGCCCGCGGCAAGCTCACGGGGGATTTCCCCCGCCGACAGGAGCACGAGTTCGACCCCGTCGATCCCCGTCACCGCGCCCGCGTATTCCCGGTCGGAGCCGGTGCGCGCCAGCGTGACGCCGCGCTCGGCGAACCAGTCGAAGGTCTTGTCCATGAGCCGGCCCTTGGAGGGCACGCCGAGCTTGATCGTCATGCCGCACCTCCCGCCGCGAGGAGAAGTTCGGGGCGGATCACGCCGCCGACCGCCGGGATTTCGCGGCCGCGTCCGAGTTGCCGGGTGAGCGCGTCGTAGCGCCCGCCGGTCGCCACGGGCGGCAGGTCCGGGCGGCTCGCGGCGTAGAAGCCGAAGACGAAGCCGTCGTAGTATTCGAGCGTCGTGCGCCCGAAGGAGCCCTCGAAATCCAGCGTTTCGATGTCCACGCCCCGCGCGGCCAACGCGTCGGTGCGGGCGCAGAACCGGTCGACCGCGTCGCCGATGGCGGGCATGTCGACGGCGAGGTCGCGCAGGTTCTCGGCCACGTTGGTGAGCGTTTCGCGCAGGGCCATCAGGTCATTGAGGAGCGCGACTTCTGCCTCGGGGATCGGGGGCGTCGCCATGTCCTCGCGCAGCGCCTCGATCCGCGCGGCGACCTCGGCGCGTGAGCGCAGGCCGATCTCCGGCGCGTCGAGCCCGGCGAAGGGGTCGCCGTGGGCGAGCGCGTCGCGCCCCTCCGGGTTGGGCGTGCGCCCCGCGAACCGGTCGAGCAGCGTGCGGAACCGGCGCGGGCGCCAGAGGTGGCGCAGAAGCGCGTTCTTGCGCCGCTCGCTAGTGGTCAGCCCCCGCACGGCGGCGAGCAGGAGCCCGAGGTCGCCGGTCGCGGCGCGCAGGCCGTGGGGTGCCAGAATGTCGGAGAAGATCGCGAAGACCTCGGCGTCGGAAGCGGCCGGGTCGGTCCGGTCGAACACCTCGTAGCCCACCTGCATGTATTCCGGCGCGCGGTGCGGGTCGTCCTCCTGCTTGCGAAAGACCTCGCCCGCGTAGGTGTAGCGCGCGGGTTCCGCGCCTTCGGCCATGTGGCTTTCGACCACCGGGACGGTGAAGTCCGGGCGCAGCATCGCCTCGCCCATCATCGGATCCGAGGTGACGTAGGCACGCGCGCGGATGTCCTCGCCGTAAAGGTCGAGCAGGGTCTCGGCCGGTTGCAGGATCGGCGTTTCGACCGTCTGCGCCCCGTGCCCCTCGAACACGGCGAGCAGGCGCGCCGCCTCGGCCCGGACCGCAGCCTTTGGCGTGGTGTCAGGCATTCTGGCCGTCCAGCATTTTTCGAACCTCGGTGACGAGGTCGGCCCTTGCAACCTCGATCTGCGAGGGGCGGTCCTTCCACTCTTCCAACGTCGCGTTCTCGGCAATCCTGGCGCCGAGGATCAGGTCCTTGAGCTGGACTACGCCCTTTTCCTTCTCGTCCCCGCCCTCGATCACGGCGATGGGGGAGCCGCGACGGTCGGCATATTTCATCTGGTTGCCGAAGTTCCTGGGGTTGCCCAGGTAGACCTCGGCCCGGATGCCCGCATTGCGCAACTCGGCCACCATCGTCTGGTAGTCGGCCATGCGGTCGCGGTCCATGACGGTGACGACAACGGGGCCTTGAGCGGTTCCGCCCATGCGGCCCTTTTCGCGGAGTGCGGCGAGCAGCCGGTCGACGCCGATGGAGACGCCCACGGCGGGCACGGTCTGGCCGGTGAACCGCGCGACAAGGTCGTCGTAGCGGCCGCCACCGGCCACGCTGCCGAACTGGCGTGGGCGGCCCTTTTCGTCCAGGATTTCAAAGGTGAGTTCAGCTTCGAACACCGGGCCGGTGTAATAGCCGAGGCCGCGCACAACCGAGGGGTCGATGACGATGCGGTCGGGGCCGTAGCCTTGGGCCGCGAGCAGGTCGGCGATCTGGCGGAGTTCTTGGACGCCCTCCTGCCCCATGGTGCTATCGCCCACCGCGCCTGCGAGATTGGCGAGCGTGGCGGTATTGTCGTCGCCCTTGGAGGTCAAGAATTGCATAACACGCTTCGCGGCATCGACGGTGAGACCAACACCATCAATGAAAGCTCCCGAAGAGTCTTTGCGTCCATCGGTCAGCAACTCAAGGACGCCAGCCTCTCCCACTTTGTCGAACTTGTCGATCTGTCTAAGGACGTCTTCACGCGCGATTTTTTCGATGTTCTTGCGGACCATCTCCGAATACAACGCGTCCGCGGCTTCGCTGACGGACATCGGTCGAGGGTCACGCAACAGATCCTCGCTGAGACCAATCGACTCCAGCACCCCGTTCAGCACCTTGCGGTTGTTGATCCGCACCACGTAGTCGCCGCGCGGGATGCCGACCTCTTCGAGCGCATCCGACAGCATCGCGCAGATCTCGGCGTCCGCCGCCATGCTGGCTGTGCCGACCGTATCCGCGTCGCACTGGTAGAATTGCCGATACCGCCCCGGCCCCGGCTTTTCGTTGCGCCAGACCGGGCCCATCGCGTAGCGGCGATAAGGTGTCGGCAAATCATTCCGGTGCTGGGCATAGACCCGGGCCAGAGGCGCGGTCAGGTCATAGCGCAGCGCCATCCACGTGTCGTCCTCGTCCTGCCAGGCGAAGACGCCCTCGTTCGGGCGATCCACGTCGGGCAGGAACTTGCCCAGCGCCTCGACCGTCTCGACGCCCGAGGACTCCAGCGCATCGAAGCCATAGCGATGATACACGCCCGCAATCGCGTCCAGCATATGCCGACGCTCCTCGACATCCGCGCCGAAGTAATCGCGAAAGCCCTTCGGCGTTTCCGCCTTGGGCCGGGGCTGTTTCTTTTGCTTGGCCATGATGGCTCCCGTCCAACGTTCGCGGGCGGAATATCCCGGTTCCGGCCACGGGGCAAGCGGCGCTCAGCCGCCCGACAGGTCCACGTAGCAGATGTAGTCGGTATAGACCCAGCCGACGGGGCCGGAATAATCGCAGCTCTGCATCGAGCGCTGCACGATCACCTGCCGCCACTTCCCCTCTGGGTAAGGATCGGTAGTGACGAGGAACGTCTCCAGTCCCAGCTTCATCAGCCGTTGCGACTTGATGTTCGGCGCAGCCTTCAGCGCCACCCAGTTGTCGCCTGCGGGGTCGAGATGACAGGTCACGTAGAGCTCGCCGTCATAGGCCTGCGCCGCGCCGGCGATCAGGATCGCGGTCAGGGTTGCGAAGATGCGTTTCATGCCTACCTCCCGGATGACGAGGTTAAGTGTCGCGCCTTCGCGCACCTCTCGCTATGAAACCGATCAAAGGGAGACGGACATGACCGACCGCATCACCGATCTGGAAGAACAGGTGGCTTACCTCACCAAGACCGTCGACGACCTGTCCGAGGTCATCGCGCGGCAGGACCGCACTCTGGACACCGTGACCCGGCGGCTGCACCTGCTCATGGAGCGGGCCGCCGAGCAGGAACTGGAAGCGGGCGGCACCGTGCCGCTCGCCGACCAGAAGCCGCCGCACTGGTGAGCCCTAGCGCTCCCGGTCGCGGCGGGTCTGGCCATAGACCAGCATGGTGAAGATGGCGGTGCCGCCGATCACGTTGCCCGCCAGCACCGGCAGGAAGAACGAGAAGATGGCGGGGTGCCACGCGAGGTTGCCGGTGACAAGGAGCAGCGCCATCTCCACCGTCCCCGCGATGATGTGGGTGAAATCGCCTGCCGCGATGAGCCAGGTGAAGATGATGATGATCATGACCGAGGCGTCCTTGGCCTGCGGCAGCATCCAGACGATGCCCGCGACCAGCACGCCTGCCGGGATCCCCTTGGCGAAGCCCAGCGCCGCCGGGTTCTCCACCGCGTGGCGTGACAGGTCGAGAAGTGCGCCCATGAACCGATCGTCGATCGCACCGCTGTAGGCGATGAACCACGCCACCACGAAGGCCCCGATCACGTTGGCGATGAGGACGATGGTCCAGAGTGTCGCGGTCTGCCCCAGCACCCGCCAGCTTGGCCTGTCGAGGACGGGCAGCACCGTGGTCATCGTGTTCTCGGTAAAGAGTTGCATGCGTCCGACGATCACCACGAGAAACCCGAGCGAATACCCGAGGTTCTCGATCAGGTAGCTCGCCGGATTGTCCGGCAGGTAGGTGCGGAAGATCGCCTCGCCCAGCACCGACAGGCTCATCAGGAGACCCGCCGAGATCCCCGACCACATGAGGGAGAGCTTGTTGCGGCTGAGCTCCTCCTCCCCGTCGAGGCGGATCACCTCGTAGATCGTGACGGGGGAGAGCTTGCTCGCCTCCTTGATTTCTTCCTGCTCTTCCTGCCGGTCGAGCTGGTGACCGTCGGGCCGCTTGGACCTGCTGAGATGATCGTGCACGGGCGACCGCCTTTCATTCGTTACCCACCGGTAACGGCGGGACATGCAGACTGGTTCAGTCGCGCGAGGATAGGCCCGCGCGGACATATCTGCTAGCCTTTCGGCCAGGGAGGCCCGGATGTTTCAAACCATCATGATCGTTCACATTCTCGCGCTGGCCATCGGGATCGGAGGCGGTGCTGCGAACGGGATCATCGGCGCGCGGGCTCAGCGGGCCGATCCGGAGGCGCGCCCCGTCCTAGGCGGGATCACGCGCCGGATCGGCCAGATGTCGGCCGGCGCGCTCGCGCTCCTTTGAATCACCGGGATCGCGTTGGTGCTTATGCGTGGAGGCTTCGGCGTGATGCCGAACCTCTTCTGGGTGAAACTCGCCTTCGTCGTGATCCTCACGCTTGTCTCGGTGCGGCTGCAGATACTGTCGATATCGGCGCACCGGGCCGGCACGCCCCCGCCAGCGAAAAGCATGGGTCGGCTGGGCCGGTTCGCGACGCTCGCCTCGATCCTCGCGGTGGTCTTCGCCGTGATCGCCTTCACCCCCTGACCGGTCCCGGAACCTTTTGCACAAGGGGCTCGTTTCCCGAGTCCACACCAAGGCAAAGGAATTCCAATGGCCAGCGGCAAGAAGACACCCCCCACGACCACCGACGCAGGCATCCCGGTCCAGAGCGACGAACATTCTCTCACCGTGGGCCCCGATGGCCCCATCGTGCTCAACGATCACTACCTCATCGAGCAGATGGCGAATTTCAACCGGGAACGTATTCCCGAGCGCCAGCCTCACGCCAAGGGCGGCGGCGCCTTCGGGCGGTTCGAGGTGACAGAGGACATCAGCAAGTACACCCATGCCAGGGTGTTTCAACCCGGCGCAAAGACCGACGTGGTCATCCGCTTTTCCACCGTCGCCGGCGAACGCGGCAGTCCGGACACATGGCGCGATCCGCGCGGCTTTTCTGTCAAATTCTACACAGAGGACGGAAACTTCGACATGGTGGGCAACAACACGCCCGTCTTCTTCGTGCGCGACCCGATGAAGTTCCAGCACTTCATCCGCAGCCAGAAACGCCGCGCCGACAACGACATGCGCGACCACGACATGCAGTGGGATTTTTGGACCCTCTCACCCGAGAGCGCGCACCAGGTGGCCTATCTCATGGGCGACCGGGGCATCCCGCGCAGCTGGCGCGAGATGAACGGCTACTCCAGCCACACCTATTCCATGGTCAACGCGAACGGCGAGCGGTTCTGGGTCAAGTTCCACTTCCACACCGACCAGGGCGACGGCAACGCCTATCTCAGCCAGGACGAGGCGGACCGGCTCGCCGGGGCCGACGGCGACTTCCACCGCCGCGATCTCTTCGGCGCAATCGCCGAGGGCGACCATCCGAGCTGGACGCTCAAGCTTCAGATCATGCCCTACGAGGACGCCAAGACCTACCACATCAACCCGTTCGACCTCACGAAGGTCTGGCCGCATTCAGACTACCCGCTGATCGAGGTGGGCAAGCTCACGCTGGACCGGAACCCGACCGATTTTCACACGCAGATCGAACAGGCGGCGTTCGAGCCCAATAACATGGTGCCGGGCATCGGACTGTCTCCGGACAAGATGCTCATGGCTCGCGGGTTTTCTTATGCAGACGCACACCGCGCCCGGCTCGGCGTGAATTACAAGGAGATCCCGGTGAACGCCCCGAAGGTCGAGACGCATGCCTATACCAAGGACGGCCACGGGCGCACCGTGCCGGTGACCGACCCGGTCTATGCGCCCAACTCCTACGGCGGGGCAGCCGCGCAATCCGACGTGCCGGAGGCCGGGATCTGGCACGCCGACGGGGACCTGATGCGCTCCGCCTACACGCTGCGTGAGGATGACGACGACTGGTCGCAGGCCCATGCGCTGGTGCGCCACGTCATGGACGATGCCGCGCGCGACCGGCTCGTCTCGAATGTCACCGGTCACCTGCTCGACGGCGTGAGCGAAAAGGTCCTCAAGCGCGCGTTCGAATACTGGAAGAACATCGACGAAGAAGTCGGCGCCGAAATCGAAAGACAGGTGCGCGACGAACTCGGAGGAGAGTCCAAAGCCCCGGGCATGGCCTCGGCCGAAAGCATCGACGGCTAGACCTCTCCTGCTTCTTCGTTTCAGGAAACCTCGGGGGTAGGAGGCGTTCGTGTTGCGAATGCCTCCAAGGGGGCTGGCCCCCTTCTTCGCCTCGTCCCGGCTCTGCCGGGGCGAGGCTTGCCATGCGCGGGCGGCACGCCCGCACCGCCTGGAAACTCAGACGTCTTCGACGTCCACCACGCCGGAGAGCGACTTCAACGCGCCCTTGATCTGCGGGTTGAGCGGGTATTGCGCGCCGAGGTCCATCTCCACCTCGCCCGGCAGGGCCGGGTCCATGAGGCAGAAGCTCACCGGCCCGGGCCGGGCGCCCTTGGCCTGTTCGCGCGCGCTCTCAAGGAGGTCCGCGACCGTCGCCACGACGCCGGGGCTGGAGACATAGACCTTGAGCGCCATGCCTCCCGCATCCGCCACGATGGTGTCGACCGGCGCCACGGACCGGGCGAGCAGCTTCAGCTGCTCCGACTCCATGTTCGCCTCGACCGTCACCACCACGTTCTGCCCGACCTCGAGGTATTCGCGGCAGGCCTCCAGCGTGTCCGAGAACACCGTCACCTCGTAAAGCCCCGTGGGATCGGAGAGGCCGACGAAGGCGAAGCGGTTGCCGCGCGCCGACTTGCGCTCCTGTTTCGACGACACGGCCCCGGCGAGCTTGGCCACGCAGGGCGCGCGTTCGGCCTTCTTGGAAAGCTCCTCCAGCGTGATGACCTGCTTGCGCTTCAGCCCGGCCATGTAGTCGTCGAGCGGGTGACCGGAGAGGTAGAAGCCGATCGCCTTGTGCTCTTCGGCCAGCCGCTCGTTCGGCAGCCAGTCCGGGACGTTCGACAGGCGCGGTTCCGGCAGGTCGTCCCCCGCCTCGCCGAACAGCGACACCTGCGCGCTCGCCCGCTGTTCGTGGATCGCGCCCGAGTAGCCGACCAGCGCGTCGAGGCTTTCGAACACGCGACGACGGTTCGCGTCGAGGTCGTCGAAGGCCCCGGCCCGCGCGAGCATTTCCATCGGGCGCTTGCCGACGCGTTTGAGGTCCACGCGCCGTGCAACGTCGTAAAGGTTCACGAAGGGCTTCTCCCGCCCGTCGATCTTGCGCGCCTCGACGATCAGTTTCATCGCCTCGACGCCGACGTTCTTGAGCGCACCCAGGCCATAGACCACGCGCCCCTCGGACACGCTGAACATCGCCTCGGACCGGTTCACGCAGGGCGGCACGATCTCGATATCCAGCCCCCGGCGCACCTCTTCGGCATAGACGCCCAGCTTGTCGGTCAGGTGGATATCGCAGTTCATGACGCCCGCCATGAACTCCACCGGGTGGTTCGCCTTGAGCCAGGCGGTCTGGTAGCTCACCACGGCATAGGCGGCCGCGTGGGACTTGTTGAAGCCGTAGTTGGCGAACTTTTCCAGAAGGTCGAAGACCTCGCTCGCCTTCTTCTTGTCGACGCCCTTCTTGGCCGCGCCGGATTCGAACTTCGGGCGCTCGGCGTCCATCGCCTCCTTGATCTTCTTACCCATCGCGCGCCGCAGAAGGTCGGCGCCGCCAAGGCTGTAACCCGCCATCTCCTGCGCGATCTGCATCACCTGTTCCTGGTAGACGATGATGCCCTGCGTCTCTTCGAGGATGTGGTCGATCAGCGGGTGAACCGACTCGATCTCGCGCTGGCCGTTCTTGACCTCGCAATAGGTCGGGATGTTCTCCATCGGGCCGGGACGGTAGAGCGCCACGAGCGCGACGATGTCCTCGATACAGGTCGGCTTCATGCGCCGGAGCGCATCCATCATGCCCGTGGATTCCACCTGGAACACGGCGACCGTCTTGGCGCTGGCGTAGAGCCGGTAGGTCTTTTCGTCGTCCAGCGGGATCAGGTTGATCTGGTTCTCGCCGCCATCGGCCGGGGTGTAGATCGTCGACCCGTCCGGCCCGATATGCAGGTCGCGGCCCTGCCCGTGGATCAGGTCGATGGCGTTCTGAATGACCGTGAGCGTCTTGAGGCCGAGGAAGTCGAACTTCACGAGCCCCGCCTGCTCGACCCATTTCATGTTGAACTGGGTCGCGGGCATGTCCGAACGCGGGTCCTGGTAGAGCGGCACCAGCGCATCCAGCGGCCGGTCCCCGATCACGACACCTGCCGCGTGGGTCGAGGCGTTCCTAAGGAGCCCCTCGACCTGCTCGGCATAGCGTAGGAGCCGTTCCACGACCTCTTCCGCCCGCGCCTCTTCCCGCAGGCGCGGCTCGTCCTTCAGGGCCTGCGTGATCGAAACGGGCTTCACGCCCTCGACGGGGATCAGCTTCGACAGCCGGTCCACCTGCCCGTAGGGCATCTGAAGCACCCGCCCCACGTCGCGCACGGCGGCCTTGGACAGAAGCGCACCGAAGGTGATGATCTGCCCCACCTTGTCGCGCCCGTATTTCTCCTGCACGTAGCGGATCGTTTCCTCGCGTCGGTCCATGCAGAAGTCGATGTCGAAGTCGGGCATCGACACGCGTTCCGGGTTCAGGAAGCGCTCGAACAGCAGCGAATAGCGCAGCGGGTCGAGGTCGGTGATCGTGAGCGCATAGGCCACGAGCGAGCCCGCACCGGACCCCCGGCCCGGCCCGACCGGAATGTTCTGTTCCTTGGACCACTTGATGAAGTCGGCAACGATCAGGAAGTAGCCGGGAAACCCCATGCCCTCGATGATGCCGAGCTCGAACTCCAGCCGCGCCTCGTAGTCTTCGACCGGGGCGGCATGCGGGATGACCGCGAGCCGTTCCTCCAGCCCTTTCTTTGCCTGCCGCCGCAGCTCGTCCACCTCGTCATCGGCGAACTTCGGCAGGATCGGATCGCGGCGATAGGCCATGAAGGCGCAGCGCTTCGCGATCTCGACGGTGTTCTGCGTGGCTTCCGGCAAGTCGGCGAACAATGTCACCATCTCCTGCGGCGACTTGAAATAGTGCTGGGGCGTCAGGCGCCGGCGCGGCTCCTGTTGGTCGACGTAAGCGCCGTCCGCGATGCAGATGAGCGCGTCATGCGCCTCGTAAAGATCGGTCTTGGGGAAGTAGACGTCGTTCGTCGCGACGAGAGGGATGCCCATCGCGTAGGCCATTTCGACGAAGCCCCGCTCGGTCACCCGCTCGCCCTCGGGAAGCGCACCGCCCTCGCCCGGATGGCGCTGCAACTCGACATAGAGCCGGTCGGCAAAGACCCGGTGGAACCACTCCATCAATTCCTGTGCCTTGGCGCGGTTGCCCTGCTGGAGCCGCTGACCCACCGGCCCGTCCGCCCCACCGGTCAGGCAGATCAGGCCCGCCGAATACCGCTCCAGCTCCTCAAGCGTCACCTCCGGCAGAGCGCCGTGCTTGTCGAGGTAGAGGCAGGAGTTGAGCTTCATCAGGTTCTCGTACCCGCCCTCGTTCTGGGCCAGCAGAACCACCGGCGCGCCGGGTTTCGGCTGCTCGCCCGGCGCGGGCTGGTCATAGGCGACCATGACCTGGCACCCGATGATCGGCTGCACCCCGGCCCCGCTCGCGGTGACGGAAAATTCCAGCGCGCAGAACATGTTATCGGTGTCCGTCACGGCGACGGCAGGCATGCCCATCGCTTCGCACAGACCGGGGAGTTTCTTCACCGGAACCGCGCCTTCGAGCAGCGAGTATTCCGTGTGAACGCGCAGGTGAATGAATCGGGGATCGGCAGCCATGCGCCCAGACTAGGCCCCCCTTCGGCGGGAGCAAGCCGGGATCGTCACGGGGCCGCAAATGTGATGGACGGGTGACGCGCCCGGACCTCAGACTGCTGCAAAACGACGAATGAGGCAGACATGATTCCCGGACCCATGCAGGACGTCCGAACCACCCGCTATCTCAAATCCACGCCCGGCGCGCTCTATCGCGGCCTGACCGACGGTCGGCTGCTGGTGGAGTGGTTCAAACTCTTCGGCGAGGATCTCGCCGGCGCCGTTGTCGAGCCCCGTCCGGGCGGCGCCTTCGACCTCACGCGGACGAAAGCCGGCGCAACGCTCGAAACGTTTTCCGCCTGCGTGATCGAGGCGCAGCCCGGCGCGCGGCTTGTCGTGACCACCGCGCTCGGCGGCGGATATCGCCCCACGGGGGTCCTCAACCCCGCCACGCTCATCATCGACCTGCACGAGATTGCTTCGGGCACCCGGCTGGAAGCCTCGCTGATCCAGACGGACGCGGCACCGCCCGGCGCGCTTGCGAGCTGGGACGATGGTATGGCACGGCTCGAGGCCCTCGCCGCCGACATCACCGAAAACAGTTAGCCTATAGGGTAACTTTTTTTCTTGACCTCGGCGCATACGCCATAATAGTTAGCTTCATGGCTAACCAAATGGACACCCTCTTCTCGGCGCTCGCCGACCAGACCCGCCGCGACGTGGTAGAGCGCCTGACGCGGGGCGAGGCGCCGGTAAAGGAGCTGGCCGCCCCGCACGACATGGCGCTGCCCAGCTTCATGAAGCATATCGACCGGCTGGAGGATGCGGGCGTCGTCACCACGCGCAAGGTCGGTCGTCAGCGCCTCGTCGCGTTGACGCCCGAGGCATTCGGTCCCGCCGAAACCTGGCTCGACCGTCAGAAACGGGTGTGGGAGGGCCGCCTCGACCGGCTCGAAGCCGTCGCGAAACGCATCGAAGCAGAAACGAATCCGTTTCCCGAGGAGACCGGACATGACGATTGATTACGACACATTCTCCATCACCCGCACCATCGCCGCCTCGCCCGCCAGCGTCTTTCGCGCCTTTGCCGAAGAAGACCTGAAACGGCAATGGTTCGCGCCCGACACGCCGGGAGGCACGTCCAACTACCGCGTCGACTTTCGGGTCGGCGGCGGTGAGAGCGGCACCTTCGACATTCCCGACGGACCCGGCGCCGGCAAGCACGAGAATGCGACCACCTACCTGGACATCGTGCCGGAGGAACGCATCGCCTTCGCCTATTCGATGGCGTGGGACGGGCGGGTGCATTCCGCCTCGCTCGTCACGGTGACGTTCGAGCCGACCGAGGGCGGCTGCCGCCTCACACACACCGAATCCGCCGCGTTCTTTCCACCGTCGGACGGTGCCGACATGCGCAAGGACGGTGTCACGGCACAGCTCGACGCGCTCACCGCTCAGTTTACCTAACCTCCGGAGCCTCCTGATGGACCCTTTTGCCTTCAACCCCGAAACCGACCTCGAATTCACGCGCACGATCGCCGCGACCCCGGCCACCGTCTGGCGCTGCATGACCGATCCGGAGCTTCTGTCGCAGTGGTTCTGCCCCAAGCCCTGGCAGGTGAAGAACGCCGTGATCGAGGCGCGACCGGGCGGCACCTTCCACACGCCGATGCACGGTCCGGACGGCGAAGTCATGGACGAGGGGCCGGGTTGCATCGTCATGGCCGACGAGGCCAGGATCCTCGCCTTCACAGACGCGATGTCGCCCGGGTTTCATCCGAAGAGCGGGGCGTTCATGACCGGCGTCTACATCCTGGAGGCGTCAGAGGGTGGCACGCGCCTTACCGCCCGGGCCCTCCACGCCGACACCGCCGCGCAGAAGCAGCACGAAGAGATGGGGTTCTTCGACGGCTGGGGCACCGCCGTGGATCAGTTGGGCGCGCTCGCCGAGACGCTGTAGGTCAGGGTCCGGCCCCGGAAGTAGGGTTCGAAACCGGTGTCATGGATGTATCCCACCTCACTCGAAAGCGGGATGCGCCGTCCGCCGATCTCGGCATAGTCGGAATAGCGCCCCTCCCATTCCATCGGCGCGAGCGATCCGTCCGGCTGCATCGCCGGGCGGTCCCTTGCGGTCATCCGCACCACATCTCCGGCATCGTCGAAATGAAGCGTCACGCGGGCCGTGCCGCCCGGAGTGTCCAGCGCGACGTCGACGGTACTTTCGCCAGGGGTCCAGGCGAGATCGCGATTGAGCAGGATTGCATCGGGCGACCACGGTAGTTCGGCGAGGTAGCGGGCGGCTTCGGCCACGTCCGCCTCCGGTCCCTGAAACGCGTCGAGCCTCCAGGCGCCGAGCACGTGAATGGCGAGAATACCGTGTCCGTCGGCGTAGCTGTCGAGCACCCGCACGACCGGGATCGGCCCGGCCCGCATGGATGCGGTCCAGGCGAAGCCGGTCACGCTCGTCCCGATGACCTGCCGCGCGGTCAGGGCCATCCACGCGTCGCCCGGGTTGCGCTGCATCTCGGCCGACTGCGTGAGGCGGGCCGCCGTCCCCGGCGTCGCGCCCATCATGCCGCGCTGTGCGAAGGCCACGACCGCTTCCGGCAAGTCGTCGCGCGGCGTGGCGCCGGGCGCACCGGTCAGGCCTGCCTCGATCCGCCCCGTGGCCCGAGAGACGAGCCACGCCTTCGCGCCCGTCGCGACCAACGCGAGCAAGACCAGCCCCAAGAGGACGACACCCACCATTTTCATCTTCACCTCCGTTGCGATACCGCCGAATACCTTGGCGCGGGACGGACCGCTTTGCGCGGGATCAAGCGCGCGGGCTTTGCCTTCGATTTGGGCGCGCCACCTGTCCGTCGCCCGGTTACTTGGCGTGTCCAAGCCGTTGTGGCCCCCGCGACCCTGCCCGATGGGTAGACAGCGCCCATTTTCTGCGCTTTCCTGACTGCACAACCCGGTCCTTCTACGCCGCATCGAAGGGCCGACCGGGGCAAAACGGTAAAGCGGCGGGACAGACAGGGCATGGATATCGCGTTTCTTCTCAACGGAGAGACCGTTGAGCTGACCGGCGTATCTGCGACGACGACCGTGCTGGACTGGCTGCGCGAGGAGCGCGGGCTGACCGGCACCAAGGAAGGCTGCAACGAGGGCGACTGCGGCGCTTGCACGGTGATGGTGAGCGACGCCTCGGGCACCCGTCCCATCAACGGCTGCATTCTCTTCCTGCCGCAGATCAACGGTAAATCGCTCACCACCGTCGAAGGGCTCGCGGGACCGGACGGTGAAATGCACCCGGTGCAACAGGCGATGGTTGACCATCACGGGAGCCAGTGCGGCTTCTGCACCCCCGGTTTCGTCGTCTCGATGGCCGCCGGGCAGATCACGGGCGAGACGGATCACGACCGCCAGCTCGCGGGGAACCTGTGCCGCTGCACGGGCTACGCCCCCATCGTGCGCGCCGCCGTCAACGCTGCGCGCCAACCGGTGCCGGCCTGGCTGCGTGACCGGCCCGCCGCCCCGCCGATGGGCGCCTACGTGAACGACTTCCAGCCCACGACCATCGCCGCGCTGGCCGAACTGCGCCGCGCGCATCCGGACGCCACGATCGTCGCGGGCGCGACCGACGTGGGGCTTTGGGTCAACAAGGACATGCGCGACCTCGGCAACGTCATCTTCGTGAACCAGATCGAGGAGCTCCGCCGGATCGAGGTCGCGCCCTACATGATCCGCATCGGGGCGGCCGCCAGCATCGAGGCGCTGCGCCTCGCGACCCTGCGCCGCTATCCCTCCTTCGCCGCCATGCTGGACCGTTTCGCCTCGGCGCAAATCCGGGCCGCGGCGACCGTGGGCGGCAATATCGCCAACGGCTCCCCCATCGGGGACACGCCGCCGCCGCTCATCGCCCTGGGCGCGATGCTCCAGTTGCGCAACGGCGAGGACATGCGTGAGATCCCGCTCGAGGACTTCTTCATCGACTACGGCAAGCAGGACATCGAACCGGGCGAATTCGTGGAGGCGGTGGTGATCCCGCGCGACCAGGAGGCCGACCGGCTCAAGGTCTACAAACTGTCCAAGAGGTTCGATCAGGACATTTCCGCGGTCCTTGGCGCCTTCAATATCGAGGTGCGGGACGAAAAAGTGATATCCGCCCGGATCGCCTTCGGCGGCGTGGCGGCCACACCGAAACGTGCCACCGCTGTCGAACGCGCCCTTGTCGGGCGGCCGTGGACCGAGGCCACGGTGCGCACCGCGAAGTGGTCCTTCGCCGAGGATTTCCGGCCCCTGACCGACATGCGCGCCTCGTCCGCCTACCGGCTCGAGACGGCGGCCAACATGCTCGACCGCTACTGGCGCGAGGATCACGGGCAAGCGGTGGACGTGCGGGAGGTGACGCCATGAGCATGGGCAAACCGCTCCCCCACGACAGCGCGCCGCTCCACGTGACCGGCGCGGCCCGCTATATCGACGATATCCCGGTCCCCGCCGACTGCCTCCACCTCGCCTTCGGGCTGAGCCACGAGGCGCGGGGCGTCATCACGGCGCTGAACCTCGAAGCGGTGCGCGCGGCCCCCGGCGTCGTGCGCGTCCTGACCGCCGCCGACCTGCCGGGCGTGAACGACATCTCGACCGCCGCACATGACGAGCCGCTGCTCGCCGCGGGCGAAGTGCATTACCACGGCCAGCCGATCTTCCTCGTCCTCGCCACCTCGCACCGCGCCGCGCGCGAAGCCTGCGCGAAGGCCGAGATCACGATCGAGGCGAAGCCCGCGCTTCTCACCATCGACGACGCACTGGGCGCGCGCAGCTATTTCGAGGGCGGCCCCCTCACATGGCGGCGGGGCGAGGTCGCGCCGGCCATGGCCAAGGCCGAGACCATCGTGGACGGGCGGATCGAGATCGGGGGGCAGGAGCACTTCTACCTCGAAGGGCAAGTGAGCCTCGCCCTGCCGCAGGACAACGGCGACATGGCGCTCTACACCTCCACCCAGCACCCGACCGAGATCCAGCACAAGGTGGCCGAGGCTCTGGGCACCCCGTTCCACGCGGTGCGGGTCGAGACGCGGCGCATGGGCGGCGGCTTCGGCGGCAAGGAAAGCCAGGGCAATGCATTGGCCATCGCCTGCGCCATCGCCGGGCACCTGACCGGCAAGCCCTGCAAGATGCGCTACGACCGCGATGACGACATGATCATCACCGGCAAGCGCCACGACTTCCGCATCGCCTACAAGGCCGGGGTGGACGCAAAGGGCAAACTGGTTGCGGTCGAGTTCGACCAGTACGTGCGCTGCGGCTGGTCGCAGGACCTGAGCCTTCCGGTCTGCGACCGCGCGATGCTCCATGCCGACAACGCCTACTGGATCCCGAACATCCGGATCACGTCCCACCGTCTCAAGACCAACACCTGCTCTGCCACCGCCTTTCGCGGCTTCGGCGGTCCGCAGGGCATGGTCGGGATCGAGCGGGTGCTGGACCACGTCGCCCACCGGCTCAAGATGGACCCGCTAGAGCTGCGGCAAGCGAATTTCTACAAGAAATCCAAGCCGCAGGAGACGCCCTACGGTCAGCCCGTGAAGGGCTTCATCCTCCCCGAGATGGTCAAGAGCCTCGCCGAATCCGCCGACTACAAGGGCCGTCGCGAGGCCATCGCGCGCTGGAACGAGAAGAACCCGGTGCTCAAGAAGGGCATCGCGCTGACGCCCGTTAAGTTCGGGATCAGCTTCACGCTGACCCACCTCAACCAGGCGGGCGCGCTGGTGAACCTCTACGCCGACGGATCGGTGACGATCAACCACGGCGGGACCGAGATGGGCCAGGGCCTGAACCAGAAGGTCGCGCAGGTCGCCGCCGCGGGCTTCGGCATCGGAATGGAGCAGGTGCGCATCACCGCGACCGACACCGGAAAAGTGCCCAACACTTCGGCCACCGCCGCCTCCTCCGGCTCCGACCTGAACGGCATGGCGGTCAAGAACGCGGTGGACCAGATATGCGACCGGATCGCCCGTTTCCTCGCCCCCAAGGCCGGGGTGAAGGCACGCGACGTGGTCTTCGCGAACGGGCGCGTCACGGCCGGGGACATCGACATGACCTTCCCCGAGGCCGCCAAGGACGCGCACGAGAACCGGATCAGCCTGTCGGCCACCGGCTTCTACGCCACGCCGGACATCTCGTGGGATCGCACCGCCGGCAAGGGCCACCCGTTCTACTACTTCGCCCACGGCGCGGCGATCACCGAGGTCGCGGTGGACACGCTCACCGGCGAGAACCGCATCCTGCGCGTGGACATCCTGCACGACGTGGGCCAGTCGCTGAACCCCGCCGTGGACGTGGGCCAGATCGAGGGCGGCTTCGTCCAAGGCGCGGGCTGGCTGACAACCGAGGAGCTGGTCTGGGACGAAAAGGGCGTTCTGCGCACACATGCGCCCTCGACCTACAAGATCCCGGCCTGCTCGGACCGGCCCGACGTGTTCAACGTGGCGCTCTGGAACGGCGAAAACCACGTGCCGACGATCTACCGGTCCAAGGCGGTGGGCGAGCCGCCCCTGATGCTGGGCATCTCCGCGCTCATGGCCCTGTCTGACGCGGTCGGCGCCTGTGGCGACGGCTACCCGCACCTGAACGCCCCGGCCACGCCGGAACGCGTCTACATGGCCGCCAAGCGCGTGCAGGGGACGCGCTGATGCACGGGCGCGCCGCATGAGCTTCGACCGCTCAGCCCTCGCCGCGCGGATCGCGGCGCACGGCCCTGTGGTCCGGGTCGTGGTGGCCGAGGTCGCGGGGTCTGCCCCGCGCGAGGTCGGCGCGGCGATCACCGTGTGGGCGGACGGGCAGGATGGCTCCATCGGCGGTGGCACGCTGGAATACGAGGCGGCCGCCCACGCCCGCGCCATGCTGGAGCGCGGCGCGGACCGGGCCACCCGCACCGTCGCGCTCGGCCCGGACATGGGACAGTGTTGCGGCGGACGCGTACGTCTCCTGTGGGAGCGGTTCACCGAAGCCAGCCTGCCAGAGAGCGAGGTCTTCGCCCGTCCCGTCGCCGACGCGCCCGCAAGCCTTGCCGTCGAACGCGCCCTCGCCCGGGCGCGCGACCGGGGCGACCGGCCCACCGCCGCCCTCATCGACGGATGGATGATCGAACCGCTCACGACCCATGCAACCCCGGTCTGGATCTGGGGCGCGGGCCACGTGGGCCGCGCGCTCGTCGCCGCGCTCACCCCCCTGCCCGACCTGTCGATCACCTGGGTCGACACGGGCCCGGAGCGGTTTCCGGACGATAGACCCGCGGGCGTCACCGCCCTGCCCGCCCCCGACATCGCGGCGGCCACGCGGCTCGCCCCGACCGACGCCCATCACGTCGTGATGACCTACAGCCACGCGCTCGACCAGGCGATCTGCGACGGGCTGCTCGCCCGCGGTTTCGCCACCGCCGGGCTGATCGGCTCCGACACGAAATGGGCCCGCTTCCGCAAACGCTTGCAGCAATCCGGCCACGCGCCTGCCGAAATCGACCGCATCCGGTGCCCGATCGGGGACAAGAGCCTCGGCAAGCATCCGGCGGCGATTGCCTTGGGCGTGGCGACGGCTATCGTGTGGGATGTGGGACGCACGCGCCTCGACGTGCGCCCGGGGGACAGGGGGACCGAGGATGACAGACGCCTTTCTGGCGATTGAGGGGCTGACCAAGGCCTATCCCGGCGTGGTGGCCAACGATGACGTGTCCTTCGCCATCGCGCCCGGCCAGATTCACGCCCTGCTGGGTGAGAACGGCGCGGGCAAATCCACGCTGGTCAAGATGATCTACGGCCTCGTCAAACCCGACAAGGGCCAGATGCGGGTGAACGGCACGGTGTTCGAACCGGCCAATCCCCACGCCGCGCGTGCCGCGGGGGTCGCGATGGTGTTTCAGCACTTCTCGCTTTTCGACGCGCTGGACGTGGCCGAGAACATCGCGCTCGGCATGGACAACCCGCCGCCGATGCGCGAGCTGGCCCAGCGCATCACCGATGTGTCCGAGGCTTACGGCCTGCCCCTCGACCCTGCCCGCCGTGTCGGCGACCTGTCGGCGGGTGAGCGGCAGCGCGTTGAAATCATTCGCTGTCTTCTGCAAAACCCCAAGCTCCTCATCATGGACGAGCCGACCTCGGTGCTCACCCCGCAGGAGGTCGAGATCCTGTTCAAGACACTGAACAAGCTGTCGGCCGAGGGAACCGCGATCCTCTACATCTCCCACAAGCTCGAGGAGATCCGCGCGCTCTGCGACCATGCCACCGTGCTCCGGCTCGGCAAGGTCGTGGCGGAGTGCAACCCACGCGAGAAATCCGCGCGGGAGCTGGCCGAGATGATGGTGGGACAGACGCTCCACACCCCGTCGCGCGACTACGCCGAACCGGGCGAGGTTCTGCTCAAGGTCGAGGGGCTGACGCTGGCCCCGGCCAACGAATTCGGCACCCGCCTGCGCGACGTGGCGTTCGAGCTGAAGGCAGGCGAGGTGCTGGGCATCGCGGGCGTCGCGGGCAACGGGCAGGACGAACTGCTCGCGGCCCTGTCCGGCGAACGCACCACGACCCCTGACGCGGTCCGGCTCAAGGGCAAGCCCATCGGTCGCCACGGCCCGAACGCGCGGCGCGCCGCGGGCCTCCTCGCCGCGCCCGAGGAACGGCTGGGCCACGCCGCCGCGCCCGAGATGAGCCTGACCGAAAACGCGCTCCTCACCGGCGACATCCGCGAGAATCTGACCCGGAACGGCTTCGTCGCCTGGGCCAAAGCGCGCGGCTTCGCGGCCAAGGTGATCGAGGCGTTCGACGTGCGCACACCGGGGACCGAGACCGCTGCCGGCGCGCTTTCCGGCGGGAACCTCCAGAAATTCGTGATCGGACGCGAGATCCTGCAGCGTCCCGAAGTGCTCGTGGTGAACCAGCCGACGTGGGGCGTCGACGCCTCCGCCGCCGCCGCGATCCGCCAGGCGCTCCTCGATCTCGCGGCCCAAGGCGCGGGCGTCGTCTGCATCAGCCAGGACCTCGACGAACTCATGGAAATATCCGACCGCATCTCCGCCTTGACCGAGGGGCGCATGGCCCCGCCCCGCCCCGCCAAGGGCATCACGATCGAGGAGATCGGCCTGATGATGGGCGGCGCGCACGACATGGAAGTGGCCCATCCCGAGGAGAGCCTCGCATGAGCCTCGTCCGTCTCGAAAAACGCCCTGCGCCCTCGCAGCTTCTCTCCGGCCTGACCCCGGTCATGGCCGTCTTCGCCACGATGATCGCGGGCGGCATCCTCTTCGCGGCCCTCGGGTTCAACCCGCTGGAGGCGATCCGCACGATCTTCTGGGACCCGCTCTTCGATCCGCAGTTCGGCCCCTATTCGCGGCCCCAGCTGCTCGTGAAGGCCGGACCGCTGATTCTCATCGCCACCGGCCTCGCGCTCGGGTTCCGGGCGGGCATCTGGAACATCGGGGCCGAGGGCCAGTACATCATGGGCGCCATCGTGGGCGCCGGTGCCGGGCTGGCCTTCTACCCCTCGGAAAGCCCGCTGATCTTTCCCTTCATGGTCCTCGCCGGCGCCTTCGGCGGCTGGGCCTGGGCGATGATCCCGGCGATCCTCAAGACACGCTTCGGCACGAACGAGATCCTTGTCTCGCTCATGCTGGTCGACGTGGCCGAGAACATCCTGGCCTCCGTCTCCTCCGGGCTGCTGAGGAACCCCGACGGCATGGGCTTCCCCGGCTCGCGCAACCTCGCGCGCGACTATCCGGCCGCCTCCAACCTGGAACTCATTGCCGACACGGGGATGCACTGGGGCGTGGTCGCGGCCCTCATCGCCGTGATCCTCGCCTACGTGATGATGACCCGGCACAAGATGGGTTTCGCGATCCGCCTCGCGGGCGAAGCGCCCCGCGCGGCGCGTTTCGCGGGCGTCTCGCCTACCCGGCTCATCCTCTTCTGTCTCGGCACCGCCGGCGCGCTCGCGGGCCTCGCGGGGCTGTTCGAGGTCTCCGGCCCCGCGGGCCAGGTCACGATCGACTTCAACACCGGCTACGGCTTCACCGCGATCATCGTGGCCTTCCTCGGACGCCTCCACCCGGTGGGCATCCTGCTCGCGGGTCTCCTCATGGCGCTGACCTATATCGGCGGCGAACTCGCCCAGCTCATGCTCGGCATGCCCGCCGCCGCGATCCAGCTGTTCCAGGGGATGCTCCTGTTCTTCCTCCTCGCGATGGACGTCTTCGCCAACTACCGCGTACGCATCGGCACCCCGGAGGTGGCGAAATGACGGTCTTTCCGGTCTCGAAATATCCCGGGGTCCGGGGCAGCGCCCCGGAAACCGCCGCGCCCAAAGGCGCGGCTCATGAAGCGCGGGCGCATGCCCGCACCGCTCGGTAGGAGGCACGCATGGACTTCGGCTCGATCAACCCGATCCTCCTGATCGCTTCGCTCATGGTCGCCTCGACCCCGATCCTGCTCGCCGCCCTCGGCGAGATGGTGGTGGAGAAGGCGGGCGTTCTGAACCTCGGCGTCGAGGGGATGATGATCACCGGCGCCGTGGTGGGCTTCGCCATCGGGGTCAACACCGGCTCCTCCTGGGCGGGCTTCGCCATCGCCGCGCTCGCCTCGGCAGCCCTGTCGATGATTTTCGCGATCATCACGCAGGTGCTCCTGTCCAACCAGGTCGCCACCGGCCTCGGCCTCACGCTCTTTGGCCTCGGCCTCTCCTCGCTGATCGGCAAACCCTACGTGGGGATGAAGGCGCCGGGGTTCGCCAAGCTCGACATCCCGGTGCTCTCCGACATCCCGGTTCTGGGCCCGATCCTGTTTCGCCACGACCCGATGGTCTACCTCTCGCTCGCGGCCATCGTGGCGGTCTGGTACCTCTTGAAATTCACCCGCGCGGGCCTTGTCCTGCGCGCGGTGGGCGAGAACCATTCGGCCGCCCATGCGCTCGGCTACAAGGTCGTGCGCGTGCGCTTCATGGCCATCGCCTTCGGCGGCGCGATGGCGGGGCTTGGCGGCGCTTACGTGAGCCTCGTGCGCGTCCCGCAGTGGGTCGAAGGAATGACCGCCGGCGCGGGCTGGATCGCGCTCGCCATCGTCGTTTTCGCCTCCTGGCGACCGTGGCGCATTCTGCTCGGCGCCTATTTGTTCGGCGGGATCACCGTGCTACAGCTTAATTTGCAGGCAGCCGGTTCGACCGTCCCGGTCGAGTACCTGTCGATGAGCCCCTACCTTGTGACCATTCTGGTGCTGGTCATAATCTCCGTCCGGGGCAACCACGGGGCGCCGGGGTCGTTGGGACGTGTCTTCCACGCCTCGCACTGAGGCTGCCGGACAGATCGAGGGATGAGTGTCACGCGCCGAAATCTTGCAGATCCTGGATGGGACGCATCCGACCGTGGGCCAGTCCGTGGCGCTCGCCATGGACGTGCTCGTCCTCGCCTCGGCCCTCGCGATCGCGCTCGAAACCGTTCCGGGGCTCGACCCGGACCTGCGCCGGGCGCTCTTCGCCTTCGAGGTGCTGGTCGTTCTCGTCTTCGCAACCGAGTATTTCATCCGGCTCTTCGCGGCCAGCCGGCCGTCGCGCTACGCGTTCAGCTTCTGGGGCATCGTCGATCTGCTGGCCTGGCTCCCCGCCGTGCTCATGTTCATCCCGGCGTTCCAGGCAGTGCGCGTGCTGCGGCTCGTGCGCCTGCTGCGGCTCATCAAGCTGTTCAATACGGCCCCCGCCCTCAGCCGCCTCATGCGCGCCTTCGCGCGGGTGAAGAGCGAGCTTGTGGTCTGGGGCGTGATCTCGACCCTGCTCCTCTACATCTCGGCGGTGGGTATCTACGTGTTCGAGAACCCGGTCCAGCCGGAGGTCTTTTCCTCGATCCCCGCCGCCCTGTGGTGGTCGGTGGTGAGCTTCACGACGGTGGGCTACGGCGACATGTTCCCGATCACGCCGATGGGGCGGATCCTGACCACCGTGCTTCTCTTCATCGGTCTCGGCATCTTCGCGGTGCCGGCGGCCATCGTGACGACCGCGCTGCTCGAAGCGGAAACCAAGCTCGACCCGCGCGATCCGGACCCGAACGAACCTGAATCCAACAAGGGAGACTGACATGAAACTTGTCACCAAACTACTCACCGGCGCCGCGCTCGCGGTCGGCTTCGCGGGCATGGCCCAGGCCGAAAGCCACGGCGAACCGGTCAAGGCCGGCTTCATCTACGTCGGACCCGTCGGCGACGGCGGCTGGACATACGAACACGACCAGGGCCGCCTCGCGGTCGAGGAAGAGTTCGGCGACATGGTCGAAACCGTGTACCAGGAAAACGTGCCCGAAGGGGCGGACGCCGAGCGCGCGATCACGCAGATGGCCCTCTCGGGCGCCGACATCATCTTCACCACCTCTTTCGGCTTCATGGACCCGACCGTGGCGGTGGCCGAGAAGTTCCCGGACGTGAAGTTCGAACACGCCACCGGCTACAAGACCGCCGACAACGTCTCGACCTACTCGGCCCGCTTCTACGAAGGGCGCGCCATTCAGGGCCACATCGCGGGCAACCTGACCGAGTCGAACATCATCGGCTACATCGCCTCGTTCCCGATCCCGGAAGTCATCCGGGGGATCAACTCGGCCTACATCCACGCCAAGAAGGTGAACCCGGACGTCCAGTTCAAGATCATCTGGGCCTACACCTGGTTCGACCCGGCCAAGGAAGCCGACGCCGCCAAGGCGCTGATCGAACAGGGTGCCGACGTGATCCTGCAGCACACCGACTCCACGGCCCCGCAGGCCGCCGCGCAGGAGGCCGGCAACGTCTATACCTTCGGGCAGGCGTCGGACATGTCGGAATATGCGCCCATGCCGCGCGTCTCCTCGATCATCGACAACTGGGCGCCCTACTACATCGACCGCGTGAAAGCGGTCATGGACGGCACCTGGGAAAGCCAGAGCGTCTGGCAGGGCATCGGTGACGGCATGGTCGGCATCGGCGAGATCACCGACGCTGTTCCGGCGGAAGTGAAGGAAGAAGCCCTCGCGCTCAAGGAGTCGATCGGCGCGGGCGAGTATCACCCATTCACCGGCCCGATCAACAAGCAGGACGGTTCCGCCTGGCTGGCCGAGGGCGAGACCGCCGATGACGGAACGCTCCTGGGCATGGATTTCTACGTCGAGGGCATCGAGGGCGAAATCCCCAACTGATCGCGTTTCTCCGCGACGGACAGGCCCCGCCCCGGCGGGGCCTGTTGCTTTTCGGGCCTCCGGTGAGCTGTTGCGCAGTCGAAACCCTGTCCTGCGCCCGTGCGCCGGGCGGGCTTCCCTTCCGACGCGCGGCGTGAGAGCGTCGCTTCATGGACGACTATCTCATCATCGGGGGTGGCATCGCGGGGCTCACAGCGGGCGCCCATCTCGCGCCCCACGGCACCGTCACCCTGCTCGAAGCGGAGGAGGCACTGGGCTACCACGCCTCGTCGCGCTCCGCCGCAATCTTCATCCCCACATACGGCGCCCCGTCGGTCAAGGCACTGAGCCTCGCTTCCGCCGCCGACCTCCACGACACCGGCCTCACGAGCCCGCGCGGGGTCATGGCCGTCGGAAGGGATGGCGAGGAAGACAAGCTGGCCGAGGTGGCAACCGACCTCTCCCTCACCCCGATCCCCCTCCCCGACGCGCGGGCCATGATCTCGATCCTCGATCCGGAGGTCATCACCTGTGCCGCATACCGCGAGGAAGCATGGGACATCGACACCGACGCGCTGCTTCAACTCTACGCCCGCCGGTTGCGCGAGAACGGACAGGTCGCCACCCGCGCGCCCGTCACCGCGATCCGCCGCGCGGACGGGTGGGAGGTCGAGGCGGGCGGCGAGACCTACCGTGCCCGCACCCTTGTCAACGCCGCCGGACCCTGGGCCGACGCGATCGCACGAATGGCCGGCGTCGCCCCCATCGGGATCGCGCCGCTGCGCCGTTCGATGGCCCGGATCGAGGTGCCCGGTGGGGCCGACGCGCGCGACTGGCCCATGCTCATCGGCGCGCAGGAAAACTGGTACGCCAAGCCGGATGCCGGTGCGCTCATCGTTTCGCCGTCCGAGGAGGACCCCTGCGACCCGATGGACGCTTGGGCCGAGGACATGGTGCTCGCCGAGGGTCTCATGCATTTCGAGGAACACATCACGGGCGAAGTCACCCGGATGCTCGCCAACTGGGCGGGCCTGCGCACCTTCGCCCCTGACCGGCAGCTCGTCATCGGGCCGGAGCCTGGCACGCCGGACTTCCTCTGGATCGCCGGGCAAGGTGGCTACGGGTTCCAGACGGCGCCCGCGGCGGGGCGCCTCCTCGCCGCGCTGGCGACGGGACAGCACCCGGAGGTGGCCGGGGACATCGTCGCCGCCTGCGATCCCGCCCGCTTTCGCTGAACCGTCTTGCGCACCCGCGCCCGGCGGGGAATGATCCCCGCATGGACGGGCAGACAGGACAGGGACGACACCTCGCCTCGGGACCGCTGCGGCTCGCCCCGGTCGAGGGGGCCGAGCTGCAATGGTGGTTCGCGCAGGGCCGCGTGAGCGGCGCGACCGCGCACCTGCGCGTCATGGTCGCTCTATTTCGTGCCGAATACGACGGGGTCGAGGGGGCCGCCCTCCTGACCCAAACGCTCGACGAGACGACGGGCGAGAGCCACGCGCAGGTCCGCATCACGCCCGGCACGCTCGAGATCGAGGACCGGATCGCCCAGCATGTCGCCCGGTCACGGGTCGCGCCATGGCTGCCCGGCGGTCTCAGACTGGCTCTGTGGCGCCACCGGCGCGACGTGGCGACCCTGCTCGCACGGGAGAGCGCCCTCACTGTCGACCCGCGCGGCCCCCGGTTCGGGGCGGCGCCGTTCGCGGCGAGCTGGGCGGGCGTGCTCCTGGGCCACGACCCGGCCCGCGAAGCGCTGCGCCTCACGCTCCCGCTCGGACCCGGGGCCGGGCTCGAGGCGCAGGTGACCCTGCCCGGCGCTGTCATGGATACCGATGCGCAACCACTCACGAGCCCCTTGGGCGCGCGGTTCCAGTCCCAGTCCGCGCCGGCCCTGCCGCTCACGGGCCGCATCGGGCACGAAGCGGTCACGGGAACCCTGTGGCTCGACCGGCAATGGGGCGCGATGGACGGCTGGCTGTTTCGGACCGAACCGCGCGGAGCCGCGCTTCTGGGATGGGACTGGTTCGGCCTGACCTTCGACGACGACTGGCAACTCATGCTCACCCGCCACCACCTGCGCCCACGGGGCGAGACGCTGGCGGAATGCGCCGTCGTCTTCGAGAACGGGACCCCCGTGGGCCTGCCCCGCGGCTTCACCGCGACGCCGAGCGCGTGGTGGGACAGCCCCCGGACCGGCGCGCGTTACCCGGTTGGGTGGGACGTGGCCGTCCCCGACCTCGCCCTCACCGCCCGGCTCGACCCGCTCGCCCCGGACCAGGAATGCGTATTGCCCGGCGGGCTCTCGGTATGGGAAGGCGCGGGGCGGTTCACGGGCGTACTGGAGGGCCATGCGGTCGAGGGCGCGGCCCGGATGGAGGCCATGGGCTACGCTGCCGTCCTGACGCTGGCGGAACGGATCCGGCGCAGACGGGTGGCCGGGATCTGACCTACTTGCCGCGCAGGATCGCCGCCGGATCCTCCCGCGCCGCGCGCGCGGCGGGCAGGTAGGCGCCGATCAACCCGATCCCGAGGCCGAGCGCGAGGGCACGGACGAGGAGCGTGCCGTCGATGACCGGCTCCACGAACCCCTCCACGCTGGGCGAGCGGGCGACGATCCACGCGGCGGCCACGCCGACGAGGATGCCCAACACCGAACCGGCGGCGGTCAGCCACGCCCCCTCGATGAGCAGCACCCGGATCACCCGGCCCCGCGGCCAGCCGACCGCGCCCATGATCGCGATTTCGCCACGGCGTTCGTTCACCGTCATCGCCATCGTGTTCAGCACCGCAAGCGCGGCGGAGAGCACGGCGACCGTGGACACGACCCAGGCGAGGATGTTGGCGATGCGCAGGTTGAGATACTCCTGCACCATCTCCTCGGTCGCATCGACCGACAGGTTCGGAAACCGCGCCGCAAGGTGCTCGATCACCGCGTCCCGCTCGGCTGGCGTGAGATCGTCCTCCAGCCGGACGACGACCGAGGTCGCCTGCGCCTCGCGGTAAGTCTGCGCCTGCATGTCGTCCAGGCGCATGAGCGCGCCGTTCTGTGCCATGACCCCCTCGGTCGCGTAGATCCCGGTCACGGTGAAGGGCACCGCGAAGACCTGCACCGTGTCGCCGGGCACCACGTCCAATCGCTCGGCCAGGCGGGAGCCGAGCGCGATGCCGCCCGCGACCTCGCCGCCCGCGTCGTCGGCTTCCGGAAACCGCCCCGCGATGATCTCGACGCTGTCGTAGCCATAGGCGTCGGGTGGCCAGCCCACGATGAAACTCGTCGTCGCTTCCCCCACCGTTGTCATGCGCCCCATCTCGGGCGCAGCGGCGCGCACGCCCTCCACCTCGGCCACCTCCGCCGCGAGGCCTTCGGGCACGACCGAGGACAGGATGTCCGCCGCCCCCGCCTCGGTCATCACCACATCCGTGCCGCGCGAGGCGAAGCCCTCGAGCAGCGTGTTCTCGATCCCGCGCGTCAGGCCCACGAGCGCGACATAGGCCGCGATAGCGAGCGCGACGCCGAGGAGCGTGAGGCCGGTGCGCCAGGGCCGGTGCGTGAGGTTGCTGAGCGCGATGCCGGTCAGGGTCACGGCCCGCCCTCCAGCTTGCCGTCCACGATCCGCACTTCGCGCGAACAGGCAGCGGCGACGCCGGGATCATGCGTCACGATGACCACCGTGGTCCCGGTCGCGTTGAGGTCCTTGAGAAGCGCCACGACCCGGTCGGAATTCGCCACGTCCAACTCCCCGGTCGGCTCGTCCGCCAGCACCACGGCGGGCGCATTGGCCAGCGCGCGGGCGATGGCGACCCGTTGCCGCTCCCCACCCGACAGGCCCGCCGGCAGGCGGTCGTGATGCGCGGACAGCCCGACACGGTCGAGCGCGGCCCGCGCCCGCTCCGCGCGCACCGCCGCTGCACGTTCGACCCCGATCATCGGCATCTCCACGTTCTGAAGCGCGGTGAGCGTGGGCAGGAGCCAGTCATCCTGGAACACCAGCCCGAGCGACGCCGCGCGCACCCGCGCCCAGTCGGCCCGGCTGACCGGCCTCTCGCCCAGCACTGTCACCGACCCGCCGTCGAGCCCGATGAGCCCCGCCATGGCGTAAAGCGCGGTGGACTTGCCGGACCCCGAGGGGCCGGTGATCGCCAGCATCTCTCCCGCCGCCACGTCGAGCGACACGTGGTCGAGCGCCGGATGCTCCATCCCCGGGAAATGCTTGACCAGCCCGCTGGCCGAAATCGCCGCCGTCATGGACCGCCCGAGAGATAGGCGATGAGCGCGGGCATGTCGCCGGAGATCAGGACGGGCCGGAAATCGTTCTGTTGCTGGGCGGTGACCAGAACGCCCTCCACCGCCACGTTGCTCACGCGCCAGCCGCCGCCGGTGGGACGCATGTAGAACTCCGTCATCCGCACGAGCCGCCCGTCCTCGCGCACCTCGGTGCCGACAAGCGTGAGGGAGCCCAAGGGGCGGGTGCCGATGGGGACCAGCTCGCCGTCGCCCGCGCGCAGGGTCTGGCGCACGAACTCGCGGGTGAGGCGGGACTTGTAGGCGGCGTGATAGGCCGCGTCCGCCTTGTCGCGCCAGGCCTCGGGCAGCGCCGAGAGCGCCATGGAGCGCAGATCGAACCACCGGTCGAGCGCGGCCCCGACCTGCGCGGCCCCCGCCGCCGGGTTCGCCTCGGCCGCCTGCGCCGCCGCCTCGAAATCGGCGCCGAGCGCGCGCACGGCCGCCTCGGGCGTCTGCGCCCGCGCGGCCGACGTCCATATGGCCAGCGCCGCGGCGAGGGCGGCCAATCTGACAAGTCTCCTCCACATGATCCGAGCATATGGCGCGGACCCGCCGCTGGAAACCCGTCGCCGCTTTGCGGACCCCCGCTTGATACGCATCAAGGACTTGAAACGCAGGCACGTCATGGTGCCGGATAGGGAGGCGAACGGATCGGGCCACGGCCCAAGGAGCAGACATGGAAGACAGCCCCCTCAAGGGCATGATGGACCCCGCCTCGATCGCGGTCATCGGCGCGTCGCAGACCCCCGGCAGCGTCGGGGCGCAGGTGTTCGCCAACCTCACCGAGGGCGAGTTCGCGGGCGACATATACCCGGTGAACCCGCGCCACGACACCGTGGGCGGGCTGCGCAGCTACCGCTCCGCCACCGCCATCGGCAAGGACGTGGACCTCGCCATCATCGCCGCCCCCGCCCGCACCGTCCCCGGCATCATCCGCGACTGCGGCGACGCGGGCATCCGCAACGCGGTGATCCTGTCGCCGGGCTTCGACGAGGCCGGGACCGGGCAGCAGCACCACGGCGACCTGCGCGCCATCGCCACGCGTGCGGGCGTGCGCTTCATGGGGCCGAACTGCGTGGGCCTCGTGCGGCCGTGGAACAAGATGAACGCCACGATCCTGCCCAACAGCACGCCGAAGGGGCGGCTCGCGCTGATCTCCCAGTCCGGCGCGCTCTGCTCGGCGATTTCCGACTGGGCCGGACCGCATCACCTCGGGTTCTCTGCGCTCGTCTCGCTGGGCAATTCCATCGACATCGACTTCGGCGAGATGCTCCAGTATCTCGCCTCCGATCCCCATACCGACGCGATCCTGCTCTACGTCGAAGGGGTGCGCGAGGCGTCCGGCTTCATCTCGGCCCTGCGCTATGCCGCGCGGCTGAAGCCCGTGATCGTGCTGAAATCCGGCCGCCACGCCGCTTCGGGCGAGGCCGCGCATACCCACACGGGCGCGCTCATCGGGTCGGACGCGGTGTTCGACGCGGTGTTGGAGCGCGCGGGCGCGGTCCGGGCGATGACTTTCGGGCAACTCTTCGCGGCGGCCGAGATCCTCTCCTCCAACCGCAAGGCGACCGGCAACCGCCTGTCGATCATCACCAACGGCGGCGGCGCGGGGGTGCTGGCCGCCGACCGGGCGGCGGACCTCAACGTGGCGCTCCCCGCACTCGACCCCAAAACCGTGGGCACGCTCAACAAGGCGCTGCCAGATGGCTGGAGCCATGCCAACCCGATCGACATTCGCGGCGACGCTGGGCCCGCGGCCTATGGTGCGGCGGTCAAGGCGGCCTACGAAGATCCGAATTGCGACGGCGTGCTCGTCCTCCTGACCCCGCAAGTCAAATCCGACCCGGAGGGGGCGGCACGTGCGGTCGTGGACGCCCTGCCCAAACGCAGGAAGAAGCCGGTTCTGGCCTGCTGGATGGGCGAGGCGAGCGTGGCCGAGGGGCGCAGGCTCCTCTCCGAGAACGGCGTGGCCGACTTCATCTCGCCGGAACGGGCGGTGGAGGCCTTCTCCTACCTCGCCAAGCATCACCGCAACCGCAAGCTCGCGCTGGAGGTTCTGGGGCCGCTCTCGCCCTCCACCGCGCCGGACCTCGACGGCGCCCGGCTCATCATCCAGGCCGCGCTCGCCGACGACCGCGAGATGCTCTCGGACCTCGAGGCCAAGGCGGTGCTCAAGGCGTTCCGCATCCCGATCAACGTGACGTTCGAGGCGGAGAGCGCGACCGAAGCGCTCGTCGCCGCCTCCTCCGTCGGGTTCCCGGTGGCGATGAAGATCTCTTCCCCCGACATCACCCACAAGTCCGACGTGGGCGGCGTGCGCACGGGGATCGGGGATGCCGCCGAGGTCAAGCGCGTGTTCCGCGACATCTGCGAACGGGTGCGGCGCGAAAGGCCGGGCGCGCGGATCAAGGGCGTGACGGTGGAGGCGATGTCGAACATCGAAGCGCCCCGCGAGCTGGTCATCGGGGCAAGCCGCGACCCGGTCTTCGGCCCCACGATCCTGTTCGGCGCGGGCGGAACGGCGGTGGAGGTACTGGCAGATAACGCCGTGGCCCTGCCCCCGCTCAACGCCGTGCTGGCCGAGCGGCTCATCAGCCGCACCCGCGTCTCGCGCCTGCTCGCCGCCTATCGCGACATGCCGGCGGCGGACCGCGACGCCGTGATCTTCGTGCTGCGCCGCATCTCGATGATGGTGAGCGAACTGCCGGAAATCGTGGAGCTGGACATCAACCCGCTTATCGCCGGGTCGAATGGCGTGCTCGCGGTGGACGCGCGCATCCGCGTGGCCCGCCCGCCCGCGCGCGACGGGCTTTACGATCACATGGCGATCCACCCCTACCCGCGCCACCTGATCCGCGAGGAGCATCTGTCGGACGGCACGCCCCTCATCATCCGGCCGATCCGGCCCGAGGATGCCGAGAGCGAGCAGAAATTCGTGAAGAACCTCTCGGACGAGGCGCGGATGTTCCGGTTCATGGGCGTGCTGAACGAGCTGTCGCCGGAGATGCTCGTCCAGTTCACGCAGATCGATTACCGCCGCGAGATGGCGCTGGTCGCAATGGCCGAGATCGACGGGGAAGAGGTGCAGTGCGGGGTGGCCCGCTATGTCATCAATCCCGACGGGCGCAGCGCGGAGTTCGCCGTGGTCGTCAGCGACCAGGTGCAGCAACAGGGCATCGGGACGCGTCTGATGAAGGGGCTGTTCCGGGCGGCCCGAGACCACGGTTTGACCACGATCGAGGGAACGGTGCTGCGAAACAATGCCCCGATGCTCAAGCTTATGGAAGCGCTCGGCTTCACCACGCGGCGCGATCCGGACGACGCGGAACTCGTGATCGTGGAACGCACGCTCTGACGCGACGATTGACCACCGCGCGCGGCGGCGGCCGTACGCGCTAGACAGGACGAAGGACGGACGGGAGGGGACATGCTGGCGTTCATTTCGCACCACGAGTGCCACGATCACGATGCGGGGCCGATGCACCCCGAACAACCGCTCAGGCTCGAGGCGATCACCAACCAGTTGATCTCCTCCGGTCTCGACTACGTGCTGCGCCATTACGATGCGCCGCTGGTGACGCGCGAGCAGCTCCTGCGCGTCCATGACGCCGACTACATCGACCGGGTCTATGCCATCGCACCGGGCGAGGGCATGCAGTCGATCGAGGTGGACGGGGACACGGTCATGTCCGCGGGAACCCTGCGCGCGGCGGAGCGGGCGGCGGGAGCCGGGGTGATGGCCGTCGACCTCGTCATGACGGGCGAGGCGAATCCCGCCTTCTGCGCCGTGCGCCCGCCGGGGCACCACGCCGAGCGGGGGACGGCGATGGGGTTCTGCCTGTTCAACAACATCGCGGTCGCCGCCGCCCACGCGCTCGAAGCGCATGGGCTGGAGCGGGTCGCCATCGTGGATTTCGACGTCCACCACGGCAACGGGACCGAAGATATCTTTACCGGCGAGCCGCGCGTTTTGTTCTGCTCTTCCTTTCAGCACCCTTTCTATCCCTTCACGGGCCATGAGAAGGAGACCGACAACCTCGTCGACATCCCGCTCTCCGCCGGGGCGGGGTCGGCGGAGTTCAGGTCCGGGGTGACCGACCACTGGCTGCCGCATCTCGAGGATTTCAAGCCGCAGGTCCTGTTCATTTCCGCCGGGTTCGACGCGCATGTGGCCGACGACATGTCCTCGCTCCAGCTCACGGACGACGACTACGCCTGGGTGACCCAGGCGCTCGTGGACGTGGCGCGGCGGCACGCCGAAGGGCGGATCGTGTCGATGCTGGAAGGCGGCTACGAGCCGGGCGTGCTGGCCCGGTCGGTGGTGCGTCACCTCGACGTGCGTCTGGGATGAGGAAGGGGGTCGCCTGCTGACGCAGGCGACCCGGGGGGGGGGGGGGGGGGGGGGGGGGGGGGGGGGGGGGGGGGGGGGGGGGGGGGGGGGGGGGGGGGGGGGGGGGGGGGGGGGGG
>CAXRHZ010000040.1:0-5652 GCA_964230745.1 Maritimibacter sp. | reverse complement strand
CTTTGCCGGCAGGCTCGCAGGCAAAGCCTCAAGGAATCTGCGGTGCCTGTCCCAGGTGTCAGGCGGGTTCCAGTCCATGAAGAAGCAAGGGCCGCCTCCATGGGGAACAAACACTGTCGGCTGCCTTTCGGTCATTCTGTCGTCCTTTTGAACCCCAAGCCCGAGGGTGGATGGCCAGCGCCGTGGCAACTCCGCATCGGATTAATTCGTCTCTGTCGGAAACGTCGGCGCATATGCCGACTTTACCGCACGCACGCGATTGGCTGTCATCCACGAGGCGATCAGGAGCACCCAGGTCGCAAGAGCCGGTGGCCAGCCTGGATCGCCCGCGCCCACATGCGCCCCGAACGCCAACACCAGATGCCAGAACATCGCCGCGTAAGCCCAGTCCGCCAGCATCGCCGAAGGGCGCCAAAGAATCACCACCGCGCCGACAATCTTCAAAATCGCGAGCGGCCAGATGATGTATGTGGGATAGCTCAACACCTCGCGATACATGCCCGCGACCATATCGTGGGATGAGATGTAGAAAGTCGCCGCACCCAGATAGACCAGCGCCACAAGGCCGGTCGCGATCCAGTAGACATACTTTGCCACGTTGTCACTCATCACCGCACTCCCTGTTTGCAAGGGCTTGTTCAGCCGCAGTTTCCGCTCTAAGTACCTTTAGGTGTCTTGCATCGCTCGTGAAAGTAGGCACTTAAAAGTAACTAGATTACTTTAACCGCGAGGATAATCCACGATGAAGAGCGTCCAGCCCCCCTCATGCCCGATGGAGGCGCTTCTGCGTGTCATCACAGGCCCGTGGACGATCTATATACTCTGGGTTCTGTCCGAGCAGGGACCGCAGCGTTTCGGCGCGCTCAAGCGTTTGGTGCCCGGCATTTCCACCCGGGTCCTGACCGAGAGGCTGAGAATGCTGGAACATGCTGGCGTTGTATGGCGCGAGCAGGCCATGACCATCCCACCCGCTGTCACCTACGGGCTGACTGAGCGCGGCGCGGAACTGCGCGGCGTGCTGGACAAGCTTGGCTCGATCGCACGCCGCTGGGAGGCCGAGGGTGCCTTTGTCGGGACCGCAAGCGCGGCAGAATGACGGTACCCCTCCTGTTCGCGGGATAATCCCGCGCCCGAGAACAACTCAGGCAGAATCAGACCCGAAGCTCATGACGAATTGAAAACGGCGCTAGAAAAAGCCGCCAAGCGGCGCTTGGTGGGGTAGATCCGCACAGCTTTACGCTTTGCTGCTAAATCAACTTCTATCTACTATACTCACTAGACGGTACAGTAAAGCTTGTAACCGCCTAGTCCTGCCTGGGATAGAGAGAACGAGATGCCCGTGAGAAAAATGGCCGACGTCATGATTGGTGCGCGCGAGGTTTTCTTCCGATGCGGTTACGAAGGAGCCACGGTCGATGCGATTGCCGCTGAAGGAAAAGTGTCGAAGGCAACCATGTATTCGTATTACCCGACCAAGGAGCAACTGTTCCTGAGCGTGGTTGAATCCGAATGCGGTCGGCTTGCGGACGAAATCCTCCGGCCCTTGATCGCGTCTTTGGAGCCGCGCGCCCAGTTGGAAGAACTCGCCCTTCGCATGGTCGACCTCACCTTGGACGACACCTACATCCGTCTCCTGCGAACGTGCGTTGGCGCCTCCGAGGCACTGCCCGAAGTGGGTGAGGTTTATTTTCGCGCAGGCCCGAAACCTGCTCGCGAACTCGTCGGTAGGATTCTGGAGCGCCTTACGCGCGAAGGCGCGCTCGATGTCGATGACGACCGGCGCGCGTCCGATCACTTCATACACCTTTGCGTTTCGGGGCTACTTATGCCGCGCCTTCTCGCAGTGAAACGAGCTGTCCACCGCGAGCAACATGCGCGCGAAGCGGTCGCTGCATTCCTGCGACTTTACGGTAGCGGCCACAGAGACAAATTTTCAGATTGAGCTCGCTTGCCAAATACGGGGCAGCGCATTAGCTCGCCCAATGACTTAACCGACCGGACGGTACAGGGTGACTGCACAAGTGGAAAAGCAACCGAAGAACGCCTCGCCGAAGATTCTCGGCGCTGCGCGGGCGATTGCGCTGCGAGAAGGCGCGGGAAAGATCACGATCGACGCCGTCGCTCGGGAATCCGGCCTCAGCAAGGGTGGGGTGTTGTACAACTTCCCCACCAAGAAAGCGCTTCTGGCCGGGCTGCTCGACGAAATGCTCGCGGAGCACCGCGAACGTCTGGCGTCGGTCCCGGAAGGGCACAGTTCCCGCACCCTGCGCGGTCATCTCGAGACAGTTCTGCAAGCCGGAAGCACCGATGATGACCTTTCGATGGCTATTCTCGCGGTTTCGGCGTCGGATCCGAATCTTCTGGACCCGCTGAGAAAAGAACTGTCCCGTGATGTCGAGCGCATCCGTTCGGACGCGCAGGACGACACTGCGGCGATGGTTCTCTTTTTGGCGATCCAGGGTCTTCGTTTCCAGAGGCTCCTTCGCCTCGCGGATGGTGATGCCGATCAGCAAGACGCCACCATCGACAGATTCAAGGACATGATCGATGAGCTCGAATAGAACCAGATACTTCCGAGGAGGTGTCGCCGGATTGGTCGCCCTCCTTCTCGCCATTGTCCTTCTCGTGCAATTCGGCCCGAACCTCGCATCCAAGGTCTTCGCGCAGACTACGGATGAGGTTTCCGGTGCCGATGCGCAAGGGAGCGCCGAGCAAGACATGGCCCAACCGGTCACGGTCGAAGTATCGCGTGCCGAGCTTCGCGATAGCGATAGGGCGCGCAGCCTGGCAGGCCGCGTGGAGCCCGCCCGGACCGTGGATATTGCCTTTCAGGTTTCGGGTCAGCTTTCCGACCTCGCGGTAGATGCTGGGACTCGGGTCGAGAAAGGCGATTTAATCGCCGCGCTCGACCCGGTCGATTTCGAATTGGCTCTGGACCGGGCACAGGCCTCTTTCGACCTCGCAAAATCCGAATACGATCGTGCGTTGAGTCTGACCGAGAGGGGGGTGGCGACCGACGCCCGACTTGAAACGAACCGCGCGCAGCTTGCCCAGGCAGAAGTCGCCCTCCGTGAAGCGAAGCGTCGTCTGGCTCAAGCCACGATCGCGGCGCCCTTCGAGGCCATTGTCGCGCGCATCTTTCTGGAGGAGTTTTCGAACGTCACCCCTGCGGCTCCGATTGCCAGGTTGCAGGACATCAGTGAAATGCGGGTGCGGATTTCGCTGCCCGAGGAACTCGCCGCGATCGCACGGGCCCAGCCCGATGCATTCAGGGTAACCGCCTCTTTCCCCGCTGTGCCGGGATATGACGCAACTCTGTATCTGCGGACATTCGTGACCGATGCAGACCCCACAGCCCAAACCTATGACTTCGAGCTTGCAATCGAGGGCGCCATCGACCCGAGATTGCTGCCCGGAATGACGGCGAATGTGCGCGTAGCCGCCGCCGCGGAGGGTGCGCAATCGCGGTTGGTAGTCGTCCCGGTCTCAGCGATCGACACGACGAGCCGGAGCGAGCCGTCCATCTGGCTGTATGACGAGGGGACCGGCCGGGTGTCCCGTAAGACGATCCGCCTGGGGCTGCCGAACGACGACGAAATCGTCGTGCTTGAGGGGCTCTCCGGAGACGAACTGGTTGTGTCCGGCGGGTGGTGGCGCCTGAAGGAAAACGAAACAGTCGCGGTTCGCGGCCTCTGAACGATCCTGGACCGGAAAACCGAAACCATGACAATGAGTATTTCCCGCGCAAGCATCCGACGTCCGGTCGCCGTTTGGCTGGCAATTATCTTTTGCCTTCTCGGCGGTTTGTGGGGGCTGAACACGGTCGGACGCCTCGAAGACCCGAGTTTCACGCTCAAGACGGCGCTCGTTTTCGTGCCCTATCCGGGCGCGACGGCGATGGAGGTGGAAGAGGAAGTCACCGATGTCGTGGAAAGCGCACTCCAACAGATGAAGCAGCTCGACCGGGTGGAATCGAAATCCATGCCGGGCATGGCCCAGATCACGGTCGAGATCGAGATGACCTATGGGCCCGACGAGATCCCACAGGTCTGGGACGAAATGCGCCGCCGCATCCGCGACATCGAAAGAGAGCTCCCCTCCGGTGCGCAGTCTCCGATCATCAATGACGATTTCGGCGACGTCTACGGCATGTTCTACGCTGTGACGGCCGATGGGTTGAGCGCCTCGGAACAGCGAGACCTCGCGACTAAACTGCGGCGCGGCTTTGTCACCGTCGACGGGGTGGCCAAGATCGAGGTTCAGGGGCTGGCTGAAGAGGAGATCATCATTTCGATCCCTTCGGCGCGCCTGACCGAACTGGGCCTGCCACCGGACCAGATCCTCGGTATCATCGCCGACGAAAACCAGGTTTTCTCCAACGGCGAGATCAGCGAAGGGCTGTCTCGGCTGGGCGTGTCCGTTCCGCCGGGTTATGTCAGCGTCGAGGGCATAGAGGCGCTGCGGCTCGGCGCCCCCGGAGAGGTCGGGCAGATTGCGCTCTACGACATCGCTCGCGTGGTCCGAGAGGAGACAGAGCGGCCGAGCCAGATCGTGCGTCACAATGGCACGCGGGCCTTCACCCTCGGGGTCTCGGCGCTCGTGGACCGCAACGTTGTCGAGGTCGGCAGATCGGTCGAGGCACGGCTGGACCAGCTGAAGACCGAATTGCCGGACGGCGTCGAGATCGTACCGATCTATGAACAGCATAAGGTCGTCGACGAAGCGGTCTCGAGCTTTCTCGTCGGCCTCGGTCAATCCGTGGCCATCGTCATCGGGGCGCTGATGCTGACCATGGGTTGGCGCGCGGGTTTGGTCGTGGGTGCCACCCTGGGCCTAACGGTGTTTTCCACGCTGTTTTTCATGTCTGTCTTCGGCATCGAGATGGAACGGATCAGTCTCGGGGCACTGATCATCGCCATGGGTATGCTGGTCGACAACGCCATCGTGATCGCCGAAGGCATGCTGATTGGCATGGCGCGGGGCAAGTCCGCCGAAGACGCCGCCGCCGATACCGAGACCGCGACATCGTTTCCTCTGCTTGGGGCCACCGTGATCGGGATCATGGCGTTCTCTGGAATTGGATTGTCGCCAGATGCCACCGGCGAATTTCTGTTCTCGCTGTTCGCGGTTATCGCGATTTCGTTGCTGATGAGCTGGATCCTCGCCGTAACCGTCACACCCTATCTCGGGAAGCTTCTTCTGAGGGCACCGAAAGACATTTCCAAGGATCCCTATGGCGGCCTCATCTATTCGGCCTATCGCGGTTTCCTCTGGATGGCGCTGCGCGCCCGCGTGCTCGTCGTCCTGACGATCGCCGGAATCACGGTCTGGTCGGTCATGGCCTTCGGCCAGGTCAAGCAGGCTTTTTTTCCGGCGTCGAACACACCGATATTCTACGTCGAATTCCAGATGCCGCAAGGCACGGACATTCGAGTCACGAATGAAGAAATCGCTCGGCTGGAGGCGATCATCTTAGGCGAGGAGATCGTGACAGACGTGACGACGCTTGTCGGGCGAGGGGCCAGCCGCTTCATGCTGACCTACAACCCTGAGCAGGCCGATGCGAGCTACGGTCAGCTGATCGTGCGTGCGACCGATGCCACACTCATCCCCGATGTTGCGGCGCGTCTCAATCGCGAACTGCCGGCGCAA
>CAXRHZ010000039.1:0-78053 GCA_964230745.1 Maritimibacter sp. | reverse complement strand
GGGGGGGCGCTGCCCCCGCACCCCCGTGGTTTCCGGAAACAGAGAAGTTCAGGATGCGGTCTGTTTGCGCCGGCGCTTGGGGACCGGACGGGCGCGGCGTTCGACCTCGTCGAAGAGGAGGCCCGTGAGGTTCTTCTGCGTGGCGGCCTCGATCCCCTCGAAGCCCGGCGAGGAGTTCACCTCGAGGACCTTGGGGCCGGATTCCGATCGCAAGAGGTCGACGCCCGCCACCGACAGGCCGAAGGCCCTCGCGGCGCGCAGGGCGGTGCGCCGTTCCTCGGCGGTGATGCGCACCTTGCTCGCCGAGCCGCCCCGGTGAAGGTTCGAGCGGAAATCGCCGTCGGCCCCGGTGCGTTTCATCGCCGCGACCACCTTGGCCCCGATGACGAGGCAGCGGATATCCTCGCCCGCTGCTTCCTTCACGAAATGCTGGACGAGGAAGTTGGCCTTCAGCCCCCGGAAGGCGTCGATGACCGATTCCGCCGCCTTGCGGGTTTCGGCGAGAACGACGCCGCGCCCCTGGGTCGATTCCAGGAGCTTCACGATCAGGGGCGCGCCGCCCACGAGGCCCACGAGGTTGGCGTTGTCCTTGGGCGAGGCGGCGAAGGCGGTATCGGGCATGCCGATGCCCGCCTTTGCCATGAGCTGATGCGCGAAGAGCTTGTCGCGCGAGCCGCCGATGCCCGCCGAGCCGTTGAGGCAGAAGGTCCCGATGGTTTCGAACTGGCGCACGACGGCGGTGCCGTAGGTGGTGATCGAGGCGCCGATGCGCGGGATCACCGCGTCGTAGACGGGCAGGCGCGCGCCGTCGTAATGCACCTCGGGCGCGAGCGCGTTGATCGCCATGTAGCAGCGGGTGGTGTCGATCACCTCGACCGTGTGGCCACGCGCCTCGCCTTCTTCCACGAGCCGGCGGGTGGTGTAGTTGTTCTCACGCGACAAGACGCAGACCCGGAGCGCCCGGCGCGGCTGCGCCCGGGGCAGGTCGGCGGTGTGGTAGACGTCGTAGCCCAGCTCCGGCTGCAGGTGGCGTTCGTGGGCCGAGATCGTGATGTGGTCGAGGAGCGCCTGCCGCCCGAGGAGCATGCGCGAGGCCATCGTCTCCCGGTTGGTGAGCGTCACCTCGATCGGCCAGCTCTGCCCGCCCACGGACAGGGTGGTGGCGATGACGATGCGGTTCTCGCTCTCGCCGTTGGACGAGGTCACTTCCCGCCGGTCCACCACGGAGGCCGAGCAGGGCACCACGATGTCGTCGCGCCCCGGCACCGGGCGCAGGGTGAAGCGAACCTTTGGCTGGGAGGACGGGCCGAAGGTCTCGATCTCGTCGGCATGGAGCGCGGAGGTGCGCGCGCCCGTGTCGATCTTGGCCTTGATCGCGGGAATACCAAGCTCGGGGAGCGAGAGCCACTCTTCCCAGCCGAAATGAAGTGGAGTGCTGGTCAAGTTGTGCCCCTGTCGTCTGCGATTCTTTCCTTCGGTCTTCCAGCCCTAACACGGTCGGGCGATGAAACGACAGGCCGGCGCGCTTGCTCCGGACCGGCGCCGGGGATATTGGGGCCGCCATGAGCGAGCGTTTTTCCTTCTCCCTTGGCGCCACCGACGGGCTGGCGCGCACCGGCGTGATCTCGACCCCGCGCGGCGACATCCGGACGCCGGCCTTCATGCCCGTGGGCACGGCGGCGACCGTGAAGGCGATGCTGCCCGAGAGCGTGGCGGCGACCGGGGCCGATATCCTCCTGGGCAACACATATCACCTGATGCTGCGGCCCGGGGCCGAGCGCGTGGAGCGGCTGGGCGGCCTGCACCGGTTCATGAACTGGGACAAGCCGATCCTCACGGACAGCGGCGGGTTCCAGGTGATGAGCCTTGCCGACTTGCGCAAGCTGACCGAGGACGGGGTGACGTTCCGCAGCCACGTGGACGGCTCGAAGCACATGCTGTCGCCGGAGACGAGCATGGAGATCCAGCGCCAGCTCGGCTCCGACATCGTGATGTGTTTCGACGAATGCCCCGCGCTGCCCGCCGATGAGGCGACTGTGGCCGCGAGCATGCGGCTGTCGATGCGGTGGGCGCAGCGCTCGCGCGATGCTTTCGGCGACCGGCCGGGCCATGCGCTCTTCGGTATCCAGCAGGGGGGCGTGACGCCAGAGCTGCGCGGCGAGAGCGCCGAGGCGCTGCGCGCCATCGGGTTCGACGGCTACGCGATCGGCGGGCTTGCGGTCGGCGAGGGGCAGGAGGCGATGTTCGGCGTGCTCGACTATGCGCCGGGGATGCTGCCCGAGGACAAGCCGCGCTACCTCATGGGGGTCGGCAAACCCGATGACATCCTGGGTGCCGTGAAGCGCGGGGTGGACATGATGGACTGCGTGCTGCCGTCGCGGTCGGGGCGCACCGGGCAGGCGTGGACGCGGCGCGGGCAGGTCAATATCAAGAACGCGCGGCATGCGGACGATCCGAGGCCGCTGGACGAGGCCTGCACCTGCCCGGCCTGCACGAGCTATTCGCGCGCTTACCTGCATCACGTGTTCCGGGCGGGCGAGATGATCTCGGGGATGCTGCTCACCTGGCACAACCTGCATTATTATCAGGAACTGATGGCGGGGATGCGCGCGGCAATTGCCGAAGGGCGGTTCGCGGCCTTCGAAGCCGACTTTCACGACGTGAGGGCCGCAGGCGACATTGCGCCGCTATGAGCTAGCCGCGCGTGGACAGGGCGCCGATGGGAGAAGGTCTGCGTCGCCGGTCCTTGCCCGCAGGCGGTTCCGGCGTGTACCCGATGGCATCGAAAAGCTCCCGTCGCCCCGAGCGCGCACGCGCTGTCGCGCGGGTGGTCTGCCGGGCCTTGGCGGCCGCGCGCTCCACGAGCAGGAGGCGCCGGTCCATCATGCGGCCCAGCGTATCGTCGAGCACGCCCCGAAGAATCCGCCGGAGCGGAAGGTGCGACATCTCGTGGTCGAGCTCGATGCGGCGGCGGGGGCCCTCGTCGATGATACGGAAGGTGGTGAGGCCTTCGGAGGCCGGGTCTTCGCGTTCGGTGCCGCGAAAGGTTATCCGCATGGTGATCGCCTTCATCAGGTCGAGCGACTCGATGTGGACGAAGGATTCGAACCGGCGGGACGGAGGCACCCAGTGGATCTGCCGGATGACCCGGCGAGATATGTCGGCATACTCGATCGAGACGACCTCCGGATCGGAGCATTCGTCGAGGTGGCCGGGGGTCGGGACGAGGCCATACCACAATTCGCGCGCGGAAAGCTGTGAATAGCCATGCGCATGCAGCGTGAGCCGGCGCGGCTTGATCAGCCGGTCCGACCAGCGGCCCCAGATCAGGAGGGCCACCCCGGCGATCGTGCAGGCGTAGAGGATCGTGGCGGAGAGCCAGTTCACCTCAGGGTTGGCAAGGTTGAAATTGGAGGCCGGGAAGGCCCGCCCCATCAGGACGAAGGCAAGGTTGGAGAGCGCCGCGAGTTCCACCGCGTGACGCTTGCGCGGTAGGTAGTGCGTGACCAACGGCAGGGCGCAGATGATCGCGATTGAGATCATCACCTCGCTGCGCAGTTCGGGCCGCATGTCGGGAACGTAGTCGTGGCCGATGAGCGTGGAGAGGATGATGAGGGTCGCGGCGAACGCAAGGCGCTTGCGGTCGCGATAGAGCGCGCGGCGGAAACGAATGAACATGGCGGCAGCCTCCTTGAAGCTGCCGGAATGCGGGCCGAACGGGGCGATTGTGTGGCCGTGCTTGCGCCGATTTCCTAACCGGTTAACGGCGGCTGACCGGGGTGGTCACTCGGCGGCGGAGAGCATGGGTTCGTGGTTGCGAACGGTTCGTGCGGGTTTTTGCCGGCGGCGCAGCACGCCGCCCACGGCAAGCGTCTCGCGCCGGGCGGCGTCGCGGGCGCGCGACGAGCCCACGGCTGCTTCCAGCCGGGCGAGGCGGTCGTCCTCGACCCGGCCGAGGCTGTCGTCGATCCAGTCGAAGAGCACCTTGCGCAACGGGCGGTTGTGGTTGAACTCGGTGACGTAGATCACGCGCCGGTCCACGAGGTCGATCATCTTGATGGCCCGCAGGCCGCGCAGGAGGCGTTCCTTCTTCTCCTCGTCCTGGCGAACCCAGCGATAGACGATGTAGGCGCCCGGCAGGTAATCCTCGACCTGCAGGTATTCCTCGATCTTCTTGGCGGGCGGGGCCCAGCGGATCACGCGGATGCGCGTACGGTCGCGGTCGACCCAATCGACCGAGAGGATATCCGGGTCATGCAGCATCTCACGCCGCCCGGGCGTGGGCACGAAACCGTGCCAGAGCGCGTCGGCCTCGAGCCGGGTGGTGGTCAGGCGGGTCGTGTTGCGCGAGCGGCGCATGGTCAGCAGCTTGTCGGACCAGCGACCGTAGAAGAGGAAGTGAACGAAGAGCCCGGTGGTGACGAGCCCCGCCATGGACCGGGCGCCGCCCTCGGTGATCGTGAGAAGCGAAAAGGCCGAGCCGGGAAAGATGCGGCCCAGCACGGCCGCGCCGAACAGGGTGAGGCCGATGGGCGCGTAGGCATGCCGCAGGCTCGGCAGCGCGAGGCCCGCGGCGATCAGGAAGGAGCCGACGAAGATCACGAGACCCAGACCCGCGCCGACCTCCATCACGCCCGGCGGGAAAAGGTCCGACTTGTTCCAGGTCTCGACGACGCCCGCGCCGAACAGCAACGCGAACAGCACCGCGATGCGGCGGCGGTCCCTGTGGAGGCGTCGGATCATTCGTGTGAACATGGTCTCGTCCTTGGTTTGTCTTAAGTTATCCTTAGGAATGGGGGCGGGAGTGGGGCGAATTGGGTCGGAAATGTGAAATTCGGTGGGAGTTTGTTGGCCCGTGGCCGACAATGCCCGGTGGTTTTCCGTACTGTCCGGAGGCTCTGTCGCGATAACGACAACAATGCGGCGAAAAAGGGCAAATCGCGCACGACTACAATTGGAGGCAGATTCGGGGCCAACGAACCCTTGTCGTCCGGGGTGGTCGAAGGCACTATGTCTTGAACGAGGCGTCACAGATCTGCTTGAAACCGGGGCGCGAGACCCCCAGATCAATCAGGCGAACAGAGGGGACGATCCGCGCTGCCGATGATCGGGGCCGGGCGTCTTGCCGAGATAAGGAACAGTCATGACCGAGCAACCGAAACAAATCCATCCCGTGCTCCCGCTGCGCGATATCGTGGTCTTCCCCCACATGATCGTGCCGCTCTTCGTCGGCCGCGAGAAGAGCGTGAAGGCGCTGGAGGAGGTGATGGCGGACGACAAGCAGATCCTGCTGTCGAGCCAGATCGACCCGGCCGAGGACGATCCCAGCGAAGAGGGCATCTACCGCGTCGGCGTTCTCGCCAACGTGCTCCAGTTGCTCAAGCTGCCCGACGGCACGGTGAAGGTGCTGGTCGAAGGCCAGGCGCGGGTGAACATCACCAATTTCCTGTCCAACCCGGACTTCTTCGAGGCCGAGGCGGAAATCCTCCTCGAAACCGTCAGTGACGAGGCTGCGGCGAACGCGCTCGTCCGGTCGGTGACCGAGGAGTTCGAGCGTTACGCGAAGGTCAAGAAGAACATCCCCGAGGAGGCGCTCGCCGCCGTGTCCGACACGCGCGAGCCCGCCAAGCTCGCCGACCTCGTGGCCGGGCACCTTGGCGTCGAGGTGGAGCAGAAGCAGGAGCTTCTGGAAACCCTGCCGATCGATGAGCGGCTGGAGAAGGTCTATGGCCTGATGCAGGGGGAGATGTCCGTCCTGCAGGTCGAGAAGAAGATCAAGACCCGCGTCAAGAGCCAGATGGAGCGCACCCAGCGCGAGTACTACCTGAATGAGCAGATGAAGGCCATTCAGAAGGAACTCGGCGAGGACGGCGAGGGCCAGGACGAGATCGCCGAGCTTGAGAAGCGGATCGAGGAGACGAAGCTCTCCAAGGAAGCGCGCGAGAAGGCCGAGGGCGAGCTCAAGAAGCTCAAGAACATGAGCCCGATGAGCGCCGAGGCGACGGTCGTGCGCAACTACCTCGACTGGATGCTGTCGATCCCGTGGGGCGTGAAGAGCCGCGTGAAGAAGAACCTCGACAACGCCCAGAAAGTGCTCGACCAGGACCACTACGGTCTCGAGAAGGTCAAGGAGCGCATCGTGGAGTATCTCGCGGTGCAGCAACGCTCCAAGAAACTGCGCGGGCCGATCATGTGCCTCGTGGGCCCGCCGGGCGTGGGCAAGACCTCGCTCGGTCAATCGGTTGCCAAGGCTACCGGGCGCGAGTTCATCCGCATCTCGCTGGGTGGCGTGCGTGACGAGAGCGAGATCCGCGGTCACCGCCGGACCTACATCGGCTCGATGCCCGGCAAGATCATCCAGGCGCTGAAGAAGGCCAAGACGACGAACCCGCTCATCCTGCTCGACGAGATCGACAAGATGGGGCAGGACTTCCGCGGTGATCCGGCCTCGGCCATGCTCGAAGTGCTCGATCCGGAACAGAACTCGACCTTCGTGGACCACTACCTCGAGGTGGAATACGACCTGTCGAACGTGATGTTCCTGACCACGGCGAACTCCTACAACATGCCCGGCCCGCTCCTGGACCGGATGGAGATCATCTCGCTCGCGGGTTACACCGAGGACGAGAAACGCGAGATCGCCAAGCAGCACCTCGTGTCCAAGCAGGTCAAGAACCACGGCCTGCGCAAGGGCGAGTTCACCGTGACGGACGACGCGCTGACGGACGTGATCCGCTACTACACCCGCGAGGCGGGGGTGCGGAACCTCGAACGCGACATCGCGAAACTGGCGCGCAAGGCCGTGACCAAGATCGTGCGCAAGGAAGCCGACGCCGTCGAGGTGACGCCGGAGACGCTCGAGGACTTCCTCGGCGTGCGCAAGCACCGTTACGGTCTCGCCGAGAAAGAGGACCAGATCGGCGTCGTGACCGGGCTGGCCTGGACCAGCGTGGGCGGTGACCTCCTCCAGATCGAGGCGCTCCGTCTACCGGGCAAGGGTCGGATGAAGACCACCGGCAAGCTGGGCGACGTGATGAAGGAGTCGATCGACGCGGCAAGTTCCTATGTCCGGTCGGTGGCGCCGGAAATCGGGGTGAAACCGCCGAAGTTCGACCGCTGGGACATTCACGTCCACGTGCCGGACGGGGCGACCCCGAAGGACGGGCCGTCCGCGGGCCTCGCCATGGTGACGTCCATCGTGTCGGTGCTCACGCAGATCCCGGTGCGCAAGGACATCGCCATGACCGGGGAGGTCTCCCTGCGCGGGAACGCCATGCCCATCGGCGGATTGAAGGAAAAGCTGCTCGCGGCGCTGCGCGGCGGGATCAAGACCGTGTTCATTCCCGAAGAGAACGTGAAGGACCTCGCCGATATCCCGGACAACGTGAAGGAGGGGCTGGACATCATTCCGGTGACCCATGTTCGCGAGGTGCTCGAACAGGCGCTGACCCGGAAGCCGGACCCGGTGGAGTGGGACGAGGCCGCGGAAGAAGCCGCTGCGGCGGCGGCGGCCAGGAGCCGGGACGAGCACGCGCCGGTCGCGCACTGAGCGCGGCAAGCATGATTTGAAACGACGGGGCCCGGCGCCGTATCTGGCGCCGGGCCCCATATTTTGTGGGGGCCACAGAGCTGGCCCCTTTATTTGTTAACCAGATCGTTATAAACTCTTTTCAAGCATGACGCCGGATGCGCCGGAAACATGCTGTCCATCGGAACCGGCCAGAGAAGCCGGGCTATTACACAGGCAATTTTTATCATGGCGACGACCACGAAGAAGAGCAGCAAGACATCGACGACACGCAGCCGCGCCAAGAGCCCGGCCAAGGCAGCCGCGCCGGAGGCGGAGTTTCCCGAGATGGACGAAACCGTCGCGTCCGAAGCCGATGGCCTTGTCGCGCCGGAGGACAAGCCCGCGACCGCAGCGGTTCAGGGCGTGACGCGCCCGTTGCCCGGCGAGGATGACGCGCCCGACGGCAAGATGGTGAAGAAGGACCTGATCGACCGGGTCGTGGCCCGCTCGGGCGTCAAGCCGCGCTACGTGCGGCAGGTGACCGAGGCGCTCCTCATCGAGTTGGGCGGGATGCTGGAAGAAGCGGAAATCCTGCAACTTCAACCGCTTGGCACGATGAAGGTGCAGCGGCGCAAGGATGTGGACGACGGTGAGGTCATCATCACCAAGGTGAAGCGGAAAAAGCCCGACGGGGACGGCAACGACCCCCTTGCAACCGCCGCCGAGTGACGCTAATTAGCGCGCCACGGCGGGTGATTAGCTCAGTGGTAGAGCGCTTCGTTCACATCGAAGATGTCAGGAGTTCGAATCTCTTATCACCCACCATTACCGCTTTGCGGATACGAGAGCGCGGCTTCGGTCGCGCTTTTGTCGTCTGAAGGGACGTGATGCTGCCTGAGATCTATGTCCTGCGCCATGGCGAGACGTATTGGAATGCCGCGCGGCGCATCCAGGGGCAACACGAGTCGCATCTGAACGAAACGGGCCACGCGCAGGCCGCAGCGATGGCCGCGCGCCTCGCCGAGCGGGGGGTGACGGCGGAGACCCATGCGCTCGTCTCCTCGCCACTCACCCGGGCGCTCGAGACGGCGGCGCACGTGGCCCGGGCGACGGGACATGAGGGGCCGGTCACGACGGATGACGACCTCAAGGAGCTTTACATGGGCGACTGGCAAACGCTGATGTACGACGACCTGATCGCGGACGGGCAGGGGCCGCAAGACGGGGACAGCCACCTGGACTGGTGCCTGCGCGCGCCGGGAGCCGAGACGTTCGAGGCTTTCTGGACCCGCGCGGGCCGAGCGCTGTCGCGGATCGAGCGCCCGACGGTGATCGTCTGTCACGGCCTTCTGTCACGCGTCTTGCGCACGCAGGCGATGGGCTGGCTGCCCGAGCGGCTCGACGAACTTCCGGGCCGTCAGGGCGACGTCTACCGCATCGCGGACGGCATGCACGAAGTGCTCAGCCCGCAACCGTGACCGAAGGGGTTGCCAGACCCGCCGCACCCCGGTAAATCCCCGCCTCACGGGTGGTTAGCTCAGTTGGTAGAGCGTCTCGTTTACACCGAGGATGTCGGGGGTTCGAGCCCCTCACCACCCACCATTTCTCCCATGTTTTCCGCCTCGCGTCGCATCCGTCCGGCCCCCGGAAACCGACCGTCAAAAAATCTTCATCTCGGCGCGGAGAAGCGCTTGACGCTCCCGGTCCCGCACCGTAGAAGGCCCCTCACGCAGCGGGCGGTTGTAGCTCAGTTGGTTAGAGTGCCGGCCTGTCACGCCGGAGGTCGCGGGTTCGAGCCCCGTCAACCGCGCCACTGCTGCGTTGCCGGATTACCGGTCGAAAGGCTCCCTCGCGGGAGCCTTTTTCGGTTTGGGGCACCATGTCACGGGCGGTGCGCCAGTTTGGCCCATTGGCGGGCGTGTCCGGCTTTGCGAGGGTCGGGCAAAAGCGGACGGCCCATGCGACTTCTCGACTCTATTCCGATCACGACGATCCTGATCTTCTGCGCGACCATCGGGCTCGCGCCGTTCACGCCGCCGCATGTCTGGGAAAAGCTGGTGATGCTGTTCTCGGGCACGCTCTCGGCGCCCATCGACATCTTCGATCTCGCGATGCACGGGCTGCCTTGGCTGGTGCTGATCGTGAAGCTCGCGCGCCTGGTGCAACTGCGCGTCGCGGCCTAGGCCGGGGGCGCGAATCCCCAGGCGGATTCGATGCGGGTGTCGAGCGCGTCCGTGAGGAACCGGCAGTCCGCGTCGCTGACCGTCGCGGGCGGTTCGGGGCGGTTTTCCACGTTCGCCAGAAAGCGGGAGCCGAGGCGCTTCGTCACCGGGGCATAGGCCTCCACCGGTGGCAGGTCGAAGGCCTCGGATACGGCCACGACGAAGCCTTCGGGATCGGCCTGAACGGCCTCCAGGCGGCACAGGACGAGGTTCACGCCGCGATTGCGCAGGCCGAGGAGGTATCCCGCCTTGAAGCTGCGGAGCTGCGCGATGTTGGCGAAGGGCGCGCCTGTGACCGGGTGCCGGTCCTGCTGCAACGGTGTGCCCACGGTGCCCAGGTCTCCGGAGCGCGGAAAATAGCGCTTCCGGTCAATGATCGTGCGCCACTCGGCCCGCAGAAAGGACGAGAAATCAAGGGCCTGCATCTCGGGCGGGCAATGCCACGGCTTGGCGTACATCGAACGCGCCCAGCCCAGAGGCTCGCGCGCCACGCCGATGATCAGGGCACTGGCGCCGATCCCGGTCATCTGCGCGAATCCGTGCTTCCAGCCGTAGTGATCCACGGGTTTCAGCACGGTATTCTTGGCGAGAAGACGACTGACGAAATTGGTGCCGGAGGAGCGTTCGCCGAACACCTGCAGGTGATCGGGCACGCCCGCGTGCCTGCGGTGGATCTCGATACCCGTTTCTGCCAGCGATTTCCGTCCCATCGCGGCGAGAGTGCCGTGTCCGCGCGCGGTTGGAAAGCGGGAAAGGGGGTAGGCGTGTCACCGGGGCCGGTGTAGCCTCGCCCTGAACGGGTCCGAAGAGGCCGAACGGGGACCAACGATGCAGACCACAGCCGCCGCCCTGACCATGGTGCGCGACGACGATTTCTTCCTGGAACGCTGGGTGCGGTATTACGGCGACCTGTTCGGGCGCGAGAACTGCTATGTCATCAACCACGGCAACCAGGCGGCGGTGAACCGGATCGCGCAAGGCTGCAACCTGATCGCGATTCCCGATACCTCGGAGAAGTTCGACCAGCGGCGCTGGCGCCTGTTCAACGGGATGGCGAACGGCCTGCGGTCCTATTTCAAATACGTGATCGTGGGGGACGTGGACGAATACGTGGTGGCGGATCCGCATGTCGGCCTCGACCTCCTTGGCTTCCTGAGGAAGGCGCCGGGGCGCAAGATCCTGACGCCCCTCGGGCTGGAGGTGATGCACCGGCCGAAACAGGAGACCGAGGCGATCACGGGGCCGATCCTCGGGCCGCGCCGGTTCGTGCGGGTGACCTATCACTACTCCAAGCCCTGTGTGCTGGGGTTTCCCGGCAAGGTGTCGCGGGGCGGGCATTACGCGGAATACGACCAGCTCTACACGCCCGAGGCGCTCTACCTCTTCCACATGAAGTATTGCGACGCGGGCCAGTATTCCGGCGTCATGGACCGGCGCAATGCGACGGTCGCCGCGGCGGGCGCGCGCAAGGAGGAGACGGGCATCGGCGGGCATTGGTTCGCGGAGGAACGTGGCGACGACGCGGCGATGTTCGCCGATTTCTCGTCGCGCCCCATCGTGCGCGGCTTCGACATGTCACCCTACCGGCGCAAGATGCATGACGGGTGGAGCGAGCGGGGCAACGGCTTGTGGCATTTCCCGCGCGGGACCTATGCCCATATGCACGAATTGCCGGAGCGGTTTTTCGGGATCGTCTGAAGGGGGTCGCTGCGCTTCAGCGGTGCTCCCGGCTCGAAGAGAAGACCGGTCAGGATAAGAAGTCCGCGAGGGCGCGTGTGACCTCGTCCGGGTGGCTGTCGATCATGAAGTGGCCGCCGGGCAGGGCCGCGGGAGTGATCTGCTCGATCCGGTCGGACCAGGTCGCGGCAACGTCGTAGGCGCGGCCCATCGCACCATCCCGGCCCCAGGCGATCAGCGTGCGCGCGGTGACACGGCGGTGCAGGTCGGCCTCGTCCAGCGGCAGGTCGTGGTCGATGGCGGCGCGGTAGTCGTGGCACATGGCGCGGACCGTGGCCGGGTCGCGCCAGGACGAGCGGTAGGCGTCGAGCTGGTCGGGCGCGAAGTCCGACAGGCGGGCCGCGCCCCAGCCCAGCAGGCAGGATTCGAAGAAGTAGTCCGGGTCGGCGCCGATGAGCGTTTCCGGGAACGGCGCGGGCTGGGCCAGAAAGAACCAGTGGTAGTAGGCGCGCGCGACCGGGTGGGTGAGGTCGTTCAGGAGCAATTCGGTCGGCACGATGTCGAGGAGAGCCAAGCGCGTGACCCGCTCTGGCGCGTCGAGCGCAAGGCGGTGTGCCGTTCGCCCGCCGCGGTCGTGTCCCGCCACGGCGAAGCGGTCGAAGCCGAGCGCGTCCATCAGCGCGCGCATGTCGTCGGCCATGTGGCGGAAGGAATAGAGTGCTGGATCGTCGGGCTTGTCCGATGCGCCGTAGCCGCGTAGGTCGGCCATGACGACCGTATGGCGGCTGGCGAGGGCCGGCGCGACTTTCCACCACAATGCGCGGGTCTGCGGAAAGCCGTGGAGGAGGAGGAGCGGTGGGCCGCTCCCCCCGATGTCATAGGCGATGCCGATTCCGTCGTGGTCGAACCGGCCCGTGGTGAAGCCTTGTGGCGTCACGCGGCCTCCGACAGCGCTGCGAGAATGCGCGCCCAGCTGCGGATGCCCTTGTGATAGCTCTTCACGTCGTATTTCTCGTTCGGAGAGTGGATCGCGTCGTCTTCCTTGGCGAAACCGATGAGCATGGCGTCCATCCCGAGGATGTTCTTGAAATGCCCCGCGACCGGGATCGAGCCGCCCGCACCGACGAAGGCCGCTTCCACGCCCCATTCGTCCGACAGCGCGCCGCGCGCCACTTCGAAGGCGGGGTTTTCGGTCGACATGACGCTCGCCGGAGCGCCGTGGCCGTTGCCGAACTCGCAGGTCACGTCTGCGGGGAGGCGGGCGTTCACGAATTCGACGAAAGAAGCGTGGATCTTGTCCGGGTCCTGCTGGCCGACGAGGCGGAAGCTGATCTTGGCGTGGGCCTCGGCGGGCAGCACCGTCTTGAACCCGTCGCCGGTGTAGCCGCCCCAGATCCCGTTCACCTCACAGGTCGGGCGCGACCAGACCTTTTCGAGCGGGGTGCGGTCCTGTTCGCCCGCGGGGACGGAAAGTCCCACGTCCTCGAGCATCCGGGCATGGTCGAATTTCAGACCGTCCCATTGCGCGCGGAGCGTGTCGGACAACTCGGGCACGTCGTCGTAGAAGCCCGGGAGCGTCACCGCGCCGTTGTCGTCGCGCAGGTCCGCGACGATCTGCGTGAGCAGGTGAATCGGGTTCTGCGCCAGACCGCCGTAGAAGCCAGAGTGGAGGTCGCGCTTGGCCGCCTTGAGCGTGATCTCCTCGGCCAGAAGGCCGCGCAGCTGGGTCACGATGGCGGGCACCCGGCCATCATAGAGCCCCGTGTCGCAGATCATCGCGACGTCCGCCTTCAGCTCGTCCCGGTTGGCCTCGAGGAACGGGACGAGAGAGGGGGACCCCGATTCCTCTTCGCCTTCGAGGAAGATGGTGATGCGGCAGGGCAGGGTGCCGTTCACCTCCTGCCAGGCGCGCATCGCCTCGATGAAGGTCATGAGCTGGCCCTTGTCGTCCGAGGCGCCGCGCGCGCGGATGACCTTTTCGCCGTTCACTTCCTCGATTCGCGGTTCGAAGGGCGGCGTGTTCCACAAGTCGAGCGGATCGACCGGCTGGACGTCGTAATGGCCGTAGAAGAGGAGGTGGGGCACGTCCTCCTTTGCGTCGGGGCCACCGTGGGCGACGACCATCGGGTGCCCCGGCGTGTCGCGCAACTCGGCGTCGAAGCCGATCGAGGCGAGGTCGCGCACGAGGAGTTCACCGGCGGCGCGGCAGTCGTCCTTGTAGGCGGGATCGGTGGAGATCGAGGGAATCGCGAGAAGCGTGTTCAAACGGTCGAGCGCGGCGTCGATTTCGCCGTCGATCTTGACGAGTACTGTATCGAGGGACATGGAACCTCCTGTGTGTCGGCGGAAACCGTAGCATTGTCGTGAGCGAGGTCCAGCCACACTGGTCAGCCCGGGGGCGAAACCTTATGGTCCGGCCGAAACGGGTAGTCGAAAAAGGATTCCACGAGATGCGCAAAGCGCTTACAGGCCTCGCACTTGCACTCACCGCCGCCACGGCGGCACAGGCCGAACCGATGTCGAGCGATGACGCGAAGAAGCAGCTTTTCTCGCCGTCCAAGATGATCCTCCACATCACCGATCAGAGCGCGTTTGGCGCCGGAATGCGCCAGGCGGTGAACCTGACCCTCGACCAGATGAAGGCGCCGAGCCAGATGGCCAAGTTCCTCGAGGCGGGCTACGGCTATTACGGCGCGGTGGCGTTCCCGGTGTCGGGCGACGGGCAGGTGCCGCCGACGATCATCGCCCAGCTCAACACGCCCGAAGCGGCGCAGAAGGCCGCGATCGAGGCATGCCAGCAGGCCAACGGCGGGCAATGCGCGGTCGCCGCGCTGATGCTGCCGCGCGGCTACAAGTCCCGCGATCTCACGCTGAGCCAAGCCGCGACGGCGCGTGTCACCGACAGCTGGGACGAAGGGGTGACGCCCAAGTTCCTCGCCTATTCCCCCACTTCCAGCGCATGGGGCATCGCCAAGGGGCCGACTGCGAGCGCGCGCACGGCCATCGAGAGTTGCAAGGAGGCGGACTGCGTCATTGCGATTGCGGACCAGTAATCCCGGATTTCTGGCGCAGGTTTGATCTGGGTCAACGTCCAGCCTGCGACAGAGTGTATCGGGTATTTTGCATGCGTTCACCGGATGTGCATATGTATGTTGCGATGGTGAACGGGAGATTCGATGCCCGGGAGGGAAGCGCGTGAGTTATGAAACCAAACTGGATGCGGCGCTGAAGCGTCTGCATGACGAAGGCCGCTACCGCGTCTTCATCGACATCGAGCGTGAGATGGGGAATTTCCCGCACGCGACATGGCGCAAGGAAGACGGCAGTGAGCAGCCCGTCACGATCTGGTGCGGTAACGACTACCTCGGCATGGGCCAGCACCCGGTGGTTCTTGCCGCCATGCACGAAGCGATCGACGCCACCGGCGCCGGTTCGGGCGGCACGCGCAACATCTCCGGCACGACGGTGTATCACAAGCAGCTGGAGGCAGAACTGGCCGACCTGCACCGCAAGGAAGCGGCGCTTCTGTTCACCTCCGCCTACATCGCCAACGACGCGACCCTGTCGACGCTGCCCAAGCTGTTCCCCGGTCTCATCATCTATTCCGACGAGTTGAACCATGCCTCGATGATCGAGGGCGTGCGGCGTAACGGGGGTGCCAAGCGCATCTTCCGCCATAACGATGTCGCACATCTGCGGGAGCTTCTGGCGGCCGACGATCCGGACGCGCCCAAGCTCATCGCCTTCGAATCCGTCTACTCGATGGACGGCGATTTCGGCCCGATCGAGGAGATCTGCGATCTCGCCGACGAGTTCGGTGCGCTGACCTATATCGACGAGGTGCACGCAGTCGGCATGTATGGCCCCCGCGGAGCCGGCGTGGCCGAGCGCGCCGGGCTCATGGGGCGCATCGACATCATCAATGGCACGCTCGCAAAGGCCTATGGCGTGATGGGCGGCTACAGTGCGTCGAGCGCGAAAATGGTCGACGCCATACGGTCTTACGCGCCGGGCTTCATCTTCACGACCTCGCTCGCCCCGGCACTCGCCGCCGGCGCCGCTGCCTCGGTGCGCCACCTCAAGACCGACCAGGCCCTTCGCGAGCGTCACCAGACCCAGGCGAAGATTCTCAAGACCCGGCTGAAAGGCATGGGACTGCCCATCATCGACCACGGCTCGCATATCGTGCCGGTCATCGTGGGCGACCCGGTTCATACCAAGAAACTCTCGGACATGCTGCTCGACGGCTACGGCATCTACGTTCAGCCGATCAACTATCCGACCGTGCCGCGCGGCACCGAACGTCTGCGCTTTACCCCGTCGCCGGTTCACGGTCCGCGCGAGATGGATGCACTGGTTCACGCGCTGGATGAACTCTGGTCGCATTGTGCGCTGAATCGCGCCGAGCTCTCTGCTTAAGCCCTTATTCCCGTGCAAGAATCGTTGCGGGGTGCTAATAAAGCGCTAAGAGGACGGTAACGAGACGGAATCGTTTCCGTTACTGGGGATAACCGCCGCAAGACGGCTCTAAGCATCAGGGGCAGGCTGCATGATCAGGCGTTGGATCACGCCTCCGGTCAGGGAAGAAGAGCAACCTTCGGGTTTCGACTCCTTCGAGCTCCGTCTGGGCGATGTCATGCGCGGGGAGCGCGCCACGCTGGGAAAATCCCTGCTCGACGTGCAGCGTGAACTCAAGATCAAGGCCACCTACATTTCCGCCATCGAGAACGCCGACGTGACCGCGTTCGAAACGCCGGGGTTCATCGCCGGCTACGTGCGGTCCTATGCCCGCTACCTCGGGCTGGACCCGGAGTGGGCGTTCAAGGTGTTCTGCAAGGAAAGCGGGTTCGAGACGGCGCATGGCCTGTCGCCCTCCGCCTCCATCGTCGCCAAACCCGAGAAAGTGCGCGATCCGGAAAGCGATCCGCTCGCCAATCCCAACGCCTCCTTCGTGCCGCGCCCCTCCTCGATCTTCGAGGGGATCGAGCCGGGGGCCGTCGGATCGGTCGGCGTGCTGGTCGCGATCGTGGGCATCCTCGGTTTCGGCGGCTACTCGCTGCTCCAGGAAATCCAGAAGGTCGACTTCGCCCCGGTTGAGCAGAGCGTCGGCGTGCTGGAGGACCTTCCCGAACTCGACACGCCGGTCGGCCCCATGGACGGTGACACGCCGCGTGAGGTCGCAGGGCTGAACTCGCCCCCCTCGGTCGAGGCGCTGGACCGGATGTACCGGCCCGAGGCGCTGGACGTCCCCGTTCTGATCGCGCGCGACGGACCGATTTCCACACTCGATCCGCGCGAAGTGGGCACGATGCCCGAACTGGCGCGCAACCGGACGCCGAACCGCCCCGCAACGCCGGCGACACCGGCGGACGCGGCAGATGCGGCGGTGGCGGAAGCCGTGGCCGAGGCCCCCGGCGCCGTGCGCGTCTTCGGCCCCGACGCGCCGGACGTGGCGATCTTCGCCGTGCGCCCGAGCTGGGTGCGGGTGCAGTCGGCCGACGGATCGATCCTCTTCGAGAAGATCCTCGACGCGGGCGAACGCTACGTCCTGCCGAAGTCCGAACAACCGCCGGTCCTTCGCACCGGCAACGCGGGCTCGGTCTACTTCGCCGTCAACGGCTCGGCCTATGGCCCGGCGGGCGAGGGGGCCAGCGTCGTGTCAAACGTGGCGCTTGCGCCTGAGGCGATCCACGAAAGCTACGCGGTCGCGGATATTCAGGCCGACCAGGCGCTCGCCGATTTCATCGCGGTCGCAGAGGCGGGCGAGTAAGCCTCCGCCTGTCACAGTCTCTTGCCTTGTCGCCCCGGCGCGCAGACGGTATCCGTCGGGCGAACCATCCGCCTGCGAGGTCACATGTCGCACAATCCGATCCGCCCCTGGCGTTCGATCGAGCGCCGCAAGTCCCGTCAGATCATGGTCGGCAACGTGCCCGTGGGGGGCGATGCGCCGATCTCGGTCCAGACGATGACCAACACCGCGACCACAGACGTGGCCGCCACCGTTGCACAGGTGCAGGCCGCCGCCGCGGCAGGGGCCGACATCGTGCGCGTCTCGGTGCCCGACGAAGCCTCGTCCAGGGCGCTGAAGGAGATCGTGGCGGAAAGCCCGGTGCCCATCGTCGCGGACATCCATTTCCACTACAACCGCGGCATCGAGGCGGCCGAGGCGGGCGCGGCCTGCCTTCGGATCAACCCCGGCAACATCGGCTCGGAGGAGCGCGTGCGCGAAGTGATCGCGGCGGCGCGCGACCACGGCTGTTCCATGCGCATCGGCGTGAACGCGGGGTCGCTGGAGCGTCACCTGCTCGAGAAATACGGCGAGCCCTGTCCGGAGGCGATGGTCGAGTCCGGGCTGGAGCATATCCGCATCCTCGAGGACAACGACTTCTTCAACTTCAAGATCAGCGTGAAAGCCTCGGACGTATTCCTGTCCGCTGCCGCCTATCACGCGCTGGCCGACGCGACCGACGCGCCGCTGCACCTCGGGATCACCGAGGCGGGCGGGCTGACCTCGGGCACGATCAAGTCCTCCATCGGGCTGGGCAACCTGCTCTGGGCCGGGATCGGGGACACGATCCGGGTGAGCCTGTCGGCGGACCCGGTGGAAGAGGTCAAGGTCGGCTACGAGATCCTGAAGTCGCTGGGCCTGCGCCATCGCGGGGTGAACATCATCTCGTGTCCGTCCTGCGCGCGGCAGGGGTTCGACGTCATCAAGACGGTGGAGACGCTGGAAGAACGGCTTGAACACATCAAGACGCCGATGAGCCTGTCGATCATCGGTTGCGTGGTGAACGGGCCGGGCGAGGCGCTGATGACCGACGTCGGGTTCACCGGCGGCGGTGCGGGGCACGGCATGGTCTACATGGCCGGCAAGCAGGATCACCGGATCGACAACGACGGCATGATCGACCACATCGTCGAGCTGGTCGAAAAGAAGGCCGCCGAGATCGAGGCCGAGGAGAAGGCCTCCGGGGAAGCGGCCGAGTGAGCCAGAGCCTCGCCCATGTCGCGCTGGTCGTGCGCGACTATGACGAGGCGATCGATTTCTACGTGAACACGCTGGGCTTCGACCTCGTCGAGGAGAGCTATCAGCCCGAGCAGGACAAGCGCTGGGTCGTGGTGCGCCCGAACGGCGGCGGGACCTCGATCCTGCTCGCGCGGGCGTCGAACGACCGCCAGGCGGGTTTCATAGGGGACCAGGCTGGCGGACGGGTGTTCCTGTTCCTGCGCACCGACGATTTCTGGCGCGATTACAACGCTCTGGTCGCCAAGGGCGTGACATTCGCGCGCGCACCGAAAGAGGCCGGTTACGGCATGGTCGCCGTGTTCGAGGACCTTTACGGCACGCTCTGGGACCTGGTCGAGTTCACGGACGGGCGGTCCTAGCCCGCCTCAGCTGTCCTGCGCCGCGCGCACCTCTTCCACCATGCCGCGCATGGCCTGAAGCGGCACGTAGCCGCGCACCATCTGGTCGCCCAGAACGAAGGTCGGGGTGCCGGTGATTTCGAGCCGCTGGGCGAGGAGGTGGTTTTCCTCCAGCCGCCGGGTCACCTCGGGATCGTCCATCGCTTCGAGGATCGGGGCGCTGTCGTATCCCATGTCGTCGGCCATCCGCGCGAGCACTTCTTCGGTCGCGTTGGCGCGCAGGGTCATGAGCGCGTCGTGGATTTCGGCATAGGCCTCTTCCCCGTGGGCCAGTTGCGTGGCGATGGCGAAACGCGAGGAGGTCACGCTCTCTTCGCCAAGGATCGGAAATTCCTTGTAGATCACGCGGATGTCGCCGTCGCTGGACACAAGCTCGTTGAGTTCCGGGAACGCCTTGCGGCAGTAACCGCAGCGATAGTCGACAAACTCAACCAGCGTCACGTCGCCGTCCGGGTTGCCCGCCACGTGGCTGTAGCCGTCGTCGAAGATGCTTTCGGCATTGGTCGCGACGAGGTTCGCGTCGTTCTGTTCGGCCGCCTCGGCCTGACGCTGCTCGAGGACCGATATGGCCTCCATCAGCACCTCGGGGTTCTGGAGCAGGTAGCCCCGCACCTCGTCGCGGAACATCGCACGCTCATCCTCGGTCATCTCGCCGATGTCGAAGGCGAGGGCGGGCGTCGTAGCGAGGCCGAGGGCGATCGCGGCGGCGGAAACAAGGCGGGTCATGGGCACTCCGTATCTGTTGGGCGGGACGCTAGTGGGCGCGTGGACCGGGCGCAATCCCCCGTGACACCCCGCCGCGCGGTTGACCTTTGCCCGCCGAGGCGTCACCTCGGTCTCCACTATGCTCAAGAGGTCGTGATGCGCAAATCAAAGAGAAGCGAGGTCGATCCGTTCATCGTCATGGACGTGATGGAGGCGGCGCGGCTGGCGGAAGAGGCCGGGCGCCACATCATTCACATGGAGGTGGGCCAGCCCGCGACACCGGCGCCGGCCCGCGCACGTGAGGCGGTGGCCCGCGCGATGGAGGCGGAAGCCCTGGGCTATACCGTCGCGCTCGGCCTCCCGGCGCTTCGGCGCGGGATCGCTTCGCTCTACGCCCGCTGGTACGGCGTCGACCTCGACCCGGCTCGGGTGGTCGTGACCTCCGGCTCCTCGGCGGCGTTCCTTCTGTCCTTCACGACGCTCTTCGACTCGGGCGACCGTGTGGGGCTCGCCGATCCCGGCTACCCCTCTTATCGCCAGATCCTGAAGGCGCTCGGCATGACCCCCGTGGGGTTCCCCGCCTCTGAGGCGAACCGGTACCAACCGGTGCCGTCGGACATCCCGGAGGACATCGCGGGGCTTATGGTCGCCTCGCCCGCGAACCCGTCGGGCACGATGCTGAACCGTGCAGCGCTCGGCGCGCTGGTGGAGACCTGCCGGGACAGGGGCATCTCGCTCATCTCCGACGAGATCTACCACGGGCTGCATTACGAGACGCGGGCGGTGAGCGCGCTGGAACTCACCGACGAGGTCCACGTGATCAACTCCTTCTCCAAGTACTTCTCCATGACCGGCTGGCGCGTGGGGTGGATGGTGGTGCCGGAGGATCACCTGCGCACGGTGGAACGGATCGCGCAGAACATGTTCATCTGTCCGCCGCATGTGAGCCAGGTGGCCGCGCTCGCGGCGCTGGATGCGGTGGACGAACTGGAGGCGAACCGCGAGGTCTATGTGAAGAACCGGGCGCTGATACTGGAGGGCCTGCCGCGCGCGGGCTTCGACCGGATCGCGCCGCCGGACGGCGCGTTCTACGTCTATGCCGATGTTTCCGAACATACCGACGACAGCCGGGCCTTCGCGCGAGAAATCCTCGACAAGGCCGGGGTGGCGGTGACGCCGGGGATGGATTTCGACCCCGTGCGGGGCGCGCAGACCCTGCGGTTCTCCTACGCCCGCTCGACCGCCGACATCGAGGAGGGGCTCGCCCGGCTGACCGCGTTCATGTCCGGGCGGTAGGCGCTATCGAAAGGTGCGGGCTTGCGCCCGCGCAGGATTTGCGCCGCCCCGGCTGCGCCGGGCCGTCGCGGTGGCGAGGGGCGCTGCCCCTCGCGCTCCCCGAGGTTTCGGGAAACAGAGAAGGGATGGGCGCGGCGGGTGTTCGCCTGTATGATCCCCGGAAAAACGAACAGGGCAGCAGATGATCCGGGCGGTTCTTCTTTTCTTGACGATGGCTTGGGCCGGCGTGGCGCAGGCGCAGCTTTCCGCGCTCGCGCGGCTGGACGGCGACGGGCTCACGATCGCGCGGGGGGCGGAAGGCCTGTCGCTCGATATCGAGATGACGCGGTCGGTGCCCTGGCGCGTGTTCTCGCTGGCCGATCCCGCGCGGCTCGTGGTGGATTTTTCCGAGCTCGACTGGACCGGCGTGGACGCAGACGCGCTCGCCGCCGTCGAAGGCGTGAGCGCGGTGCGCACGGGGCTGTTTCGCCCCGGCTGGTCGCGGCTCGTCGTCACGCTGGAGGACCCGTTCCTCGTCGCACAGGCCGGGATGCGGCGGGTCGGGCAGGACGGCGCGCGGGTCGCGCTGACGTTGGTGCCGACAGATGACGAGACCTTTGCGGGCGAGGTCGGGGCGCCGCCGAGCGCGGTGTTCGACCGGGCCGATGCGCCGCCGCCGGTGTCGCGCGGGGAGGGGCCGCTGGTGGTGGTGCTCGACCCCGGGCATGGCGGGATCGATCCCGGCGCGGAGCGTGACGGTATCCGCGAGGCCGACCTGATGCTCACATTCGCGCGGGAGCTGAAGGAGGTCCTGTTGCGGCAGGACGGGATCGAGGTGGTACTTACCCGCGACGAGGACGTCTTCGTGCCGTTGGAGGAGCGCGTGTCGCTCGCGCGGGCTGCCGGGGCGGACATATTCCTGTCACTCCATGCGGATGCGCTGGCCGAGGGGCGCGCGAACGGTGCCACGGTCTATACGCTCGCCGAGGAAGCGACCGACATCGCCTCCCAGAAGCTTGCGGAACGCCATGACAGGGCGGACCTGCTGGCCGGTGTCGATCTGCGAGAAACCGGGGACGAGGTGGCGCTGGTCCTCATGGACATGGCGCGTACCGAAACCCGTCCGCGCTCGGACGCGCTGGCCGATGCGATTGTCGAGGGGATCCGGAGATCGACCCAGTCGACATACAAGACCCCGCGGCTGGAGGCCGGGTTCTCGGTGCTGAAAGCGCCGGACATCCCCTCCGTGCTGATCGAGCTGGGGTTCCTGTCGTCGAAGCGGGACCGCGAGAAGATGGTCGACCCCGAATGGCGTCAGCGCGCGGCCGAGGGCATCCGTGACGCCATCCTCGACTGGGCGCTGGAGGACGAGGCGGCGCGCACGCGGCTGAGACAGTAGGTCAGGCCTGGTAGCCCCGGAACTTGGCCAGCCAGACGGAGTGGCCGTTGCAGGTCGGGTCCTCGGGCACGAAGGAGACCACGTCGAAGCCGTTCTCGTTGAGCAGCTTGCGGTATTCGTCGGGGTCGAGCGAGGCGTGGTAGACCGTTTCGCCCTCGACCTTGCCCATAGCTTCGCCCGCGGACGGACCGGAGGTGAACATGAGTGCCGTGCGGGCGTGCGCATGGGCCGCGAAGGTGGCGAACATGGCGCGCTGGTCGTCCACCGAAAGATGGAACATGGAGTTCCAGGCGAGGATCAGGTCGAATGTCTCGCCCAGGTCCAGCCCGCGCATGTCCGCGTGGATCGCGCGGGCACGGGGCAGGTTCTCGCGAAAGAGGACCAGCATGGAGCCCGCGCCGTCGACCCCGGTGATGTCGCCGCGCCGCTCCTGCAGATAGGACGCGATGGGTTTGCCCGGTCCGCAGCCGAGGTCGAGCACGCGTCGGCCCGGCGCGTGGTTCAGCGCGCGGTCCAACCAGCGACGCTCGAACAGCGTGCGGTCACGGGAGCGTGCGAATCCGCGAGCGACGCGGTCGTAGGTCGGGAGTATGTCTTCGGGCCTCATGGACGGCACATGGTGCCGGTTTCCCCCGCTTGTCCAGTGGCTTGATCGGTTTCGGGCGAAATCCCGCCAACGGGTTTCGGGGGTGGGCCGAACCCTGCCGATCTTTTTTGACCGGGGCGACGGGAATCCCTATACCATTTGGCTCAACCTCCGGAGGCAGACTTGATCCGATTCATTTTGGGATTTTTTGGCGCCATCTTCTCGTGGCTGACGCTCGGCGCCTTCATGGCCGCGCTCGGGATCGGCGCGATCTTCTTTGCCTATGGTCGGGGTCTGCCCTCCACCGAGCAACTCGAGAACTATCAGCCCCCGACGATCAGCCGGGTCTACTCCGGCGAAGGGCAGCTGATGGACGAGTTCGCGCGCGAGCGCCGGCTCTATACGCCGCCCGAGCAGATTCCCGAGCTGGTCAAGCACGCCTTCATCTCGGCCGAAGACAAGAATTTCTACACGCATAAGGGCTACGACCCCCGCGGCATGCTGGCCGCTGCCGTCGAGGCGGCGCAGGGGGGACGTCTGCGTGGCGCCTCGACCATCACCCAGCAGGTGATGAAGAATTTCCTGCTGTCCTCGGACCGGTCTGCGGAGCGCAAGATCAAGGAACTGATCCTCGCCTCGCGCCTGGAAAAGACGCTGGAGAAGGAGGATATCCTCGCGCTCTACCTGAACGAGATCTTCCTCGGTCAGAACTCCTTCGGCGTCACAGCCGCCGCCCAGACCTATTTCAACAAGACGCTGGACGAGTTGGCCCCGCATGAGGCCGCGATGCTTGCCGCCATGCCAAAGGCGCCATCCGATTACCACCCGGTGCGCAACCACGACCGCCTGCTCAACCGCCGTAACTTCATCCTCAAGGAGATGTACGAGAACGGCTACATCACCGAGGACGAATACCTCGCCGAGCGGCAGGAGCCGATCCGCTCGGTCCAGGGCGAGGATTTCGAGAGCTTCCGTTCGGCGATGCCGCGTCGGGACTATTTCACCGACGAGATCCGGCGGCAGTTGTCGCGCGATTTCGGGGAAGAGGAGTTTTTCGGCGGGGGCCTGACCATCCGCGCGACCGTTGATCCCGAGATGCAGGAGGTTGCCGCATGGTCGCTGCGCAAGGCGCTCGAGGATTACGACCGCGCGCGGTCGGGCTGGCGCGGGACGGGCAAGTCGATCGACCCGGCGACGTTGGACGACGGGACGTGGGAAGAGGCGCTTGCCGAGCTGCGTGTCGCGCGTGACATCGACCTCAACGGTCAGTGGTATGTCGCCGTGGTCGACCAGATCGGGTCGAACGAGATGACGCTCAAGATCGAAGGGCAGCCCGAACCGCAGCCCTGGGTCATTCCGCGTTCCGACACGTCGTGGTTCCGCGGCAGCTTCGCCGACAATTTCGAGCGCGGTGACGTGGTCCACGTGCGCACCGTCACCGACGGCGAGGGCGCCGAAGGCAACTTCGTGCGCTGGTCGCTTCGCCAGGTGCCGGAGGTCCAGGGTGGCTTCATGGCGATGGACGTGAACACCGGCCGCGTGATCGCGATGCAGGGCGGGTTCTCTTACGAGCACTCCACTTTCAACCGCGCGACGCAGGCCACGCGTCAGCCCGGGTCTTCGTTCAAGCCCTTCGTCTATGCAGCCGCGCTGTCTTCCGGCTTTTCGCCCGCCTCGATCATCATCGACGCGCCGATCGAGATCGACACGGGGGGCGAGATCTGGCGGCCTAAGAACGCCTCCAACCGGTTCTACGGGCCGACGCCACTGCGCACGGGCATCGAACGCTCGCGGAACCTGATGACCGTGCGTCTTGCGCAGGAGATCGGGATGCACACGGTGGCGCGCTACGCGGAACGGTTCGGCGTCTACGACGAGCTCGACCCGTTCCTCGCCAACTCGCTCGGGTCAGCCGAGACCACATTGTTCAAGATGGTTTCGGCCTATGCGATGTTTGCCAACGGCGGCGAGCGTGTGGAGCCGACGCTCGTGGACCGGGTCCAGGATCGCTGGGGCCGCACGATTTATCGCCACGACCAACGCGACTGCGCGGACTGCAAGGCCGCACGTCTGCCGCAGGGCGAGGCGCCGCAGATCACCTCGAACCGCGAGCGCGTGATGGACGCGATCACCGCCTACCAGCTCACCTCGATGATGCAGGGTGTGGTGCAGCGCGGCACGGCCTCCGGCTCTGTGCGCCTGCCGGTGCCGACGGCGGGCAAGACGGGGACCACCAACGACTCGAAGGACGTCTGGTTCGTCGGCTTCACGTCGAACATCGTCGCCGGATGCTACATCGGGTTCGACCGGCCCAAACCGCTGGGCGGTGCCTCCGGCGGCGGCACCTGCGGCCCGGTGTTCCAGCGCTTCATGACCGAGGCGGTGGAGAAATACGGCGGCGGCAAGTTCAAGATTCCCGAGGGCGGCCACTTCGTGAAGATCGACCGCTACTCCGGCGCGCGCCTGCCCGACAGCGCTTCGGGCCCGCACGTGGTCGCGGAATACTTCCGTGACGGCGAGGAGCCGATTTTCGGCATCGTGTTCGACGGCGGCTTTGCGATGGGGTCCAACCTGCCGCTCTTCGGCGAAGCGGAAGGGGGCGGCACGCAGCAGGTGACCACCTCGACCGGGGAAACCGTGGTCATTCCGGACAAGGCCAACTTCGGCGCGATCTCCTCGGGCGGTCTTTACTAGGGATTTCAACGCCTTGGCAATCAGGCGTTTGGAAACTCACCAAAAAAACGGTTTGCGCGGATCATTTTCGCCATTGTCATTGCACCCTCCGCGACACTATGTTTGACGGGTGGCGGACCCTTTGCGGGAGCCGCCCGAAAGTTTTGCTGCATGTGGGCCGAACCGCGCGACAAACGCGCCGGAGGCGGGGTGCAGACCGAGATGGCCGAAAGGCCGAGGCAGGCGGGCACGACAAAACCCGAACGCCAGACATTCGTCCGGGGGGCCGAGGCCCGACCGGACCCAAACGGGCCCCGCCAAAGACGGGGTCGGAGAAGAAACGCGATGAGGCGCGACGCGGCACTGACGGGACACGAGACGGGGCAAATGCTCCCGCTCCACCTGCATGCCGCCGCGCCATTGCTCGCCCTGACAAGTCACCGTCCTTCGCCCGTCGCACCGCCAGGTGCGGCGCGCGCTCGTGCTGGTGCAATGAGATACAATGCCCAAGAAAATGCTGATCGACGCCACGCATGCGGAAGAAACCCGCGTCGTCGTGGTGGACGGGAACAAAGTCGAAGAATTTGACTTCGAGTCGGAGAACAAGCGCCAGCTCGCCGGAAACATCTACCTCGCCAAGGTCACACGCGTAGAGCCGTCGCTCCAGGCGGCCTTCGTCGACTACGGCGGGAACCGGCACGGCTTCCTCGCCTTCTCCGAAATCCATCCGGACTACTACCAGATCCCGGTGGCCGACCGCGAGGCGCTGCTCGAGGAAGAGCGCGCCTATGCCGAGGCGATGGCCGCGCGCGACGAGGAAGGCAATGGCCGCTCCCGCTCGCGCAGGTCGACGAAGGCCGAGGAAACCGCGTCCGAGGATGAGGTCGCGACCCGCGACGTCGACCCGGCCGGAATGGACGTGATCGACCTCGACGCACCGCAGGAGGGCGAAGCGACCTCTCCCATGGAGCGGGTCGGGGAGACCCCGGTGGAAGAACCGCAGGAAGGCGCGGATAACGACGAGGACGCCACCGAGTCGGAGGACGTCGCCGACGACGCCACCGACGACGATGCCGATGGTGACGATGGCGAGGACGAGAGCGAGGGCAAGCCCACGCGCTCGCGCCGCCGGTCGCGCTCCCGCCGGGGCCGGTCCCGCAGCGATGCGAACGAGGAGGAGGCGAAGCCCGTCGACGCCTCCGCCCGCGACGATTCCATCGAATCCGTGGCCGACGACGACGACCATGAGGACATCCGCCCGCCGCGCAAGCCGCGTCCGCGCAAGTACAAGATCCAGGAAGTCGTGAAGGTCCGCCAGATCCTGCTCGTGCAGGTCGTGAAGGAAGAGCGCGGCAACAAGGGCGCGGCGCTGACCACCTACCTCAGCCTCGCGGGCCGTTACTGCGTCCTGATGCCGAACACCGCGCGTGGCGGTGGGATTTCCCGCAAGATCACCAACGCGGCGGACCGCAAGAAACTCAAGGAGATCGCGGGCGAACTTGAAGTGCCCAAGGGGGCCGGGCTGATCGTTCGGACCGCGGGCGCCAAGCGCACCAAATCCGAGATCAAGCGCGACTACGAATACCTGCAACGGATGTGGGAGCAGATCCGCGAGCTGACGCTGCAATCCACGGCGCCCGCGAAGATCTACGAAGAGGGCGACCTCATCAAACGGTCGATCCGCGACCTTTACAACAAGGACATCGACGAGGTGCTCGTCGAAGGCGAAAGCGGTTACCGGATCGCCAAGGACTTCATGAAAATGATCATGCCGTCCCACGCCAAGAACGTGAAGAACTACCACGACCAGCTGCCGCTCTTCGCCCGCTACCAGGTCGAAAGCTACCTGTCGTCGATGTTCAACCCGACCGTCCAGCTCAAGTCCGGCGGCTACATCGTCATCGGCGTGACCGAGGCGCTGGTCGCCATCGACGTGAACTCGGGCCGGGCCACGAAAGAGGGCTCGATCGAGGAAACGGCGCTCAAAACCAACCTGGAGGCCGCCGAAGAGGTGGCCCGCCAGCTGCGGCTGCGCGACCTTGCCGGTCTGATCGTGATCGACTTCATCGACATGGAAGAGCGCAAGAACAACAACGCGGTCGAGAAGAAGCTAAAAGACAAGCTCAAGACCGATCGTGCGCGCATCCAGGTCGGCCGCATCTCGGGCTTCGGCCTGCTGGAGATGAGCCGTCAGCGCCTGCGCCCCGGCATGATCGAGGCGACGACGCAGCCGTGCAACCATTGCCACGGCACGGGCCTCATCCGGTCCGACGACAACCTCGCGCTCACCATCCTGCGCCAGCTGGAGGAAGAGGGCACGCGGGGCCGGTCCAAGGAGGTCTGCCTCAAGGCGCCGGTGGGCATCATCAACTTCCTGATGAACACCAAGCGCGAGCATATCGCGCAGATCGAGGCGCGGTATGGCATGGCGATCCGGCTGGAGGCCGATCCGTTCCTGATCTCGCCCGATTACGAGATCGAGAAATTCAAGACGGCCACACGCGTCGTGGCCGAGGTCGCCTCGCCGGTGGTGTCGGTCAACGCGGCGCTCATGGACGACTTCGACGAGAGCGATGCCGAGGAGGAGGCCGACGAGGCCGAGGCCACCGAGTCGCAGGACAGCGGGTCGCAGGACAACGGGTCGGACGACGACGATCAGCCCAAGAAAAAGCGTCGGCGTCGCCGCCGTCGCGGTGGTCGTGGCCGTAACAAGAACCGCTCGAACGAGGACGGTCAGGACGACGCGTCCGAGGACGGGTCCTCGGGTGACGAGTCGTCGGACGAAACGCCCTCTGACACGGATGCGGAGCCCGTCGCTGCCGAGGCGGAGACGGTGACGGAGGCCCCGGCCGAGGCGGTCGAGGCCGAGGAGAAGCCCAAACGCAAGCGGGCCCCGCGCAAGAAGAAATCCGAGGAGCCTGCGGCCGACGAGGCCGCGACCGAGGCGCCGGAGGCGGCAGCCGAGGCGCAGCCGGAGGCCGAGGAGAAACCCAAGCGCAAGCGCGCGCCGCGCAAGACGGCAGCTCAGAAGGCTGCCGAAGCCGAGGCGGCCACCGAGGGCGAGGCGCAGGCCGAGACGCGGGCAGAAGCGCCGGAGGCCGAGGAGAAGCCCAAGCGCAAGCGCGCCCCGCGTAAGACGGCGGCCCAGAAGGCTGCGGAAGCCGAAGCGGCCGCGCAGGCGGAGGCCGAGGCGAGCGCGCCCGAGGGCGCTGCGGATGCGGATACGCCCGCCGAGCCCGAGCCCGCGCCCGCACCGCAGGCCGAGCCGGAGCCCCAGCCGGAGGCCGAGCGCGAGATGGAGAATGTGGGTGCCAGCGCGGATGACGCGCCAAAGGCCGAGGAAAAGCCCGCGCCGAAGCGCCGAGGCTGGTGGAACCGGGGCTGAGCCCCGGTCACGCCGGACAAAAAGAAAGGCGGGCCGTTTGGCCCGCCTTTTTCATTCCCGCGTGCGTTTGGTCAGTCGGCGCCGCGAGACAGGGCGGCGACCCCGGTCCGGGCCATCTCGACCAGCCCGAGCGGGCGCATGAGGTCGGCGAAGGCGTCGATTTTCTCAGGCGCCCCCGTCACTTCGAAAACGAAGCTTTCCAGCGTGGAGTCCACTGCGTTGGCGCGGAAGATGTCGGCGAGGCGGAGCGCCTCGACCCGCTTGTCGCCGGAGCCCGCCACCTTGAAGAGCGCGAGCTCGCGTTCCACCGACTCGCCTTCGACGGTGAGGTCATGCACCTCGTGGACCGGCACGATCCGCCCGAGCTGCGCCTTGATCTGCTCGATCACCGCGGGCGTGCCGCGCGTCACGATGGTGATGCGCGACTGGTGCCCGGTGTGGTCGACCTCGGCCACGGTGAGCGAGTCGATGTTGTAGCCGCGGCCGGAGAACAGGCCGATCACGCGGGCCAATACCCCCGGCTCGTTGTCCACGATCACCGCGAGCGTGTGGGTTTCGACCACGTCGGAGTTGGGGTCGCGCAGCTCGTAGGCCGATTTGCGCGAAGAGCCCTTCTTGATCTTCAGAGCGTTCATGTCCCGTCCTCCTTACACCAGCGCCGCGCCGGCTTCGCCGATGGCGTCGGCGGTCGACGCCTCGCCCAGCAGCATCTTGTTATGCGGCTCGCCCGAGGGGATCATCGGGAAGCAGTTCTCGTGTTTCTCGACCAGAACGTCGAGGATGAAGGGGCCGTCGTACTCGATCATCTCGCGGATCGCGTCGTCGAGGTCCGCGGGGTCCTTGACCACGCGGCCCTTGCAGCCGAAGGCCTCGGCGAGCTTGACGAAGTCGGGCAGTGCCTCGGACCAGGATTGCGAGTAGCGTTCGCCGTGCAGGAGTTCCTGCCACTGGCGCACCATGCCGAGACGCTCGTTGTTCAGGATGAACTGCTTGATCGGAAGCCGGTACTGAACCGCCGTGCCCATTTCCTGCATGTTCATCAGCCACGAGGCTTCGCCGGCCACGTTGATGACGAGGCTGTTCTTGTGCGCCATCTGCACGCCGACCGAGGAGGGCAGGCCGTAGCCCATCGTGCCGAGGCCCCCGGAGGTCATCCAGCGGCCCGGCTCGTCGAACCCCATGAACTGCGCCGCCCACATCTGGTGCTGGCCCACTTCGGTGGTGACGTAGCGGTCCATGCCGCGCGTGATCTCCTCCAGCCGCTGAACCGCGTGCTGTGGCTTGATCGTCTGGGTGGAGTTCTTGAACGAGAGGCAGTTCACCTCGCGCCAGGCGTCGATCTGCTTCCACCAGTTGGCGAGGGCGTCCGTGTTCGTCTTGCGCCCCTTGGATTTCCAGATGCGCAACAGGTCCTCGAGCACGTGGCCCACGTCGCCCACGATCGGCAGGTCGACATGAATGACCTTGTTGATCGAGGAGGGGTCGATGTCGATATGCGCCTTTTTCGAGCCGGGCGAGAAGGCGTCGACGCGGCCGGTGATCCGGTCGTCGAAGCGCGCGCCGACGCAGATCATCAGGTCGCAGTCGTGCATCGCCATGTTGGCCTCGTAAAGCCCGTGCATCCCGAGCATCCCGAGCCAGTTCTTGCCCGAGGCGGGATAGGCGCCCAGTCCCATAAGGGTCGAGGTGATGGGGAAGTTCGTGGCTTCCACCAGCTCGCGCAGGAGCTGGCTCGCTGCCGGGCCGGAGTTGATGACGCCGCCGCCGGTGTAGAAGATCGGGCGCTCGGCCTGTTCCATCAGTTCAGCGAGTTGCGTGATCGCGTCGGTGTCGCCTTTCATCTGCGGCTGGTAATGCGACACACGCGCCTTCTGCGGCGTGACGTAGGTGCCGGTGGCGAATTGCACATCCTTGGGAATGTCGATCAGCGTCGGGCCGGGGCGGCCCGTGGTCGCGACGTGGAACGCCTGGTGGATCGTGTCCGCCAATGCGTTGGGGTCCTTCACCAGCCAGTTGTGCTTGGTGCAGGGGCGGGTGATGCCGACCGTATCGGCCTCCTGAAACCCGTCAGTGCCGATGAGGAAGGTCGGGACCTGCCCGGTGAGCACGACGAGCGGGATCGAGTCGAGCAGCGCGTCGGTGAGGCCCGTGACCGCGTTCGTCGCGCCGGGGCCTGAGGTCACGAGCACGACGCCCGGCTTGCCGGTCGAGCGGGCATAGCCTTCGGCGGCATGGACGGCGCCCTGTTCGTGCCGGACGAGAACGTGGCGAATGTCGTTTTGCTGGAACACCTCGTCATAAATCGGGAGGACGGCGCCGCCGGGATATCCGAATACCGTGTCCACACCCTGATCCTTCAGGGCCTGAACCACCATCTTTGCGCCGGTCATCTGACGTTCCATGTCTCTCTCCGTCTGGGCCTCGGGCCCGATGTTCTGGTCATAAAAAAGCCCCCGAGAGTTTCGGGGGCGCATGGGGAACCTTTATGGGGTCGACTACCGTCCCATGCGCCAATGTCCTACGATGACTACAAGGCTTTCCACGACCGCGTCTCCTTTGTGGTGCGGGGACATTATGGGGCTGCCCGCGGGGCGTCAACGTCAAATGGCTGAATAAAGTGTCGCGGAGGGCGGTTTCGGCGACATTTTCTTGCCGATTTTGGCTGGATTGGCGCCGATCGGAAAAAACAGCTCCGACTCACGCTTGATGGATCGGCCGAAGGGCCATTTCACCGCGCTGTCACACAAGCGAAACGAAACCGTTACGCAGGCTCGGCATCTTCCGCCCGTGCGCCGGTGTGCCCGGTGGATTCTCAGCCAGCCATCAAGAAATGGAGCAAGCCCGTGAAAGACCAAGACACGACCGATCTGTCCTGGGACGAATTCGACGAACTGCGCGACCCGCGCCCTGCGGAAAACGACTTCGACCGGGTGGTCGAGCGCGCAATTTCGCGTCGCGGTTTCCTGAGCGGTGCGCTCGCGTTCGGCTCGGCGGCAGCCGTCTTCGGAGGCGCCACGCTGACTTCGAGCCGCGCGCAGGCGGCCGCGCATGGCAGCTTTGGCTTCGCCCCGATCGACATTGCGACCGATTTCGATATCCACGTGCCCGAGGGCTACGAGTGGAAGACGCTCGTGCGCTGGGGCGATGCGCTCTGGTCCGAAGCCGAGGGAGCGTATTCGCCAGAGACCGGTGTGCCGGTCGAGATGTCGGACAAGGTGTTCGGCGAGAACACCGATGGCATGGAGTCCTTCGTGGTCGACGGGGCCGAGCTTATCACGGTGAACTCGGAATACGTGAATCCGAAGATCAACCTGCCCGCGGCTTCCGAAGGCATGCCGCAGAACGCCGAGGAAGTGACGCTGCTCAAGAACCTGCAGGGCGTCACGGTGATGGAAGTCACGCGGGGGGACGACGGCACCTATTCCGTGGCGGTGGACAGCCCCTACAACCGCCGCATCACGCACGAGACCCAGATGACGATGGACGGACCCGCCGCCGGTCATGACCTGATGAAGACGAACGCAGATCCGGAAGGCATGTCGCCCAAGGGCACAATGAACAACTGCGGGTCGGGCAAGACACTGTGGGGCACCTACCTGACCTGTGAAGAGAATTTCAACGGCTACTTCGGCGCCACCAGCGACTACGAGGTGACCGAGGGTCTCGAGCGGTACGGCATCGGGGGCGAAGGCCGCTATGCCTATGAAAAGTTCGACAGCCGCTATGACCTCAGCTTCGAGCCGAACGAGCCGAACCGTCACGGCTGGATCACCGAGATCGACCCGTCGAACCCGGACAGCACGCCCGTGAAGCACACGGCACTCGGCCGTTTCAAGCACGAGAACGCCGAGATGGTGCAGGCCGCCGATGGCCGCGTCGTTGTCTACATGGGCGACGACGAGCGGGGCGAGTTCATCTACCGCTACGTCTCGAACGGCAGCTATGAAGAGGGCGGTTCGACCGAGGGTCTGCTGTCGGACGGCCAGCTCTATGTCGCCCGCTTCAACGACGACATGACCGGCGAGTGGGTCGCCCTGACGCCCGAGGCGACTGGGTTGACGCTCGAGGAAACGCTGGTCTTCTCGCGGATCGCGGCCTCCAAGGTCGGCGCCACCACGATGGACCGGCCCGAGTGGATCGCTGCAAATCCGCTGAAGGCCGAAGCCTATTGCGCGCTGACCAATAACTCCAAGCGGGGCGGGGACGGGATGCCCGTGAACGCGGCCAACCCGCGCGAGACCAACGAGTACGGCCAGATCGTGCGCTGGATGGCGGACGGCGAAGACCACGGCTCCGATACGTTCACCTGGGACCTCTATGTGATGGCGGGCAACCCCGAGGTCTACGACAACGCTTATGCGGGGTCCGACAACGTCACGGCGGGCAACATGTTCAACTCGCCCGACGGCATGGCGTTCGACACGCAAGGCATGCTCTGGATCCAGACCGATGGCGACGACTCGAACGAGGGCGACTTCGCGGGTCAGGGCAACAACCAGATGCTCGTCGGCAATACCGAGACCGGCGAGATCGCGCGTTTCCTCACCGCGCCCAACGGGGCCGAGGTGACGGGGCTATGCTGGAACGTGGACAACACGGTCGCCTTCGTGGGCATCCAGCATCCTGGCGGTGCCTGGCCGGACGGCGCAGGCCACCCGCGCTCATCCATCATCCAGGTCTGGCGCAAGGACGGTGCTGCGATTGGTTGACCCAAAGAATTTCAATGACGATCCGGCGCTCCCTTCGGGGGGCGCCTTATTCGTTCTAGTGACCTTTTCTGCGGAAAAATGGGCCGCGCGAGCTTGCGCGTCAGCCCTTCTTGACGGGCTGCGCGCCGGGGAGCGAGATCTGCGCCACCTGCTCGGCAATCGGGTCGTTGGAGAGCGGGTGCGTGCGATTGTCGAACTGCGCAGGGTCCGTGAGATCGGTCCACTGGCCCCCGGCGTATACTTCGACCGCAGAGAACTTGGCCTTGTATTCCATCTTCGGCGAGCCGGGGACCCAGTAGCCGAGATAGACGTAGGGAAGTCCTGCGTCCTGCGCGAGCTTGATGTGGTCGAGGATTACGTAGGTGCCCAGGCTGTCGGCCCGACGGGCCGGGTCGTAAAAGCTGTAGACCATCGACAGCCCGTCATCGAGCACGTCGGTGAGGCAGACGGCCGCGAGCTCGCGCGTGCGCCGGTCCTCCGACCTCACGGAATACTCGATCACGCGGCTCTTGATCGGTGTTTCCTCGATCATCGCGGCAAATTCGAACACGTCCATGTCCGCCATACCGCCGTCGGCGTGCCGGTTGTCGAGATACTTGCGGAACAAGTCGTACTGCTCTTCCGTGGCCCAGGGGGCGCGGGTGCGGCGGGCGAGATGGTCGTTCTTTTTCGCCGTCCGTTTCTGGCTCTTGGACGGCGTGAAATCCGCGACGCGAATCCGCGCCGAAAGGCAAGCGTTGCAGTCGGAACAGGACGGGCGGTAGAGCACGTTCTGAGAGCGGCGGAAGCCCTGCTTGGACAATGTGTCATTGAGGTCTTCGGCCTGTTCGCCCTGCAGTGCTGTAAACAGCTTACGCTCCAGCCGGCCCTCGAGGTAAGGGCAGGGTTGTGGCGCAGTCACGTAGAACTGCGGAGCGAGGGGGAGCGTGTGCCGCATGGACAGTTGAAGATCTTCGGTTTCTGACCCAGTTTCGCAAAACCTATCAACGAAACCTTAAAGCGCCAAGCCCCCGGGCCGAATCCGGTAAACGACGAACGCCTTCGATCACATCCTGGCGGCGCGGTTGATCGCGGCGGTGCCGAGCACGAGGTCGGTGAGGCCCTGGCCCCGGTCGCCGGTCATCATCAGGATGATCGAGGCGATCTGCGGCAGGACGAAGGACATCGAGAGCGAATAGCCCAGCGTGTGCAGGATCGCGGTGCCGAGGTCGAGCCGCTGGCCGTCGCCGCGACGGATCTCGATCGACATCATGCGCATCCCCAGGGTGGCCGACCCGTTGGCGAGAGTCACGACGCGGTAGACGAAACCGATCACGAGCCAGAGAAAGCCCGCGAAGAAGAGGCCGATTCCCACCGTAAGGATGATGGCGAGCGCGACGATGCCGACCACGATCAGCGTATCGACCACCCAGGCCAGCGCCCGCTTGGCGGGGACGTCGGCATAGAACTCCGACTGGTAGTCGGGGTCTGGCAGTCCGGTGTAGCTCGCGTAAGTCATCGTCGTCCTCATATGGAAAAGGCGGGCGGCCCCGACAAGCGGGGCCGCTCGGTTTTACTTCGGCTCGCGGGCCACGACGGCGTCGCCATTTTCGTCGGAACCATCGTCATCCGAGATGGCGGACGAGCGGGCCGCGTCTGCGCGTTCGTTCATGAACTGATCGAACTCCGATTTGTCCTTGGCCTGGCGCAGGCGCTCGAGGAAGGCCTCGAACTGCTCTTGCTCGTCCATCAGACGCTTGAGCGTGTCCGCCTTGTAAGAGTCGAAGGCCGAGTTGCCGGTCGGGCGGAACCCGTGGCGGCGGGCCATGTGTTCGTGGCGGCCTTGCTTCCAGGCATCGGAGCCGCCTTTGCAGGATTTCGAAAACATCCGTTTGCTCCAGATCATGTACATCAGAAGGGCGAGACCGACGGGCCAGAAGAACACGAACCCGAGGACCATGAGCGCGATCCACGCGCCCTTGCCCTTGTCGTCGAGCCAGGCCTCGGTCTTGGTGAACCAGCCCTCGTGCCGCGGAGGGGCGGTTTCGGTCACGGTCGTCATGTAGTGTCCTTTCCTCTCGAAGAGTGCGGTGTGCGTTTCAATGTGAATTGCTTTCACATCACCAAGATCGGGAGTGGGGGCGCCGTTTTCAAGGAAAAATGTGAAAAGGTTTCACATTATTTTGGGTCAGGCAATGAAATCAGTGACTTGCGCGTCCGCCAGGCGTTCGATGTCGCGCGGATTCGCCGAGAATACGTGGCGGGGCGTGCCGGCGGCGGCCCAGATCACGTCGAAATCGAACAGGCGCGGGTCCATGAAGGCGCGGATCGGGCTGAGGTGGCCGATCGGGGCGACGCCGCCGATGGCGAAGCCGGTTTGCGCCCGGATGAGGCCCGCGTCGGCCTTGCCGAGCGCCTCGCCGGCCACCGCGCTCGCCTTGGCATCGTCGACGCGGTTGCCGCCTGCGGTCAGGAACAGGAGCGCCCGCCCGTCGGTCTCGCCGCGGAAGATGATGGACTTGACGATCTGGTCGATCTCGCAGCCCGCCGCTCGCGCCGCGTCCGCCGCCGTGCGCGTGCCCTCGGCCATCTCGAGGATGGTGATGTCCAGCCCGGCATCCGCGGCGGCCCGTTCGACCCGTTTCAAAGACTTGCTCATGGGCGCACTATGCACGGCGCGATCCGCTTGACCACCCCCGGTCCCGGGGCCACTCTCCGCGCCATGTCGTTCGCCTCCCAGATCACCCGTTGCCCGCGTCCGTTCGAGGACGATCCCGCCGCCGAAATCGCCGAGCGCTTCGCCGATCTCGCGCCCGAGCTGCGGGAGGTTCTGGCGGGCACCGCCGGGTGTTCGCCCTATCTCAAGGGGTTGATGGAGGCGGAGGCCGACTGGTTGCGCGGGGCACTGGCACAGGACCCCGGCGACGTGATGGCGACGGTGGCCATCGAGGGCGACACCGCCAACGCGCTGTCCACCTCGCTGCGCCGGGCCAAGCGGCGGGTGGCGCTCTTCACGGGGCTTGCGGACCTTGCCGGTGTCTGGTCGCTCGAACAGGTGACGGGGGCGCTGACGGATTTCGCGGGGGCCGCCACGGACCGGGCGCTCAAGTTCCAGGTCGGGCAGGAGATCGCGCGGGGCAAGCTGCCGGGCGCGACCGAGGACGACATTCCGACCGCCGCGGGTGCCATGGCGCTCGCCATGGGCAAGATGGGGGCGGGGGAGCTAAACTATTCCTCCGACATCGACCTCATCATGCTGTTCGACGAAGAGCGATACGACGAGGACGATTTCCACGAGGCGCGCGCGAGCCTCATCCGGGCGGTGCGGCGCATGTCGTCGATGCTGTCGGAGAACACGGCGGAAGGCTATGTCTTTCGCACCGACTTGCGGTTGCGCCCCGACCCCTCGGTCACGCCGGTCATCATCTCCATGGAGGCTGCCGAACGGTATTACGAGAGCCTGGGCCGGACGTGGGAACGGGCAGCGCATATCAAGGCGCGGCCGTGCGCGGGGGATATCGAGGCAGGCTGGGCCTATCTCGACCGGCTCCGCCCCTTCGTCTACCGAAAACACCTCGATTTCGCGGCGATCCAGGACGCCCACGACATGCGGCTGCGCATCCGGGAGCACAAGGGGCTGGGCGGGCCGATCACGCTGCCGGGCCACGACATGAAGCTGGGGCGCGGGGGCATCCGCGAGATCGAGTTCTTCACCCAGACCCGGCAACTGATCGCCGGCGGGCGAGACCCGGACCTGCGGCTGCGCGGGACGGTCGAGGGGCTCGCCGCGCTGGCGGAGAAGGGCTGGGTGCCCGAAGACGTTGCCGAGACGCTGACCCGACACTATCGGTTCCACCGGGAGGTGGAGCACCGGGTTCAGATGGTGCGCGACGCGCAGACCCACCAGCTGCCCAATTCCGACAAGGGATTCGCCCGGCTGGCCGCGATGATGGACCGCGACATCGACGAGCTGAAGGGTGAGTTGCGCGGTGCGCTGGCCGAGGTTCACGAGCTGACCGAGGGGTTCTTCGCACCGGGCGAAGCGTCGGAGGCCGAGGAGCTCGACCCCGAGGATGCGGAGATCGTGGAGGCGTGGAAGTCCTACCCGGCGCTGCGCTCGTCACGGGCGGTGGAGATTTTCGACCGGCTGAAGCCCGACCTGATCGCGCGGCTCAAAGGGGCCGCGCGCCCGCGCGAGGCGCTGATGAATTTCGACAAGTTTCTCAGTGGCCTGCCCGCAGGTGTTCAACTCTTTTCACTGTTCGATGCGAACCCGCCGCTTGTCGACCTGATCGTCGATATCGCCGCGACGGCTCCGGCGCTGTCTGTCTATCTCGGCCGCAATGCGCAGGTGCTGGACGCGGTGCTGGGCGGCGACTTCTTCTCCAAGTGGCCCGGGGTCTCCGGCCTCGCCGCCGACCTCACCGAAACGCTTGAGGCGCTGCCGGATTACGAGGCGAAGCTCGACGGGGCGCGGCGGTGGATGAAGGAATGGCATTTCCGGATCGGCGTGCACCTGTTGCGCGGGCTGACACCGCCGGAGGAGGCGGCACTGGATTACGCCGACCTCGCGGATGCGGTGGTGCAGGTGCTCTGGCCGCTGGTGGAGGCGGAATTCGCGCGCAAGCACGGCGTGGGACCGGGGCGCGGCGCGGTGCTCATCGGTATGGGGTCACTGGGCGCCCGGACGGTGACGGCGAGTTCCGACCTGGACCTCATCCTGATCTACGACGCGCCGGGCGACGCGATGTCCGAAGGGCGCAAGCCCTTGGGCGCACGAGCCTATTATTCGCGTCTGACGCAGGCGATGGTGACCGCGCTCAGCGCCCAGATGCCGGAGGGACGGCTCTACGAGGTGGACATGCGCCTGCGTCCGTCGGGGCGGCAGGGGCCGGTGGCCACTTCGCTCGCCTCCTTCTCGTCCTACCAGCGCGAGGAGGCCTGGACATGGGAGCACCTCGCACTCACCCGGGCGCGGCCCGTGGCGGGGACGCCCGCGCTCGCCGACGAGGTCGAGGCGATCCGGACCGAGGTATTGCAGGCCGAACGGGACGCGGCGCGCACCATCGCGGACGTGGTCGAGATGCGCGCGCGGATCAGCGAGGCGAAAGGCGACGGTGGCCCGCTCGAGCCCAAGGTCGGCCCCGGACGGCTTCAGGACATCGAGCTCGTGGCCCAATGCGCCGCCGTGCTGGCACCGGGTACGCCCCGCGACACCGAAGAACAGATCATGTCGGGCGTCGCAATCGGCTGGATCACGTCGGAGGAAGCGGAGGCGCTCAAATTGGCCTATGGCACGCTGCGCAAGCTGCAAAGCGGCGCGAAGCTGTTGACCGAGGACCGGCTGGACCTCGACGCGATCGGGCAGGGCGGGCGCGACTTCCTCTACCGCACGATGGGGGTGGAGGATGCCGACAGCCTGCTCGACCGTGTGACGGGCTGCACGCGGCGCGCCCATGATGCCATCGAGGCGATTCTCGCCCGTGAACCCGGAGACCTGACATGACGCCCGACGAACTGGACCCGACCCGGCTGATCGCGGAATCCTACCGGATCGAGGGGATCACGGCCGAGGAATGCCGGAGCATCTTCCTCGACTGGGTGATGGGCCAGCGCACGCGGCGCATCGGGGCCGAGGAAATCGGGGTCATGCTCGACGCCTATGGCACGGCGCATCCGGACCACCCGATGACCAAGGTGCTGCGCGAGGGGATGACCACCCTGACGAACGCGCCGGGGCGACGTGGCGGGGCGCAGGGGCGCCGCCGCCAGAGCTAAGGATCAGCGTGGTAAGGCGGCGGCTTCGGCGGCGAGGCGTTCGATGCCCGCCCAATCGCCCGACTTGACCATCTCCGCCGGCGCGACCCACGAGCCGCCCGCGCAGATCACGTTGGACAGGGACAGGTAGTCGCGCGCGTTCGACGGGCTGACGCCGCCCGTGGGGCAGAAGCGCACCTGCGGCAGCGGCGAGGACAGCGCCTTGAGAAACGGCGCACCGCCGGCCGGACCGGCCGGGAAGAACTTCTGCACCGTGTAGCCGCGTTCGAGAAGGCGCATCGCTTCGGAGGCCGAGGAGGCACCGGGGAGGAGCGGCAGGGCCGCCTCCTCGCAGGCGTCGAGCAGCCGGTCGGTCGCACCGGGCGACACGCCGAACTGTGCACCGGCATCCTTGGCTTTCTTCACGTCCTCGGGGGTGAGCAGCGTGCCCGCGCCGACCACGCCGCCCTCGGCCCGGGCCATTTCCGCGATGACCTCGAGCGCGGCATCGGTGCGCAGGGTCACTTCCAGCGCCGGGAGGCCGCCCGCGACGAGCGCGGCGGCGAGCGGACCCGCATGGGCCACGTCCTCGACGATCAGAACCGGCACGATGGGCGCGAGATTGCAGATCTCGGCGGCGCGCGCGGAGGCTTCGGTGGGGGTCATGGGACGCTCCTCAGACGATGACCGCCGCGCCCTCGGTGGCGAGGCCGACGTTCTGGCGGAAGGTTTCGAACAGCTCGCGGCCGAGGCCCCGGGTGTTTGCGGAAAGGTCCATCGAGACCGGGCTGCGGGTGTCGAACTCCGCCTCCAGCACTTCGAGCGTCCCGGCGGTGGCGTCCAGAAGGACCAGGTCGCCGTCGCGCACCTTGGCGATCGGGCCGCCGTCCACCGCTTCGGGCGAGACGTGGATCGCGGCGGGAACCTTGCCCGACGCGCCGGACATGCGCCCGTCGGTGACGAGCGCGACCTTGAGCCCCCGGTCCTGCAGCACCGCGAGCGTGGGCGTTAGGCCATGAAGCTCCGGCATCCCGTTGGCCTTTGGGCCCTGGAAGCGGACGACGACAACGGTGTCCTCGGTGAACTCGCCGGCCTTGAACGCGGCCTTCACCGCGCCCTGGTCGGAAAAGACGCGGGCCTTCGCCTCGATCACGTGATGCTCTTCCTTGACCGCCGAGACCTTGATGACCGCGTGGCCGAGGTTGCCGGTGAGCTGCGACAGCCCCCCCGTCTTCTGGAACGGGTCCGAGGCCGGGCGCACGATCTTGTCGTTCAGGCTCTCGCGCGGGCCGGGTTCGTACTTGATCCGGTCGCCGTCCACCTTGGGCTCCTGCGTGTAGCTTTCGAGACCGCCGCCCGCGACGGTGCGGGTGTCGGGGTGCAGAAGCCCCTCGTCGAGCAGCGAGCCGATGAGGTAGCCGAGGCCGCCCGCGGCGTGGAAATGGTTCACGTCGGCCAGACCGTTGGGATAGACCCGCGCCATCAGCGGCGTGACGGAGGAGATGTCCGAGAAGTCCTCCATCGTGATCTCGACCCCCGCCGCGCGCGCCATGGCGGGCAGGTGGATGAGGAGGTTCGTGGAACCGCCGGTGGCCATCAGCCCGACCATGCCGTTCACGAAGGCCTTTTCGTCGAGGACATCCGCGACCGGGGTGAATTCGTTGCCCAGCGCCGTGATCTGAAGCGCCCGCCGCGCGCCTTCCTGCGTCAGCGCGTCGCGCAGCGGCGTGTTCGGGTTCACGAAAGAGGCGCCGGGCAGGTGGAGGCCCATGAACTCCATCAGCATCTGGTTGGAATTCGCGGTGCCGTAGAAGGTGCAGGTACCGGGGCCGTGATAGGCCTCCATCTCCGCCTTCATGAGCGCGTCGCGCCCGACCTCGCCCGAGGCGAATTTCTGGCGCACCTTGGCCTTCTCGTCATTGGGCAGGCCGGAAGTCATCGGCCCCGCCGGCATGAAGATGCCGGGGATATGGCCGAAGGTGGCGGCGGCGATCACGAGGCCCGGCACGATCTTGTCGCAGACGCCGAGGTAGAGCGCGGCGTCGAAGGTGTTGTGGCTGAGCGCCACGCCCGAGGCCAGCGCGATCACGTCGCGCGAAAAGAGGCTCAGCTCCATGCCCGTCTCGCCCTGCGTGACCCCGTCGCACATGGCCGGCACGCCGCCCGCGACCTGCGCCGTGGCGCCTTCGGCCCTTGCGGCGGCCTTGATGAGATCGGGGAACCGCTCGAACGGCTGGTGGGCCGATAGCATGTCATTGTACGTGGTGACGATCCCGAGGTTAGGGGCGTCCTTGGTTGCGAGCGCGTTCTGGTCCGGACCCGCGCCCGCGTAGGCATGTGCCTGGCCCGAGCAGCTCAGGTGTCCGCGTTTCGGTCCCTTGTCGATCTGTGCCCGGATGCCTTCCATGTAGCGGCTGCGGCGCTCCGCGCTGCGTTCCATGATACGGTCCGTGACCCGTTCGATCTCGCTGTTGAGAGCCATTGGGTTTCCACTCCTGATATCGCGCGACGTTGGCTGTCGCTTATCACGTCCGGTTAGCGCTAACAACCCGGGCGGACCCGGGGCGGCGCGTCGGCGCGTCGCGCTCAGGCTAACATGGCGGCGCGGGGTGTCAGGGGGAAATCGGGGCTGCGGGCGGATCATGGCGCATCGCGGCGCGTGCGATGGGACTTTCCGCGCGATTGCGAACGGGATAGGCAGAGGCATGACCGAGACCCGCCCCGTGATCCGCCTCAAACCCAAGGCCAACGCCCGCGCCATCCGGCACGGCGCGCCCTGGGTCTTCGACAACGAACTCGTCACCGACCGGCGTACCAAGGCGCTCGCGCCCGGCACGATCGCGCGGCTGGAGGATGCGGAACGCACGCCGCTCGGCACGGTGGCGGTCAATCCCAACTCGCGCATTTTCGCACGGATGCTGGACCGCGATCCCGAGGCGGAGATAGGCCACGACTGGATCGCAGAGAAGCTGGCTCTGGCGCTGGCGCACCGGGCACGCCTGTTCGACGCGCCGTACTACCGGCTGGTCCATGCCGAGGCGGACGGGCTGCCGGGCGTGGTGATCGACCGGTTCGGCGATGTCGCGGTGATCCAGCCGAACGCGGCCTGGGCCGACGTTCTGTTCGACACGCTCGCGGGCGCGCTGGTCGAGGTGACAGGCGTCTCGACAGTGGTCAAGAACGGCTCGGGGCGGGCGCGGGGGCTCGAGGGGCTGGACGAGGGCATCGAGGTCGCGACGGGTGCGCTGGACGCGCCGGTGCCGGTGCCGATGAACGGGGCGACCTACATGGCCGACCTCCTGGGCGGGCAGAAGACCGGGCTGTTCTACGACCAGCGGCCCAACCATGCCTTCGCGGCGGGCCTCGCGGAGGGCGCGCGGGTGCTCGACGTCTTTTCGCATGTCGGGGGCTTCGGTCTGGCCGCGCTGGCGGGCGGTGCGGCGACTGCGCTGGCCGTGGACGGCTCCGCCCCGGCGCTGGACCTCGCGGCACGGGGCGCGGCGGCGGGCGGCATGGCCGACCGGTTCACGACCCGGCAGGGGGACGCCTTCGACGTCCTGGCCGAGCTCGGCGCGGCCGGCGAGCGGTTCGACGTGGTGATCTGTGACCCGCCGGCCTTCGCACCGAACAAGCAGGCGCTGGAGGCCGGGCTGCGCGCCTATGAGCGGATCGCGAAGCTCGCCGCGCCGCTGGTGGCGCCGGGCGGATATCTCGGCCTGTGTTCCTGCTCCCATGCCGCCGACCTGGACAAGTTCCGAGGCGCCTGCAGTCGGGGAATCGGGCGGGCCGGGCGCGGGGTGCAGCTCATCCACACCGGATTTGCCGGGCCGGACCATCCGCAGCACCCGGCGCTGGCCGAGAGCGGATATCTAAAGGCGCTGTTCTACCGGTTGACCACGTGAAGGTCCTGATCGACGCCTGCGTGCTCTATCCCACGGTAATGCGCGAGATGGTGCTGGGATGCGCCGCCGAGGGGCTGTTCGAGCCGAAGTGGAGCGCGCGCATCCTCGAGGAATGGGCGCTGGCGGCGGGCAAGCTCGGTCCGGGGCAGGAGGCTTTGGCCCGGGGCGAGATCGCGCTGGTCGAGGCCGCCTGGCCCGGGGCCTCGGTCCGGCCGCGCGGGCGGGACCTGTCGCGCCTGTCGCTCCCTGATCCCAATGACGTGCATGTGCTCGCCGCTGCAATCGCGGGCTCGGCGGACGTGCTGCTCACGCTCAACATCAAGGATTTCCCGCGCCAGCAGCTTGGCCACGAAGGGCTGGCATTGGCGAGCCCGGATCCGTTCCTGCTGAGTTTCCTCGAGGAAAGCCCCGAGGCGGTGATCGCGGTCGCGTCCCGCGTTCTGGGCGAGGCGGAGCGACTGTCGGGCGAAGACTGGACGATCCGGGCGCTTATGAAGAAGGCGCGGCTGCCCCGGCTGGGCAAGGCGCTGGAAGCGACCGGGCGCGTCTGAACCGTTTCCACGCGGCGCGCGCGGAGCGCGCACAGGGTTTGCACCGTCCCGACTTCGTCAGGACGCCGCGGCGGGGCGCCGGTTCAGCGGCTCCACTTCGCCTCGTTCGCCTCGATGGCGGCGATGCGCTGGTCGACCTTGGGGTGGCTTAGGAGCCAGGCCGGCTGACCGCGGCCGCGCGCGCCGGTCAGCTCCTCAAGCTTCGTGAAGAGCGATTTCTGCGGGCCGGTGCCGATCCCGGACTTGATGAGGAGCGCGGTGGCGTAAGCGTCCGCCTCGTATTCGTCCGAACGCGACAGGCGGGCGGCGAGCATCGAGGTCAGGACGCCCGCGATCATCTGGCCGAGGCCGGGGATGAAGCGCCCCAGCACGAGGATGAGCGCGGTGCGCAGCGCATTCTGGCCGGAAAAGTCGATCATCCGGCGTCGTGCGTGCCCGAGCGCGACATGGCCGAGTTCGTGGGCTATGACGCTCGCCATTTCCTCGGCGCTGACCTTGCCCTGCCGGTACTGGTCGTAGAAGCCGCGCGTGATGAAAATGCGCCCGTCGGGGGCGGCGAGGCCGTTCACCGGCTCGATCTCGTAGATGTTGACCTTGATGCGCGGCAGGTCGAGCGCATCGGCCATCCTGTCCGTCAGCGCCCTGAGCTTGCCGTCGGCGAGCTCGGTCGACTTGGCGTCGAGCTCGTGGCGCAGCCGCCACGCGGAGAACCACCACATGGCGAAGCCGTAGAGCAGGGCGATGAGGATCGGGGTGAACTTCAGCATGGACCGATATGGGGGTGATCCGGCCCGCTGATCAAGAGGATTGCGGCGTCACGCGCACCCAGATAACGCGTCCGAGAGCGAGCGCGAGCACGAGGGCGACCAGCAGTCCCACGAAATTGCCCGCGACCTGTGCGATCTGCGCGATGTAGCCGGAGAACGCGTAGCCGAGGCCGATGTAGATCGACACCCAAACGATCTCGCCCAGCACGCTCCACGTCGTGAAGATCGTCCATGTCGCGCGGGCCGCGCCGGAGATGAGGTTCACGTAGGGGCCGAGCGGGCTCACCAGCCAGCGCGAGAAGAACACGCCCGGTGCGCCCCAGCGGGCCGAGAAGTTGCGTGCGCGGGCGATGAGGACAGCGCGGGAGGGATGCTGTGCCTCGATCCGGTCGATGAGGCCGGCCCCGCGGGCGCCGATCCAGTATCCCGCCTGGTCGCCCAGGATGGCGCCAGCGAGGCAGGCAATGACGGCGGGGACGAGGGCGATGTCGCCCCCGGCGGCGAAGGCGCCGCCCGCCAGCATGATGAGCGAGGCGGGGATCGGCATGGCGATGCAGGACAGGAAGGTGGCGAGCGCAAGAACCGCGACACCGTAGGTCGGCACGAGGGCCAGCAATGAATTGGCGGTCATTCCCGTTCCTCGCGCCAGTCCTCGATCACGGATTCGAGGCGTTCGGCCAGTTCCGGCGCGGTCTCGCCCCGTTCGACGGCGAGTTCGCTGATGGTCTTGCGCCGTGCTTCCCTGGGTTCGATCTGGAGCGCTTCGGCAAGGGCGTCCGCCGGTACGTTCCAGGTGCGCTGGATGTAGCGCGGGGTCATCCAGCCCGCGATCTCGGGCTCGTGTCCGAAGCGGTCGCCCCAGTGCAGCGCGTCGTCCACGGTGCGCACGGCGAAGAAGGCCACCGCAACGAGGGCGATCAGGAAAGCGATGAAGAGGATCGGATGCCGTTTGAACGCGGTGCGCGTGGCGTTCATCTCACGAGGTCCCGCATCCCCCGGTCGATGCCTTCGAGGGTCATGGGCACCATGCGCCCTTCGAACAGCTCGTCGATCATCTGCACCGATTGGGTATAGCGCCAGTGCGTTTCCGGCAGCGGGTTGATCCAGAGATTGTCCGGCCACTGCTCACGCGCGCGCTGGAGCCAGACCGCGCCCGATTCCGCGTTCCAGTGCTCGTTCGCGCCGCCCGGCATCGCGATCTCGTAGGGCGACATGGCGGCATCCCCGACGAAAACACACTTGTAGTCCGACCCGTAGGTATGGAGCACGTCCCAGGTCGGGGTCTGCTCGGTCCAGCGGCGGCGGTTGTCGCGCCAGACACCTTCGTAAAGGCAGTTGTGAAAGTAGTAGTATTCGAGGTGCTTGAACTCGGACCGGGCGGCCGAGAACAGCTCCTCCACCACCTTGATATGCGGGTCCATCGAGCCGCCGACGTCGAGGAACAACAAGACCTTGACCGCGTTGCGCCGCTCGGGCCGGGTTTTCACGTCGAGGTAGCCGTGTTCGGCGGTGGAACGGATTGTGCCGTCGAGGTCCAGCTCCTCGTGCGCGCCGTCGCGGGCCCAATTGCGAAGCCGTTTGAGCGCGACCTTGATGTTGCGGGTGCCCAGTTCGACATCGCCGTCGAGATTGCGGAATTCCCGCTTGTCCCAGACCTTGGTCGCGCGCTGGTGGCGCGACTTGTCCTGACCGATGCGCACACCTTCGGGGTTGTAGCCGTAGGCGCCGAAGGGAGAGGTGCCGGCGGTGCCGATCCACTTGGACCCGCCCTGGTGGCGCTCTTTCTGCTCCTCCAGCCGTTTCTTCAGCGTTTCCATCAGCTTGTCGAAGCCGCCCAGCGCCTCGATCTCGGCGCGCTCCTCCTCCGTGAGGTGCTTCTCGGCCATCTTTTCGAGCCAGTCGCCGGGGATGTCCACGGCCTCCAAAACCTCGTCGAAACTGATCGCTTCCAGCCCTTCGAAGGACTGGGCGAAGGCCCGGTCGAACTTGTCGAGGTTGCGCTCGTCCTTCACCATCGCGGCGCGAGCGAGGTAGTAGAACGCCTCCACGTCATAGGTGGCGAGGCCCGCCTTCATCCCCTCGAGAAAGGTGAGATACTCGCGCAGCGAGACGGGCACCTTGTTGGCGCGCAGCGTTTCGAAGAAGGGGACGAACACGGGGGCGATGCTCCTGTTACAGGCCTCTGGCGAGGAAGACCGTAACAAACAGGCCGAGGATGGCAAACGCCATGGCATAGGCCGCGCCGTATTGCGCGAGGTCGAGCCGCTGGCCGCCGCGCCGCCGCGCCTGGTAGGCACCCAGAAGCGCGCCGAATACGGCGAAGGCAAAGATGATCATGGGCGCACCTCCGGGGGTCTGGGCGACCCCGGATGGTGCCGGGATCAGCCGCGGTTGATCGGTGATATAGCGGCGATTTCGAGGAGCCGCGCACCGACTTCGGCGTCGGAGCCGAAGCCATATCGCGCCCAGCCGAGGCTGTCGAGACGGACAAGCTGCGCCTCGGAGTCGCGCCCCATGATCTCGAGCCCTTCGGCCTTGATCATCAGGAGGGTCGAGAGGAGCGCCGCGTTCTGGGCCGATTGCACGGCGGGCAGGTGGGCGTCCACGATGCGGATCGCGGTCTCGGCATTGCCCAGCGAGAGGGCGTGGGCCGCGAGCTGCACGCCCATGTGCGCCGCCTGGAGCGAGGTGCCGGGCAGGGTGGTGTAGAGCGCCTCGGCCTCGCGGAAGGACGCAAGCGCCACATCGGAATTGATGCCGAGGTTCAGGCGGCCGAGCGCGAAGAGCGAGAAGGCGAGGCGTGTGTCGCGCCAGCCCATCGCGCGGGCGATGTCCACCGCCCGGCCTGCCGCCGCGCGGCGCACGGTCGAGGGCTGGTTGCCGCCGAGCGCGGTGTCGATCGCCTGTTTCCAAGCGACGGGCGTAGCGGCGCGGGCTGCGGGTGCCCCGGCGCCCCCCGCCGGATTGAGACGGGCGAGCAGGGCAGGGAGCTGACCCCCCACCTGTGCCCGCGTCATGCCAGAGCGCAGTTCCGGCGCGTAGTAGGCGCGCAGGATCAGCATGTCGAAGCCGGTGAGAACCGTGTGGAAATTGTCGTCGTTGAAAACCGAATCCGACAGGCGGTAAAGGTCGTTCACGGGGCCGAGCGCTTGGGCGATCTCTTCGTGCAGGCAGTCGCGCATTTCCTGCGGGGCCACGTCGCCGGGGATGAAGACCGACATGCGCGTGCGCTGCGTGAGCTTGGTCCAGTCCGTGCGCTCGGTGCGCCGGTTGGCCCTGTATTCCTGCCAGCCGGACACGTTCGGGGCGACGAAACACGCCGCGCCGGGCACGAGGCCCTGAAGCTGGCGTTTCGGGATGACCTCGACGGTGATCCCGGCGTCGGCATTGGCCGGGACGCGGCTGATGTCGATGCCCGCCTCGCTGCGCAGCCGGGCGATCAGGCGGTTGAGCTCCTTGTCCAGCACCGAGGCTTTACGCCCCGTGACGCGGATCGTGACCGGACCCTCGAAGCGCGACAGGACGGGCAGGGCGCGCCCGCTTTCCAACTCGAAGGCGAGGTCGAGGAAATCCGCACCGATCTCGCTGTTGGAGCGCGCGGGCGCCTCCGTCCGCGAAGAGCTGAACGCCTTCATCGGGGGGAGCTCGGTCGGCAGGTTCACCTGCCGTGCCGTGACTTCCCGCACGGCGTCCGGTGCTGGCGATTGCAGTGCACCTGTGCAACCGGCCAGCACCAGAGCCGCCCCCGCGACCGCCCCCACGATCAATCTGTGTCCGCTCATGTTCGTTACCCCCGCTGGTACTTGATGAACGGTGTGAGTTTGCCGATCCGGTCGTAGAGCTTGCGGGCCTCTGTGTTGAATTCCTGCGTCATCCAGTAGACCGAGGGCGTGCCGTTGGCGTCGGCGGCGGCATAGACCGCTTCGATCAACGCACGCCCCACGCCGAGGCCGCGAGCCTCGGGTTCGGCATAGAGGTCTTGCAGGTAACACACGTCCTCGATCCGCCAGTTGTGGCGATGATAGAGGTAGTGGACGAGGCCCACCGGGTGGCCGCCGATCTCGGCGATCAGGGCATGCTGCGGTTCGTCCCCTGAGAGGAGCCGGGAAAAGGTGGTCAGGTACACCTCCTCGTCGACCGCGCTCTCGTAGAACCGCAGATACTCCGACCAGAGGCGACGCCACTGGGGCTCGTCAGCACGCGTCAGCGCACGGACGGTAATCTGTGAAGTGTCTCCCAACACCATACAGGCACACCGTTCCTTGCCCCCCCAGGCAGGCTTCATGGTTAGGCGCAGGAAGAGGGATTCCCCAAGCGGAAAATGGCCGAAATGGGGCAAAAAATGGTTTGTGGCGCGGCTGGAAACAGTGCCCCCGCAAGATATGGTGCGCGCCGCGCCGCGCCGCACAAGTGGCTGGCGCCAATTGCGGCTGAATTGTGGCGTATGCGCCTGTTCTGCCCGAATCGTTTCCATCTGCCACAACAGTCCGCCGGGCAAGTGGTTCGGTTTTAAGGCTTTTTGCGGGAGCCTTCGGGTCAGGCACGGTGCCGTGCCCCGAAGGTCACGTCCCGTGGCCTATCAGCCGCGCTCGCGGCGGGCGAGAAAGGCGAGGCGTTCGAAGAGATGGACATCCTGCTCGTTCTTCAAGAGCGCGCCGTGCAGTTTCGGCAGGGCCGTGGTCCCATCGCGCTTGAGGTCCTCGGCATCCATGTCCTCGGCCAAAAGGAGCTTGAGCCAGTCGAGCACCTCGCTCGTCGACGGCTTCTTCTTCAGCCCCGCCTGTTCCCGGATCTCGTAGAACTGGGTGAGTGCGGTGGTCAGAAGCTGTTCCTTGATGCCCGGATGATGCACCTCGACGATCTTCTTCATCGTCTCCACGTCCGGGAATTTGATGTAATGAAAGAAGCAGCGGCGCAGGAACGCGTCGGGCAGCTCTTTTTCGTTGTTCGAGGTGATGATGACGACGGGGCGGTGCTTGGCCCGGATCGTCTCGCCGGTCTCGTAGACATGGAACTCCATCTTGTCGAGCTCCTGCAGGAGGTCGTTCGGGAACTCGATGTCGGCTTTGTCCACCTCGTCGATCAGGAGAACGACCTTTTCGTCCGCCTCGAAGGCCTGCCAGAGCTTGCCCTTGCGGATGTAGTTGGCGACGTCGTGAACGCGCTCCTCGCCCAACTGACTGTCGCGCAGGCGGCTGACGGCGTCATATTCATACAGGCCCTGTTGGGCGCGGGTCGTGGACTTGATGTTCCATTCGATCATCGGCAGGCCGAGCGAGGTCGCCACCTGTTTCGCGAGCTCTGTCTTGCCGGTCCCCGGCTCGCCCTTGACCAGGAGCGGGCGCTCCAGCGTCACCGCAGCGTTGACCGCCACCGCCAGGTCCTCGGTCGCGACATAGGTTTCGGTGCTTTCAAAGCGCATCGGTCTCTCCTGCTTGGCACGCTGCCGACCTAAACGGGCCGGGACCGGGGATGCAAGGATGTGTGCGGGAAACGTCGCGGCATCGCGCGGTTGTTGAACAAAGGATGGTTTGGGGGCATAAGGCGCGCGCAGAATCGTCGCACGCTTGCCGGGGTCCGGGCATGGCATGAGGTCATGTTCCACCGGGGTGCCGGCGAATGCGGTGGGCGGGAATGTACGAAGTCGTACCAATGGTCGCGCCACCGCCCAAAACGTGAACATGGCGCACTGTTTCTATAGTGACATCCCACCGGCGCTGGGATACACGACCCCACAGGAGAGCACCGAATGAGCAACGACCAATTCGCGACTGGGGCATCCGGGGTTGAAGAGGAGAGTGGGATGAAGGCGGAAACCTTCCTGCCGGACGATTACAAGCCGGCTGAAGACGAACCTTTCATGAATGACCGGCAAACGGAGTATTTCCGGATCAAGCTGTTGAAGTGGAAAGCCGAACTTCTGGGCGACAGCAAGAACACCATCGAGGGGCTGCAGGACAGCACCCGCAACATTCCCGATATCGCGGACCGCGCGTCAGAAGAGACGGACAGGGCGCTGGAACTGCGCACCCGCGACCGCCAGCGCAAGCTGGTCGCCAAGATCGACGCGGCGCTGCGCCGGATCGAAGAAGGCGAATACGGGTATTGCGAGGAGACCGGCGAGCCGATCTCGCTCAAGCGCCTCGATGCGCGCCCGATCGCGACGCTGAGCCTCGAGGCGCAGGAACGCCACGAGCGCCGGGAAAAGGTTCACCGCGACGATTGATCGCCGCGACATGTGACACGAGAACCGAAGGCACCGCGGCGGATGCGCCCGGTGCCTTCTTGTCTGCGGGGACGAGATGCTGATCGGGCAGGATATCTGCGTGGTAGGCGCCGGGATCGGGGGTTTGGCCTCGGCCATCGCGCTCGCCATGCGCGGCGCCTTCGTGACGGTTCTGGAACAGGCCGAAGCGGTGCGCGAAGTGGGCGCCGGGATCCAGGTGAGCCCAAACGGACTGGCCGTTCTCGACGCACTTGGCGTGGGTGATGTCCTACGTGCTCGGTGCCTGCGCTCGCAGGCGGTGCATCTGCTCGACGGGCTGACGGGCGCGAGCGTGCTGCGCATGGACCTCGCCGGACTGCGGCCTTCGCAGGAATTCTACCTCGTCCACCGGGCCGACCTGGTCGCCATCCTGCTCGACCGGGCACGGGACCTCGGCGTGACGGTCGAAACCGGGTGCCGTGTGCGCGGGGTCGAAATCGGCGAGGACCACGTCACGCTTGATGTCGAAGGGGCGGGGCCGCGCGAGGCCGGCTTCGTGGTCGGCGCGGACGGGCTTCATTCCGTGTTGCGCCATCCGCTGAATGGCAAGCGCCAGCCCTTCTTCACCGGGCAGGTCGCGTGGCGGGCGATCGTGCCCGCGACCGGCGACGAGCCGCAGGAAGCGCGGGTTTTCATGGGGCCGGGGCGGCATTTCGTGACCTATCCGCTGCGGGACGGGCGCCAGATCAACATCGTCGCGGTCGAGGAGCGGGAGGCTTGGGCTGAAGAGGGCTGGCACTATCGTGACAACCCGGCGAACCTCAAGCGGGCCTTCGCGGGATTCGCGGCGGGTCCGCGCGCGATCATCGACCGGGTGGAGGAGGTCCATGTCTGGGGTCTGTTCCGGCACGCCGTGGCCGACCAGTGGCACAAGGGGCCCGCGGTGATCCTCGGTGACGCAGCCCACCCGACGCTTCCCTTCATGGCGCAGGGTGCGGTCATGGCGCTAGAAGACGCCTGGGTTCTGTCCGACAGTCTCGCGGTCGCCGGGCTGGACGAGGGTCCGGCGCTCTACCAGGCGCGGCGGCGGCACCGGGCCGAGCGGGTCATCGAGGCGGCGAATGCCAACGCCCGCAACTACCACTACGCCAATCCGCTCCTGCGGTTCGTGGGCCACAACGCGCTGCGCGTGGCGGGCCGTTTCGCGCCGGAGAGCGTGCTGTCACGCTACGATTGGATCTACGACTACGACGTGACCTCGGCCTGAGCGGCGAGGAGCGCGTCGATCTCGTCCCCACTGGCGGCACCGGTGAGGAGCGAGAAATCCCCGCTGGTGAACATCGATCGCCCGGCATTGAGGAGCGTCGCCTGCGCGAGGCGCGCGAGCGCGCCCCCGACCGAGATGCGCGCGACACCTACTTGTGCGAACTGCGCGCGTGTCACGGTGGCGAAGGGCCCGGCGGCGAGGGCGTTGACCGGGCAGGCCACCGCCGCGCAGACGGCCTTCTGCGCCTCGAGATCGCCGGGCATCGGGACATAGACGCAATCGGCCCCGGCCGCCTCGAAAGCCTGCACGCGGGCGATGGCTTCGACGATGTCGTACTGCCCGTTCATCACGCCGTCGGCTCGCGCGACCAGCACGAAGTCGCGGGGCAGGGCGCGGGCGGCGGCGACGGCCGCCCGGATCCGCTCGATGGCATGGTCACGGTCGTAGGCGTCGGGCGCGGGCAGGGCGGTGTCCTCGATCGACAGGCCCGCGAGCCCCGCCTCGAACCCGAGCCGCACCGTCTCGGCCACGCCGTCGGGATCGTGCGCGAAGCCGTTCTCGAAATCGCCCGAGACCGGCACGTTCACCGCGCGCACCAGGGCCTGGGCGTGTTCCAGCGCCTCCTCGCGGCTCACATGCCCCATGTCGGGGCGACCGAGCGTGAACGCATGGGCGGAGGACGAGGTGGCGATGGCCTCGGCCCCGAGCCCCGCCAGAACCCGCGCCGATCCGGCGTCCCAGGCATTGGCGAGGATGAATGGGTTTCCGCGCTGGTGTAGCGCCCGGAACCGGGTGCCGACGTCGTTAGCCATCAGGTGAACTCCTCTCGCTGTCGCGGCCAGTGTTGCCGTGCGCGGGCGTGCTCGTCCACAGGTGCGGCGTCGCCCCCTGCCGAAACGTGGCACAGACGCGTGATTTCGCCCCGCGCCCCCTTTCCAATCTCCCCGGCCCGTGAAATAGGGAAGTGCCAAACGATCCCTCCAAAGGAGACCACTCATGGAGATTCGCGAGGCGCTTACCTTCGACGATGTTCTGCTCGTACCGGCCGAGAGCGCGGTGCTGCCGTCCACGGCGGATACGTCGACCTATGTCACCAAGTCGATCAAGCTCAACATTCCGCTCCTGTCCTCGGCCATGGACACCGTCACCGAGGGGCGCATGGCCATTGCCATGGCGCAGGCCGGCGGGATCGGCGTGGTCCACAAGAACCTTTCCGTCGAAGAGCAGGCCCGCGAAATCCGTCGCGTGAAGCGGTTCGAGAGCGGAATCGTTTACAACCCCGTGACGCTGACTCCGAACCAGACGCTGGCAGACGCCAAGGCGCTGACGGAGCGCTACGGGTTCACCGGCTTTCCCGTGGTGGACGAGCAGCGCCGGGTGGTCGGGATCGTGACCAACCGGGACATGCGCTTCGCCCAGCACGACGACACGCCGGTCAAGGTCATGATGACCTCGGACAACCTCGCCATCCTGCGCGAGCCTGCCGACCGGGACGAGGCGATCAGCCTGATGAAGTCGCGCCGGATCGAGAAGCTGCTGGTCACGGACAAGGACGGCAAGCTCACGGGTCTCCTGACCCTGCGCGACACCGAACAGGCCGTGCTGAACCCGACAGCCTGCAAGGACGAGCTTGGCCGCCTGCGCGTGGCGGCGGCAACGAGCGTTGGCGACGCGGGCTTCGAGCGGACCGAGGCCCTCGTGGATGCTGGCGCCGATATCGTGGTGATCGACACGGCGCACGGCCATTCGCGCGGTGTGATCGAGGCCGTGAGCCGCGCCAAGAAGCTGTCGAACGAAGTACAGATCATCGCGGGCAACGTGGCGACCGCCGCCGCGACCCGCGCGCTCATCGATGCGGGCGCGGATTCGGTCAAGGTCGGGATCGGCCCCGGCTCCATCTGCACGACCCGGATGGTGGCGGGCGTGGGGATGCCGCAGCTCACCGCGATCATGGATTGCGCTGCCGAGGCCAACAAGTCCGGCGTCCCGGTCATCGCCGACGGCGGCATCAAGTTCTCGGGCGACTTCGCCAAGGCCATCGCCGCCGGCGCCTCCTGCGCCATGGTCGGCAGCATGATCGCGGGCACGGACGAAAGCCCGGGTGAGGTCATTCTCTACCAGGGCCGTTCGTTCAAGAGCTACCGCGGCATGGGCAGCCTCGGCGCGATGGCGCGCGGCTCGGCGGACCGGTATTTCCAGAAGGACGCGGCGAGCGACAAGCTCGTCCCCGAGGGGATCGAAGGTCAGGTGCCCTACAAGGGATCGGCGGGTGCCGTGGTGCACCAGCTCGTCGGCGGTCTGCGGGCTGCGATGGGCTACACCGGCTGCGCGACGGTCGATGAAATGCGCAACTACGCGCAGTTCGTGAAGATCACCGGGGCCGGGCTAAAGGAAAGCCATGTCCATGACGTGCAGATCACGCGCGAAAGCCCGAACTACAGAATCGGTTGATTCGTGAACAGGTTGCGGCGCGATATTCACGCGGGTGAAGCAGGATGACGCCCGCCGCCCGCCATGCCGCCGCGATCGAGATCCTCGACGACTGGCTCGCCGGGAGTGCGCCGGAACAGGTGCTCACCCGCTGGGCGCGGAACAATCGCTTCGCGGGGTCCAAGGACAGGGCGGCGATCCGCGACATCGTCTATGACGCCGTGCGGTGCCGCCGGTCCTTTGCCGCGCTCGGCGGGTCCGAGACCGGGCGGGGCCTCGTCCTCGGCGGCGTGCGGGCCGCGGGCACCGATCCGGCCACGATCTTCACCGGGGAAGGCTATGCGCCCAGCGTTCTGTTGCCCGATGAACAGGCCGCGCGCGCCCCGGAAGCGCTCAGCGAAGGTGAGCGTCTGGATCTTCCCGACTGGCTTCTCGATCCCCTGCGCTCAAGCCTCGGCGACAATCTCGCCCCCGTGGCGGAAGCGCTTCGTCATCGGGCCGATGTACACCTGCGGGTGAATATCGCGCGGACTGGGCGCACGGGCGCGATCGCCATGTTGGCCGACGACGGGATCGGAGCGGTGCCGCATCCTCTTTCTGATACGGCGCTTACCGTGACGGAGGGCGCGCGCCGCGTACACCTGTGCCGGGCCTATCGAGAGGGGTTCGTCGAACTTCAGGACGCTGCAAGCCAGGCAGTCGTGGACACGCTGGACGTGTATCCAGGGCTAGCCGTGCTCGACTACTGCGCCGGGGGCGGCGGCAAGGCACTTGCACTTGCGGCGCGGGGTGCCCGTGTTACCGCCCATGACATCGACCCGCGCCGCATGTCCGACCTGCCGGAGCGGGCCGCGCGGGCGGGGGTCGATATCGCACTAGCCACGACCGAAGCAGTGGTTGGAACGTTCGACCTCGTGCTTGCGGACGCGCCCTGTTCGGGCTCGGGAAGTTGGCGCCGCGCACCTCAAGGAAAATGGAGCCTCACGGAGTCGCAGCTGGGGGCGCTCATAACCACGCAGGCAGAGATACTCGAACGCATCGCGCCACTCGTGGCACCCGACGGTCGGCTGGCTTATGCGACCTGTTCGCTTCTGGCCGTGGAGAACGAGGCGCAGGTCGATGCCTTTCTCCAACGTCATCCGGACTGGCGGCGCGAGACGCAGCACAGGTTCACGCCGCTCGACGGCGGCGACGGTTTTTTCGTCGCAACGCTCGCACGGACGCACAACTCGGGGTAGTATTTTGTCGGCAGCCCCTCTGGCCTGTATCCAGAACCTCGCTTAAGCTGCTGTTAACGTTGCCGGCGTTTGACTGTGAGCCGACGAATCATCGCACGTGGGAAACCCATTGTCGCAGGACGTTCCATCTCCCGGCCCCATGACACGGGCGGCGATCGACCTCGCCCCCCGGCTCTGGATCCTGATCCTTCTTGGGCTCACGGCTTTCGGTGCGGCCGCAGCCGTCGCTGCGCCTCTCGTGGCGCTGGCTCTCATCCTCGTTGGCACGACGTTCATCGCAATCTGCCTGATCGCTCTCGTGCTGCGCTGGCGGCATGCATCGGCGCAGGAAGCTCTGCGGTCCATGGCGCAGGCGCTCGTCGCGGACGACGTGGCGCCCACGTTCATGACGGATAGGGATGGCGAGATCCTGTTTACAAATGCCGCGGCCGGCGAGGCGTTCGCTGTCGAAGGCGCCCGGACGCTCGCGCCATTTCTGGGTGAGCTGTGCCTCGAACCGGCCTCATTGATCTACCGGCTTCAGAATCGCGCAAATGCGCTCGGTGCTGCACGCGAAACGGTCGCGATCCGTGGTGGACAACTGCAGGTATCGGTCCACCGGGTCGGCGAGGCGGCGTTCCTGTGGCGCATGGAGGAGATCGGCGCGATGCGGCCCCCGGGTCATTCCGGAGACGGCATCGGTCTCCCGATGCTCACCGCTTCGCGGTCCGGCACGATCCTTTACATGAACGAGGCACTTCGGCGGCTTCTCGGCGGGCGTGAATCCACGCTCGACCGTATCTTCAGCGACCTGCCTCTGAGGCCGGGGGAAACCCATGTCGTCCATGGCGCCCATGGGACGGTGCCGGTTCTGATCGCGGAGGTCGAGATGTCCGCCGGGCGGCGCGAGATATATCTCCTGCCGGAACCCAGGGCCCCGATGATCGACAAGGGAGACTGGGCCATCGTGGAGAGCCTGCCGGTGCCGCTCCTGAAGCTCGCGCGCAGCGGCAAGGTGACGATGGCGAACGCCCGGGCCCGCAAGCTGCTCGGGGCTGAGGACCTGCCGGGCCGAGCGATGTCCGAAATCGTGGAAGGCCTGGGTCGGCCCGTTGACGATTGGCTTACCGAAGCCTGGATGGGCCGCAATCTCGGTCGCACCGAAACGTTAAGGGCGGCGCTGCGTGGCGACGAGACATTTCTTCAGATATCGCTTGAACGGACACGCGATGACGAAGGCGATGCGCTGGTCGTGGTCATGAACGATGCGACCGAGCTCAAGTCGCTCGAGGGGCAGTTCGTGCAGAGCCAGAAGATGCAGGCGATCGGGCAACTGGCCGGGGGCGTTGCGCACGATTTCAACAACCTGCTCACCGCCATTTCGGGTCATTGCGACCTGCTGCTCCTGCGGCACGACGAGGATGACGACGACTTCGCCGACCTGACCCAGATCGCGCAGAATTCCAACCGGGCCGCGGCGCTGGTTGGCCAGCTCCTCGCGTTTTCCCGCAAGCAGACGTTGCGGCCCAACGTGATCGACCTCGCCGACAGCATGTCGGACCTGACGCACCTGCTGGGGCGGCTTGTGGGCGAGACGATCAAGCTCGATTACGTCCACGACTCGGAAATCCGCCCGGTGCGCGCCGACAAACGGCAGCTGGAGCAGGTGGTGATGAACCTCGTGGTGAACGCGCGCGACGCGATGCCCAAGGGCGGGACGATCCGGCTGGAGGTGCGCAACGTGTTCCTCGACCGTCCCCTGGAGCGTGACCGGGTGCGGGTGCCGCGTGGCGACTACGTGACCATCCGGGTGATCGACGCGGGCCACGGTATTCCGTCCGAGAAGGTCGGCAAGATATTCGAGCCTTTCTACACCACGAAGGGCGCCGGGAAGGGGACCGGTCTCGGCCTGTCGATGGCCTATGGCATCATCAAGCAGTCGGGCGGCTACATATTCGTCGACTCGGTAGAGAATTCCGGCACCACCTTCACGCTCTACTTCCCGGTTTACGAGATTCCGCCGGATCACATCCTCGCGCCGGTCATGGCGGCGGAGGAAGCCCAGAAGCAGGCGGAGGCCGAAGCCCGCGCCACGGCGGCTATCGAAGACAAGCGCGCGGAAATCGAGAGCTCGCTGGAAAAGGCCCAGTCCGCGCCGGTCCCCAAGCCCACCCATGATCCGGGTGCGCAGTCCGTGGGCGGCACAGTTCTCCTCGTCGAGGACGAGGCCCCGGTGCGCGCCTTCGCCTCCCGCGCGCTCAGCCTGCGCGGCTACAAGGTGATCGAAGCCGACAGCGCCGAGGCGGCCCTGTCCCTGCTCGAAGACAGGACACTCAAGGTCGACGTGGTGGTGACGGACGTCGTAATGCCCGGCATGGACGGTCCGACCTGGGTTGCCAAGGCGCTCGAGGACCGGCCGGGCGTGAAGGTGGTTTTCGTCTCAGGCTACGCCGAGGAATCGGTGTCCGAGCATCAGAAACGGATACCCAACTCTGTGTTCCTGCCCAAGCCGTTCTCGCTCTCGGAACTGACTGCGACCGTCGCGGCGCAGATCCATTGAGTGCAAGGCTCTGAAATCCCCGGTTTTCTAGATAATCTCAACCGTCAAAGGTTTGTTAACCATCCTCGGCACAGGATGGGCCCGTAGAATTTTCTTGAAATGTTCTCTTTTGTTCTGCATGAAGAAAAACAGAACAAGAGGCGAACAAGAGCAACAATTGCTGCCCGGCTCCGGGTATGGAATAAGGATGTAAAACATGGCAACCGCAAACCTCCTGGACCTTGATATGAAACGCGACAGCGAGAAGCAGAAAGCGCTGGATTCGGCGCTCGCCCAGATCGAACGGCAGTTCGGCAAAGGCTCCATCATGAAGCTCGGGGCGGACAACCCGGTGTCCGAGATCGCTTCGACCTCCACCGGCTCGCTCGGCCTCGACATCGCGCTGGGGATCGGCGGTCTGCCCAAGGGCCGGATCATCGAGATCTATGGCCCGGAAAGCTCGGGCAAGACGACGCTGACTCTGCACGCGGTGGCCGAAGAACAGAAGAAGGGCGGGGTCTGCGCCTTCGTCGATGCCGAACACGCGCTCGACCCGCAGTACGCCAAGCGGCTCGGCGTGGATCTCGACGAGCTCCTGATCTCGCAGCCCGACACTGGCGAACAGGCGCTCGAGATCGTGGACACGCTGGTGCGCTCGGGTGCGGTGAACATGGTCGTGGTCGACTCGGTCGCGGCGCTCACGCCGAAATCGGAACTCGAAGGCGACATGGGCGACTCCAACGTCGGCGTTCAGGCCCGGCTTATGAGCCAGGCGATGCGCAAGCTCACCGGCTCCATCAGCCGCTCCAACTGCATGGTCATCTTCATCAACCAGATCCGGATGAAGATCGGCGTCATGTTCGGTTCGCCCGAAACCACCACGGGCGGCAACGCGCTCAAGTTCTATTCCTCTGTCCGCCTCGACATCCGCCGCATCGGTGCGATCAAGGACCGCGACGAGGTCGTGGGCAACGCCACCCGCGTGAAGGTCGTCAAGAACAAGGTGGCCCCGCCGTTCAAGCAGGTTGAGTTCGACATCATGTACGGCGAAGGCATTTCCAAGACCGGCGAGCTCCTCGACCTCGGGGTGAAGGCCGGCGTGGTCGAGAAATCGGGCGCCTGGTTCAGCTACGGCGACGAACGCATCGGGCAGGGCCGCGAGAACGCCAAGGCGTTCCTCAAGGAAAACACCCGCATCGCCTATGAGATCGAGGACAAGATCCGCGCGGCCCACGGGCTCGACTTCGACATGGCGATGGGCGACCAGGACGACGCCGACGTCGTCGAGGAGTGACACGCTCGGAGACGGCCAACTCCAGAAAAGGCCCACGCAGCCGGTGACGGCCGCGGAGAATACTTGGAAAAGGGCAGGCCTCGGCCTGTCCTTTTTCGTCGTGGTGGACAGTGCCGCGACACGCGGATAAACCGGTGCGGACGGGCCCGCGCCCCCTGAAAATACAGCCGATCACGGAAACCCATGGCCAGCCTGAACGACATCCGCTCTACCTTCCTCAGCTACTTCGAAAAGAACGGTCACGAGGTGGTGGACAGCTCCCCGCTCGTCCCCCGCAACGACCCGACGCTCATGTTCACGAACTCCGGCATGGTCCAGTTCAAGAACCTGTTCACCGGGGTGGAGCACCGCGATTACAAGCGCGCCACGACCTCGCAGAAATGCGTGCGTGCGGGCGGCAAGCACAACGACCTCGACAACGTGGGCTACACCGCGCGCCACCACACGTTCTTCGAGATGCTCGGCAACTTCTCCTTCGGTGACTACTTCAAACCTGAGGCGATCCCATTCGCCTGGGAGCTGATCACCCGGGAATTCGGCATTCCGAAGGACAAGCTCTACACCACCGTCTTCCACACCGATGACGAGGCGTTCGAGATCTGGAAAAAGGTGGGCGTTCCGGAAGAGCGGATCATCCGTATCGCCACCTCGGACAACTTCTGGCAGATGGGGCCGACCGGACCCTGCGGACCCTGTACCGAGATCTTCTATGACCACGGCGACCACATCTGGGGCGGTCCCCCGGGGTCGCCGGAAGAAGACGGCGACCGGTTCATCGAGATCTGGAACATCGTGTTCATGCAGAACGAGCAGTTCGAAGACGGCTCGATGCGCGAGCTCGACATGCAGTCGATCGACACCGGCATGGGGCTCGAGCGGATCGGCGCGCTGCTCCAGGGCAGCCACGACAACTATGACACCGACCTGTTCAAGGCGCTGATCGAAGCGTCGGCGCAGACGACCGGTGTCGATCCCTATGGCGATCAGAACGTGCACCATCGGGTGATCGCGGATCACCTGCGCTCGACCTCCTTCCTTATCGCAGACGGGGTCATGCCCTCGAACGAGGGGCGCGGCTATGTCCTGCGTCGGATCATGCGCCGGGCGATGCGCCACGCGCATCTGCTGGGCGCAAAGGACCCGGTGATGCACCGACTCGTCCCGGAGCTGGTGCGCCAGATGGGCCAGGCTTACCCGGAACTCGGGCAGGCGCAGTCGATGATCGAGGAGACGCTCCTGACCGAGGAAACGCGGTTCCAGGCGACGCTGGATCGCGGTCTGAAGCTGCTCGACGACGAACTCGCCAAACTGCCGGACGGGGCCGCGCTTCCGGGTGAGGCGGCGTTCAAGCTCTATGACACCTACGGGTTCCCGCTCGACCTCACGCAGGATGCGCTGCGCGAGAAGGCGCGCGTGGTCGATACCGAAGGCTTCGACGCGGCGATGGCCGAGCAGAAAGCCAAGGCGCGCGCAGCCTGGGCCGGGTCGGGCGAAGCGGCGGATGCGACCGTCTGGTTCGACATTGCCGAGGACAAGGGCACGACCGAATTCCTGGGCTACGACACGGAACAGGCCGAGGGGCAGATCACGGCACTCGTCGCGGACGGCGCGCGGGTCGATACCGTGGACAGCGGCAGCGTCCAGATCGTCGTGAACCAGACACCGTTCTACGCCGAAGCCGGCGGCCAGGTCGGAGACACCGGTGTGATCCGGACTGAAACCGGCCGGGCGCGGGTGACGGACACCAAGAAGGTGGCGGGCGTCTTTATCCATTTCGCCGAGGTTGAAGAGGGCAAGCTGGAGCGCGGGCAGGGGGCGGAACTGGTCGTCGATCACGCGCGCCGGTCCGCGATCCGCGCCAACCACTCCGCCACGCACCTCCTTCACGAAGCGCTGCGCGAGGCGCTCGGCGATCACGTCGCGCAGCGCGGTTCGCTCAATGCGCCGGACCGTCTACGGTTCGACTTCAGCCATAACAAGGCGTTGAGCGCGGAGGAGATCGCAACGATCGAGCGCGACGTGAACGCCTATGTCCGGCAGAACACCTCGGTCGAGACGCGGATCATGGCGCCGGACGACGCGCGCGCGCTCGGGGCCCAGGCGCTCTTCGGTGAGAAATACGGGGACGAAGTGCGTGTCGTGTCGATGGGCCGCGCGCCCACCGGCAAGGGCGTGGACAAGGAAACCTACTCGATCGAGCTATGCGGCGGCACTCATGTGAAGCGGACCGGTGACATCGGTGCCTTCGTGCTGACCGCCGAGTCGGCTTCGGCTGCCGGCGTGCGCCGGATCGAGGCGCTGACGGGCGACGCGGCGATGGGGGAGCTGCGGCGGCGTGAAAAGCTGATGACCGAGGTCGAGGGGCTGCTCAAGGTCACGGAGAAAGACGTTCTGTCGCGCCTTCAGGCCATTCTCGACGAACGCAAGACACTAGCCGGTCAGGTCGACCAGCTGCGCCGCGAGCTTGCCATGTCCGGCGGCAGTGGTGCCGCTGCGCCCGAAGCCGAGGAGGTGAATGGCGTTTCCTTCCTCGCGCAGTCGCTCAGCGGTGTGTCGGGCCGCGACCTCCCGCCGCTCATCGACGAGCACAAGGCTCGCATGGGGTCTGGTGCCGTCCTGCTGATTGCCGACGTGGACGGCAAGGCGGCCGTGGCCGCCGGCGTGACCGACGACCTGACCGGAACCGTGTCGGCCGTCGACCTCGTGCGTGCCGCCGTGGCCGAACTCGGCGGCAAGGGCGGCGGTGGCCGCCCTGACATGGCCCAGGGCGGGGGCAAGGACGCCGCCAATGCAGATGCCGCCATCGCCGCGGCCAAAGCCGTAATCGGAGGATAAGATGCCCGCACTCTGGATCGCACATGTGACCGTCACCGACGACGAGGCCTATGGCAAGTACGCCGAACTTGCAGGCCCCGCAATCGCCAAACATGGCGGCACCTTCATCGCGCGCGGGGGCCGCTACGTGCAGCTTGAAGGCAACGAGCGGCCCCGTAACGTTGTGGCGAAGTTTCCAAGCGTGGAAGCCGCCGAAACCTGTTACCACTCCGACGACTACCAGGCCGCGCTCGACCATGCGCGCGGGGCATCCGAGCGGGAACTCCTGATCGTCGAGACCAGCGAGTGACACTGGCGGCGGGAAACCGCCTTGTCGGCGTGCGTGGGGCTTTTTGTGCCGGATTTGGCCGAAGTGGTGATTCGGCAAAAATGTGGCATTGTTGCTCGCTGGGAAACCAGCGTCAGTGACGCACAGCGTTGTTTCTGAACGGGAAACATAGCACCTTTCGAACCGCCCGGACGATTGTGGCCGAAATGAGGCCGATCCTCTCAAAACCAGAGCATTTTGCATAATGCTGCTGGTTTTCGGGGGTCTAAGCGTAGCCCGCGGCGAAATTCTGTCGCCTCGTGAACGGGAACTTAGTTAAGGTCTGTTTACCAACTATTCATTTGGGAGATCGATCTATGAAAAAACTGATTGCTGGCGCCGTTCTTGCTGCCTCGACCTTCGCTGCCCCGGCTTTCGCCTGGGAAGGTCACGTGGTGGCTTGCTACGACAAGGTGTGGGTCCCGGCCTCTTACAGCTACTCCAAGAAGCTGATCATGGCCGCGCACACGGAGTGGGAGCACAAGAAGGGCCAGATGGTCAAGGTGCACTACCCGGCCGTCTACAAGGAAATCAAGACCATGACGGCGCCCGGTCACTACGTGGCCAAGAAGACCGCCTGCAAGTAAGCATTTCTGCTGCTATTGCCATGGCAAGTCATGGGGCGTGGGGAGGGATCCCCGCGCCCGTTTGCTGTCCGGGCCCGTGTTATCGGGAATTCACCTCATGGGCATAATTGTGCCGCATTTATCGACAATCCTGCACATGGGAACCAATTGAGGAACGAGCGATGCGCAGGTTATTCCTGACCGCCTGCCTTGCCTTGACGGCGGGAACAGCCGTGGCAGAGGAGCGCTATATCAATATCGGAAACGACCGTGTCCGGCTCCTGGCCTGTTTCAACGAGGTCGTGGTGCCGGCGAAGTATTCGACCCGCAAGATCCTGATGGAACCGGCGAGACAAGCCTATGTCAAACGGACCACAGGCCGCGTCGAACTCGTCGAATACCCGGCGGTATACCGAGAGGAAAAGACGCTGATCGAGCCGTCCTACAAGCTGATGAAGCCGATCCCGTGTAACTGAACCCGCCCGGCGGCCGCTCGCTGCCCAGCAAAAGGCGCGCGCAGGTTTTGCGCCGCACCGCTTTCGCCGGCGATGCGGCGGGCGCCCGTGTTGGATCAGGCGCTCTTGGCCGCCCGTTTGCGCTCGTGCGGGTCGAGGTGGCGCTTACGCAACCGGATCGCGTTCGGGGTCACTTCCACCAACTCGTCGTCGTTAATGTAGGCGATCGCCTGTTCCAGCGAGAGGCGGCTGACCGGGGTGAGGCGCACCGCGTCGTCCGTGCCGGAGGCGCGCACGTTGGTGAGCTTCTTGCCCTTCAGCGGGTTCACTTCGAGGTCGTTATCGCGGGCATGTTCGCCGATGATCATGCCCTCGTAGACCTTTTCCTGCGGCTCCACGAACATCTTGCCGCGCTCTTCGAGGTTCCACAGGGCGTAAGCGACGGCCTCGCCGTTTTCCATCGAGATGAGAACGCCTGCACGACGGCCCGGGATCGAGCCCTTGTGCGGGGTCCAGCCGTGGAACACGCGGTTCAGCACGCCGGTGCCGCGCGTGTCGGTCAGGAATTCACCGTGGTAGCCGATCAGACCGCGCGAGGGCACATGAGCCACGATGCGGGTCTTGCCGGCACCCGCCGGTTTCATCTCGACCAGGTCGCCCTTGCGTGCACCGGTGATCTTTTCGATGACCGCGCCGGAGTAGTCGTCATCCACGTCGATGGTGACTTCCTCGACCGGCTCCATCCGCACGCCGTCCTCTTCGCGCATGATGACTTGCGGGCGGGAGATCGAGAGTTCGAACCCTTCGCGGCGCATGTTCTCGATCAGGACGCCCATTTGAAGCTCACCGCGCCCCGACACCTCGAAGGCTTCGCCGCCGGGCGTGTCCTTGATCTTGATGGCGACGTTGCTTTCGGCCTCTTTCATCAGGCGGTCGCGGATCACGCGCGATTGCACCTTCTTGCCGTCCCGGCCCGCAAGCGGGCTGTCGTTGATGCCAAAGGTCACGGTGATGGTCGGCGGGTCGATTGGCTGGGCTTCCAGCGGTTCTTCGACCGCGAGCGCACAAATCGTGTCGGACACGGTCGCCTTTCCCATCCCGGCAAGCGAGACGATGTCGCCGGCGACGGCCTCTTCGATTTCGGTCTGGCCGAGGCCGCGGAAGGCGAGGATCTTGGACACGCGGAACTGCTCGATCTTCTGCCCGATGCGGCTGATCGCCTGCACCGTGGCGCCCGCCTTGAGCTTGCCGCTCTCCACCCGGCCCGTGAGGATACGGCCAAGGAACGGATCGGCGCCCAGCGTGGTCGCCAGCATCTTGAAGTCTTCGCCCTGGTGGGCAAGTTGCTTGGGCTTCGGCACGTGGTTCACGATCAGCGCGAAGAGCGCCTGCAGGTCCTTGCGCGGCCCGTCGAGCTCGGCATCGGCCCAACCGGAGCGGCCCGAGGCATACATGTGCGGGAAATCGAGCTGGTCGTCGTCGGCGCCAAGGTTCGCGAACAGGTCGAAGACCTCGTCCAGCGCGCGGTCGGGCTCGGCATCCGGCTTGTCGACCTTGTTGAGCACAACGATGGGGCGCAGGCCGAGCGCCAGCGCTTTGGAGGTCACGAACTTGGTTTGCGGCATCGGGCCTTCGGCGGCGTCGACCAGCAGGACCACGCCGTCGACCATCGACAGGATGCGCTCCACCTCGCCGCCGAAATCGGCGTGGCCGGGCGTGTCGACGATGTTGATGCGCGTGCCTTTCCATTCGACCGAGGTGGCTTTCGCGAGGATCGTGATCCCACGCTCCCGCTCGAGGTCGTTGGAATCCATCATTCGCTCGGACGTGGCCTGGTTCTCGCGAAACGCACCCGACTGCTTCAAAAGCTCGTCCACGAGGGTTGTCTTGCCGTGGTCCACGTGGGCGATGATTGCGATGTTGCGAATTTCCATTCCGGGCGTCCTTCGTCCTGCTCGCGGCTCGCTTACAGGGGGGAGGGCGGAATGGCTAGGGGGAAACGGTCAAAGGGTGGCGAGCCAGTCCAACAGGTGGCGGTTGACCGCCTCGGGCGCTTCCTGCTGTGTCCAGTGGCCGACGCCCGGCAGGCTATGGACCCCGCGCAGGTCGGCGAGCGTGCGGTTGAGCAGGCGTGCCGGATCGCCGCGGAACATCGTGAGGACGGGGTCGAGGTCGCCGTAAATGAAGAGACTCGGCTGCTGGATGATCGGGTTGGATTGATGTGACTTAAGGAAAGCGTGGTCGCGCCGCGAATTGCGGTAGCGGTTGAGAGGACCGCGAAAGCCCGAAGTGCGGAAAGCGTCCGTATAAACGTCGAGGTCGTCCTGAGTGAGCCAGGTGAGTGGCAGGTCCGGACGGTCGATGCCGGTGAGGACCTTGTCCCCGTGCGGCTTGTCCGTGGGCCAGCCGTCGGGACCGGCGTCGCCTGACCAGGCATGGTAGAATTTCAGGAGGCTGTCTTCTGGGTCGGCTTCTAGCTCGGCTTCGGCCACGCCTTCGTCCTGGAAATAGACCTGGTAGAAGAAGCGCCCCTTGTCCGTGAAGAGCTTGTGATAGAGGTCGATGGTGGCCTGATCTCCCGGCGGTGTATAGGGGACCGAAAGGCCCGCCACCGCGCGGAAGCGGTCTGGAAACAAGCGGGCGGCGTTCCATGCGAGCGGCGCGCCCCAGTCGTGGCCGACAATGATGGCGGGGTCGCCCGACAGCGCTTCGGCAAGGCCGGCGACGTCGGCGGTCATCGTTTCCATGTCATAGGCGTGGACCGGATGGGGCGCGTCGGAACGGGCGTAACCGCGCACATCGGGGGCGGCGACGCGGTAGCCGGCGCCTGCAAGAGCCGCGATCTGGTGCCGCCAGGAATACCAGCTCTCGGGGAAGCCATGTACCAGCAGAACGAGGGGGCCGTCGCCCTCGACCATGACTTGTAGGGACACTCCGTTCGTCTCGATCATCTCAAATGGCATGGCCTATCCTCCCGCGCCCAGTGGGGCGTGGCAGATGGTCCGCGTCAACTGCGCCGCTGCGTCAGCTCTTGGCGATATAGCGGTCGCGGCGGTGGTTGAGCGCAATGATGATGTTGAGGAAGGCCGCACCGAGCAGGGACCAGACCACGACGAGCGGATCGAAAAGGAAGAATGCGACGACGAAGATCCCGGCATCGAAGATCAGCTGGGTCAGGCCCGCGCGGAAATCGAAGCGGTCCTGAAGGTAAAGCGCGAGCATCCCGATGCCGCCGAGTGACGCGCCGTGGCGGAAGAAGCTGAGGAGCCCCATGCCGGCCAGCACGGACCCGATGATCGCGCCGAAGACCGGGTGCGGCAGGTCGAGGGTGATCGTGTCGGCAAAGAACTCGGCACAGGTCGACATCATGATGACGGCCACGAAGCTCTTGATCGTGAACATCCAGCCCATGCGCAGCGCGGCGAAAACGTAGAACGGGAGGTTCAGGAGGAAGAAGACGAGGCCGAAGGGCCAGCCGCCGATGTAGGACAGGATGAGCGCCGCGCCTGCGATCTGCCCGGTGAAGAGCCCGGCGGTCTGAAGGAAGACGATGCCCAGCGCGACCAGCGTCGTGGCGATCACGAAGGCGACGGCATCTTCGACGAGGCTGTGGCGATCGGGGGGCGCGGAGAGCAGGAGCATCTAGTGCGGGGCCGTCTGCGAGAACAGGTGGATCACGAGGATACCGCCGAGGATCATCGCCATGCCGAAGATCGCGGCGGGGTCGAGCCGCTGGCCGAACACGACGAAGCCGATCACGGCGATCAGCACGATGCCCAGACCCGACCAGATGGCATAGGCGATGCCGACCGGCAGGAACTTGAGCGCCCAGCCGAGGAGCGCGAAGGAAATGCCATAGGCGATCACGACGACGATGGTCGGGACCAGCCGCGTGAACTGCTGGCTCGCCTGAAGCGCGGTGGTCCCGATGGTCTCGGCGACCACGGCGAAGAACAGGATGAGGTAGGGCATCAGGCGTCCACGTTGTCGGCGATCCAGTCGAGGTAATCCTGCGCGCCCCAGACCACCGGCAGCGCGGTGATCTGCGGCACGTCGTAGGGGTGGGTTTCGCGCACCTTCGCGGCGAGGCCGGGCAGGGCGGCGTGCAGCGTCTTGGCGGTGAGGAGCCATTCGGCCTCGTCCTCCACACGCCCCTCCCAGGTGTAGACCGAGGTGATCCGGCTCACCTGTCCGCAGGCCGCGAGCCGCGCCTCAACGAGCGCTGCGGCGCCCGCGCGCGCGGAGGCTTCGTCCGGATAGGTGATCTGTGCTTCGACGGCGTCGGTGGTCATCGCGCGCTCCTTTCCCCGACGCTACGATGCTGCGTGGGCGAAGGGAAGTGCGGGGCGCCGGGTGTCAGCCCAGCGCCTTTTGCAGGTTCTCGTCCACCGCGTCGAGGAAGCCGGTGGTAATGAGCCACCCCTGGTCCGGGCCGACGAGCAGGGCGAGGTCCTTGGTCATCTGTCCGCCTTCGACGGTCGCGATCACGACCTCCTCCAGGGTTTCGGCAAAGGTCCGGAGCCGGTCGTTCCCGTCGAGCTTGGCCCGGTGCTTGAGCGCGCCCGTCCACGCGTAGATCGAGGCGATCGAGTTGGTCGAGGTCGCCTCACCCTTCTGATGCTGGCGGTAGTGGCGCGTGACGGTGCCATGGGCCGCCTCGGCTTCGACGATCTTGCCGTCAGGGGTCATGAGCTGCGAGGTCATGAGCCCGAGCGAACCATAGCCTTGCGCGACCGTGTCGGACTGCACGTCGCCGTCGTAGTTCTTGCAGGCCCAGACGTAACCGCCCGACCATTTGAGCGAGGAGGCCACCATGTCGTCGATCAGCCGGTGTTCGTACCACAGGCCCAATTCGTCGAACTGTTCCTTGAACTCCTCCTCGAAGACCTGCTGGAACAGGTCCTTGAAGCGCCCGTCATAGGCCTTGATGATCGTGTTCTTGGTCGAGAGATACACCGGCCACTTGAGGTTCAGCCCGTAGTTGAAGCTGGCCCGAGCGAAGTCGATGATCGACTCATCGAGATTGTACATCGCCATGGTCACGCCCGCGCCGGGGGCGTCATAGACCTCGCGCTCGATGACGGTGCCATCCTCGCCCTCGAACTTCAGCGTGATCTTGCCCTTGCCGGGGAAGGTGAAGTCGGTCGCTTTGTACTGGTCCCCGAAGGCATGGCGCCCGACGACCACCGGCTTGGTCCAGCCCGGCACGAGTCGCGGCACGTTCTTGCAGATTATCGGCTGGCGGAAGACCACGCCGCCCAGAATGTTGCGGATCGTGCCGTTGGGAGACTTCCACATCTTCTTGAGGCCGAATTCCTCGACCCGTGCCTCGTCCGGCGTGATCGTGGCGCATTTCACGCCCACGCCGACCTCCTTGATCTTTTCCGCCGCCTCGACGGTGATCCGGTCGTCCGTCTCATCGCGCTTCTGAATCGACAGGTCGTAGTAGAGCAGGTCGATGTCGAGGTAGGGCTCGATCAGTTGTGTCTTGATGAGGTCCCAGATGATGCGGGTCATCTCGTCGCCGTCGATGTCGACGACGGGGTTCTCGACCTTGATCTTGTCCATGGTGCGCTCCTTGGGCTGAGAGTCGGGGGGAGCCTAGCGGGTTTGCAGGTGCAGCAAAAGGAGCGCGGGCACGCCCGCGCGCAGGTCTTGCGTGTCTCCGGCTGCGCCGGAAACACGCGGCAGGCGAGGGGGCGCTGCCCCCTCGCACTCCCCCGAAGTATTTTCGGAACGGTGAGCGATCAGCCGGGCCAGTCCGGTTTGCGCTTCTCGATGAAGGCCTGGATGCCCTCGGCCGTGTCCGCGTTCATCATGTTGTGGACCATGACGTCGCCGGTGAAGGCATAGGCGGCGTCCAGCGGCATCTGGATCTGCTCGTAGAACGCCTGCTTGCCGATTTTCACCGCGGAGGCGAGCTTGGCCGCCACCGTGGTCGCGAGCGCTGTCGTCTCGGCCTCGAGGTCCTCGGGCGCGGTGATGCGGTTGACGAGGCCCACTTCGCGCGCGCGTGTCGCGTCGATGAATTCGCCGGTCGTCAGCATTTCGAACGCCTGCTTGCGTGGCACGTTGCGCGAGAGGGCGACCATCGGCGTCGAGCAAAACAGGCCGATGTTGACCCCGTTCACGCCAAACCGCGTTCCCTCGGCGGCCACGGCCATGTCGCAGGAGGCGACGAGTTGGCACCCGGCCGCCGTCGCGATGCCGTGGACCTGCGCGATCACGGGCTGGGGCAGATTCGGGATGAGCTGCATCACCTCGCCGCAGCGGGTGAATAGATCGGCGAAATAGGCGGCGCCGCCATCCTCGGACTGGCGCCCTGCCTGCATCTCCTTGAGGTCATGGCCCGCGCAGAACGCCTTGCCTTCGCCCTTGAGCACGACCGCCTTGACCGAGCTGTCCTCGCGCAGGTCTTCCAAGCGGCTTTTGAGCGCGGCCAGCATGGCATCGGACAGGGCGTTCAGCGCGCCCGGATTGTTCATCGTGAGTGTCGCGACTGACGCCACGTCCTCCCGGATCAGGATGTCGTCCATCTTGTCCTCCCTCTAATGTTGCCCAACGATAAGACGCCATTGAGGGAGGATAAAGTGCAGACAAAAATGTCGCTGGACGAACTGAACGCGTTCCTAGTCGAGCATTTTCCGCAGGTTTCGGGCGAGTTCGAGGTGCTGGACGTGGCGCCGATGCAGATCACGACCCGCGCGCTCGTCGATGACAAGCACCTGCGGCCGGGCAACACCGTCTCTGGACCGACTATGTTCGCGCTGGCCGACGTGTCGGTCTACCTCGGCATCCTCGCGATGGTTGGGCCCAAGGCGCTCGCCGTCACGACGAACTGCGCCATCGATTTCATGCGAAAGCCGGTCGCGAACGCGAACCTCAGGGCCGAGACGCGGATCCTGAAACTCGGAAAGATGCTCGCCGTGGGCGACGCGCTGATCTATTCCGAGGGTATGGATTCGCCGGTGGCGCGGGCGGGGCTGACCTACTCCATTCCGCCCGGCGACTAGCCCCGTTGACCTGCATCAAGGCTGGCGGGTGCGACACATGCAATAGCCGTGATGCGAGCGGATCGGAGGAGCAGGCATGACAGATGCGATAGAGACGCCGGGCACCCACAGCCGGCTGGAGCATTTCCCGGTTACGTTCTTCGCTGTCGTGATGGGGCTTCTGGGTGTGACGCTCGCCTTCCACGCGACCACGCCTGTCCTGGCCTGGACAGAAAGCGTCGCACTGGTGGTGCTTTGGGCCGCGATCTGCGTGTTCGTGGTGATTTCCGCGATCTACTTCGCCAAGGTTCTGCGCTATCCCCGCGCGGTGGCGGGGGAGTGGAACCATCCGGTGAAGCTCGCCTTCTTTCCCACGATGACGATTTCGCTCCTGCTACTGGCCACCGCCCTGCGCGACGGAGCGCCCGAAGTCGCGGTGCCTTTGTGGATCGTGGGGGCGGCCGGGCAGGGGGTGCTCACCATCGCTGTCGTCACGGGCTGGATCAGCCACCGGTCCTTCGAGGTCGGCCACCTGACGCCCGCTTGGTTCATTCCGGCGGTCGGCAACGTGATCGTCCCCGTCGCCGGCGCCCGCATGGGGTTCATCGAGGTGAGCTGGCTGTTCTTCTCTGTGGGCATGATGTTCTGGGGCGTGCTGCTCACGCTCGTGATGAACCGGCTGGTGTTCCACGACCCCATCCCCGCGCGGCTGTTCCCGACGATGGTGATCCTGATCGCGCCGCCCTCGGTCGCCTTCGTGGCCTATGTCACGATGTCGGGCGTCGTGGACGGCTTTGCGCGCAGCCTGATCTACGTCGCCTATCTCTTTGCAGCCCTCGTGGTGGCGCAGATTCCGCGACTCGCGCGGCTGCCATTCGCGCTGAGTTGGTGGGCGCTGAGCTTTCCGCTCGCCGCGCTCACGATGGCCTCGCTCCTCTTCGCACGGCTGGAGGGCACGGCGGCGCACCAGGCCATCGGCCTCGGCGTGCTCACCATCCTGTCGCTGGTCGTGATCGGGCTGATCTACCGCACGATCGTCGCGATCCTGCGCGGCGAGATCTGCAACCCGGAGTGAGGGAGCCGGCCGCCGAAGCGGCCGGGCTCAGGGGATGAGCTTCGCGACGTAGCCGGGCAGGGCGAAGGCCGCCGCGTGGACCTCGGGCGTGTAATAGTCGGTCGTGATCCCCGCCGCTTCGAACCGCCCGCGCAGAACGTCGGGGGGCGTCGCGCGCGCCGGTCCGTCCGTGCCCCATCCGAAAGCCATCGGTCCGCCCGCATAGGTCGGGATCGTCGCAAGGTAGCAGGTCGCGTCCACGAAAAGCGCCCGGAAGGCCCGCATCGTGTTGGTCAGCTCCTCGCCCTGCATGAACGGCACGCCGTTCTGCGTCACGAGGATACCATCCTCGGCGAGCGCCCGCTTGGCCTGTCCGTAGAACGTGTCGGTGAAGAGCACTTCGCCGGGGCCGATCGGATCGGTGGAGTCCACGATGATGACGTCGTAGCCGCCTTGCGTGCTCCGGATGAACTCGGCCCCGTCGGCGATCACGAGCTCAAGCCGCGGATCGTCGAAAGCGCCCGCCGAAATCGTCGGCAGGTACTCCTTGGAGAAGGCCACCACGCCCGCGTCGATCTCGACCATCGTGACATGCTCGACCGTGTCGTGCTTGAGCACCTCGCGTGCCATGCCGCCGTCGCCGCCGCCGATGATGAGGACCCGCCGGGCCGCGCCGTGGGCGATGATCGGCACGTGCGACATCATCTCGTGGTAGATGAAGTTGTCGCCTTCGGTCACCTGCACCACGTCGTCGAGCGTAAGGACACGTCCGAAGGTCCCGTTCTCGAACACGCGCAGTCGCTGGTGGTCGGTCTGGCTGTCATAGAGCAGCCGATCGACGCGAAGCGCCTGCGCGTGGTCGGGATGCAACCGTTCGGTGGACCACTCGGTCATTCTGCTGCCACTGCCGCAGCTTCGGTCACGAGCCCTTCGCCGCGCAGCAGTTCCTTCATCCGCACGTCATCGGTGTCGAAAGCACGTTTGAGCACGTCGACCGCGAGCCAGGGCTGCGCATCGCCGCACATGAACACGTCGAAGGCGCCATAGCCGATTTCGGGCCAAGTATGGACCGAGATGTGGCTTTCGGCGAGCACAGCCACGCCGGACACGCCCTGAGGCGAGAACTTGTGCGTGTGGATGTGCAGAAGCGTCGCCCCACAGGTGTCCACGATCTCGCGAAACGCGGACTGGATGCGCGACTCGTCGTCGAGGCCGAAGCCGTCCACCACCTCGAGGATGAGGTGCGTGCCGGCATAGACCTTGCCATCGCGGCGGATGAAGTGATCCTCGCGGTCCTCGTCGAACACGTCACGGGGCAGGGTGTTTTCGTTCGCGGCAGGGCGATAGCCCACCGCTTGGGTGTCTTCCTCTTGGGCGCCTGTCTCCAGACCGATCCCCAGTTGGAAGAGGTTGGCGTCTTTCATGGCGCTCCCCTTCGTTCCAGCAGATTTAGAGCAGCTTGCGCCACCCGCGGTTCCAGTCGGTCCCTTAGCGCCCCCCCGAAGACATCGAAGTTGGGATCGGTTCCGATCGTGCGGCGCATCTAGGGATGCGGAGAGATTCGGTCAAGGCCCGTTTCGCCGCACTCGGCATCGTGTGAGCAAAGAGCCGCGTTCGGGAGGTTGGTTCGCATTTCGCCTTAAATTCGCCCACAATTACTTATTGTTCCCAGACTGGCGACGACACAGCGTGTTTCCAGTACCCCGGAAAAGGTTTTTATGCGCGCGGCATGGGCTTCCTGTATGGTGAAGGGGCAAGGAACGGTCCGCAAGCCCATGAAAGAACATACGAAAGCGGTGCTGGAGGCCTGCACGGGCCAACTCGTCGCGCTGGGGCTCTCGCGGCGCCGGCGCGGTCTGGCCGTATGGCAGATGAACGACGAGATGTGGGGCGGCGTCGGCATGCAGGTCCAGATCATGCGCGATGGCTCCGTGCGCGTCGTCCCCGTGCCGCAGGTCGTGTGGGACCCGGTCGAGCGGCTGGTCGCCCACGGCAAGGGTCTGGGCTACCGGCCCTGGAGCCCGACAGCCATTACCCGGTCGCGCGTGGTACTCCCGAGTCAGCAGATCGGGCCGTTCGAGTTCCCGGAACCCGAGGTGCATGGGTCGGTGCTCGACCGGTTCGGTGGCTTCGTCCGCATGAAGCTCATTCCCGTCGTGCTCGAAATGGCCGATGAACGCGAGATCCTCAGGCACTACCGGCGCGAGGCCGCGAAAGGGGTCGGGCGCGCCGAACATGCGCTTGCGATCCTCGCCTGGACCTCCAAGACGCTGGATCTGTCGGAAGACTTCGGATCGCTCCTCTCGGTGCAGCCGGAGGAGGAGCGGCGCGCCCGGCTCGAAGCCTTTCACCACCGGCTGTGCGGCTCCGAAGAGGCACGGGAACTCATCGGCCCGGCCCGTTTCGGGTGAAAAGGGTGGGGTAAAATAATACCGAAAACCTAATGTCCTGTTTTAGAACGTTTTTCCCGGGAACAAAGCCCTTGACCGCGCGCCGTTAATCACTAGAAACGCGCCATCCGAAACCCACCAAGGGCCGACAGACATGAAAACCTTTTCTGCGACTCCTGCAGATATCGAGAAGAAATGGGTCGTGATCGACGCTGAGGGCGTCGTTCTGGGCCGTCTCGCCTCGATCATCGCCATGCGCCTGCGTGGCAAGCACAAGCCGAGCTTCACCCCCCACATGGATTGCGGTGACAACGTCATCGTCATCAATGCCGACAAGGTCCAGCTCACCGGCAAGAAGCGCACCGACAAGGTGCACTATTGGCACACCGGCTACCCGGGCGGCATCAAGTCGCGCACCACGGGTCAGATCCTCGAGGGTGAATACCCCGAGCGCGTCGTGACCATGGCCGTCAAGCGCATGCTGCCGGGCAACCGCCTGAGCCGCCAGCTGATGACCAACCTGCGCGTTTACGCCGGGGGTGACCACCCGCACGAGGCGCAGTCGCCGGAAGTGCTGGACGTCAAATCCATGAACAAGAAAAACACGCGTGAGGGCTGATCATGGCTGAAGAAGTTAAATCGCTCGATGAGCTGAACGCGGTGGTCGACGCGGGCGATGCGCCCGTGGTCGAGGAAACCATCAACCGTGAGCCGGTCCGTGACGACCTCGGCCGCTCCTATGCCACCGGCAAGCGCAAGGATGCGGTCGCCCGCGTCTGGATCAAGCCGGGCTCCGGCAAGGTCACCGTGAACGGCCGCGACATGGACAAGTACTTTGCGCGTCCGGTGCTGCAGATGATCCTGCGCCAGCCCTTCACCGTCGCCGGTGTCGAAGGCGAGTTCGACGTGATGGCGACCGTCACCGGCGGTGGCCTTTCGGGCCAGGCCGGCGCGGTCAAGCACGGCATCTCCAAGGCGTTGCAGCTCTATGAGCCGTCCCTGCGCCCCGCGCTGAAAGCGGCCGGTTTCCTGACCCGCGACAGCCGCGTCGTGGAACGGAAAAAGTACGGCCGCCGCAAGGCGCGTCGGAGCTTCCAGTTCTCCAAGCGCTGATCCGAACGCCGGATCAATCGCCGAGATTACCGAAAGGGCCGCTCTTGCAGCGGCCCTTTTTCTTTGGGTGACAGTGGCTTGCCCGGTGGGTCGAGTTTTAGGCATCGGGGGAGGGGCGGTATTAACCGCCCGGAAAGTGGGTCGTCTTAGGGTCACGATGGAATCCCCGCGCTCGGGGTGAACATTACAATGGAGTGACCCGATGAAGATCCTTATTGCCCCGGCCCTGGCCCTTGGCCTCGCTACCCCCGCGCTCGCGGACGATGCCGCCTCTGCCATGGGGGCTTTCCTCGATGACAACGTGATGGGGTGGGCCGGGTCGCCGGTCCTGATCGGCGCGATCCGTGCGCAGAACGAAGCGAATGCGGATCTGACGCAGGCGGATATCGACGAACTCGACCAAACCTGGCGCGGCGAAATCGGGCAGGCTGACACCCCGACGATCGACGCGATCATGGCGACCGCCGCCTCCGATTACCTGCGCACACAGGTCAAGGCCTCGAACGGTGCGATTACCGAAGTGTTCATAATGGACGTGCACGGGCTGAATGTGGCCGCCTCCGGCGTCACGTCGGACTTCTGGCAAGGCGATGAAGCCAAGCATTCGGAAACGTTCGGCACCGGCGGTGAGGCGAGGCATTTTTCCGAGATCGAGAAAGACGAATCCACCCGCTCCTACCAGGGGCAGGCCTCTCTCACGATCATGGACCCGGACAGCGGCCAGCCGATCGGCGCGATGACCGTCGGGATCAACGCTGAAGCGCTGTTCTGATCGCGCCTGACAGCGCCACGACCTCAAGGAAAATGGGCAAGACTATGGAAAACAATCATAAAGCTGTGCGGAGTCAAGGAATTCGCCTGAACTCCATCTTCGTGAAACTGGCCGCCGTCGTCTTTGCCATGGCGGTCGCGCTGACCGGTCTTGTCTCGTGGTTCAATACCGGGGCGACGGTCTATGAACTGGAAAACGCGATCAAGCACTCCGGACACGAGATCACGGAGATCGTCACCTCGAACCTCGCGGGCGACATCGCCTTCGCCGACGCAGAAGCGATCGAGGCACGCATCGCCAATCTCACGGACCAGGCCGGGTCGGAAACCCTTCAGGGGGTCGCGGTGAAGAGCGATGGGACGCTCATCGTCGCACACGGTGTCGTCCCGGCATTGAACGACAGGTTGGCCTCCCTCGCGACCGATGCCGTCGAAAGCGGGGAGACGGTGTTTTCCGAAGATGGCATGCAGGTCGCCGTTCCCGCGCAATACGGCGACGGCGTTGTCGGCGCCCTTGCTATGGCATGGTCCGCAGATCACGCGGTCTCGGCGGCGCAAACGACGCAGCTTTGGGTTCTCGGTATCTCGATGGGGTCGGTCATCGTGCTTATTGTCCTGATGATGGTGGGTTTGCGCGCCTGGCTGACGAAACCGCTCGTGGGGACCGCACGACAGGTCGACGCGGTCGCGAATGAACACTTCGACATCGAAGTGCGCGTCGCGAAACGCAAGGACGAGTTGGGCGATCTTGGAAAATCGGTGGAAGAACTCCGGCAAACCCTCAAGAAAGGGAAGGAAACCGCGCGCGACAATCGGTTTCGGGGCAAGGCCTTCGACGCCAGTTCTGCTGCAATCATGATGGTCGATGCCGACATGGTCATTCGGCAGGCAAACGATTCGGTGATGAAGATCCTCGACAAGTATTCGGAACACTTCGAAACCATCGCGCCCGGGTTCACCGCAGAGAAGGTCCTGGGCAGCAACATGGATACGTTCCACGCCGGGGCTCTCAAGGGCAGGGTGCGTTCTCTCCTCTCCGATCCGTCGAACATGCCCTACCAGGCCAACATCAGCGTCGGTCCGACCCGCTTTCAACTCGTGATCAGCGCTGTCCTGGCAGACGACGGCGCGATCGAGGGCTACGTCGTCGAATGGACGGACAAGACCAAGGAATACATGAATGATGCCATCCTGAAGGCGATCGAAGAGAACCAGATCAAGGCTGAGTTCAGCGTCGATGGACAATTGATCAGCGCGAACCAACACTTCATGACCGCATGTGGTCTCAACCCGACGACCGTCGGCGCCCAGGGTGCAAACGATATTTTCGACTTCGACGCTACGCTGGCGGACGAACGCGGTTCCGTGTTTGACCGCCTGCGTCGGGGGGAATCTGTCTACGGATCCTTCAGACTGAAACGCCAAGGCGGCGGCAATGTCATCATCGACGGTGGCTTCACCCCAGTGCGGGACGTCAAAGGCAAACTGTTGCACATCATCCTGGTTGGCAACGATGTGACCGAAGTGAAGGAAAGCATCGCCGATGCTGAGCGGGAGCGGCTGCGAGTGAAAAACGAGCAGGATGGCGTCGTCGACGCGCTGCGCAAGGGTCTCGAGGCTTTGGCGGAGGGGGATCTCACGACGCGGATCGATGAGGCCTTCACGGAGGATTACGAGCAGCTTCGCAACGACTTCAACATTGCCGCGGACAAGCTCCTCGAAGCGATGCGCGGCGTGATCGAGAACGCCGATCTCATCACCGGCGAAGCCTCGGAGATTTCCTCGGCCGCCGATGACTTGTCGGCCCGGACCGAGAAACAGGCAGCGACGCTGGAAGAAACCGCGTCTGCGCTCGACGAGCTGACCTCGTCGGTGAGGTCGGCGGCGGACGGCGCTTCCCATGCCAACGAGATCGTCGGCAAGGCGCGCGAAAACGCCGAAGCCTCCGGCGAGGTGGTGCGCGAGGCGGTGGGCGCGATGGGCGAGATCGAGTCGAGCTCCACCCAGATTTCCAAGATCACGGGCGTGATCGACGACATCGCCTTCCAGACCAACCTGCTGGCACTCAACGCGGGCGTCGAGGCGGCCCGGGCGGG
>CAXRHZ010000038.1:0-34124 GCA_964230745.1 Maritimibacter sp. | reverse complement strand
CCCCCACACCAGACAGGCATCCCTTGTGTGCCTATGCATCTAGAGGCACGCAACCAACTGCAGGCAAACGAGCATGTGTCTTACCCCGGTCGAGATTGAACCTGAAACCTTGGTTGCGTGCCGAGAGTGCAGGCTATGCAGAGAAAACCGGGTCAACGATTACGTTGGCCGGTGCATAGCCGAACAGAAAACCGCGGACGCGACGTTTTCTGTAACATTCACCTATGCTGGCGAGGGCGCGCAGATTGCAGTTTTGCGGTATGAAGATTTCCGCAATGCCATCCGCGCGATTAATGAGCGCCTGCGCCGCGCGGATCGCAAGGCAAAGCGCCCCAAAGGAACGTCCTACGTCCGTTTCATCGTCGCTGGTGAATACGGATCAAAGAAGGGGCGCGCCCATTGGCACGCAATTCTGTTTTTCTACGGATGGTCCCCGGAAGTGATCCCTGCCGAGAAAGTCGAGGCTCGTGACCCTTGGGACGTGGTTCTTCCCCGCTGGCGGCGCGACGACGCCGCTCGAATTAATTGGGCGGGCTGGAAGCACGGTTATAGCTATTTTCAGCCCGTCGATTACGGCGGCATGGCATATGTCCTTAAATACACGCTCAAGGATCAACAAAGCCGCTCTGTCTCATCGCATCTGTCTATGTCTAAGCGCCCCCCCCTCGGGCACGAGTGGTTTATGGCGCGCGCAGAGGAATACGTTGCTAAGAAGCTTCATCCGCAAAGCTTTGAATATTCCTTCCCGGACGTGAAAAAGAAGGACGGTCAGCGGCGCAAATTCTGGATACAGGGCAAGACCCGCGATAATTTTCTGCGCCACTACTTCAACTGTTGGCGTGAGCGGTGGGGCGAAGACCCCCCGCTTCACGAGGTCATTGGCAACCACGTGGGCAAGTATGGCGCTGTTCCAGATTTTCTGCCCGAGGATGCCCGCAAGCTCGAACCATTCGACGTGCGGGATAAAGCCTATTTTAAGGAATGGGCGCGGGCGCAAAAATCGCCCGAAGACGAGCAAAGCGATGCGCAGCGTATGAGGGCGAAAGCGTGGCTTCACGGTGTCGGGTTCGACCATTTCAAAGCGCCGTTTCGTTTTGGAACGATCGGCGTGGTTGATCCGATCTACGTAGCGCGAACCTCGTTGTTCGAGGGTGAGCAAGTCTATTGGAGAGAAGGCGAAAGGCTGAACGGATGGCACGCAAAAAAAACAGGGGAATCAAACGAACCGCTCCCGTTCGATCTAGACCGGTTCGTGCCCGCCCCTTCGGGGTCCGTGTTAGAGCGCCAAATCGTGCGCGAAATATACGGCGAAGAAGGGTTGCAGAGCTGGTTGCGCGAAAAGCGCATCCCCGGAAACGGGTTGCTTCACCTGTAAACTTTACCCCGGAACCGCGCGTGCGGCCTGTGGCGCCGCGCGAGCTAATGGCAGCTGCGCCCCTGGTCGGGCTACAGCGCCAAGCTCCTAAACCGCATGCGGTCGTAAAGACCCCTCAAAAAGAGGTCAGGCGGCAAAAAGAGCGGCGCGTGTGCAAGGCAAGGCCCGACCCAAACAAGGGGCGCGGCAAAGGCGGGTCATCCGCCGTCAAGCGATTTGTTCCGTGGTGTGATGGACGGTGAAGCCGTTTTTTCGTTTCTATGCGAAAGGCGAAGCCGTCTCTTATCCGACCCCTTCAAGGCCCCGCCTTAGCGGGGTGAGCCGCGAAGCGGCGAAGGTCGGTCCCGTGCCTACTCGTTTGCGCGGTAGGGCCGTTCTCGCCCGCGCCGGAGGCGCAAGGTGGCGATTTTTTGGCAATAATAGCGCGTCTGCGCTCATAATGTTCCGCCAGCGGGGCGAAGCCCTGCGAGGCGGGATGATGGCCAAGTTGAGGTGAAAGTCGCGCGAAGCGCGCTGCGCACCACAACTTGGGTAAAAGGGTGCGCGAAGCGCGCCCTATTCCCAAAAAAAGAACAACGTAAAGGTGAGCGGGCCGAAATGGTTGCTTGGTGGCAACACGTGGGGTAAAACCCCACATAATGTGGTCAAGCCCTACATTTTCCGTTTGACATACTCTCCATTATCGGTGTTTTTCGCGCCTCGTCCGCGACCGTTGACAAGTGCGCGCGCGTGCCACAGGGTCGCCGCACATAACCGGGGGTGCTCCGTCAGGGGCTGAGATGCGCGGGACAGCGCGAACCCTTTCACAGCTGATCTGGATAATACCAGCGGAGCGAGGTGCTAGCATGTTCATAGGCGCGCAAGTGTCACTGTATCCGATGACGTCTCAATTCGTGGAGGTCATCACCACCGGGCTCGACGCCCTCTCCCCCTACAAGGACGACCTGAGGATCGAGACCGACGACATGTCGACCCTCATGGTCGGCGCGCCGGAGCCGCTGCTCGACGCGATCCGCGACCTGTTCGCAGCCTCGGCGAAGCGGCCAGAGCATGTCACCATGCATGTCACGCTCTCGCGTGGCTGTCCCGGCGAGCCGGACGACCCCTCCTGCCGCTGCGAGGTGCTCGAGCGCGCACAGGACGAAAGCCTCACCGAGCGTCAGGCGCTTGCCGCCCAGGCGGTCGAGAACGCCGTGGTCACGGGCGTGGGCATCGACGTGCAGTTCTCGCTCTACGTCATGGGCAGCGGCAACCATATGGACGAGATCTACGGCTGCATCGACTTCCTCAAGTCGAGCGGCACGTTCTTGAAATCCAAGAACTTCTGCACCCGGCTGCGGGGCGACGCGGGCGCCGTGTTCGAGACTCTGCGCCAGGCGTTCCTGCGCTTCGGCCCGGCCGAGGGTCACGTGACCATCGACATCACCGCTTCCGCTAACAGCCCCAGCCTCGCCTGAGAGCCCCGCACGGGCGGCCCCCCGCCCCTGCCTTGAGTGCAATGTTGTATCTGCGATATATCTATCCGGCCCTCGTGCTGGCGACCCTCTTCCTCGCGGGATGGGAGGGCTATGTCCTCCTCACCGACGCCTCGCCCCTCATCCTGCCTGCGCCCAGCGACGTGGCGAACGGCCTCTGGGTCGAACGGCGCGAGATCCTGCGCCACGCCCTCGCCACCATCGGGGTGGCCGGCGTCGGCTTCAGCCTGTCGGTCCTCTTCGCCTTCGCGGTGTCGGTCACGCTCCATTTCGCGCTCTGGCTGCGCCGGGGGATGATGCCGCTCCTCGTTGCAAGCCAGACGGTCCCCATCGTCGCCCTCGCCCCGCTCATGGTCATGTGGTTCGGCTTCGGCCTTCTGCCGAAGGTCCTGCTCGTCATCCTCGTCACCTTCTTCCCGATGGTGGTGAGCCTGATGTCCGGCTACGCGAGCCAGCCGCGCGCCTTTCGCGATCAGCTCGTCTCGATGGGCGCCTCCCGGTGGGCGGTGTTCCGTCGTGCCACCCTGCCCTCGGCCCGGGCGCAGTTCTTCTCCGGCCTGCGCATCTCGGCCACCTACGCCATCGTCGCCACGATCTTCGCCGAGTACGCGGGCGCGCGGCAGGGGCTGGGTATCTATATCCTGACCGCCAAGAACAACTTCCGCGCCGACCTCGTCCTCGCCGCCGTCGTCATCTCGGCCACGCTCACGCTCGCCCTCCTCGCCGCGATCCTGATCGTCGAACGCGCCACCGGGCGCCGGTTCCGGAGGGTGACCCATGCTTGAGGTGGAGACCCTGACCATCCGCGCGGGGCGGGAGACGCTGGTGGAGAGCCTCTCCCTCGCCCTGCCCCGCGACGCGATCACCTGCCTGATCGGCCCCTCGGGCTGCGGCAAGAGCTCGGTCGTCAAATGGCTCTCGGGCGTGCTGGCCCCGGAACTCGACGTCACCGGCACCGCGCGGTTGGGGGGCAGGCCGACCCCCCTGCCCTGCCCCGACATCGCCTACCAGCCACAACAGGACACGCTGTTCCCCTGGCTCACCATCACCGAGAACGCGAGCCTCGGGCTGGAGATCCGGGGCACCCGCCCCCACGACGCTCGCGACCGCGTGCGCGCATTGTTTCCGGCCTTCGGGCTTGAGGGACATGAGGACAGCTTCCCCGATCAGCTCTCGGGCGGCATGCGCCAGCGGGCGGCTTTCCTGCGCACCATCGTTCAGGACACGCTGGTCCTCCTGCTGGACGAGCCGTTCTCGGCGCTGGACGCAGTAACGCGGCTCAGGATGCAGGACTGGCTCGTCACCCGGCTGGAGGCGCAGCCGCGCACTGTCCTGATGGTCACGCACGATCTCTACGAGGCCACCCAGCTTGCCGACCGCGTGCTCGTCATGGCGGGCGGTCCCGGTCGCATCACCGCAGACATTCCGATCACCACCCCCCGCAAAGAGCGGAGCGAGGCCGCGCTGGCCGAGACCCGTTCGATGCTCAGAACCATGCTACTGGAGGAAACCCCATGAAATGCACAGCACTCACCCTCGCCGCCTGCCTCGCGGCCCCGGCGGCCCTTGCCGACGAAGTCAGCATCGCGCTGGACTGGACCCTGAACACCAACCACATCGGCCTCGTGGTGGCACAGGAGAACGGATATTTCGACGACGCCGGGCTCGACGTGGAAATCCTGCCCTATTCCGACAGCGCCTCGACCGCGCTTCTGGCCGCCGGGGCCGTCGATTTCGCTTACATGACCGCGCTGGGGTTCATGACTGCCAAGGCCGGCGATGCGCCGATCACCGGGCTCTGGGTCACGATGCAGCGCGAGGCCGGGCGGCTGGTCTACAACTCCGATCACCCTGAGATCTCCAGCCCGAAAGACCTTGAAGGCAAGACCTACGCGGGCTTCGGCACCATGTGGGAGGATGCCCTGATCTCGACCATGATCGAAAATGACGGTGGCACTCCCGACTATGACACCGTGACCCTGGGCACCGGCGCCTACGAAGCCCTTGCCTCGGGCGCGGTGGACTTCACCCTAGAAGTGGCGACATGGGAGGGTGTGAACAGCGAGCTTCTGGGCCGCGACCAGTCGCATTTCCTCTACCAGGACTACGGCGTGCCGGAGCCGCAGGGCGGCTATATCGGCACGCAAACCACGACGCTCGAGGAAAACCCGGAACTGGTCGAGGCCTTCATGGAGGCCACGCGCAGGGGCTATGACTGGGCCGCGCAGAACCCCGCCGAGGCCGCCGAGATCCTCATCGCCGCCGGCGACTTCCCCAACGAGGATCTCGTGCGCGGCTCGATGCGCGTGATCGACGAGGGCAACTACCTCACCGATGGCGCGACCCCGGTGGGTTTGATCGACGAGGAGCGGCTGGAGACGATGGCGCGCTTCCTGTTCGACAGCGGCGTGCTGCGCGGCGCAGATGGCGAACCGCTCACCTGGCCGGGCAGTGTCTCCGACTGGATCGACCAGGGCTGGCGCGAGGAATGACCCCCCTGCCCCGGCTCCGGCCGGGGCATCCGCCCCGCTCAGACGCCGTCGATCAGGATATCCAGCGCCCGTTTGAGCGCGTCGCGATGGGGCTCCAGCGACCCGACCCTTTCGCGCAGCTCCCCGCCCGGAACGGCGGCCAGCTCCTGCACCCGCACGATCCATTTCGTCCCGTCGATCTCGACCGCCGGTGTCAGCCCCGGCAAGGCCGCATAGCGCCCCGCGTCCCGCAACGGTGCGACCACGCGCGAGGTCTCGATCCCGATAAGGTCGGTCTGGAGATCGACGACGAGCTGCCCGCCCGTCAGGCGATAGACATCGAACTGCGCCATGCCCCGGCCTAGAAGCTGCGGTAGCGGGCGAGCGCGAGGCCCTCGGCCTCCACCTCCTGCCCGTATTGTGCGATCGCCTCGGCGTTCTCCTCCCGCCAGCGGCGGTTGCGTTCGACCCGCGCCGCGTCGTTGATCGCCGCTTCGGCCAGGCGGGACATGTTCAGGCCGAGCGCGCGGGCCGTTTCCGCGACCTCGGCGTCCAGCGTCAGGTTGACCTTGATCCGCCCCATGGGAGCCTCCCGGAGAATGCGTATGAAACAGGAGTATAGGTGAGGCGCCTGATCCAGGCAAGCCTCGCGACGACCCCTGCCCCTTCGCGCCAAGAAGGAGGAAGCCGGCGGGGTGGGGTCAGCCCCCTGCCCCGCCGGTTTCGCGGCGAAACCCCGGATCACTCGCGCGCCAGCAGCGCCTCGACCTCTTCGGCCACCCGGCGCATGAGCTCGTCGTCGAGCCGCCCGCCGGACATGCGGATGATCCAGTCGCGCCCCTCCCGCTCGACCCCGATACGCACGCCGGTGTCGGTGGTGCGTTCCGCCCGCGCTTGGGTGCGCTTCGGCCGACCACCTCGGGAAGGATCGGCAGGCGCGGGGTCCAGCGAGGCCATCGCGGCGGTGAGCGTCGCAAGCTCTTCCTCGGGCGACTGTGGCGCGGTCTCGGCCAGCGCCTGACGCAGCCGGGCCTCGCCGCCCGACCGGAGCACGCCCGCGATCCTGAGTCCGTCCTTTTCGCGCAGGGATTCGGGGAACGTGAGCATGTCGCCCAGCTCCTCGAAGATCAGCGCGAAGGAGCGGATCTTGGACCGCTTGGACTTGGACCCCGTCGCGAACAGCGCGTCCACCGCGGCCTCGGTGTTGACGAAGGCGCCCTCCTTGGCCGCGAGGACGGCAATCCGCCCCCGCTCGAAATGGCTGAGGTCGGCGCGGACTTCGTTCTCCTCGACCATCGCGACGAAGGTCCCGCCCATCGCCTCGGGGTCGCGGACGATGGCCCGGATCCGGTCGTAGCGCTCGCCGCTCCACAATTCGCGCAGGCCGCGGTAGGCGAAGAGGCGACGGTAGCCCGACAGCAGGCCGTAGCGCTTGCCCCCGTCCGGCGCGGTCTTCTCGAACACTTCGATGGGGAGGCGCAGGCCGTGGGCGGCGATGGAACGCTTGAGCTCGTCGAGTTCCTCGGCGTCCAGTGCCATGCGGTCGCGGATAAGCGCACCTTCGTCGATGTCATCGAGCGCGATTTCCGCGATCAGGCGCCCTGCCCCTTCGGCCTCGCGCAGCCGCTCGGCGTCAGTTCGGTTGCGCGCGATCTCGGCCTTTTCTTCGGCGGAGCGCATGTCGGCGGCCTGTGCCGTGTCGGCCGCGACCTGTGCGATCGGTGCGGCAAGTGGCCCCTTGGCCGGGGTTTCGCGGCGAAACTCCTCCTCCAGGGCGGTGAGGTCGGCGGCGCTCGGCGCCTCGAGTTTACGTCTCTTGGCCATCTATCACGCCTCCTCGTTTTCAGCGTTTGCCATCTGTTGATCCCGCCACCACGAACCGAGGATCAGCGATTTCACCTCGGCCCAGGTACCGTCGAACGTCTCGCGCCCGCGCACGTAAGTCTCGCGGTTGAAGTCGCGGTAGTCCGTCTCGTAAATCCCCGACACCTGTTCGCCGGCCTGTCCGACCATTGCCGTCAGCTCCTGCCGGTAGGCGGTCATGAAGTCACCGAAATACGCCTGGATCACGTTGGCGAGGTCGGCCTGCTGCGCCGCGTCGAACCGGGTGATGATGGCGCGCACCGCGTCCCATTCGAACCGCATTTCGGGGAGGCCGTCGCGCCGCCGAACGCGGTTCTCGCCCTCTTCGATCGAGGCGAAGGTGGAATAGATCATGTCGAAGAACCGGCCCGTCGAATCGAATTCGAGGAAGGACGCGCCGAGGGGCACGAGCAGGATGTCGGCGGCGGCGAGCGCGTTGATGGTGAGGTAACCGAGGGCAGGGGGCGTATCGAGCAGGACGATGTCGTATTCGTCGAGCACCCCGCCGTCCTCGAGCGCGTTCTGCAGTGCGTCCCAGAGGGGCCAGGACCGAAGCTGCATTCGCCAGACCGGGACCTGGAACTCGGCCCAGTAGAGATTGAGCTGTGCGCCGATCAGGTCGATGTTGGGCCAGTGCGTTTTCTGGATCAGGTTTCGCGGCGAAACCTCGAGCGCCTCGGTCAGGGTTTCGTCGAAGGGGTAGGGGGTCTGCCCCGCGCCCTCGCGCACCGCGTTCTCGGCCTGAAGGGCCTTGGCATAGTCGCGGGCGATGAGGGGGAAGGCAGTCATCCATTCATCCTCGACCTTGCCGCCGAGAATCGACGTCATGGACCCCTGACTGTCGAGGTCGATGACCAAGACTTTGTAACCGTCGAGCGCGGCGCTCATCGCGAGGTGCGCCGCGGTGGAGGTCTTGCCGACCCCGCCCTTGAAATTGGCGACCGCCACGACCTTGGCCGGCAGACCCTCGGGCCGCCACGACTTGTAGGCCTTGCCAGAGGCGCCTTCGGTCGCGAAGTGGTCGCGGATCACCATGACCTCTTCGAGGGTGAACCACTTGGCACCCGCTTCGCCCTCGCCCTGGGGCAGGTCCGGGTTGGCCTTGAGGACCCGGCGCAGGTGGGCGGCGGCGACGGGGATCAGGTAGCGCGTGATCTCCCAGATCGAGAACTTGCGAAGGCGCTTGTTCCCGTCGGGCGCGTAGCCACGGCGGGCGAGGTCGTCGCGCCCGCGCATGGCGAAGGCCGCCGCTTTCGCGAATCGGGCCGTCTCGATAGGCTCCGCCAGACGTTTCGCGGCGAAACCCGGATCGATGTTGAAATAGGGGGGCAGATCCTGCTTGCCCGGAGGTTTGGTTGCCATGAGTGCCTCTCCATGTTCGCTATTCTCTGCGATATCGTGGAAACTATCGCACATGCCGGGGCTCAAGTGAATCGGTTTGGGCCTCTTCCAGAACAAACCCCAAGATATGGAATACACACAGCATCCTCGTTTTAGTTTTCTTTCAGGACTTTAGAGTCTTTGCAGAGAAAAAAATTTGCGGGACCAATGGGTTACGTCGCACTCCGGACCCGGCTCCGGGACGGAGGGCACCCGCGAGCGGGTCGAAAGGCACCCGTTTTCAGGATCACGGGGTCCGATTCGCGGGGACGGAGTCATGATTCGTTCGGAAACAAGGGGATTTCGCGTGATTAGAGCCTATTTGCGTGCATATGCGGAGTCCGGGCTCGGGCCGTATCCCGCAAACGGGTCCCCTAACGATCTGCCCGGCGCTGAAGGGGACCCGGATACGGGACGGCGGGATAGGTGCCAACGCCGGACTTGATCGCGGGTGCCTTATGGCGGAGACTGTCAAAAAAGAACGAGCAGGTGACAGGATGGACGAGATTGCGCGGGACCGGCTGACCGGTTCGCTCCGCAGGGGCGCGGTGAAGAAACACGTGGCGGCGATCCACGTGTCCGGGAAATTGACCCTATTACAGCGGAAGTTGAGCAATGTGCTCCTGCTCAACGCCTATGACACGCTGACCACCAGCCGCCGCCACCAGATCGACGCGCGCACCCTGTGCATGATGATCGGCTACAACTCCAACGACTTCGATACGCTCAAGGACAGCCTGCGGGGTCTCGCCGAGACGGTGGCCGAGTGGGACATGCTGGACGAGGAGGGGCGGCAGGAATGGGGTGTCTCGTCGCTTCTGTCCTATGCCAAGCTCAAGGGCGGGATCTGCGAGTACGCCTATTCCGATGCGCTGGCAGAGAAGCTGCACGACCCCAAGGTCTTCGCGCTCATCAACCTCAACATCCAGCGGCGGTTCACGAGCGGTCACGCGCTCGCGCTTTACGAGAACTGTTATCGTTTCGTGCGCACGGGCAGCACGGGGTGGTGGTCGCTCGACCTGTTCCGGCGGCTGATGGGTGTCGCCGACAGCGCGTATTATGAAAGCTACAAGCACCTGAACGCGAAGATCATCAAGCCAGCGGTGGCTGAGGTGAACAAGACGTCCAACATCCTCGTCACGCCAGAGGTCAAGAAGATGGGGCGGCAGGTCACGGACATCCGGTTCCTGATCGAGGAGAACCCGCAACTCGCCATCCTCGACCTCGACGACGGGGAAGGGATTCGCAACGGGCCGGTCTATCGCCGGTTGCGGGAGCTGGGCGTCAGCGACCGGCTCGCCCGCCAGTGGATCGGGGAGCATGGCGAGGCCTATGTCACGCGCAAGGTCGATTACGTCGCGGGGCAGGACGGCGTGCGCGACCCGGTGCGTTACCTGTCCGCCGCGATCAAGGCCGACTACGGCGGGGCAGGGCAGGGGGCCGGGAGCCCCGCGCCGTCGAGCGAGCGGGCCAAACGGCTCGCCCGGATCAAGGCGCTGGTGGAGGCGCGCACGCCCACGCAGCGGGACGCGGACCGACGCATGTTCCTGTCGCGGCTGGAAGGGGCCGCGCGCGACGATTTCGAGCGCCACGGCTGGATGAGCGCGCTCAACGCCGAACGGATCGCGGCATTCTGGGAAGAGCTGGTGCCGGGGGCGTTCGAGGCGGAGGAAGGGCAGGGGGTCTGACCCGACTCCACGGTAGAACGCGGGACTGCCCGCGCCGGGGCGTAGATTTTTACATCAATATTTCCGAGTGTTACAGGGCGCCCTATCCTAATTCGCCCACTGCCCCCCCTTTTTCCATCCCAATGGCGGCGCGGGGCTATCCAAGCCCGGCCTCGCCTTGTCACGAAAGTTTCGCAACGCTTCCGGGCATAAGCTCAGGAGAGGTTCGAATGATTTTCACAACCAGAAAAACATGCGCCACGGCGCTGACCGCCGGAATTCTGGCCGCGAGTGGCCTTGCCGGAACCGCTGCCGCCCAAGACTATGACGTTGCCTATCTGACCGCCAGCGCGGCGAACACGTGGCTGTCCAAGTCGCTCGAGGAAATGGAGAAGGTGGCCGAGGCCAACGGGGTCACGATCACCGAATTCGACGGCCAGTTCGACCCGGCCGCGCAGACCGCCCAATTGCAGGACGTCATCGCGTCGGGCCAGTATGACGGGCTCATCATCGCGGCGATCAATGGCCCCGGCGCGGTGCCGGATATCGAGAACGCGCTGGCCGAAGGGCTGGAGGTCGTGGTGCTGAACCAGGTGCTCGGCTCCGATCTCACCACCTCCGACCCGCAGGTCGAGGGGATCGCGGCCTCGGTCATGGTTGCGCCTTACCGCTCGGGCACGCGACTGGGCGGTCTGACCGTCTCGGCTTGCGAGGGGATCGACCCCTGCGAGGTGGTCTATCTCTACGGGATCAAGGGCACGCCGCTCGACACCGCGATCCGGCAGGGGTTTGACGAGGCAACGGCCGACAGCCCGAACATCACCGTCGTCGCCGAGGGCGAGGGCAAGTACCTCGGCCCCGATGGCGGGATCGCGGCGACCGAGGACATCCTTCAGGTCAACGACAGTTTCGACGTGGTCGTGGGGCCGGATCAGGCGATCCAGGGCACGCAAATCGTGCTCGAGGACGAAGGCATGTTGGCCGACGTCAAGCTGATCGGCTTCGGCGGCTCCGCGCCCGCCTTCGAGGGGATCGCCTCGGGTGCGTGGTTTGGCACCGTGATGGGCGCGCCCGCCGACGAGGGCCGGCTCGCCATGGAGGCGATGGTCGACGCGCTGAAGAACGGCAACGACCAGGGCGGGATCGACCCGCTGGCGTCCATGCCCGACGACGGCAAGGTGACGGCTGACAACATCGACCAGTTCTCGGCCCAGTGGGACGGCTGAGACGTGCCTACCGGCGATGACATCCTGCTGACCCTCTCGGGGGTCAGCAAGACCTTTGGCGGCACCGTGGCGCTGGAGGGGATCGACCTCGCGGTCGAGTCCGGCAAGGTTCATGCCTTCGTGGGCGAGAACGGGGCCGGCAAATCGACGCTGGGCAAGCTCATCGTCGGGGTCCACGGGCCGAGCGCGGGGCGCATGGAGCTGGACGGCACCGCCGTTCACTTCGCAAGCCCCGCGCAGGCGCTCGATCACGGGCTGGTCGGCATCTCGCAGGAACTGTCGCTCATGCCCACGCGCACCGTGCTCGACAACATCGCGCTTGGGCGCGAGGTGACGCGGGGTCCGTTCGTCGACGCGCGCGCCACGCGGGCGGCGGTTCAGGCGGTGATGGACCGCTACGACATGCAGGTCGACCTCGACGCGCGGGTGGGCGACATTCCCGTGGTCGAACAGCAGAAGGTGGAAATCCTGCGCGCGCTCAGCCGGGATGCGCGGCTGATCGTGTTCGACGAACCCACCGCGAGGCTGCCTTCGGACCAGGTCGCACCGCTCCTCGCGCTCGTGCGTCAACTCGCGGCGGCGGGCAAGGCGGTGATCTATGTCTCCCATTTCCTCGAGGAGATTCTCGAGGCGGCGGACACGGTGACGATCCTGCGCAACGGGCGGCTCATACGCACCGGGCCAACCGCAGAGGAAACGCACGAGAGCCTTGTCGAAGGTGTGACCGGCAGCGTTCTGGGCGAGCAGTATCCGGACATCGCGGCACCGGACCCGGCGACGCCGCCGGTCCTGTCCGTGCGCGGGCTGACGCGGCCCGGCGTGTTCGGGGACGTATCTTTCGATATCCGGCCGGGCGAGGTCGTGGGCCTCGCGGGCCTTGTCGGCTCCGGGCGCAGCGAAATCGCGCGCGCCATTCTCGGCGCCGATCCTGCGACGGGCGACGTGCGCTTTGCGGGCGGGGCGGCTGGGCCGACGGTCGCCGCGCGCCTGTCGGCGGGCATGGCGATGATCCCGGAGAACCGGCGCGAGCAGGGGCTGATGATCGAGCGTCCCATCGCCGAGAACGTGACCCTGTCACACCTCAAACGGTTCTCCGGCGCGCTCGGGCTCGACCGGCGGCGCGAGCGGGTGGAGGTCACGGAGCACTGCGCCGCGACAGGCCTGAAATACGCCTCGCTCGACGATCCGGCGGGGTCGCTTTCGGGCGGCAACCAGCAGAAGATCCTGTTCACCCGTGCAGCCCTCGGGGAGCCTGCGCTCCTTATCGCGGACGAGCCGACGCGGGGTGTGGACGTGGGGGCCAAGCGGTCGATCTATGACCTCATCGCGGGCATGGCGGCGCGCGGCACGGCGATCCTGCTCATCTCATCGGAAATCGAGGAAATCCTCGGCCTCAGTCACCGGGTCGTCGTCGTCTCACGCGGGCGGATCGCGGGCGAGTTGGCGGGCGCGGACCTGACCGAAAGCGCGCTCATGCGCGCGGCCTTCAGCGGAACCTGATACATGCAGAAAACCATACTCTTCGCCAAGACATATGGCATCCTCGTCGTGACCGTGGCGCTGTTCGTGCTGCTCGCGCTCACGACCGACGGCTTCTTTTCCGAGCGCAACATGCGCAACATCCTCGACCAGCAGTCGGGGGTGCTGATCGCGGCCTGTTTCATGACCATGGCGATCATCGCGGGGAACTTCGACATCTCGGTCGGCGCGGTCTATGTCGCCACGCCGCTTGTCGCGCTCCTCGTGGAGAACGCGACCGGGAGCATCCCGCTCGGCATCCTCGCGGGGCTGGGCGCGGGTGCGGTAATGGGCCTCATCAACGGGTTCGCTGTGACGCGGCTCAAGGTCAACTCCTTCATCGCCACGCTCGCCACCTCGTTCATCTTCTTCGGCACCGGATATCTCGTGTCCGACCGGGCGATCATGCGGCCCGAGAGCGACGGTTGGCGCGACCTCGCCCGCTCGCGCATCTTCGAGCTGACGAGCGCGACCTGGATCGCCATCGCGGTGGTGATCTTCGCGAGCATCCTGCTCACCCGCACGCGGTTCGGCCGCAACGTCTATGCCACCGGGGCAAACCGCGAAGCCGCGCGGCTTGCCGGTGTCGCCACGGACCGGGTGCAGATGATCACTTTCGTCCTGCTCGCGGGCGCCACGGCGTTGGCCGGTATTCTTGGATCGTCGCGCGCGATCTCGGCCCAGCCGTCGGACGATTTCAGTTTCATCTTCGCGGTGCTGACGGCGGTGATCGTCGGCGGCACCTCCATCGCCGGGGGATCGGGGGCCATCTGGCGCACGGTCACCGCGGTCTTCTTCCTCGCGTTCCTGTCGAACGGCTTCAACCTGCACCAGATCGACCCGATCTGGCAGCGGCTGATCGAGGGGGGCGTCATCCTCATCGCGGTCAGCATCGACGCCTGGAGCCAGCGTCGCAGCGGATGACCCAATACCAACCAAGGAGAGCACCATGATCCGTATCGGGGTCGATGTTGGCGGCACGAATACAGATGCCGTCGTGATGCGCGACAAGGAATTCGTCGCGGGGGCCAAGTCGCCGACCACGCCGGACGTGACGAGCGGGGCCAAGGCGGCGATCGGCAAGGCGCTGGAGCAATCCGGGCTGGCGGTCGACGCGGTCGATGCGGTCATGCTGGGCACGACGCATTTCGTGAACGCGCTGGTGCGCCGGCGCGACCTGTCGCCCACGGGGATCGTCCGCCTGTGCCTGCCGTCTGGCTCGTCGCTCGTGCCTTTCGCGGACTGGCCGCGCGACCTCGTCGAAGCGATCGGCGGGAAATTCCGGCTGGTCGATGGCGGATACGAGATGGACGGGCGCGAGATCGCGCCCCTGGACGAGGCGCAGGTGGTTCAGGCCGTCGCGGAGCTGAAGGCCGAGGGCTGCACCGAAATCGCCGTTTCAGCGGTCTTCTCGACCGTGCGCGGGGACATGGAGGAACGGGCGGCCGAGGTGATCCGGGCCGCGCATCCCGAGCTCAACGTCACGGTGAGCCAGCAGATCGGGCGCATCGGGCTCCTGGAGCGCGAGAATGCGGCGATCATCAACAGTGCCCTGCGCCCGCTCGCGGTCGACGTGGTCGCGGCGTTCGCGCGCATGAAGGCGGACCTCGGCCTGACCTGTCCCGTCTTCTTCACCCGCAACGACGGCACGCTGATCGACACCGAAGAGGTGGAGCGGCTTCCGGTCCTCACCTTCGCCTGCGGGCCGACCAACTCCATGCGCGGGGCGGCATTCCTGTCCGGGCTTGAAAACGCGCTGGTTGTGGATATCGGCGGCACCACGGCGGACGTGGGCGAGGTGCGTGACGGGTTCCCGCGTCTCGCGGGCACCTCGGTGACGGTCGCGGACGTGCAGACAAACTTCTCGATGCCCGACGTGGTCAGCATCGGGCTGGGCGGCGGGTCCATGGTGAACACGGACACCGGCAAGGTCGGGCCGGATTCGGTCGGGCTGGACCTGCTCACCATGGGGATCGTGTTCGGGGGTGACACACTGACCGCCTCGGACATCGCCGTGGCGGCAGGCCGGGCCGAGATGGGCACACATCCTGCGCCGAAAGTCCCGGACCTCGACGGGCTGGTCGCCGAGATGGACCGGATGCTGACGGACGTGGTCGCGCGCTCGCGCACCTCGGCCGAGGAGATGCCGGTCCTTGCCGTGGGCGGCGGATCGGTCCTGATGGGACCGCGCGTCGACGGGTTGGAGGTGGTGCGCCCGGCCCATCACGACCTTGCCAATGCCGTGGGCGCGGCCATCGCGCAGGTGTCGGGGGAAGTGTCGAAGATCGTGCAACTGACGGACACGCTGAACCGCGAGGCGGCCATCGCGAAAATCACCGAAGAGGCGAACGAAGCCGCCGTGGCGCGGGGGGCCGATGCCGCGACACTCACCGTCCTGTCCGTGTCCGACGTGCCGCTGGCCTACCTGCCCGGAAACAACCTCGCCATCAGCGTGACGGTGGTGGGCGACCTCAACCTGGAGACTGCATGATGACCCCTGTTCTGAACGTCGACAAACCCGCCCTGCGCCGGATCGCGCGCGGGGGTGCCGTGCTTGGCTCCGGCGGGGGCGGGGACCCCTATATCGGGCGGCTCATGGCCGAGCAGGAGCTGGGCGATGACAAGACGGTTTCGGTCGTTTCGCTCGACGATCTGCCCGACGACGCGCTGATCCTGCCCATCGCGATGATGGGCGCGCCGCACGTGATGCTGGAGCGGTTCCCCTCGGGCAACGAGATCCCGGCGCTGGTCGCGACGATGGAAAAGCTGATGGGGCGCGAGGTGTCGGCCATCCTGTGCATCGAGGCGGGGGGCCTGAACTCGGTCATCCCGTTCATCGCGGCGGCGCAGATGGGCCTGCCGATCATCGATGGCGATGCGATGGGCCGGGCGTTCCCCGAGCTTCAGATGGTGACCTTCACCCTCGCGGGCATCAACGCGACGCCGATGGCCATGTATGACGACAAGGGCAACGGGGCTACCTTCGACACGGTGTCGAACCAGTGGACCGAGCGGCTCGCCCGTGCGCTTACCATCGAGATGGGCGGGGCGGCGATGGTCGGCCTCTACCCGGTGGTGGCGGGCGACATCCGCGACTGTCTCATCAAGGGGAGCCTGACGCTCGCCCACAAGATCGGCGACCTGATCGAGACCTATGGCGGGCAGGCCACGGAAACGCTTGCCTCGTCGCTGGGCGGAACGATGCTGTTTCACGGCCGGGTGCGTGACGTGGAGCGGCGGCTGGAGGGAGCCTTCGCCAAGGGCAGCGTGCGCATCGAAGGGCAGGGGGACTTCCGGGGCCGGACCGTGACGCTGGGCTTCCAGAACGAGTTCCTGTCGGCTGAAGAGGACGGGCGCATGCTCGCCACCACGCCGGATCTCATCACGCTGATCGACGCCAACACCGGCGCCCCGGTGCCGACCGATACGGTCAAGTACGGTTTGTCGGTCAAGGTGCTTGGTCTGCCCTGCGACCCGATCTGGCGGACCGAGGAAGCGCTCGCGCTCGTCGGCCCGCGCTACTTCGGGATCGACGCGGATTACAGGCCGCTCGACGTCGCCTGACCGATCCAGCCCAGGCGCTTTGCGGCCTCGATCGCGTCGCGCCTGCGGCCCACGCCGAGCTTGGCGTAGATACTTTTGAGGTGGAACTTCACCGTCGCCTCGCTCACCCCGCGCGTGCGGGCGAGCGCCTTGTTGCTCGTCGCGTTGGGCAGGAGGCAGAGCACCGCGTATTCCGCAGGCGTCAGGTCCGGGGGCGCGGGGTCGAGCCGGTCCTGCGCGGACAACGGGTCGAGATAGGCGTCGCGGATGTGGCGGGCGCGGTCGATGAACCGGCGGCGCACGCGGCATTCGGCGCAGAAGCGGTCGAAGGTCTCGCGCGCGGTGGTGAAGAGATAGGTCCAGCCCTGCGCCTCGATCGTCTCGAAGGTGGGCAGGAGCCAGCGCGCGGCCTCGTCGAACCGGCCCTGCTGCATGGCCCGTTCGCCGTTGAGCAAGCCCTGCGTGGCGCGCAAGCGGGCCAGGGTCAGGGGGATGTCCGGAGCGTCCTCGCCCCAGTTCACGAGCAGCGACGTGGTCTTGGGCATCACGATCACCATGTGCCGTTCCTCCAGCCGGAGGGGTGCGGCGCCGTCCGCACGGGCGCGCGGGGCGCGGTGGAAGAACTCGTCGCGCAGGAGCTGCATTGCGGGCAGGAGGTCCGTCATGCCGCGCACCCTGAGAAGCGTTTCGAGCGCCGCGTGGCGTTCGAGCACCCGGTCATCGCGCGCGGCCTGTCCGACGCGGAACAGGAGCGTTGCGAGGACAAGCAGGGTTTCGGGCCAGAACTCGCCGTGGACCAGCGCGTCCTGCATCTCGTCGAGCGCCTGCGGGTCGGGCAGTGCGCCGGTGCGCTCGGCGTCGATCCACCAGCGCACCACCGCGACCATCGCCATTTCGCAGGCCGGGGCCCCGGCGGCGGCGAAGCAGCGGTGCCCTTCGTCCATCGCGTGCGACGCGGCGGAGAGGTCTCCGGCGCTCATGTTGAGGAAACCGAGGTGGAGGTGGATGAACCCTTCGAGGTAATCAGACCCGCTGGCCCGGTAGGCGTCGATGGCGAGTTGTCCGAACTCGGCGGCCGCGGACAGGTCGAGGCGCCGGAACGCGATCATCAGGAGCATGTTGTAGACCGCCCCGTGACAGACGTGGTCGTCGGGGTCGAACAGCGAAATCGCATCGATATAGCCCCACATCGCCTCGGGGCTGAGGGTGGTGTCGTAGCCCATGTGGGCCAACATCTCGATCACCAGAAGGGCGGCGGTTTCCTCGGTCAGCGCATCCTGCTGTTTGAGGAGCGGCACCTCGGGGTCCAGCCCCTGCGCCGCGAGCAGGTTGTGAAACCGTTTCATCGCCTGCCGGAAGCGCCCGACCTTGTAGTCGATGAGGATCTTCACGAGGGTTTCGTCGAGCGACGTTCCCGGTGCGTCGAAGGCATGGCTGTAGGCGGAGAGCGGCGACTTCAGGGCGGACCTGAAGGTGATCGCACGCTCCTCCCTCACAATGTCCACGACCGTCGCCCTTCGTTCCCGGATGTCCTGCTGACCCGGCAAAGTCTATGCGCTGCGGGTCGCGGGCGGCAAGGGACTCCTGCGGAGCAGGGGCGGGCGCGCGGCCCCGGGTGTCACCCGATCAGCCCGCGCGCGATCCAGTCGTCGAACACCTCGAGCGCCTTGGCGACGAATTCGGGGTCGTTGATGTGGCAGTCGATTTCAATCAGGTCGACATTGGGGGGAATGCGCTTGCGGATCTCGTCGATGAAGGCGGCGAGTCCTTCGGCGTCCTCCAGGATACCGCCGGGCCGGTCCCATTCGTTCCCGCCCTGGAGCGGCAAAAGGAAGGTGACGGGGCCGGTGGCTGTCGCCATGCGGTCGCACATCGCGCGGGCCATTTCCCGGCGCTGGTCCGGGGTCATCAGGACCGAGGAGATCAGGCGGTTGTGGGCATGGACCTCCTGTCCGGCGAGTTTCTCCGGCAGGGGCTGCCAGCCGACGAGGTCGATCAGGTCGTAGCAGCCGATGGAGATGAGCTGCGGGATGCCCGCACGCCCGGCATTGGTCATGCGAGACTCGCCCGCGTGGACGGTGGAGCCCATGATGTAGTTGCCGATTTCCTGCGGCGCGAAGTCCATCACCGCGGCCAGTTCGCCCTGGCTCGCGAGGCTTTCGAAGGCGCGCCCGCCCATGCCGGTTGCGTGGAACACGGCGGCTTCGAACCCGCGCTCTTCCAGCGCCGGTTTCAGGCCGACCATGTATTTCAGGGCCGTCTTGCCGAAGGAGGTCATGCCAACCAACCGGCGCGCCTCGTCCGGGCGTTCGACGGCGCGGGCGGCACCGACGACGGCGCCCGCGGCCTGCGACAGCGATGCCTTGCAGACCGAGTTCAGGCCGTAAAGACCCCCGGCCCAGAGGATCATCTGCACGTCGGCCGGAAGCCGGTCGGGCGGGATCAGGGGGGAGAAGCTGACGGTGGACACGATGTATTTCGGGACGCCGATGGGCAGGGCCGAGCACACGTCGAGCGCGAGGTCGGTGCCCATCGAGCCGCCGAGCGCGATGACGCCGTGAAAACGGCCCTCGTCGCAAAGCCGGGCCGCGAGCGTGGCCGCACCGCGCGCCATGTCCTGCATCGCGAGGTTCTCGTCCTCGTAGGAGATCGCTTTCTCGATCGTGGAGCCGCCCGCCTCGATCACCTCGTGTTTCGAGATGTCGGTGGGGTTCGACGGATCGCCGAGCACGCTCACGTCCATCGTGAGCACCTTGCCACCCTGCGCCCGGATGATGCCGGCCATGTAGGACAGTTCGTCGTCCTTGGTGTCATAGGTTCCGATGACGAGGATGGTCGGGTCGGTCATAGCTTGATCCACGCGGTCTTGAGGTCGAGATACTTGTCCAGGGCATGGAGCGACTTGTCATGCCCGTTGCCGGACTGTTTCACGCCGCCGAGCGGGACGGTGTTGTCGGCGCCGCCGTAGGTGTTGACGTGGACGAGGCCCGCGCGGATGCCCCGGATCATGCGGTGGGCGCGCGACAGGTCGGCGGTCCAGACCGCCGAGGCGAGGCCGTAGTCGGTGCCGTTGGCGATGGCCAGCGCCTCCTCCTCGGTGTCGAAGGGGATCACGGCGAGGACGGGGCCGAACACCTCGTCCCGCGCGACGCGGTCGTCGGGGGTCACGCCGGTCACGACGGTCGGCTCCATGAAGTAGCCGCCGGTTTCCTCGAGGATGCGCGATCCGCCGATGACGGTGCGACCCGCCGCCCGCGCCTCGTCCACGAAGGACAGGTTCTGGGCGAGCTGGCGTTCCGAGTTCACCGCGCCTGCATTGGTCGTGGGGTCGAGCGGGTCGCCCACCTTCATGCCGGACATGAAGGCTGTCAGGCGCTCGACGAATTCGTCGTGGATCGAGCGTTCCACCAGCAGGCGGGACCCAGCGACACAGACCTGCCCGGAATTGCGGAAGATGCCGTTGGCCGAGACCTTGACCGCCTCGTCGAGATCGGGCGCGTCGGCGAAGACGATGTTCGGGGACTTGCCGCCAAGTTCGAGGTAGACCCGCTTCATGTTCGAGCGGGCGGAGTATTCCAGCAGCCTGCGACCCACCGGGCCGGAGCCGGTGAAGACGAGCACGTCGACCTCCATCGACAGGCCGATGGCCTCGCCGACCACCGCGCCTTCGCCGGTGACGATGTTCAGGACACCGGGGGGAAGGCCCGCCTCCATCCCGAGTTCCGCGAGGCGCAGCAGCGAGAGCGAGGCGGTTTCGGCCGGTTTCAGGACGACGCTGTTGCCCGCGGCGAGGGCAGGGGCCAGTTTCCAGGCGCCGATCATCAGCGGGAAGTTCCACGGCACGATGGCCCCCACGACGCCCACCGGCTCACGATGGACGAGGGCCAGGACCGAGGGGTCGGTGGGCGCGATCTCGCCGTTCAGCTTGTCGACGGCCTCGGCGTAATAGCGGATGGTGCCTGCCGCCGACATCGGCTCGGCCTTGATCGCCATGCCGATCTCGGTCCCGTTGTCGCGCACGCCCAGAACGGCGAGTTCGAGCGCGTGCTCTTCGATCAGGGCGGCCCATTTCAACAGGACCGCCTTGCGTTTCGCGGGCGCGGCGTTGGCCCAGACGCCGCTGTCGAAGCTGCGCCGGGCGGCAGCGGTTGCGGCGGCGACGTCATCGGCCGTGCCGCGCGCGATGGTGGTCAGGCGCTTTCCGTCGAGTGGCGAGATGACGTCGAGCCGGCCACCGTCGGAAGCGGGCACCCAGTCGCCGTCGATCAGGTGATTGCCGGGGGCCGGTTCTGTCTGCCGGAGCGTGTCGATGCGGGATTGGTCGAGCATGGATCAGCCTTGTTGGGAGTCGTGGATGTCGTGATCGTGTGAGTCCTCGGGCGAGCGGGCGCGGCGTTCCCGGATCACGCCCCAGATGTGGAACCCGATCAGGAGAACGATGGCCCCCGCGATGATCGCCGCGATGGGGCGTTCGACGAGGTCGAGCGGCGTGTCGATCCGGGCCATCGAGGCGCGCAGTTTCACCTCCATGATCCCGCCCAGGACCATGCCGAGGATGATCGGCACGGTCGGCAGGTTCTGCCGCTTGAGCACGAGGCCCAGCATGCCGAAGGCCGCCGCGATGGCGCAGTCGGTGATCGAGTTGCGCAGCGAGTAGACGCCGACGAAGCCGAGGGTGAGGATCGTCATGCCGAGGAAGCGGGTGGGGATCTGGATCACTCGCATCAGGAGGTTCGACGACAGAGCGACGAAGATGACGACGAAGATGTTGAGCAGCAGCATCGCCATGTAGAGCGCGTAGACGAAGTCGAGTTGGGTCTGGAACAGCCCCGGCCCCGGCACGACGTTGTGGACGTAGAAGACCGAGAGCATCATCGCCGTGAGCGCCTCGCCGGGGATGCCGAGGGCCAGGAGCGGGATCATCGCGGCGGCGGGCACCGCGTTGTTCGCGCTTTCCGAGGCGACGAGCCCCTCGGGGTTGCCCTGGCCGAAGGTCTCGGGCGACTTGGAGGTCTTCTGGGCGTAGGTGTAGGTCAGGAACTGGGCGGTGAACTCGCCCACCCCCGGAATCATGCCCATCAGCACGCCGATACCGGAGCCGACCGAGGCGATGCGCTTGTGTTTGAACACACCGGCCATCGCCTTGAACATGTTGCCCTTGACCTTTTCTCCACGCGGCGCTTCGTCGGGGCGGCTGGCGAGGAGGAAGCCCTGCGACAGGGCGAAGAGGCCCAGCACGACGACGATGAGGTCGACGCCGGAAGACAGGAAATCGACGCCGAAGGTGAAGCGCTGGGTGTAGCGCACCGGCTCCAGCCCGATGGTGGCGAGCAGGATGCCGAAGGCGGCGAGAGAGCCGGCCGCGAAGGTCTGCCCCCGGTGGGCGATCACCACGAGCACGACGCCGAGGAGGGCCGCGAGGAAGATCTCGCGCGAGCCGAACATCGGGGCGACCTTGGCCAGCACCGGCGAGAGCAGGATCAGCGCGAGGATCGACAGGACCCCGCCGATGAAGCTGGCCCCGTAGGCGAGGCCGAGAGCGCGCAGCGCCTCGCCCCGTTTGGTCATCGGGTGGCCGTCATAGGTCGTGAGCGCGTTCACGGCGGTGCCGGGCGTGTTGATGAGGATCGCGGGGAGCGAGCCGCCATACATCGACGAGCCGTAGATGCCGAGGAGCATGGTCAGGCCGACGATCGGCTCCATCGAGAAGGTCGCGGGGAGCAGGATCGCGATGGCGACGGGCGCGCCCACGCCGGGGATCGCGCCGATGATGACCCCGCCGAGGGACCCGACGAGGAGGGCCACGAGCACCGCGGGGGTTGCGAGCATGTCTATGCCGGAGAGGAGTTCAGCCATCAGAGATACGTCATGAAGAAGGAGCGGACCGGGCCGGAGGGCAGATACTGGTAGAGATCGCCGGCGGGGATGCGCACGTTAAGGAAGCCCTTGAACAGAAGGACGACGACAATTCCGAACCCGGCGGCGGCCACGAGCCAGCGCCAGTCGCGGTAGCCGAGCCGCAGGGTCAGAAGCACGGTGAAGAGGATGGTCGAGGGCAGGTAGCCCACGATGGGCACGATCCAGACATAGGCCATGAACCAGATCGCGAACTCGATGGCCTTGAACCATTCGAGCACCTCGGCCATGCGGCCGGGGATGCGTTCCGAGACCAGCGCGCCGATCAGGTGCAGCGCGCTGAAGATCACCATCGAGATCACCGCCACGCCGGGCCAGAAGGCCGGCTGCGAGAAGAAGCCGACGTTATCGACGAGCGGCGCCTGCGTCGGGAGGTTCACCAGCAGGAACAGCGCGAAAAGGAAGGACAGAAGGGCGATGAAGAAATCGCCGGGGCGCCGGTAGCGCCGAAAGAGGTCCTGGAAAGTTTTCATGGAGGGGCTCCGGATCGAAGGCGGGCCCGGCGTTTCCGCCGGGCCCGGGTGCTCAGTTTCCGGCGAGATCCGAGATGGTCTGCAGGGTCTGGATGTCGCGTTCGATCTGCGCCTCGGTCTCGTCGGCCGGGGTCCAGTAGATCAGTGCGCCGGTTTCTTCGGCCAGCGTGCGGGCGGCGTCCGATTCGATGACGGAGACAGCGACCGCCTCGATCTTGTCGCGCACGTCCTGCGGCGTGCCCTTGGGCACGAAGAGGCCGTTCCAGAGGGCGAGGTCGAGGCTCGGGGCAAGCTCGCCCACCGTCGGCGCGTCCGGCGTCTGCGGGAGCCGCTCGCCGCCGACCGAAGCCAGAACCTTCAGATCGTCGAGGCAGGGCAGGATGAGCTGGAGCGTCGTGTTGATCACGTCCGCGTCGCCCGAGGCGAGCGTGTTGCAGTCCAGCGCATCGAACGCCGCGTCCGAGGAGAAGGAGAACCCTTTCTCGGCGGCCAGCGCCATCGTGACCTGCGTCGGGATCAGGACGTTTCCGAAATGCCCCAGCGCCACGTCGTTCTCGGCCGCGTGGGCGGCCAGTTCGTCGATCGTGGAATAGGGCGCATCCGCACCGGCGGCGATGACGAAGGGATAGGTGAGAAAGATGCCGATGGGGTCGAAGGGATCGTCCGCGAGGGCGGGAATGCCGGTCTGCGGGCCGACCACGGGAACTCCGACGACGAAGGAGCCGATGGTGTAACCGTCAGGCGCCGCCTCTGCGACTTCGGCCGCACCGGGGAAGGGTCCGCCGCCGCCGCCGGGCTTGTTCACCACTGCCGCGGGCACGCCATACTGCGACTGGAACTCGTCCGCGATCATGCGGGTGAGTACATCCTCGAGGTCGCCGGGCGGGAAGGGCACGACGAACTCGACGGGTTGTTCGGGATATTCGGCAGCCGCCGTCAGGGGCATGGCAATGGCGCATGCGGCTGCGATCAGGACTTTCTTCATTTCGTCACCTCTTGTTGGACACCGCGGCCTGTTCCGTGGTTTATTATATGAACCGGCGGTATTAAAATAACTTGCCTTGCTCATCGCGTTCTGTCAACAAAAGACGGAAGGCCAATCTGACGGAGGCGCCATTCCCGGTGTAAATTTCGATGGGAACGATCACCAAAGCCCTTGAACTGCTGGAATTTTTTTCCGAGTCGCGGCCCGAGATCGGCCTTGGGCAATTCGTGAAACTGTCGGGGCGGGACAAGGCGACCGTGCATCGTCACCTCGTCGAATTGCTCGAGAACGGCTGGCTCGAACAGGATCACGAAACGCGGAGCTACCGCCTCGGCCCGGCGATTCTCCGGCTTTCGGCGGTGCGCGAGACGACCTATCCCACCCGCGCGCTGATCCGGCCCGTGGTCAGGCGGCTCGCCGACGATGTGGGGGAGCTCGTGCATGCTTCGCTCATGCAGGGCGACCAGCTTTCGCCGATCTATTTCTCCGATCCGCGCCGCTACGGGGTGCAGGTGCATTTCAACATGTCTGAGCTTCTTCCCTTTCACGCGACCTCGTCCGGGATCGCGGTGCTGACCTTCTGCCCGGCCGCGCAGCAGGCGCGCATCCTCGAGGGCACACTTCGCGAATACACCGGCGACACCGTGACCGACCCGGAGGCGCTGCGCGCGCTGATGGAGGAGACGCGCGAGACCGGGATCGCGAGCATCGCGCGCGCGTTCGATCCCGAGGTCGCCTCGCAGGCCGTGGCGATCTATGGCGCGGGCGACGTGCCGATGGGCGCGCTGTCGGTGTCGGTCCCCTCCGTGCGCGCCACCCCGGACCACACCGAGAACCTGCGCGCTCCGCTGATCGAGGCGGCGCTCGACATCACCAGATCGCTGGGCGGGACCTATCCGCCCGACCACCCCCTGTCCCGGTCGATGGCCGGGGCCAAGTGAAGAGGCACCCATGAAAGACAGCAATTTTCTGAAGGAACACAACGCGCGTCACCTCTGGCACCCGATGGCGCATCCCGCCGACAGCCAGGCCAACCCGCCCGACATCATCGTGGGCGGCGAGGGCGTGAACATCACCGACGTGGACGGCAATACCGTGATCGACGCCGTGGGCGGGCTGTGGAACGTGAACCTCGGGTTCTCGTGCCAGCCGGTGAAGGACGCGATCACCGCGCAGCTCGACCGGCTGCCGTATTACTCGATCTTCCGGGGCACCTCGAACGACGCGGTGATCGAACTGGGCGAAGTGCTGCGCGACTTCTTCGCCGAGGACGGGTTGACGCGGGCCTTCTACACGTCCGGCGGGTCCGACAGCGTCGAGATCGCGCTGCGCCTCGCGCGGCAGTATCACAAGGTGCGCGGCGAGGGGGGACGGGTGAAATACCTGTCCCTCAAGAAGGGCTACCACGGCACGCATACTCTGGGCGCGAGCGTGAATGGCAATGCCAATTTCCGCACGCAGTACGAGCCGTTGATGTCGGGCTGTTTCCATATCCCGGCGCCCTACACCTATCGCAACCCGTTCAACGAGACCGATCCCGAGAAACTCGCCCAGCTCTGCCTTGCGGCGCTGGAAGACGAGATCGCGTTCCAGGGGGCCGAAACCATCGCGGCCTTCATCATGGAGCCGGTGCTGGGCGCCGGGGGCGTGATCCCGCCGCACGAGAGCTTCATGCCCGGCGTGCGCGAGATCTGCGACCGGCATGGTATCCTGCTCGTCGCGGACGAGGTCATCACCGCCTTCGGGCGCACCGGCGACTGGTCGGGCAGCCGTCACTGGGGCGTGCAGCCGGACATGATGTGCACGGCCAAGGCGATCACCAACGGCTACTTCCCGTTCGGTGCCGTGATGATTTCGGACAAGGTCGCGGAGGTGTTCGAGAAGGACACGACCGGCAAGGCCTCCATCGGGTCGGGCTACACCTATTCCGGCCATCCGGTCGGGGCGGCGGCGGCGCTGGCCTGTATCGCCGAGACCCAGCGGCTCAACGTGAAGGATAACGCGGCGGCGCGCGGCAAGCAGCTGTTCGACGGGCTGAACCGGCTCAAGGAAAAGCACGAGATTGTCGGCGACGTGCGCGGCGGTCACGGGCTGATGTGCGCGCTGGAGCTGGTGTCGGACCGGGCCACGAAGAAGCCGATCGACAAGAAGACCATCGCGGCGGTCCACAAGGCCACCTACGAGGCGGGCGTCATGGTGCGCGTCTCCGGCCCCAACGTGATCCTGTCGCCGTCGCTCATCCTGTCGGAAGGGGAGGCGGACACGATCCTTGCCGCCCTCGACACCGGGCTCGGCGCGGCCGTGTAAACGATTGGGCCCCGCCCGGTGGCGGGGCCCGGCACGACCCGCCCGTGCGCGGTGCATGGGGGACGAGTGAACCCTGGCCACGTCGGCCGTAAACGGGGCGACCCGATGAATATCGACGACCTGAGCGAAACCGTGATGCGTCTGACCGACTCCGCCATCGAGCGGGGCAGCCAGGCGCACCAGGAAAACCTCGTCTCGATCCTGCAGGACGTGGTCCGGTTCGACAGTGCCTATTGGGGCTGGTCGAGCCTCTCGGGGCGCAACGTGCTTGTGAACACCGGGCTTTACGGCTTTTCCACCAGTTTCGAGAGCGCATTCCGGGTGGTCGAACACCTCGACCCGTTCATCCGCTACGGGCGCAACCTGCCGGTTTTCGCCAAGGTGCTGCATGTGGACGGCGACCCGGTGCCGGAGCCCTATCGCAACTTCCTCAAGGCCTTCGACGTGAACGCGATGCTGAACGGGCATTGCAAGCTGTCGGGGGATTCCGAGTTCAACTTCTTCATGTCGGTGATGCGCAAGCACAAGGGGCCGGCTTTCACCGAGGCCGACCGGCATGCGTACCGGCTCGTGCTGCGCCATATCGAGCAGAGCCTGTCCCTGTCGCTGCGCACCGAGCTGCGCAAGCTCGCGGGCGCGGACGGGGAGGCGGCGCTGTTCCATGCCTCGGGCCTCATCGTGCGCGCCACGCGGGGATTTCGCGACATGCTGGCGCGCGAGGGTCTGAGCGCGCGCGAATCGACCGCGCTGCTGATCGACCTGTCGCTCACGCCGATGGTCTGGCATGGCCGTCACGTCCGGCTGGAGAGCCGGGAACACCGGCCCGGGCTGACACTGATCCGGCTGGGCCCGAACCGGATCCCGGACGTGCTGTCGCGCGCCGAGCGGCGGATCGCGGACGGGCTGGCCGCCGGGCGGACCATGCGCCAGATCGCTGAAGACAATGGCGTTTCCCACAACACGGTGCGCAACCAGGTAAGCTCGATCTACCGCAAGATCGGGGCGCGAAACCGTGTCGAATTCCTCAAGAAAATGGGGTCCGGGGAAAACCTGAGAACGTAGTGCGGATGCACTATACCCGGTCGGTCGGTCCTTGGTCACAGTTTCGTAAAAATAACCAACCGACAGGGACCACCACCATGACACAGATGCTTTCCCGCGTGTCTCGACGCGCCTTCATCGCCGGGACCGCCGCCACTGCCGGGGTGCTTTCCGCCCCGTCCATCCTGCGCGCCCAGGACCGCACCATCCGCATCGGCTACATCACCGCGCTGTCCGGCCCGCGCGCCGAATTCGGTGCCTCGGACCCCTGGACGCTGGAGCAGATGCGCAAGCTCACGGCCGAGGGGCTGACCATCGGGGGCAACACCTATGCCGTCGAGTTCATCGTCAAGGACAACCAGTCGAACCTGAACCGCTCGGCGGTGGTGGGCAACGAGCTTATCATGCGTGAAGGCGTGGACCTGTTGCTCGTGCAGGATCTCGACGCCTCGGTCGCGACCGGCGAGATTTCGGACATCGCGGGTATTCCCTCGATCTCGACGATGGGGCCGTGGCAGGCGTGGATGTTCGGGCGCGGCTCGAACCCCGAGCAGGGCTTCCCCTATTCCTTCACTTTCTTCTGGGGTGCTGACCAGACGCTCGACACCTTCGGGGCGATCTGGGACCAGGTCGACACGAACAAGGTCGCGGGGGATTTCTATTTCGACAACTCTGCGGGCAATTCCTTTGCCGACACGACGACCGGCATGCCCGCCGTGATGGAGGCGCGCGGCTACGAACGGGTGTTCGGCGGGATGTTCCCGCTCGAGGCGCAGGACTTCTCGAACCAGGTGTCCATGTTCAAGGACGCGGGCGCGGACATCGTGACCGGCTTCGGCTTCGCGCCGCACTGGGCGACGTTCTGGAAGCAGGCCGGGCAGATGGGCTACACCCCCGAGGTCGCCTGTTTCGCCGCCGCGTTCCTGTTCCCTTCGGCCATCGAGGCGCTCGGCGACCGGGGCGACGGGATGTCGACCGAAGTCTGGTGGACGCCGAATGTGCCTTTCGCCTCGTCGCTCACGGGCCAGTCGGCCAGCGAACTTGCGCAGGCGTGGGAGGACAATTCCGGCAGTCAGTGGATCCAGACGCTGGGCTATTCCCACGCGCTGTTCGAGGTGGGCATCGCCGCCCTCATCGCGTCGGGCGACCCCAAGAACCCGGACGCGGTGCGCGACGCCATCGCCGGGCTCAGCATGGACACGATGGTCGGTCCGGTCGATTTCGCCGGGAGCCCCGTCAAGAACGTGGCCATCACCGAAGTCGGCGGCGGCCAGTGGCGCAAGACGCAGGGCGGCAAATTCGACTTCGATCTCAGGATCACGGACAACACCCATGCGCCCTCGATGAACGTCGAGGAGCAGACCGTGGCGCTGTCCAAGCTGGGCTGATCCATGCTGAACGTTGCGGGGCTGAAGAAGAGCTTCGGCGCCCTCACCGTGGTCGATGACGTGTCGACCGCGGTGGCGGGCGGCGAATGCCTGGGAATCATGGGGCCGAACGGGGCGGGCAAGAGCACCTTCTTCGATCTCCTGACCGGCGTGACCCGGCCCGATGCCGGGTCGGTCGCGCTGTCCGGGACGGATGTGACCGGCCACGCACCGGAAGAACGGGTGCGCGACGGGCTGGCCCGTGCGTTCCAGATCCCGAAACCATTCGCCTCGCTCACGGTTCGCGAACACCTCGTCCTCGCCGCCGTGGCGGGGGCGGGGACATCGGGGGCCGAGGCGCGCCGGATCGCCGACGAGGTTCTCGCGCGCACCGGGCTTGGCGCGCAGGCCGAGCGGACCGGGAACGCGCTGCGGCTTCTGGACCGCAAGCGGCTCGAACTCGCCAAGGTGCTGGCGACCCGGCCCCGCGTGATCCTGCTCGACGAAATCTCGGGCGGTCTGACCGAGCACGAGGTGCATGACCTCGTTCGGCTGATCCTCGACCTCAAGACCCCCGACCTCGCGATCCTGTGGATCGAGCATATCGCCCACGCGCTGAAGGCCGCGTCCGACCGTATCCTGATGCTGCACCTCGGCCAGAAGGTGATCGAGGACAGTCCGGAGGCGGTGATGGCCGATGCGCGGGTGCGCGAGCTTTACCTCGGATCGGCCCACCATGCTTGAAGTCCGCGACCTCGACGCCTTCTACGGCGATTTCCAGGCCCTGTTCGGGATCGGTCTCGACCTCGGCGCGGGCGAAACGCTGGCCCTGGTGGGTGCGAACGGGGCGGGCAAAAGCTCGTTCCTCCATGCGCTGTGCGGGCTGACACAGGCGAAGGGCACGATCCGGCTGGGCGGAACCGATCTGATCGGCACGGCCCCGCGCGACCGGGCGCGGGCCGGGATCGCCTTGTCGCCCGAGGGGCGGCGGATGTTCACCTCGCTCAGCGTGCGCGAAAACCTCGAGATCGGGGCGAACGTGGGCCGAAGCGGGCACTGGACGCTGGAAAGCGTCACCGCGCTTTTCCCCATCCTTGGCGAGTTCTCCGACCGTCCCGCGGGCCTTTTGTCGGGCGGGCAACAGCAGATGGTCGCGATCGGCCGAGCGCTGATGGCCAATCCCGCGCTGCTCCTTCTTGACGAGGTGTCGCTCGGCCTCGCGCCCGTTGTGGCGCAGGAGGTTCTGGGCGCGCTCGCCGGGCTGCGCGGGGCGAGCGAGATGATGACCATTCTCGTCGAACAGGACATCAGCCGCGCCATTGCCGGGTCCGACAGGTTCCTGTGCCTTCTGGAAGGCCGGGCCGTGCTGGCGGGCGAGAGCAAAGGGGCGGACCTCGACGCCATCGGGCGGGCCTATTTCGGAGAGGACGTGGCATGATCTGGATCGAAACGCTCGTGAACGGGTTGATGCTGGGCGGGCTCTACGCGCTCTTCGGGCTGGGCCTGTCGCTGATCTTCGGGGTGATGAAGATCGCCAATATCGCGCATGGCGAAATGGTCGTGGGCGGCGCGTTCCTCGCCTTCACCACGTCGAGCCTGTTGCCGCTGCCGCTCTGGATGACGATGGCGCTCGTGCCGCTCGTCATGTTCGGCCTCGCCTACGTGCTGCAACTGTCGATGATCAACCGGGTGCTGGGCGATGACCCGATGCCTCCGCTCCTGATGACCTTCGGCCTGTCGATCGTTGTGCAGAACCTGCTGGTCGAGCTGTTCGGTGCCAACAACCGGGCGCTGGAGATCGGCGCGCTCGGCACCGCGCGGCTGGAGATCGGTGACTTCGCCATCGGTTACCTGCCGCTCGGCACCTTCGCGCTCGCCATCGCCCTGTTCGCCGCGCTGCACCGGGTGCTCAATCACACCGGCTGGGGGCGCAACGTGCGCGCCACCGCCGACGACCCGGCGCTGGTGGGCATCTTCGGGATCGAGCGGCGCACGGTCTTTGCCGCCGTGATGGGGCTCGCGGCCGCGCTTGCCGCCTTTGCCGGCATCCTGCTTGCCATGCGGACCTCGGTGACGCCATTCTCCGGTTCCGAACGGCTGCTCATCGCTTTCGAGGTGCTGGTGATCGGCGGGCTCGGCTCGATCTGGGCCAGCCTCGCGGGCGGTCTCGCGCTCGGCGTGATCCACGTCTTCAGCGCCCGGCTCGACCCGGCGTCGGGGCCGCTTTACGGCCACCTCCTCCTGATCGCCATACTTCTCGCCCGACCCGAGGGCCTTGCCGGAAAGGTGCGCAGCCGATGACCCGAACGATCCCGCTTCTGATCGCGCTGGCCGTCTGTATCGCCGCGCCGTTTTTCCTTGGCCGGGGGATGCTGTTTCTCGGCATGGAGATCTTCATCGTCATCGCGCTGGCGCAGTCGTGGAACCTGCTCGCAGGTTACGGCGGCCTGCTGTCGCTGGGCCATCACGGGTTTCTCGGGCTGGGAGGCTATGCGCTCTACCTGCTGTCGCGGGACGCGGGGCTTCACGTGCTCGTGGCGATCCCGCTGGCCGGTGTCATCACGGCGCTGTTCGCGGTGGTGCTCGCCCCGATCCTGTTTAGGCTGCGCGAGGTCTATTTCGCCGTCGGCATGTGGGTCTCGGCCGAGATCCTGCGCATCCTCGTCATCCGCAACGACTGGACCGGCGGGCCGATGGGCCTGCCGCTCGCCGGCGGGCGCGATATCGGGCGCGAGTGGATGGGGGCCTCGGCCTACTGGATGGCGCTGGTGCTGGCCGTAGGCGTAACCGTCCTGATCTGGGCGCTGATGCGGTCGAGCTTCGGTCTGCGCCTCAAGGCGCTGCGCGACGATGAACTCGCCGCGCGCTCGATCGGCGTGGCGCCCAAGCGCATCCGCCTGATCGTCTTCGCGCTTTCGGCGCTCTTTGCCGGGATGGCGGGGGCGGTGAACTTCTTCTCCTCGCTGTTCATCACGCCGCTGGCTGCCTTCGACATCGGGTGGATCGTCACCATCGTCTTCGTGACCGTGATCGGCGGGATCGGGCGGCTCTCCGGGCCGTTCATCGGCGCGGCGCTCTACTTTCTCCTGCGCGAGACGCTGGCCTTCTCGGCGAGCTGGTACCTCGTCGCGCTCGGCGCGATGGCGATGGCGATCATGCTGTTCCTCCCCGGCGGGCTGGCCAGCCTGTTCGACCGGATCGCAAAGCCTGCTTCACTTCAAAAGGAAACCCAATGACCACCGCCTTCTACTTCAACGAAAAGACCCTGTGGCACACGACGGGTGAACATGCGCTGATCATGCCGGTGGGCGGATACGTGCAGCCCCCCTCGGGCGGGGGCCATGCGGAAAGTCCCGAGACGAAACGTCGGTTCAAGAACCTGATGGACGTGTCGGGGCTGACGGCCCAGATCGACCTGCGCGACGCGCCGCCGGTGACGCGCGAGGACCTGCTGCGGGTGCATCCGGAAAGCTATGTCGACCGGTTCAAGGAGATGTCGGACGCGGGCGGGGGCAACGCGGGCATCCAGTCGCCCTTCGGTCCCGGCAGCTTCGAGATCGCCGCGCAGTCGGCGGGGCTGGCCAAGGCTGCGGTGGCGGACGTTTGGACCGGCGCGGTCGACAATGCCTATTCCCTGTCGCGCCCGCCGGGGCACCATTGCCTGCCCGAGCAGTCGATGGGGTTCTGCCTGTTCGCCAACATCCCCATCGCGGTCGAGGCGGCGCGGGCCGCGCATGGTCTGGGCCGTGTCGCGATCCTCGACTGGGACGTGCATCACGGGAACGGGACGCAGGCGATCTACTACGACCGCGCCGATACGCTCACCATCTCGATCCACCAGGACAACTGTTTCCCGCCGGGTCAGGGGACCGCGGAAGAGCGGGGCAAGGGCGCGGGCGAGGGCACGAACCTCAACATCCCGCTCCTGCCGGGTGTCGGGCACCAGTCCTATCTCGATGTGATGGAACTGGTCGCGCTGCCCGCGATCCGGGCCTTCGCCCCGGACATGATCGTGGTCGCCTCGGGGTTCGACGCCAACGCCTTCGACCCGCTGGCCCGCATGCTCGCCCATTCCGAGACGTTCCGCGAGATGACCCGGATGGTCATGGCGCTGGCCGACGAGATCTGTGACGGCAAGCTCGTCGCTGTCCACGAGGGCGGGTATTCCGAAGCGGTCGTGCCGTTCTGTGGGCTGGCGACGATGGAGCAGCTTTCGGGCATCCGCACGGACGTGGTCGATCCCTTCGCCGAGCACGCGGCGACACAGCAACCGCCCGCGGACTTCATCGCCATCCAGCGCGAGCGTCTGGAGAAACAGGCGCGGGTCGTGGGGCTCGTCGCGGGCTGAGCCGGGACCGGGCCGCGCAAAGCGGCCCGCACGCTTCAGGAAAAGAAGTGGCGCGCGATCTGGTCGGGCGTCATCGGGGCCGTGAGAAGCGGCTGCAGCGCGAGCCGGGCCAGCCAGTCGGACGAGAGCGGCCCGGGGTCTTGTCGCGCGATGAACGCCGGCACATGACCCTGCGCTTGGAAACTCGCGAGCCCGTGGGGCGCGAGCACGAGGTAGGCCGCGAGCCGTTCGGGATCGCCCGGGATGACGTCGCCGGTATCCTGTGCCGCTCGGATCGTCGCCACGAGCGTATCGAGCGCGTCCGCGTTGTGCAGGTCGCGGGCCGAGGCGGTGGCGTCGCTGATCGGGTAGGCATGGAACATGAGGGCGAAGTAGCCCCGCTGTTCGCGCGCGAAATCGAGGTAGGCCGCGCAGAGCGCGTTGAGCTGGCCGAGCGGCGTCTCGTCGGCCCGGGTCATAGCCGCCTGCTGATACCGGCCCATTTCTTCAAAGCCGAGGGCGGTGACGCTTTCGAGCAGGGCGTCCTTGTCGGCGAAGTGCCGGTAGACCGCCGAATGACTTACCCCCAGCGACGTCGCGAGCTCGCGCAGCGAGAACGCCGGCCCGCCGCGTTCGCTGATGAGCTGGACCGCCCGCGCGACCACGGCAGTCTGCAGGTCGTTGTGATGATAGGTTTCGCGCTGCGGGGCGGCTTTGCGGTTCGTGGCGGGCATGTCTTGTGACGGCTTTCCTGAGTTTCGCGGAGACCCTAGCCGCTGCATGGGGCGTTGGCGAGGTCGGCTGGACGCATTGTTCGTTGCAGTGAAAACGAATCTTGACAGAACGTAACCACTGGTCACATTGTTACCAATGGTCACATAGGCCGACAAGAACAACAGGGAAGAAAATCATGGCACAAGGTTTGTCCTCACCGTCCCGGCGCGGTTTCCTGCGGCTTGGCGCCGCTGCAACGGCCACGGGTCTCTTCGCCCCGTCGATCGCGCGGGCGGCTTCGAACACGATCAAGATCGGCTATGCCGGCCCGCTGTGGCCCCATCGGAAGGTTTCTTCGTAGAACCACGCTAAGGAAGAACGAAGCCTGAACATGACTTATGGTGTGGCATTTCTGATCGCCTTGTAAGCTGTTGATCTGCCTATGCCGAGGTGTTTTGCGGCTTGAGCGACGGATT
>CAXRHZ010000037.1:0-181992 GCA_964230745.1 Maritimibacter sp. | reverse complement strand
CTGATTTCGGATCGGGCTTGCGCCCGATCCGACCCGGGCGAGGGGGCCAGCCCCCTCGCGCTCCCCCGAGGTTTCCTGAAACAGAGAAGATCAGCGGCGCGGGCGGCGTTTGCCCTCGCTGCGGGAGAGGAAGTCGGGCGGGCGCCTGGCGACCCACCTGGCGAATTTCGCGATCCGGGGATGGGTGAGCAGCGCCTCCGGTGTGTTGTAGAGGCGGGCGAGGTCCGCCTCCGACAGGGTCGCGTGGATTTCCTTGTGGCAGATGTGGTGGAGCAGCACCGTCTCGCCCCCCTTGCCACCCTTCAGGCGCGGGACCAGGTGGTGGCGCGACTGCGGCACCTCCGGCGGGATCGGGCGACCGCAGAGCGGGCAGATCGGGTCGCTTGTGTCACCGGGCGCTTCCATGCACAGAAGGTGGGATGAACGGCGCGAAACGGCAAGCACTGGTGATCGGCGCGGGACCGGCGGGGTTGATGGCCGCCGGGACCCTCGCCGAGGCGGGCTGTGACGTCGTCGTGGCCGAGGCCAAGCCCACCGTGGCGCGCAAGTTCCTCATGGCGGGCAAAAGCGGGCTGAACCTCACCAAGGACGAACCGGAGGCGGCCTTCGCCACCGCGTTCCACGGGAGCTGCGCGGGGCTGGTGCGCGACGCGGTGGCGGACTTCGGGCCCGGCGCCGTCGCCGACTGGGCGCGCGGGCTGGGCCAGCCCGTGTTCACCGGCTCCTCGGGCCGGGTGTGTCCCGAGGCGATGAAGGCCTCGCCGCTCCTGCGCGCCTGGCTCGCCGCCCTGCGTGTCGAGATCCGCACCCGCTGGCGCTGGACCGGGTTCGACGGAGGCGCGCTCACCTTCGACACCCCGGATGGTCCGGCGCGGCTCACCCCCGACCTCACGATCCTCGCACTGGGCGGGGCGAGCTGGCCGCGCCTCGGCTCCGACGCCGCCTGGGTCCCCTGGCTCACGGCGCGCGGCGTCGACATCACTCCCTTCGCACCCACCAACGCGGGCCTTGCCGTGGACTGGTCGCCGCACATGGCGAAGCACTTCGGCACACCAGTGAAGGTCGCGCGGCTGACAGCGGGCGATACCACCCTGCGCGGCGAGTTCGTCATCTCGCACCGCGGTCTCGAAGGCTCGGCAATCTACGCCGTGTCCCGCGCCGTGCGCGAAGGCGCGCCGCTCACCCTCGACCTCTGCCCGGACTGGAGCGAGGCGGAGGTGCGCGCGCGACTGTCGCGCCGCCGGGGCAAAGGGACGGTCACCTCTCACCTGCGAAAGACGCTCAACCTCGACCCCGCCCGCCTCGCGCTCCTGATGGAATTCGCCCGCCCGCTCCCCGCCGACCTTGCCCCGGTCCTCAAGGCGCTGCCTGTCGCCCATGCCGGCCTGCGCCCGATCGAGGAGGCAATTTCCTCCGCCGGGGGCATCGCCGCGACCGCGCTCGACGGCTACGCGCTCCGCGCCCTGCCCGGCGTCTATGCCTGCGGGGAAATGCTGGACTGGGAGGCGCCGACGGGCGGCTACCTCCTCACCGCCTGCTTCGCCACGGGCCGGTCAGCCGCGCGGCAGGCGTTGGATCAACCCTTGGCGAGCGCCGCGGTACGCTGAAACGCCTCGCGTCCGCGCATCCGCTTGGTGAACGCGTTGAACACCTCGTTCTCCAGCGGAAACTTGGCGCTGCGGGCCCAACTCGCGCAATGCGCGGCGAGGATGTCGGGCACCGTCATCTCGTCACCCGTCAGGAACGGCTTGTCCCCGAGGATCGCGGCACAGCGCTCCACCGCATGTCCGAACTCCCACTTGAGCGAGTTGCGGATCTCCGGCATCCGGTGCTCTTCGGGCAGGACGAAGACATGGCGCGCACCCATCCACAGGAGTGCATCCATGTCGTCGATCAGGAAATTGGTGATCGCATCCTGCCGCGCCCGCTCGAGCGTCCCGGCAGGATGGGTGAAGCGCCCGTGGCGATCGGCGAGGAACTGCATGATCGCGACAGAGTCGTTCACCGGCTCACCGTCGACCAGCAGAACGGGCACCTTGCCAGACGGGTTATGCGCAAGCACCGCGTCGCTGCGCGGCCCCGCCTTGGTCCATTCGTAGGTCTCGCCCAGTTCTTCGAGCATCCAGAGCACGCGGAACGCGCGCGTATCGATCTTGCCGATCACGGTGTACATGGCTGATCCTCCCTGCTCCGACTTGGGCATGGCGGAACGGTCCGGGGCAAGCCTGACGTGGCGGCCTCAGTCGGTGACGAGCATGTAGCCGGTGCCACGCACGGTCTGGAGCACCTTGGGCATCTTGGGATTGGGCTCCAGCTTGCGCCTGAGCCGCGTGATCTGCACGTCCACCGCGCGGCTCTGCGGATCGGCCTCCACGGCGTCGGCAAGCTCGGATCGCGTGACCGGCGCCCCGGGACGGTCGGTGAGCGCGCGCATGAGCTTCACCTCGGTCGCGGTCAGCTTCACCGGTGTCTCGCCTTCGGACAGCGTGCCGGTGGCGATCTCGTAGCTGAAGGGACCGAAGCGCAGCGCCTTGGGCGCGGTCTCGGCGGGCGGCGGGCGGCGGTCGAGCATCCGGTTCACCCGGTCGACCAGCGCCTGCGGCTCGAACGGCTTCACGATCACCTCGCCCTCCCGCTCCTCACCCCGGTTCACGAGCCAGAGCGCGGGCGCATTCGTCAGGTCGCACAGGGGCCGCGCCTCGGCCACGTCCTCCATCAGGATCAGGTCGAAATCGAGACCGGACAGGAGCCGGGCGGCATGATCCACGTCGCGGGCGGCGGAAACGAGGAACCCGTGGCGCGCGAGGAACTTGCGCAAAAGCCCGCGCCGCTCCTCGTGCGGATCGACCAGCAGGATATGCGCGTCCGCGATCATTCCGGGTCCTTCAGCGCGTTGAAGTGACGGCGCATGTCCGGGTCCATCATTGCCTCGAGCACCTTGCGGAACCCGTCCACCGCCTCCGGCCCCACCTCGCGATAGGCCGCCCGCATCCGCGCGCGCTGCGCATCCGACAACTCGGCCTCCAGCGCCTGGCCCCGCTCGGTCAGCGTCAGGTTGCGCTCCCGCTTGTCCCGCGTGCCCACGCGGCTCTGCACCAGCCCGTCCTCGACCAGCGTGCGCAGCACCCGGTTGAGCGATTGCTTGGTGACACCGAGAATGCCCAGAAGATTGTTGACCGTCGTACCGGGGCTGCGATGAATGAAGTGGATCGCGCGGTGATGCGCCCGTCCGTATCCGTATTGTTCGAGGATTCGGTCCGGGTCCGCCGTGAAGCCCTTGTAGGCGAAGAACATCGCCTCGATGCCCTTCTTGAGCTGCTCGTCGGTGAGAAAGAGCAGATGCGGTCCACGCCGGTCGTCCATTGGGTCTCCCGTTCACAAAACGATGCCTGTTTGGGCAATTTACGTCAGTCTTGTTGACTTTACCAGAGTCCAATGGTAGCGAATCGCGTCTTTGGCGCAACTTTACGTCCGGTTCGGACCAAAATTGCGCAACTTTTGCAAAGCGCCCTGTGCGCGAGGAGGATGTGATGGCTGGATATGATGACCGCGACGGCAAGATCTGGGTCGATGGCACGCTCGTCGATTGGCGCGATGCGAACGTACATATCCTGTCCCACGCGATGCACTACGCCTCCTCGGTCTTCGAGGGCGAACGTGCTTATGACGGCAAGATCTTCCTGACCCAGAAGCATTCCGAACGGCTGCTGAAATCGGGCGAGATGATCGATATGCCGATCCCCTGGACCGCTGACCAGATCACCGCCGCCAAGGACGAGGTGCTCAAGGCCAACGGCCTCACCAACGCCTACGTGCGCGCGGTCGCCTTCCGCGGCGCGGGCGAGGACATGGGGGTCAGCTCCGCGCGCAATCCCGTCCGCCTGTTCATCGCGGCCTGGGAATGGGGCAGCTACTACGGCGACGCCAAGATGAAGGGCGCCAAGCTCGACATCTCAAAGTGGAAGCGCCCCTCCCCGGAAACCATCCCGACCGCCGCCAAGGCCGCCGGGCTCTACATGATCTGCACCATGTCCAAGCACGCCGCCGAGGCGAAGGGCTGCTCCGACGCGCTCTTTTTCGACTACCGCGGCTACGTGGCCGAGGCGACGGGTGCCAACGTGTTCTTCGTGAAGGATGGCGAGGTCCATACGCCGATCCCCGACGCGATCCTCAACGGCCTCACCCGCCAGACGGTGATCGGGATGCTCAAGGAACGCGGGATCACCGTGCACGAGCGTCACATCATGCCGGAAGAGATGGAGAGCTTCGAACAGTGCTGGCTCACCGGCTCGGCTGCCGAGGTCACGCCGGTCGGCCAGATCGGCGACTACACCTTCGAAGTGGGTCAGCTGACGCGCGACATCTCGGAGGCTTACGAAAAGCTCGTCCGTTCGTAACCAATTGAAAACTTGCACCCCCTAGATTGGCCGGAACCAATCCCGGGGGTGCACATGGCCACGCGCCGCAACCTGACATATGTCCTGGCGATCTCGACGCTGCTGGTATTGCCCACGGCGTTCTCGCTGACCTATCACGAAATCACCGGCAATCCTAATTTGCGCCCGCTCGGGCTGACCGAGGCGAGCCTGAGGAATTTCGAATCCGGTGCATCCGGCGGCGTGTCCATCGTCGCCCATGTCGACTGGGTTCCGCCGCGCACCGGCGGCTATTCCCGCGACCGGCTGGACCGGGCGATCACCCAGGCGTTCCGCGCCAAGGGGGTCGAGGTGACGGTACGCTTTGAACCGGGCGAAGACGCCACACGGGTCAGCTACCTTGTCGGGGAGAGCACGATCGGCCCCTTCCCCACCGCCCGCGCCGGCGAAGGCATCTCGGCTGCGGTCGAGGCGTATCGCATGCACGTTCCGTTCAGATGAGCCGCCCGATGGCCCATTGCGCGGCCTCGGCGAGCACCGGGTCCTCCTCCCGCGCGAGCTCCTGCAATCTCGGCACGTGGCGCGCGTCGCTCGAATTGCCCATGGCGTAGGACACGTTGCGCAGGAACCGGTTGCGACCGACCCGTTTGATCGGACTGCCCGAGAATTTCTCGCGAAACGCCGCATCGTCCAGCGTGGCGAGATCGGCGAGCATCGGCGCAGCGAGGTCATCGCGCGCCATGTAGCGCACCTCGCGCGCCTCTGCCGCGAACTTGTTCCACGGACAGACGGCGAGGCAATCGTCGCAGCCGTAGATCCGGTTGCCCAGCAGGGGCCGCAGATCCTCGTCCACCGGCCCCTTGTGCTCGATCGTGAGGTAGGAAATGCAGCGCCGCGCATCCAGCTGGAAGGGCGCCGGAAACGCATCCGTGGGGCACACGTCGAGGCAGGCGGTGCAGCTCCCGCAATTCTCCCGTCCCGGCGCATCCGGTTCCAGCTCCAGCGTGGTGAAAATCGCGCCGAGGAAGAACCAGTTGCCCAGTTCCCGACTCAGAAGGTTGGTGTGCTTGCCCTGCCAGCCGATCCCGGCGGCTTGTGCGAGCGGCTTTTCCATCACCGGCGCGGTGTCCACGAAAACCTTGATCCCGGTCTCCCGCCCCGCCTCCTCGATCAGCCAGCGCCCGACACGCTTCAGCCGTTTCTTCACGATGTCATGGTAGTCGCGGTTCTGGGCATAGGCGCTGATCGCCCCGCGCTCCGGCTGGCCCACGACGGCCATCGGGTCGTGCTCCGGCGTATAGAGTTCGGCCAGCATGATGACCGACTTCGCCTCGGGCCAAAGCGCATCGGGTGCCCCGCGCCATCCCATCCGCTCTTCCATCCAGCCCATGTCGCCATGCCGCCCGGCGGCGACGAATTCCGCCAGCCGACCGGCCAGCTCCGGCACCGCATCGGGCCGCGTGATCCCGACTGCCGAGAATCCCTCGGCCAGCGCACGCTCTTTCAGCTTGTCGTCGATCCTCATGGGGCGTCTCCGTCCCCGCGGCGCCTCAGAAATCGAGGTCCGCGTAATGCGCCGGCGGCGGGAAGCTCGGCACCTGGTCGGCGAGGAGCGAGCGGAACGCGGGCCGCGATTTGATCTTGGCGTACCACTCGCGCACGTTCTCGTTCCGGTTCCAGTCCACGTCCGAGATGTAATCCAGCGCCGACAGGTGCGACGCCGCCGCGAAATCCGCGAGCGTCATGCTGTCGCCCGCCAGCCACCGTCGCTGATCCAGAAGCCACCCCATGTAGTCGAGGTGATACTTGATCGCCTTGGCCCCCGCCTTGATCCGCGTGGAATCCGGGTACCCGGCACCGGTCAGCTTCTTGTGAACCCGTTCGTAAAGCAGGTTCGACGTGACCTCGTTGTGGAACTTGTCGTCGAACCAGGTGACGATCCGCCGGACCTCGTAACGCCCGTCGATGGTCGAGGGCATGAGCGGCGGATCCGGCACCTTCTCCTCGACATATTCGCAGATCGCCGCACTCTCGGTGAGCGTCTTGCCGTCCATGCGCAGCACCGGCACCTTGCCCGCCGGGTTGCGCCGCAGGAACTCGACGTTCTTCTCCCAGTACCGCTCCTCGATGAGCTCAACCTCCAGCCGCTTCTCGGCGAGGATGAGCCGCACCTTGCGGCAGAAGGGGGACAGGGGTGAGTGGTAAAGTCGGATCATCGTTGTGTTATCGTTGGCTCTCAGCCTCTCTTGCCGTGAAAACCGGGCCGGTTCAATCCTCGAGACAATCGGCGCGCCCGTCTCGGAGGATCGTCGCCGCCCCATCCGCGATGGAGGCCGCCCGGCGCTGCACGAACTGGCCGGGGCGCGACGCCGAGCGCCCCTTCGGATCGGGCAGGATCGCGGCGAGGCGGGCGGCCTGCGTGGCCGTCAGCGCGTCTGGCGTAACGCCGTAGTAATGCGCCGCCGCAGCATGAACCCCGAACACCCCCTCGTCGAACTCCGCCACGTTGAGATAGACCTCCACGATCCGCCGCTTGGTCCAGACCAGCTCCACCACCGGCGTGATCATCGCCTCCAGCGCTTTGCGCACGTAGCTGCGGGCGGGCCAGAGATAGACGTTCTTCACGACCTGCTGGCTCAGGGTCGAGGCACCGCGCGTCTCGCCCGCCTCGATCACCTTGCGGATCGCGGCCATGTCGAAGCCCCAGTGGAGGCAGAAATTCGCGTCCTCCGCCGCCACCACCGACCGCGCCATCACCGGCGCGATGTCCTCAATGGCGACCCAGTCATGCAGCAGTCCCCCGAGCCTGCGCGACTCGCTCGCCATATAAAGTGTGGTGGGCGGGTTCACGACACCGAAGAGCGACACGCCGATACAGACGAGCGCCACGAAGGCCAGCACGGCGCGGCGCACCCAACGCCACAGAAAACGCCGCGCGCCCTTTTTCGGAGCCGCGCGGCGCGATGTCTTCTTCGATGCTTTTGTTGCGCGCGCCATGGCCACTTATGACCACGCGGCGCGTCACCTGGTCAAGCGAGGTCGGGCTGGTCCCGCATCTCGGCTTTCTCGACGCCGCGCGTGTGCCGCGCCCCGTCCTCTTCACGCACCGTCGCGGTGCGGATCTGGTCGGCATGCCGCCCCGACAGAGACGACCGCATCACCTTGCCGCCAAACCGGCTGATAGTTGCCGCCAGCGCCCCCGGATCCACCCGCCGGGCGAGGAGCGCGACGGCGGCCTGCCCCGGCTCGATCCGCCGCCCGATGTCCCGCAGGTAGGCGTCGCGTATGCCGATATCGCTCATCCGTCCGGTCAGGAAACCGACGCCGCCCCCCACGGCAGCGCCGATCACCGGCATCAGGAACACGGCACCCAGAACGGCGCCCCAGACGGCCCCGCCGATCACATGGGTCCAGGCGGTCTGGACCTCGCGCTCGATGTCGATCGCGCGATCTTCGGCCCGGCTCACCACCTCGATATCGGAAGGTTCGATCTGGTAGTTCCGGCCCATCGCGGCCATTGCGTTCCGCGCGGCCAGGGCTTTCTGCTTGTCGGGAAAACTTGCGACGACGATCTCGGACATGTCATGTCTCCGGCAATTCCAGTTGCCGAAAAAACGCGGTCGTGGCGCGAACGGTTCCCGCGCACGCCTCAGATGTAGATGGGGAGCGCGCTCGCGACCACCGCGCCCAGCACGAGCCCGAGGCTCAGGCCGAGCACGACCCTGAGAAAGAAACTGGCCGTGGCCGCGATCGACTTCAGCATGCGACCCCCATCGCGTGACTGCGCCTGTCATGTAGGGTGCGGACGCGCCCGTGTCAGCCCGAGCAGGCCCAGACCGCCACGCGACAGCCGCTCCCGTACTGGCGGCAGTAGTCGAGCGCAAAGGATTCCGCCGCCGAGCGCGACCCCCCCGTGGCCCAGCCCCAGCCGCCGTTCGTCGCCACGGCCATTGCCCCGCAGGTCCCCTGGAACGTCCGGATCTCTGTGCAATCGTATACGCATCCCTGCTGCACGGCGTCATACGCCTGCTGCTGCGTCGGCCACTCATAGGACCAGCCATGCGCCCCGCCCGGCCCGATCCCCACGCCGCCCCAGAGCTGCGCCATCGCGGCCCCGGGCATCAGGACCATCAGGAATGCTGCAATTTTCAAAAGATTATTCATGAATCGCCCCCTTCGTTTCAGGGAAGCATAGCGCGAAAACCGCATCCCGCACCAAAAAGGGCGGGTCGAAACCCGCCCTTTTCAGTAGAAACCGATCACTCCGCCGGTATCGCGCCCTCTTCGCGGCTGAGCGGCGCCGACAGGTGCGGCAGCATTTCCTTCGGGCAGACCTGAAGGAAATTGTCCTTCTCGATGTCCCAGTGCTGGAGAATCTCGGCAGCCTTGCGGCTCCCCGTCTCCTTCAGGTGGCGTTCGATCAGGCCGTGAAGCTCTGTCTCCCAATGTTCCACCGTCACCGGACAGGTGACCAAGGTTTCCTTGTTCATATAGGTCTCGGCCACGGCGTCCGGGTCATAGAGATACGCCATGCCCCCGGTCATGCCGGCCCCGAAGTTCGCGCCGATGGAGCCGAGGATGACGGCGATCCCGCCGGTCATGTACTCGCAGCCATTCGACCCGCAGCCCTCGATAACAACATGCGCGCCGGAGTTGCGCACGGCGAACCGCTCGCCCGCGCGGCCTGCCGCGAAGAGGAAGCCGGAGGTCGCGCCGTAGAGCACCGTGTTGCCGATGATCGTGTTCTCCGACGCTACCAGCGGTGACGACATGGTGGGTCGCACCACGACTGTGCCACCGGAGAGGCCCTTGCCGACATAGTCGTTGGCATCCCCGGCAACCTCGATCTTCAGCCCGGGCGCGGCGAAGGCGCCGAGCGACTGGCCCGCCGACCCCGACAGCTTCACCGTCAGGTGGTCGGGCTGGAGGTTGTTGTTCATGCCGAAGTTGCGGACGATATGGCTCGACACCCGCGTCCCGATGGTCCGGTCCGTGTTGCGCACGGCATACTGGAGCTGCATCTTCTCGCCGTCGTTGAGGAAGCGCGCGGCATCCTTCACGATCTCGGCGTCGAGCGTGTCGAGCACCTCGTTGCGCGGCCGGGTGCGGTCGTAGGTGTCCTTGCCCACGCCATCGACCGAGATCAGGAGCGGGTTGAGGTCCAGGTCGTCGAGATGCGCGGCACCCCGGCTCACCTGGCTCAAGAGGTCGGCACGCCCGATCACCTCGTCCAGCGACCGCGCCCCGATGCGGGCGAGGATCTCGCGCACTTCGGTGGCGTAGAAGGTGATGAGGTTCACCACCTTGTCCGCGTTGCCGGTGAACTTGGCCCTCAGGCTCTCGTCCTGCGTGCAGACGCCCACCGGGCAGGTGTTCGACTGGCACTGACGCACCATGATGCAGCCCATCGCGATCAGCGCGGCGGTGCCGATGCCGTATTCCTCGGCCCCCATCATCGCGGCCATGACGATGTCACGACCCGTGCGAAGGCCCCCGTCCGTGCGCAGCGTGACGCGCGACCGGAGGTTGTTCATCGACAGGACCTGGTGCGCCTCGGTAAGGCCCATCTCCCACGGCAGACCCGCGAACTTGATCGATGTCGCGGGCGACGCGCCCGTGCCGCCGTTGTGGCCCGAGATGAGGATCACGTCCGCCTTCGCCTTGGCCACGCCTGCGGCGATGGTGCCGACGCCGGACGACGCCACCAGCTTCACCGTCACCTTGGCCCGCGGGTTGATCTGCTTGAGGTCGTAGATCAGCTGCGCGAGGTCCTCGATCGAATAGATGTCGTGGTGCGGCGGCGGCGAGATCAGGGTCACGCCCTTGGTCGAGTGACGCAGACGGGCGATGAGGTCGGTGACCTTCATGCCCGGAAGCTGACCGCCCTCGCCGGGCTTGGCGCCCTGCGCGACCTTGATCTCGAGCTCTTCGCACTGGTTCAGGTACTCGGCGGTCACGCCGAACCGGCCCGACGCCACCTGCTTGATCTTGGCCGACGGGTTGTCGCCGTTGGGCTCCGGCACGAAATGCGCCGGGTCCTCGCCGCCCTCGCCGCTATCCGACTTGGCGCCGATCCGGTTCATGGCGACGTTGAGCGTCTTGTGCGCCTCGGGCGACAGGGCGCCCAGGCTCATGCCGGGGGTGACGAAGCGCTTGCGGATAGAGGTGATGCTTTCCACCTGCTCGATCGGCACCGGCTCGCCCAGCGGCTTGATGTCGAGGATATCACGCAGGTGGATCGGCGGGTTCGCCTGCATCCGCGCCGAATACTGCTTCCACATCTCGTAGGACGCGCGGTCGCAGGCCGACTGCATGAGGTGCATCGTCTGCGCCCCCCAGGCGTGGGTCTCACCGCCCTTGCGCGCCTTGTAGAAGCCGCCGATCGGCAGGATGTCCTGCCCCATGCGCCAGCCCTTCGCGTGAATCGCGCGGGCCTTCTTCTGGATGCCGCCGACCCCGATCCCGGAAATCCGGCTGGTCATGCCCGGGAAATATTCGTTCACCATCGCGCGCGAGAGCCCGACGGCCTCGAAGTTCAGACCGCCGCGATAGGACGAAATGACCGAGATGCCCATCTTGGACATGATCTTGAGCAGCCCCTGGTCCACCGCCTCGCGGTACTTGCGCACCGCGTCGGTCAGGCTCCCGTCCAGAAGTCCGCGTTCGATCCGGTCGGCCAGCGTGTCCTCGGCGAGATAGGCGTTCACCACGGTCGCGCCGCAGCCCACGAGCACCGCGAAGTAATGCGGGTCGATACACTCTGCCGTGCGCACATTGAGTGAGGTGAAGGTCCTGAGGCCCTTGCGCGTCAGCCACGAATGCACCGCGCTGGTGGCGAGGATCATCGGCATCCCGACCCGGTCGACGTTCTGCGCCATGTCGGACAGAACGATATGCCCGGCGCCCGAGCGCACGGCCTCTTCCGCCTCGTCGCGGATACGGGCCAGCCCGTCACGCAGCGCCTGCTCGCCGCCGTCGGCGTCGAAGGTGCAGTCGATCTCGACCATCTTGGCGTTGAAATGCGTCACCAGCTCGTCGAACTGCGCGTTGCCGACAAAGGGGCTCTCCAGCACGAGGATCTCGGTCTGGCTGCCGTTCTCGTCCAGCACGTTCTTGAGGTTGCCGAACCGGGTCTTGAGGCTCATCACCCGGAATTCGCGCAGGGAGTCGATCGGCGGGTTCGTCACCTGGCTGAAGTTCTGGCGGAAGAAGTGGCTGAGTGGCCGGTATTCCTTGGACAGCACCGCGCTCGGCGTGTCGTCGCCCATCGAGCCGATGCTCTCCTTGCCGTCCTCGGCCATCGGCGCGAGGATGCTCTCGATCTCCTCGAGGCTGTAGCCCGCCGCAACCTGCCGCTTGCGCAGGTCGTTGCCGGAGAACATGGCTTTCTCCTCGACGCCCAAAAGCTCCTCGTCGATATCGTTCACCTTGCCGACCCATTCGCCGAACGGCTGGCTGTTGGCGAGCTTCTCCTTGATCTCGACGTCGTGGTAGAGCTTGCCCTCCTCCATATCCACGGCGAGGAGCTGTCCGGGGCCAAGCGCCCCTTTTTCCACACAGGTCGCCTCGTCGGTCGGAACCATGCCCGCCTCGGATCCGGCGATGACCAGCCCGTCACCCGTCACGACATAGCGCATCGGGCGCAGGCCGTTGCGGTCCAGGCCGGCACAGACCCAGCGCCCGTCAGTCATGGCAAGCGCGGCGGGGCCGTCCCACGGCTCCATCGTCGAGTTGGCGTAGGAATACATGTCGACCCAGGCTTGCGGCATCTCCGCCGACTGCTTGGACCAGCTTTCGGGCACCAGCATCGTCTTGGCCATCGGGGCCGACCGGCCGGCCCGCACCAGCACCTCGAACACCGAATCCAGAGCGGCGGAGTCCGACGACCCCTGCGGCACGATCGGCTTGATGTCCTCGGCCAGGTCCCCGAACGCGCCCGACGCCATTCGGATCTCGTGACTCTTCATCCAGTTCAGGTTGCCCTTCAGCGTGTTGATCTCGCCGTTGTGGGCGAGCATGCGGAACGGCTGCGCCAGCCACCACTGCGGGAAGGTGTTGGTGGAATAGCGCTGGTGATAGATCGCGAAGGCGCTCTCGAACCGCTCGTCCTGAAGGTCCGGGTAGAACTCGGCGACCTGCTCGGCCAGCATCATGCCCTTGTAAATGATCGACCGGCACGACAGCGACGCGAGGTAGAGCTGCGCGACACCAGCGGCGGCGGCGGCCTTCTCGATCCGGCGGCGGATGACGTAGAGCTCGCGCTCGAACGTTTCCTGATCCGTGCCCTTGGCGTTGGAGATGAGGATCTGCTCGATCTCCGGGCGCGTCGCGTTGGCCTTTTCGCCCAGGCAGGAGATGTCGACCGGCACATGGCGCCAGCCGTAGATGTAGTAGCCCATGCGCAGGACCTCGGTCTCCACGATGGTCCGGCACGTCTCCTGCGCGCCGAAATCCGTGCGCGGCAGGAACACCTGGCCGACCGCGATCAGCTCGTCCTTGCGCGGCTCGTGGCCGGTGCGCCGCACCTGGTCGTAGAAGAACTCGACCGGGATCTGCACGTGGATGCCGGCGCCGTCGCCGGTCTTGCCGTCCGCGTCCACAGCGCCCCGGTGCCAGATCGCCTTGAGCGCCTCGATCCCGCTTTCCACCACCTTCCGGCTCTTCTTGCCGTCGATGGACACGACAAGGCCCACGCCGCACGAGCTGTGCTCGTCTTCCGCGCGGTACATCCCGTGCTCGGCGAGGTAGGCGCGCTTCGCTTCTTCCTCGGCCACCCAGCGGTCATCATATTTGGTCATGGTCGGTCTCCTCATGCCCCGGAGTGGGGGCGGCTGGCGCGGGGGCGAACCCCGCCTTCTGCTGGTCGCATTCGTACAGGGGAAGCGTGGAGGCGAACCCCGGCTCCCCCGGCTCGATGAAATCGACGGGGCTGTTGTCATAGGGCGTTCCCTCGCCCCCCTCGTCGTAAACCTCTTCGGGTCCGAGGAAGAACAGGCGCTTCTCGCGGCTGAGGTACTGCACCCCGCGCGAGTTGTATTCCACCGCCCCGTCCTCGGTCAGGATCTGAAGCTGCGTCTGGACGACCTCGAGCGGCACACCGTCGATCGTCCTCTCCTCGCCCGTCAGCATGTCGGCACCGACGATGGTGATCTCGCGATCCTCACCGGGCGCCGTGCGGTGCATGGTGAAACGGAACGTGTCGATGCCCTCGGCCATCAGCTCGTCGATGTCGATCGGGTCCTCGGCCGGCGGGACGAGCGCCTCGCGGGAGTTGTCCCACATGTAAAGGCTGTCCTGCCATTGATAGCTCGGGCCGTAACCCACGACCGCCGACATGCCGTCGGAGTCGAAAATCGCCTCGGCGAACCCGCCGTCCGGCGCATCAGGACAACGATAGACATGCGAGACCGAGCACTGCCTTGACTGCACGGTCAGGAAAACCTCGCAACCCCGCGGCGGCTCGAACGTCTGGGCCCCGGCGGGCACGGCGAGGAGGGTCGCGGCGGCGAGCTTCGCGGCGATGCGTTGGATCATCTTAACCCCTCCTTAACCTTTGGCCTGGTTCGGGTCAGACCTGCTGACCTTCCCGCGATGCCGTCTTTCGTCCGTATGCACATTCGTATGTACGCGTTGTGCACAGCATGTGTACGCGCTGTGCACGCCCATTTTTTACTCCGCGGCGACGCCCGCGGCGGCCGCGTTGAACCGTTCGATCATCGCGTCCGCAGCGTCGCGCCCGTCCTTGATCGCCCAGACCACGAGGCTCGCGCCGCGCACGATGTCACCCACGGCATAGACGCCGTCCATGTCGGTCGCGCCGGTGCGGAAATCGGCCTTCACCGTGCCCCAGCGGGTAACGGGAAGCTCCTCCTGGTCCCAGAGCTTCGGCAGCTCTTCGGGCTCGAAGCCCAGCGCCTTGATGACGAGGTCCGCGTCTTCGGTGTATTCGGCCCCCTCGATGGGTTCCGGCGACTGGCGGCCCGTCGCGTCGGGCTGGCCCAGGCGCATCCGCTGCACGATGACGCCCGTGACGGGGTCGCCGGCGAAACCCTTGGGCGCGGCCATCCAAACGAACTCGACGCCTTCTTCCTCGGCATTGGCCACCTCGCGCTGCGAGCCCGGCATGTTCTGCCGGTCGCGGCGGTAGAGGCATTTCACGCTCGTCGCGCCCTGCCGGATCGCGGTGCGAACACAGTCCATCGCGGTGTCGCCACCGCCGATCACGACGACCTTCTTGCCCTCGGCCCAGAGCGAGCCGTCCTTGTGCTCCGGCACCTCGTCCCCAAAGGACGCCTTGTTCGACGCGGTGAGGTAATCGATGGCGCGCACGATACCGGCAGCCCCCGAACCGGGACCGGTCAGATCGCGGGTCTTGTAGACGCCGGTGGCAATGAGCACAGCATCGTGTTTCTCGCGGATCTCCTGGAAGGTGATGTCCTCGCCCACGTTGCAGTTGAGCACGAACTCGACCCCGCCCTTGGTGAGCTGGTCGTTGCGGCGCATCACGATGTCCTTCTCCAGCTTGAAGCCGGGGATCCCGTAGGTCATGAGCCCGCCCGACCGGTCGTAGCGGTCGTAGACCGTGACCTGCACGCCCGCGCGGCGCAGGCGGTCGGCAGCAGCGAGGCCACCGGGGCCCGCCCCGATGATGCCCACGCTCTCACCGCGCTCGGCGGCGGGCTTGATGTCCTCGACCCAGCCCTCTTCGAAGGCGGTATCGGTGATGTATTTCTCGACGGCCCCGATGGTGACGGTGCCGTGGCCCGACTGCTCGATCACGCAGTTGCCTTCGCACAGGCGGTCCTGCGGGCAGATGCGGCCGCAGATCTCCGGGAAGGTGTTCGTCTCCTGGCTCAGCTCGTAAGCTTCCTTGAGACGTCCGGTCGCGGTCATGCGCAGCCAGTCGGGGATGTTGTTGTGGAGCGGGCAATGGCTCTGGCAATAGGGCACGCCGCACTGGCTGCACCGCGCCGCCTGCTCGGCGGCCTTGGCATCCGCGAACTCGGCATAAATCTCGTGAAAATCCTCACGACGTAGCTCTGCGCCACGCTTCTCCGGCATGTCGCGTTCAACCGTCACGAATTTGAGCATCGGCTGCTTCGCCATCACGTCCTCCGTTTTCTCCGAGCGGACTATCTAACAGGGTTTCGGAAAAAGAAAAGGCATAATTACTGACCTAAAAGGCGATCAATACCCTTTCCGCCGTCCAGATTTGGCGCTCGCGAAGAGAAATAAGGTAACTTATGCTGACATACTTTCTCGCTTTTCATTTGTTTGCAGATGGTTAGCTTTGCACAACCAATCGCGCCGGGACCCGGGACATGTCGCTTTTCCACCTATTCATAGTGGCCGTAATTCAGGGGCTTACGGAATTTCTCCCGGTCTCCTCCTCCGGCCACCTGATTCTCCTGCCGAATCTCACCGGCATGGAAGACCAGGGACAGGTGATCGACGTGGCCGTGCATGTTGGCACCCTCGGGGCGGTCATCCTCTATTTCTGGTCGGATGTGCGTGAGGCGCTTTTCGGCATCCCAAGGATGCTCACGGGCCGCATCGACACGCGCGGTTCGAAACTCGCCTTCCTGCTCGCCGTCGCGACAGTGCCGGTGATCGTCTTCGGCCTGATCCTCAAGGCCACCGGACTCGACGATGCGATGCGCTCCATCGCCGTGATCGGCTGGACCATGCTCATCTTCGGGCTCGTGCTCTACTGGGTCGACCAGAAAGGGGCCGAGGCCAAGACCGATGCAGACTGGACCCTGCGCGACGCGATCATCATGGGGCTGTGGCAGGCCATCGCGCTCATCCCCGGCACCTCCCGCTCCGGCGCCACGATCTCCGGTGCGCGCGCTTTGGGTTACAAGCGCGAGGACGGCACGCGCCTCGCCATGCTGATGTCGATCCCGACGATCCTCGCCTCCGGCCTTTACCTCGGGCTCGAGGTCGCGGCGGAGGCGGACGTTCAGGCCGCGCGCGACGGCGCCATCGCCGCCGGAATGGCCTTCGTCGCCGCCCTGCTGGCCCTCACCCTGATGATGCGCCTTTTGCGATCGGTCAGCTTCACGCCCTACGTGATCTACCGCGTGATCCTCGGCATCGTGCTTCTGGTCGTCGCTTACACCTGACACGGAAAAGGCCGGCCCAAGCGGACCGGCCCCACGTCTGGTTATTCGTGGAAATCAGGTGCGCAGGTTGCGCGCCGAGGCGGTGATGTCCGCGTATTGCCCGGTCTGGCGGAAGCGCCAGAGGTAGCCGGGGATGACCACTTCCATCGCCGTCGGCGTGATCCCCAGATCTTCGAAGGTCTTGGTCTCGCCCGTCACCACGTTGTCGTAATGCAGCGTCGTCACCTGGTCGCGGGTGATCGGCGCCTTCACGAGCCCGCCGGTCAGCGACGAACCCGCGTCGAACACCGTCCCCATGATCCCCGCCAGCCAGAACGGCAGGTTCACGACCATGCGGCGGCGCTGGATCACCACCAGCATCTCTTCCATCAGTTCGCGGAAGGTCTGCACGTCCGGTCCGCCAAGCTCGTAGATGCCCGGCGCAGCCTCGCCCTTTGCGCCCAATTCGGCCGCCGCGGCGACGTCATCGACGTAGACAGGCTGGAACCGGGTGTTCCCGCCCACGATGGGCAGGGCCGGACCGAACCGCGTCATCGCGGCGAAGCGGTTGAAGAAGTTATCCTCCGGCCCGAACATCACGGATGGGCGCAGGATCATCGCGTTCGGGAAGCTTTCGAGGATCGCGGCCTCGCCCTTGCCCTTGGACGTGGCATAGAGGCTATCGCTCTCCGTATCCGCACCGATGGCCGAGAGGTGAACGAGCGTCGGAATGCCCTTCTCCGCCGCCAGCCGGGCGATGCGTGCCGCGCCCTCGTTCTGGACGGCGTCGAAGTTGTTCTTGCCGCCCTTGTCGAAGGTGCCAACGCAGTTCACAACCGCGTCCGCACCCGTCATCGCCTCGGCGACGGAAGCGTCGTTGCGGATGTTGCACAGGATCGGCGCGACCTGTCCGACCGTGCCGTAGGGCTTCACGAAAAGCGCCTCGTTCGGCCGCCGCACGGCAACGCGCACGCGCCAGCCCGCTTTCGCCATCCGCCGGGCGATGTAGCGCCCTGCGAAGCCCGATCCGCCGTAGATGGTGACGAGTTTCGACATGCCTTGCTCCTTCGCAAATCCGGTTTCCTGCATAGCCCCGCAGGCCCGCACGAACAAGGCGAATTGAAACTTTGCGAATCCCGTTGACAGCGTTTGCGCGGGGCCTTACATCGCGGCTCCACGCACCTGTGCCCAGGTGGCGGAATTGGTAGACGCGCCAGCTTCAGGTGCTGGTGTCTGTATGGACGTGGAGGTTCGAGTCCTCTCCTGGGCACCATTTCCCGATCAGAGCCACAAGTCACATCCGCCCGGGGCGCACGCCTTTGCGGCCAAGGGGCATCTTGTGCGGGTCAGTGTGGTTGACCCGCCCGGCGACAGTCGCATGTTAAGCTTTGTTTTCCAGATCAGACGGGGCGCGGGCACATGACCGATATCGACGAAATCCTGACACAGGCGACGTACCGGCGTGGCGGCGCACGCGTCTACGGCATGCCGGACTGGACGCGCACCTCCGTCCTCGTGTGCAACATGCAAAAGTGCTGGACGCTGCCGGATCAGCCATTCCATCGCCTTCTGCCCGGTCAGGACGACGCCTTCTTCGGCGAAGTCGCGGGATTCGCGGCGACGGCGCGGGCGCGGGGCGCTCAGGTGGTCTGGCTTCGGACCGTGACCGGGCCCGTAGGCGCCGCGGATTACTGGGCCACGTATCTCGACAACTTCGTCGGCGCGGAAAACCGCGGCCCGGCGGTCGAGGCCTTGCTGCCCGGCACGACCTCCCAGTCGCTGGACGAGCGCATGGATGTGGCGGAGGGGGACTGGGTCATCGACAAGCCCCGGTTCGACGCGTTTCTCAAGACAGGACTGGACGACCGGCTGCGCGCGGCGGGCATCGACGGGACGGTCGTGATCGGAACCGCCACGAACATCTGTTGCGAAAGCACGGTCCGCTCGGCGATGGGCCGCGATTTCGCGACCTGGATGCCCCACGACCTGGTGTCGGCGCCAACAGTCGACGGGCACCTGGCAGGTCTCAGGTCGGTGGCGCAGAGCTTCGCGGAGATCTCGCCCGCGGCGTCCCTGTTGGCCGGCTAGCCTCCCGATGGCGAGCCGCAGGCGCGCGGTGAACATCGCTTACCGGCAGGCGTGACGCGCGCGATCCGCCATATTAGTCCAAACTACGCCATCATTTTGAGCACGCACCCGGAGTTTTCGGGCGCGTCGTAATCACGTGCGGAACGACCAGGGCGAAGGTGCGATCGCTGCGGCCTGGGCGGGGCAAAGGGGTTGACGGATCAAACTGCGATCTCATTAGATAAAGTGAGATCGCAGTTTGGGAATCGTCGTGCAATCACCGCTTCACATCTCCACGGGCTTCGAAGGCGCGAGCGTCGACCTCGCCGGAATAGACGGCGACACCGTGCGGGTCCGGCTACGCGCAGACGGTCACGGCGGCGACATGAATTGGTTCTTCTTCCGGGTCTCGGGAGCGAAGGGCCGCTCGCTGCGGGTCGTGATCGAAAACTCGGACGCTCTATCGCGCCTCGCAGGACGCGATGAGGTGCCCGACTGCTGGACTGGCTACCGGCCGTTCGTGTCGGAAAACCTCACCGACTGGTCCCGGTGCGACGCGGAATACGCGGACGGCATCTTCACGATGATTGCCGCGCCGCGCGGGGACACGATCTGGTTCGCCTACTACCCGCCCTTCCCGATGGACCGCCATGACCGGATGATCGGCCGCGCCGTGGCCGACCCGCGCTGTCGCCTCGAAACCCTCGGGGTGACACCGGACGGACGCGACATCGATCTGCTCCGGATCGGCACGCCGGGTCCCGAAAAGCCGAAGGTCTGGATCATCGGGCGGCAGCATCCGTCCGAGACCATGGCCGGGTTCTTTGCCGAAGGTCTTCTTGCCCGCCTGCTGGACCCGGCCGACGCGCTCGGCCGGACATTGTGCGATACGCTCGACCTTTTCGTCGTGCCGACCGTGAATCCGGATGGATGCGCGCGTGGCCACACGCGGCTGAACGCCCGTGGCGCCAACCTCAACCGGGCTTGGGCCGAAACGGACCCGGATACCGCGCCGGAAGTCGCGATGCTGCGCGGGAAGATGCGGGCCGAAGGCGTCGACTTCTGCCTCGACGTGCACGGTGACGAGGAGCTCCCTTACGTCTTCCTCGGCGGCCCGTTGGAAATCCCGTCGCGTTCGGACCGGCTCGACGGGCTGTTTCGCCACTTCGGTCACGCACTCGAAGCGTCCTGCCCCGCCTACAGCATGGCCGATCCGTATCCCGGCGGCCCCCCGGAGACAGCGGACCTGCGCATGGCGTGGAATTCCATTGGCGAGGAGTTCGGCTGCCTGTCGATCCTGCTCGAGATGCCGTTCAAAGACACGCACCGCGACCCCGATGCCCGTATGGGGTGGTCCCCGGCACGATGCGCCGACCTGGGTCGTGCCATGCTGGACGCGATCAACGCGGTCCGGGGAAACCTGTGCTGATGGGGGAAAACCGACCCATGGACGAAAAGACAGTGACGCCGGGACCGGTCAACGAGCGCATCATGCGCGACCTGAGAATGCGGCTGATGCGCGGCGAGCTCGCACCCGGCGAGATCCTGACACACCGCAAGCTCGCCGAGCAACTGGATGTGAGCCCCCAGCCGGTCCGCGACGCGCTGCGCCAGCTCGTCGCCGAACGGGCGCTTGAAGTAGTCAACGGAAACCGTTCCGTCGCCGTTCCGCGGCTCGACAGGGTGAAGCTCTTCGACCTCAAGACCATACGCCAAGGCGTCGAGGGCCTCGCCGCGCGGCTCGCTGCCGAGCGCTGGAAACCGCACGAAATGACGCAGATCGAGGCGATCCTGGCCGAGACGGCAGACGGGGGCGATATGCCCGAAGCCTCGCGCAACCAGCGGTTTCACTTCGCGATCTACGCGGCGTCGCAAAGCGAGGTGCTCATTCCCCTGATTTCGAGCCTCTGGCTTCAGTTCGGCCCTTACCTGCCCCGCGCGGGGCAATTGACCGACGGCAAGATCGGGGCGGGCGACATGTATCACCGCGAAATCGTATCCGCCCTGCGCGCGCGCGATGCGGATGCGGCAGAGGCGGCCATCAAGGCTGACATCGGACAGGCGATGGATCTCCTCCTCAACCACGGTCTCGGCGACGCCGGTCCGGAGCGACGGGGATAACGACAGACCGTCAAAAGACGGCGTTTCTTTTCACACAGAGAGGTAAACTGACATGACTGAGACACAACACGATACGTCCGCGCCCGGTGGTCTGAACCGGCGCACGCTCCTGCAACTCGGCGCGGGCCTTGGCCTCGTGCTGTCGATGCCGGCCGGCAAGACCTTCGCACAAGGGACCGACACGCTGACGGTCGCGATCCCGGCCGACCTGGGTGGGTGGGACCAGGATTTCCTCGCCTTCGACACGATCGGGCTCGCGGTGATGAAGAACACCTATCCCTTCATGATCGACTACCCGGTCATGGACCTCGAAGGCGGACAGGTCTTCGACACCGAAGGCGTGCTGCCGCTCTATGCCGAGAGCTTCGAACCGAACGAGGACGGCACCGTCTGGACCCTGAAGCTCAAGCAAGGGATCAAGTTCCCGTCCGGCAACGAGCTGACGGCACAAGACGTGAAATGGTCCAAGGACCGGGCCTTTGCCGCGCAGGCGAACGTCGCGGGGATCTACCGCATCCTCGGCCTGACGGAACCCGACCAGATCAAGGTGATCGACGACTACACCGTCGAGTTCACGCAGGGCACCGCTTCGGCCATGTCGACGCAGATCCAGATCATCTCGCTCTACGTTTACGACAGCGAGCTTCTGAAATCCCACGCGACCGAGGAAGATCCGTGGGCCAAGGAATGGGCCAACGTGAACCCGATCGACGGCGGCGCCTACAACGTCACCGACTATCGACCGGGCGAGGAAATCGTGCTGGAAGCCAACCCGGAGTTCCCGGGCGAGGCGCCGGGCGTGAAGAACATCCGGCTCCAGGTCATCCCGTCCGCTGCCAACCGCCGCCTCCTGCTTCAGAACGGCGACGTCGACATCGCGCTCGCCATGCCGCTGCGCGACGTGATGGACATGTCCGAGGCCGAGGGCGTGAAGCTTCTCTCCGCCCCCAACAACCAGCTCGTCTTCGTCCCGATGAATACGCAGATCGCGCCGTTCGACGATCCTGCCGTGCGCAAGGCGATGGCAAAGGCCGTGCCCTACGACGCGCTTCTCAAGTCGGTGTATTTCGACGAGGCGCGGCGCGTGAAGAGCGTTCTGCCACTCGAGATGCCCGGGTATTCCGAAACAGGCTACCCGTTCGACACCGATTTCGAGGCGGCGAAGTCCGAACTGGCCGACGCAGGATATCCGGACGGATTTGAAACCTCCATCGTCATCGTGTCCGGCGACACGGAGTCCGAGCGCATTGCCGTCCTGCTCCAGAACGCTTTCGGGCAGGTCGGCGTGACGCTGAACATCGAAAACGTCGACCCGGCCACGATGCAGACGCGCCGCCAGGAAAAAACCGCGCCGCTTCAGGTCGCGTCCGGCCAGTTCTGGGTCAACGACTTCGAGTATCTCGGGGCGACCGCGCTCAGCCCGACAGGTTTCCTGAACTACGCCAACTACAACAGCGAGAAGATCGCAGAGCTGCTGGGTTCGCTCGCAGGCGAACTGGACGAGGCCAAGCGGATGGAAGTCATCGCCGAAGCCCAGTCGGTTCTTGCCGAGGACGTGCCATGGCTCGTGCTGGCCCAGCCCAACTTCCTCCTGCCCGTCACGGAGGGTGTGGAAGGCTGGGTGCAGCCGGTCGACGGTCTGTTCCGCCTACGCTACCTGACGGCCTGATCCAGAACCATGCGCGTCGCCGCCTACGTCCTGAAAAGGCTTCTGTTGCTGATCCCGGTGCTCATCGGGGTCAGCCTGATAGCCTTTTTCCTGATCCGCCTGCTTCCGGGGGACCCGGTCCTCCTGATCGTCCCGGAGACGGCGACGGATGCGGATATCGCGGCGGCGCGCGAACGGCTGGGCCTCGACCAGCCGGTCCTCAGACAATACCTCAGCTATGTCGGCGGCGTGTTTCAGGGCGACTTCGGCACGTCGATCACGACGAACCGGTCGATCTCCGCCGACCTCGCGCAGCGCATTCCCCTGACGCTGGAGCTTTTGATCTACGCGATGGCGCTGGCACTCGTCCTCGCCGTATGGGGCGGGGTGGCGGCCGCGCGCCACTGGCACAAGCTGCCGGACAAGGTGCTGCGTTTCGCGGCGCTGTTCGGCAACTCGGTACCCGAATTCTGGCTCGGCCTGATGCTGATCCTCCTGTTCTACCAAGGGCTTCAAGTGGCTCCTGCACCCTCCGGGCGGGTGGACATGGACCTCGCCGTGCCCATGCAGACCGGGTTCATCCTGATCGACACTCTGCTTGCGGGGAACGGCAAGGCGTTCCTGTCGGCGCTCCATCACCTGATGTTGCCGGTCGCGACGCTGGCGATCACCGTCACCGCGCCGCTCCTGCGATCCGTTCGCGCCTCGGCGCTCGAGGTGCTGGCGAGCGATAATTACCGCTGCGCCGCCGCCCACGGGCTCGCGCCCGGTGTCCTGCGGCAGAAATACCTGATGCGACAAACGCTCACGCGGCTCCCGGCGCTGTCCGCCATCGTCTTCGGCAACCTCCTCGGTGGCTCGGTCCTGATCGAATACGTGTTCTCGTGGCAAGGGCTCGGGCAATGGGCGCTGCGCGGGATGCAGGTGCGCGACTACCCGGTCATCCAAGCCTTCGTTCTCGTCGCCGCAACCACCTATGTCGTCATCTTCCTGCTTGCGGACGTCATCCAGGCCGCGCTCGACCCAAGGGTGAAGATGTGACGATGATCCTGTCCCTGCCCCGCCGCCTCGTCCGGCTGCCGTCGATGGTCCTCGCCGGCCTCGCGATCCTCACGCTCGTCGCGCTCGCCGCCGTCTTCGCCCCGTGGCTCACGCCGTGGGGGCCGGAAGAGATGGACATGATGTATTTCCTCGAGGGGCCGATGCCCGGCCACTGGCTCGGCACCGATGCAAACGGCATGGACGTGCTGTCGCGCATCCTGCACGGCGCCCGGATCGACCTCGGTGTCGCCATCGCCTCGGTCGCCATCGCAGTCACGCTGGGCACGCTGGTCGGCCTCGTCTTCGGCTACGCGGGCGGTTGGCTCGACCATATCGGGATGCGTGTGCTGGACATGTTCCAGGCGTTTCCCGTGTTCATCCTCGCGCTGGCAGTCGCGGCCATTCTCGGCAATTCGATGATCAACCTGATCCTGACCATCGGGTTCATCAACGCGCCGCCGTATGCCCGCCTGATCCGGGCCGAGGTGCTGTCGCTGCGCAACCGGACCTTCGTGGAAGCGGCCGAGGCGGCGGGCAACTCGCACATCTCGATGCTGTTCCGCCACCTCCTTCCCAACGCGTTGACCCCGATCCTCGTCATCGCACCGCTGAACTGCGGCTGGGCGATCCTCATGCTGGCCTCCCTGTCCTTCGTTGGTCTCGGCGTGCCGGTGCCCGGCGCGGAATGGGGCGCGATGATCTCGGCCGGGGCGGCGGACATTGTCGGCGGGCGCTGGTGGACCGCGACCTTCCCCGGCATCGCGCTCTTCGTCACCGTGCTTGGCTTCAACCTCGTGGGCGAGGGCCTGCAGGAGAAGGGGGTGAAGCGATGAGCGCCCTTCTGGATATCCGCGATCTCGCCGTGACCATTCCCACCGCTGAAGCCGAGGTGCAGGCGCTGCGCGGCGTGTCGCTTTCTGTAGCGCCCGACGAGGTCGTCGGCATCGTGGGCGAAAGCGGCGGCGGCAAGTCGATGATCGCGCGCGCGGTGACGCATATGCTCCCGGGTGCCGCGCGGATGTCGGGCGAGATCACCCTCGACGGTCGCGACGTGACCCACCTCGAAGGCCCCGCGCTGCAGGAGTTCCGGGGCGGGGGCGTGGCGCTGTGTTTCCAGTCGCCGCGCTCGGCGCTGAGCCCCACACGCACGGTTGGCAAACAGATGGCCGACCGTTTCCGGGCCCATTCCCCCGGTGGCGACCTGCGCGCCCGTGCAGTCGAAGCGTTTCAGGCCGTGGGACTGCGCGAACCTGAACGGCAACTCGACCGGTTCCCGCATGAAATGTCGGGGGGCATGTGCCAGAGGGTGATGATCGCGCTCGCGCTGGCCTGTGAACCCCGCGTGCTGATTGCGGACGAACCCACGACCGGGCTGGACGTCACGCTGACCGGAGAAATCCTCGACCTGATCGCCGCGCAGGCTCAGGGCGGGCGCGGGGTGATGATCATCTCGCATGACATCGCGGCGCTGTCGAAGGTCTGCGACCGGCTGGTCGTCATCGAGGCGGGGCGGATCGTCGAGGACGGGCCGACGCGCGAGGTGACCCACGCGCCCAAGAACGCCTATACCCGACGGTTGATCGACGCGGTGCCGGACATTCGTGAGAAACGCGCCGTCGGGACGGAGCAGCGGGGCGACACGCTGATGCTCCTTTCGGGGGTTGGTGTCACCTATCGCGGTCGTTTCGGGCGCAACCGCGTCCCGGCGCTGTCGGATGTGGACCTGGAAATCCGCAAGGGCGACACGATCGCCATCGTGGGCGAGTCCGGGTCCGGGAAATCGACGCTCTCGCGGACCATCATGGGGATGTTGAAGCCAACAGCCGGGCGCGTCGACTTTCGCGGCACGGACATCGCGCGGCTCTCCTTCGGACAGAAACGCGGGATGCGCCGTCATATGCAGATGGTCTACCAGGACCCGATGGACGCGCTGAACCCGCGCATGACCGTCGAGGAAATCGTATCGGACCCCCTGCGGCTGGTCGAACGTGACGCGACCCGCCGGTCGGCCCTGATCGACCGGGCCCTGAACGAAGTGGGGCTGGACCCGTCGTTCCGCCCGCGCTTTCCGCACGAGCTTTCGGGCGGTCAGGCGCAGCGCGTGGGGCTGGCCCGGGCGCTCGCCATCGACCCCGACCTCGTGGTGCTGGACGAGCCGACCTCCGCGCTCGATGTGACGGTGCAGGCGCAGATCCTGACCCTGATCCGCCGGCTCACCGAACGGCGCGACCGGGCCTACGTGATGGTGTCCCACGACCTCGCCACCGTGCGGGCCCTGTGCGACCGCGTGGTCGTCGTCGATGCGGGCCGCATCGTCGCAGAGGGGCCGACCGAGGCGATCTTCACCGCACCGAAATCCCCCAAGACCCGCGCGCTGCTCGACGCCGCGCCGCATCTGGGCGACAGACTAGAGGAAACGCAATGAGCAACGACTATCGCATCGCCGTGGATATCGGCGGCACCTTCGTCGACGCGGTCGAGCTGGACATGGCCACCGGCGCCTTCCGGTTCGAAAAGGCCCCGACCACGCCCGCCGCCCCGGCCGAGGGCGTACTGGACGCGGTCGGCCGCCTGAAAGAGACGCTCGCGGACGTGTCGATGTTCATCCACGGCACCACGCTGGGCCTCAACGCCGTGCTCGAACGGCGGGGCGCACAGACCGGGATCGTCACGAATGACGGGTTTCGCGACATCTTCCTCGTCGGGCGCGGCAACGTGCCGGACGCGCACATGTACGATTTCCAGTATCAGCGCCCCGAAAGCCTCGTCCCGCGCCGGCGGATCGCCGGTGTCGTCGGGCGCCTGGACTATCGCGGGCGCGAGATCACGCCGCTGGACGAAGACGGCGTGCGGGAGGCCGCAAGGCTTCTGGTCGAGGAACAAGAGGTCGAGGCCATCGCGGTCGCCTATCTCTTTTCCTTCCGCAACCCCGACCATGAACAGCGGTCCGCCGAGATCATCCGCGAATTGTATCCGGACGTGAAAGTCTCGGTCTCCTCCGACATCACCCGCGAGCATCGGGAGTACGAGCGGACCTCGACCACCGTGCTCGACGCCTATATCCGACCTATCTTCGAGCGCTACATCGACGAATTGCGCGAAGCGCTGAACACCCGCGACTTCATGGGTCGCTTCGCGATCATGCGCTCGGGCGGCGGGGCGATGTCGGCGCAGGCCGCGAAAACCTCGCCGACGCAGACTGTCCTGTCCGGCCCGGCGGGCGGGCTGGTCGGCGGTGCGCTGATCGCCGAAATCCTCGAACGGCCCGATATCGTGACCTTCGACGTGGGCGGCACGTCGCTCGACGTGTGCCTGATCGAGGGGGCCGTGCCGCAGGTTGCCCACGAGGCCGAGCTCGAAAATCTGCCGCTCCTCATCCCGACCTATGACATTCGCACAATCGGCGCGGGCGGCGGGTCCATCGCGGCGATGGAGGCTGGGCTGCTCAAGGTCGGCCCGCGCTCTGCCTCGGCGGTGCCGGGGCCGATCTGCTATCGGCGCGGCGGGACCGAGCCGACCGTGACCGATGCGGCGCTGGTTCTGGGCTACATGGACCCCGAAAGCTTCCTTGGCGGGCGCATGACGCTCGACGCCGACGGCGCGCGCAAGGGGATCGAGGAACAGATCGCTGACCCCCTCGGTCTCGACACGACGCAGGCGGCGGCGCGCATCTACGACGTGATGGTCGCCAAGAACATCGGCGCCGTGCGCCAGCTCACCGTCGAGCGCGGGCGAGACCCCGGTGATTTCTCGCTGCTTGCCTTCGGGGGTGCCGGGCCGCTCATCGCACCGCTCGTCGCACGGGAAATGGGCCTGCGCGAATGTATCGTTCCGCTCCTCCCCTCGGGCTTCTCGGCCTGGGGTATGCTGGGTGCCGATATCGTGGACGATTTCGCCCAGACCGACCTCACGGTTCTTGGCGAGTCCGACATCGCGTCCGTGACCGACAAGTTCACGGCGATGGAAGGGGAGGCTGCGGCCTCTCTCGAAGCGCAGGGCGTGAGTGCGTCGGATGCGATGATGGAGCGGCAGCTGGAGCTCAGGTATCTCGGACAGGAACACGCGCTGACCCTCACGGTCGGGGCGACGCTGGACGAGGCCGACCTGACCGAACGCTTCGCCGAGGCGCACCGTGCGCTCTACGGCCACGCGATGGACAGCCCGGTGCAGGTTCTGACGACGCGCGTGCGCGGGATCGGACGTACTCGCAAGCCGACGATGGTCAAGGCGGACGAACCGGCGTCGCCCCCCGCGATGCCCGCGCCCAAGGCCACGCGCCCGGCCTATTGCTTCGCCCGGCGCGAGATCGTGGATTTCGCCGTTCATGACCGGGACGCGATCCCCGCCTTCGCGACCTTCAGGGGCCCCGCGCTCGTGGACGAGGGCACGTCGGTGACGGTGATCCATTCGGACCAGTCGGTCGAGGTGAACGCCTATGGCCACCTCGTCATCACGCAGGAAGGAGACGCGGCATGACCAAGGTAGACGGCGCCTTCACCGAAATCGTGCAAAGCTATCTCTCCGCTGCCGCGAACGAGATGAAGGCCACGCTGGTGCGCACCAGCTTCAACCCGGTGATCTACGAGGTGCTGGATTTCGGCATCAGCGTCTACGACGACAAGCTCGACCTGATTGCCGAGGCGCCGGGGCTTACGTTTTTCCTTGGCGCCAACGACTACGCCGTCCGGCGGGTGCTGGACTATTACGGACGCGAGAACCTGAAAGAGGGCGATGTCCTCATCTCGAATTACCCCTATTGGAATGGGGCCCATGCCGCCGATGCGACCCTGATGGCGCCCGTCTTCGACGAGGACGGCAGGCTCTTCTCGGTCATGCTGATCCGCGCGCACTGGATGGATCTCGGGGCCAAGGATCCGGGTTACGTGCTCGACTCCACCGACATGCACCAGGAGGGGCTGGTGTTTCCCGGCACCAAGGTGTTCTCGGACGGAAAGCCCGTGCAGGAGATCATCGAGCTCATCAAGTTCAACAGCCGGATGCCCGACCACGTGCTGGGCGACCTCAACGCGCAGGTCGCAGCGCTGCGCACGGGCGAGCGGCGGTTGCACGAGATCCTCAAGAAGTTCGGCCGGGCCGACCTGGAGGCCGCCATCGCGGCGATCCAGACCCATGGCGAAACGATGACCGCCGAGGCGCTGAAATCGCTGCCCAAGGGAAGCTGGAGCGCGGAGGACATCCTCGACGATGACGGGATCGGGGACGAACCGGTGCCAATGAAGGTGACGGTCACGATCACCGACGACGATTTCACCGTCGATTTCGACGGGTCGTCCGGGGCCGCCGCGGGGCCGATCAACATGCCCTTTGGTGCGACGCAGGCGATCTGCAAGACGGTGTTCAAGTCGCTCACCACGCCGCACCACGTCTCCAACGCGGGCCAGATGCGCGCGCTCAAGGTCAAGGCCGAGGAGGGTACGCTGTTCCACGCGGCCTATCCCGCACCGACCTACACGCTCTGGACCGGGATCGTGGCGCTGGAGCTCGTGTTCAAGGCCATCGCCAAGGCGATGCCCGACAAGCTCGCCGCCTCGTCGGGCGGCGACGTGCCCGGGTTCATGATGATCGGGACGCACCCTGACACCGGCCAGATGTTCGCGATCTCGAACAACGAGGCCTGCGGCTGGGGCGCCAGCCCCGACCATGACGGGGCGAACGCGCTTCTGCACCTGTCCGAAGCCATCGTGCGCACCACGCCGCTCGAGGTGATGGAAACAAAGACCACCATGCTCATGGAGCGCGTGGAACTCACGCAGGACAGCGGCGGGGCGGGGACATATCGCGGCGGCTGCGGCGTTTCGCGGGTGATCCGGTTTCTCGACGATGGCGAGTTCCTGACGGTCGTCAAGAAGACGAAGAGCCCGCCCTGGGCGCTGAACGGCGGCCTGCAACCGGCGGCGAACCGCGTCACGCTGTTCCCCGGCACGAACCGGGAGCGTGACGTGTCCACCCAGCGCACCGTGGTGAAGGCCGGCGACCGCATCCGCGTCATGTCGGCCGGTGGCGGGGGGCACGGCGATCCGGCGGGCCGGTCGCGCGAGGCCATCGCGGCGGACATTGCCGAGGGCTACGTCAGCCTCGAGGCTGCGCGGCGCGACTACGGATACGAACCGGATGCCTGAGGCCAAAGGGCATATCGACGGCGCCGGGATCGAGATCCTGCGCGCGCGCCTCGGCTCGGTGGCCGAGGAGATGCGCACGACGTTGAAGCGCACGGCATTCTCGCCGGTGATCTACGAGGTGCTCGATTTCGGGATCAGCGTCTACGACGCGGGTTTCGACCTCATCGCCGAAGCTCCGGGGCTGGCGCGGTTTCTCGGGGCCAATGATTACGCCGTACCGCGCATCGTCGAACACGCCGGGGCGGAGACGCTCGCGCAGGGTGACGTGCTCGTCGCCAACTACCCGTATTGGAACGCGGCCCATGTGGCCGACGTGAGCCTCATCGCGCCGGTGTTCGTCGCCGGTCGGTCTGCCCCCTTCGCCTATCTCTGCGTGCGCGCACATTGGATCGACATGGGGGCGAAGGATGCGGGCTACGTGCTCGACAGCACCGACATGCATCAGGAGGGCCTGATCCTGCCCGCGCTGAAGCTCGTGAAGGCGGGGGTGCCGGACCGGGAATTGTTCGAGCTGATCCGATTCAACAGCCGGATGCCCGACGTGCTCATGGGCGATATCCAGGCGCAGCTCGGCGCGCTCAAGGTCGGCGAGCAACGGCTCGTCGCGCTCGTGGAAAGCCTCGGGCCCGACAGGTTCGAGGCGGGGGTCGCCGGGCTCGTGGCGTATGGCGAAGGGATCGCGCGCGCCGCCTTGGCCGACCTGCCCGAGGGCGAGTGGGAAGCCGAGGACTGGATGGAAGGGGACGGGATCACCGACGATCCGATCCTGATGCGCGTCAAGGTCACGCATCGCGACGGGCGCATGGTGATGGATTTCTCCGGCTCCGCGCCGACCGCCAAGGGGCCCGTGAACCTGCCGCTCGGCTCCACGATGGCGACGGCGAAGGTGGCGTTCAAGGCGCTGACGTCGCCGGGAATGCCGACGAACGCGGGTCACATGCGCCCGCTTGAGGTTGTCGCGGAACCCGGAACGATCTTTCACGCCGAGTATCCCGCGCCAACCTACACCCAGTGGACGGGGCTCGTGGCGCTGGAACTTATCTACGCGGCACTGGCCAAGGGGATGCCGGACCGCATCCAGGCCTCGTCCGGCGGCGACGTCCCCGGCTTCATGATGATCGGCACCCACCCGGACACCGGCCAGCCCTTCGCGCTGTCCAACAACGAAGGCGTCGGCTGGGGCGCCACCGCCACCCATGACGGCAAGGTGGCGGGGAGTCACCTGACGCAAACGGTCGTGCGCAACACGCCGGTCGAGATCATGGAGACGCGCACCGCGATGCGGGTCGAGCGGCTGGAACTGCGTGCGGGCAGCTTCGGCGACGGCGAATACCGTGGCGGTCCGGGGATCACACGAGAAATCTCGTTCACCGCGCCGGGGGAATTCCTGTCGATCGCGAAAAAGACCCTGACCCGGCCCTGGGGCCTTGCGGGCGGCGGAGAGCCGGAGCCGACGCGGTTCACCTATTTCCCCGGCACCGCCCGGAAACGGCGCATCGGCACATGGCGCACGCGCGTGGAGCCGGGCGACCGGGTGCTTGTCGAAACGGCGGGCGGCGCGGGCTACGGCGATGCCGCCCGGCGCGACCCCGATGCGCAGGCCGCCGATATCGCCGACGGACTGACGGAGGAGACCCGATGACAGACGACACATTCGAGCTTTACGACCTGCGCGTCGAAGTGGTCCGATCCGGTCCCGGCCAGATCTATTGCGGGCAAGAGGGCGACTATTTCGAGTTGCGCGGCGAGATGTTGTATCTGCCGGAGGGACAGGGGTTCTCGATCTACTCCCTGTCGGCGGTCCTGCCCCTGCTTGCCGCGAAACAGCGCGAGACCCATCCGAACGACTGGATGAGCACGGACGCCGCCTGTGCCTGTCCCGATCCGAACTGCCCGACCCGCCTGCGCATCAGTCGGATCGGAAAACGTACATTCAGCCACGCCGCCACGACCGCGGTGCCGCTGAGCGATACCGAGGAGTGAACATGAGTGAACTGCAACGCGCCGAGATGGGCGATGGCTACACCATCAGCCGCATCATCAAGGGGAGCTGGCACCTCGCCGGCGGTCACGGCAAGATCGAACAGGCGCAGGCCGTACGCGAAATGTATGCCTACATGGAGGCCGGGATCACCGCCTTCGACTGCGCCGATATCTACACCGGGGTCGAGGACCTGATCGGGGCGTTTCGCCGCGATGCCAAGGCCGCCGGGCGGACCGATCTGCTGGACCGTCTGAAGGTCCATACCAAGTGCGTTCCCGACCTCGACAAGCTCGCAACCATCCGAAAGGAAGACGTGGAGGCGACCATCGACCGTTCGCTCCGGCGACTGGATGCCGAACGCCTCGACCTCGTCCAGTTCCATTGGTGGGACCTGTCCGTCCCGCGTTACCTCGAAGTCGCCTCCTGGCTGTCGGAATTCCAGGCGGCGGGCAAGATCGACCGTCTCGGCACCACGAACTACAACACAGAGTGCATGGCCGCCCTCGCGGAATCGGGCTTTGACATGACGTCAATCCAGCTACAATTCTCGCTGATCGACCGCCGACCTCGCAAGAAGATGGTCGACTTCTGCGCGGCCAAGGGCATCAACCTGCTTTGTTACGGCACCGTCGCGGGCGGGTTCCTTTCAGACAAGTGGCTGGGGGTGCCCGAGCCGACCGGGGAACTCGAGAACCGGTCGCTCACCAAGTACAAGCTCATCATCGAGGATATCGGAGGTTGGGAGGTCTTCCAGGCTTTCCTGCGCCTCCTGCGCGAGATCGCGGACAAGCACGAGACCGACATCGCCTCCATCGCGATGCGCGCGATGCTGATGGAGCCGCAGGTCACCGCGATCATCGTGGGTGTGCGCCACGACGGGCACCTGGACCGGCATGCGCGGGTCTTCGACATCGCGCTGGACGACGATGATCTCGCGCGGATCGGGGCCGCTATCGCGAGTCACGAGGTCGTGGACGGCGATGTATATGACGTCGAGCGGGACCGTAACGGTCGGCATGGGCGGATCATGAAGTACAATTTGAACGAGGCCTGACGTGACCATCTCGATCAGCAGCGCTATCCCGCAGGGCCGGATCAATGTCATCGACGCCTCGGACCCGTCCAACATCCGACTGTCGTTGCCAACGGACCCCGGCACGCCGTTCTTCGCATGGTACAATTTCCGCGTCTCGGGCGCGCGCGACGTGCCTCTGACATTCGTGTTCGAAGACATCGGCGCGAGTGTCGCGAACCGCATGGACAACCGCGAAGATGTCGAGGACGCCTGGACCAACACCGGCCCGCTGGTCAGCGAGGACGGCGAGACGTGGTTCCGCGTGCCCGCCGTGTCGGATGGCGAGACATGGACCTTCAGCTACACGCCCAAGGGCGACCTCGTGACCTTCGCCGAGTTCCCGCCGTTCGGCCCGGAACGCGACCAGGCGCTGGTCTACCGCGCGCTCAGCGACCCCGATGTGCGGCTCGAAGTGATCGGGGAGTCCTACCTCGGCCGCCCGATTGACCTTCTGACCTTCGGCACGCCGGGGCCGGACAAGCCGCATCTTTGGATCACCACGCGCCAGCACCCGTCCGAGACGCAGGGGGGCTTTTTCCTGGAGGGGCTCTTTGATCGGCTCCTCGACCCTTACGACGCCGCCGCGCGCGTGCTGCGCGAACAGGCGGTGCTCTACATCGTGCCGAACGCGAACCCGGACGGGAACGCGCTGGGGCTGAGCCGCGCCAACGCCGCCGGCTCGAACCTGAACCGCGAATGGCACAAGCCCGACGCCGAGCGCGCGCCGGAGGTGGTCGCGATCCGTAAACAGATGATGGCGCGCGGGCTCGACATGTTCATCGACGGCCATTCGGACAACGAGCTTCGCTGCAACTTCATCTGGCCGTCCGAGAATGTGCCGGGCTGGACGCCGGAGCGGTGGGAACCGTTCCGGGTGTTCGAGAACGCGCTGGACATGGCCTCGCCCGATTACGAGACCGGGCATCCCTATCCCGGCGGGGCCGCACCCGAGGTCGCCGACCTGGGCATGGCGTGGAACTGGGTCGGGGCCGCGTTCCCGCAGTCGCTGTCGATCCTTCTGGAGCAGGCGACCAAGGACACGACGGTTCACCCGATGGCCGGTCTGGGCTGGCTGCCGCAACGGGCGCGGGGGCTCGGGCGCGACATGGTGCCCGCGATGCTCGCCGTCCTACCCCATCTCAGCCATCAGGGTCAGGCCGTCGACGTGTGAAACGTCGGCGGTACCCCGTCAGCGTGCGACGAAGGCGGTTGCTTCGATTTCCAACAGCGCCTCGTCCTCGACGAGGTCCTTGACCACGACCAGCGACATCGCGGGGAAATGCTTGCCGAAAACACGGCGGTAGGCCGCGCCGATTTCGCGCTGGTGCGCGAGGTATTCGGCCTTGTCCTTCACGAACCAAGTAAGGCGGCCCACGTCCGTCACGTCACCGCCCGCCGCCCGCACGATGGCGGCGATGTTGGACAGCGCCTGCTCCATCTGCGCGATGAACCCGCCGGGGACGAACACCTTGTCTGCGTTCCAGCCGATCTGCCCGCCGATGTGCAGCGTCCCATCCGGCATCAACATGCCGTTCGCGTAGCCCAGGGCTGGCGCCCAGCCTTCGGGGTGAATGGTCTCGGGTTTCATAATGTCTCCTCCACGCCCTAGGATCAGGTCACGCGCGAGCGCGTCTGGTATTTCGGGTCGCGCCAGAGCCCGTCGTTGACCACCGTCGCGACATGCGTCGCTGCGGCCCGAATATCCTCCTCGTCGAGGTAGAGCGGTGTGAATCCGAAGCGCATGATGTCCGGTGCGCGGAAGTCTCCGATCACGCCGCGGTCGATGAGCGCCTGGATCGCGGCGTAGCCATGCTCGAACCGGAACGAGACCTGGCTGCCGCGCACGGCTGCGTCGCGGGGTGAGGCGAGGGTCAGCGTCGGGCACAGCCGTTCCACGTCCTCGATGAACAGGTCCGACAGCCGGATCGAGGCCGCGCGGACCTCCGCCATGTCTGTGCCGTCCCAGGCGTCCAGCGCCGCGTCCAGCACGGAGAGCTGCAGGATCGGCGGCGTGCCGACCCGCAGGCGCTCGGTCGACATGGCGGGGCGGTAGTCGAGGTCCATCGCGAAGGGCGCTTCGTGTCCCATCCAGCCGGCGAGCGCGGGCCGGATCGTCTCGGCGATATCCGGGCGGGCATAGATGAAGGCGGGCGCACCGGGGCCGCCGTTGAGATACTTGTAAGTGCAGCCGACCGCGAATTCGGCGTTCGACCCGGCCATGTCCACCGGCACCGCCCCCGCGCTGTGTGCAAGGTCCCAGATCATCACTGCGCCCGCCGCATGGGCCGCGCGCGTGATCGCGTCCATGTCGTGCATCCGTCCGGTGCGATAGTCGATGTGGGTCAGCATGACCACGGCAACCTCGTCCGAGATGGCCTCTGCCACGTCCTCCGGGGCGGGCGTGCGGATCTCGTACCCCTTGTCGATCGTGTCGACGAGGCCCTGCGCCATGTAGAGATCGGTGGGAAAATTCCCGCTGTCCGACAGGATGACCCGGCGGTCCGGGTTCATCTTCAACGCGGCGGCGAGCGCCTGGTAGACCTTGATCGACAGGGTGTCGCCGGTCGCGACGCTGCCCTCCGGCGCGCCGATGATACGTGCGATGCGGTCGCCCACCTTCTTTGGCAGCGAAATCCAGTCGGCGGTGTTCCACGCCCGGATCAGGTCCTGCCCCCATTCGCGGGTCATGACCTCACGCGCCCGCGCCTCGGCGTTCACGGGCAGGGGGCCGAGCGAATTGCCGTCGAGGTAGATGACCCCCTCGGGCAGATGGAACAGGTCCTTGCGCGGCAATGTCATAGTTCACCTCTCAGGTGCCAGAGTTCCGGGAAAAGCTCGACGTCGAGCATCTTGCGCAGGTAGCTCACGCCGGACGTGCCGCCGGTGCCGCGCTTGAACCCGATCACGCGCTCCACGGTCGTGACGTGGTTGAAGCGCCAGCGCCGGAAGTAGTCCTCCAGATCGACGAGTTTCTCGGCCAGTTCGTAGAGCGTCCAGTGCGCCCGCACGTCGCGATAGACCGTGGCCCACCGCTCCTGGATCGCCGCGACCGCCTCGTGCGGACGGTCCAGCTGCGGCGCGGGCAAGTTGCAGTCGTCGCCGTCGAGTGTTTCGAACAGGAATCGCACCGCCTCGTCATACAGGCTCGGGCGTTCGAGTTCGCGGGTGAGCTGCGCATGAACCTCCGGCACGTGCGCGTGGGGCTTCAGCAGGTTCGGATTGCGGTTGCCGAGCACGTATTCGATCAGCCGGTACTGGTAGGACTGGAACCCCGAAGAGGGCCCCAGCACCTCGCGAAAGGTCGTGTAGTCCGACGGCGTCATCGTGCGCAGGATGTCCCACTGGTTATTCAACTGCTCGAAGATCCGCGACACGCGGGCGAGCATCTTGAACATCGGGGGCAGGTCGCGGGCGATCAGGGCTTCGCGGGCTGCCTGCATCTCGTGCAGGATCAGCTTCATCCACAGCTCGCTGGTATGGTGCTGGATGATGAACAGAAGCTCGTCATGCGCGTCGGAAAGCGGGTTCTGCTGGTCGAGCAAGGTGTCGAGGTCGAGGTAGTCGCCATAGGACATGGCCCCTGCCATCGACATCTTTGCGCCCTCGCTCCCGGGATCGTATGCGTCGCTCATCTGTCGGCTTTCAGTTTGAAGCGTTGGATTTTCCCGCTCTCCGTCTTGGGAAGTGCATCGGTGAACCGAACGCTGCGGGGATACTTGTAGGGCGCTATGGTCGCTTTCACGTGGTCCTGCAACGTCTTGACCATGACCGTGTCCGCCGCGGCCCCCTCGGCCAGGACCACATGCGCCTCGACGATCTCGCCGCGTTCCTCATCCGGCACGCCGATCACGGCGCATTCCAGCACGGCGTCATGGGACAGAAGCGCGGCTTCCACCTCGGGCCCCGCGATGTTGTAGCCCGACGAGACGATCATGTCGTCGTTGCGGGCGGCGAAGTGGAAGTACCCGTCTTCGTCCTGCATGAACGCATCGCCGGTGATGTTCCAGCCCTCCACCACGTACTCGTCCTGCCGGTGACCGCCGAGATAGCGGCAGCCGGTCGGACCGCGCACGGCGAGCCGCCCGATCTCGCCCCGTGGCAGTTCGTCGCCCTCCGGTCCGATCACCTTGGCTTCGTAGCCCGTGACGGGCTTGCCGGTGCAGGCCCGCTTGTGGTCGTCGAACCGGTTGGTGATGAAGATATGCAGCATCTCGGTCGCGCCTATCCCGTCGAGCATCGGCTTGCCCGTCTTCTCCTGCCATTCGTCGTAGACCGGGCCCGGCAGCGTCTCGCCAGCCGAGATGGCTGCGCGCAGGGAGGACAGGTCCGCGCCCTCGTCCATGGCTCGCAGCATGACGCGGTAGGCGGTGGGCGCGGTGAAACAGACGGTCGCGCGGTATTTCTGGATAATCTCGATCATGTTGGGGGGCGAGGCGGCCTCCAGCAGGGTCGCGGTCGCTCCGAAGCGCAGCGGGAAGATCGCCAGCCCCCCGAGCCCGAAGGTGAAGGCGAGTGGCGGCGAGCCGACGAAGATGTCTTCGGGCACGACCGAAAGCACTTCTTTCGCATAGCCGTCCGCGATGATGAGGAGGTCGCGGTGAAAATGCATCGTTCCCTTGGGCATGCCGGTGGAGCCGGAGGTGAAGCCGATCAGCGCCACGTCGTCGGGCGCGGTGGGCACGGCATCGAAGGTCACGGGCTTTTCAAGCGCGAGGCGGTCGAGTTCGGCGTCGTGGTTCGACGTGCCATCGAAGCCCACCACGGTTTCGAGCACGTCGCTCGTCTTCGCGCAGAGGATCATCTCGTCCATCAGCCGCGTGTCGCAAAGCGCGAGCGTGATCTGCGCCGTCTCGACATACTTCGCGAGTTCTCCGGCCCGCAGCATCGGCATCGTGTTGACCACCACCGCGCCCGCCTTGGTCGCGGCAAGCCACACCGCCACCATGGCCGGGTTGTTGGCGGAACGGATCAGCACGCGGTTGCCGGGCTTCACCTTGAAATCCTCGACCAGCACATGGGCGAGGCGGTTGGTCCAGTCGGCGAGTTCCTTGTAGGTCCGCTGTCGCCCGTTCCCGATCAGGGCAACATGGTCCCCGAACCCCTTGGCGACCATCGCGTCGGTCAGTTCGTATGCGGCGTTGAGCGTCTCAGGGTAGTCGAACCCGTCAAGCAGCAGGTCCGGCCACGCTGCCTGCGGTGGCAGGCTGTCGCGGGCGAATGTGTCGACATGTGCGGTGGGACCAAGCATGACTAACCCCTGTCGTGTTGTGCGAGCGTCTGGCGGGCGATCACGACGCGCTGAACGTCGGAGGCGCCCTCGTAGATGCGTAACGCTCTGATTTCGCGGTAAAGTGTTTCGACGGCGTTGCCCGCGCGGACGCCATCGCCCCCGTGAAGCTGCACCGCCGTGTCGATGACCTTCTGCGCCTGATCGGTGGCGAAGAGCTTGGCCATGGCGGCTTCGCGAGTGACGCGCGGCGCGCCCGAGTCCTTGGTCCACGCGGCGCGGTAGACGAGGAGGGCGGCGGCGTCGATGTCGAGCGCCATGTCGGCGATGTGCCCCTGCACCATCTGAAGGTCGGCGAGTGGCGCGCCCTGCACCTGGCGGCTGGTGACGCGGGTCAGCGACTCGTCCAGCGCCCGGCGCGCAAACCCAAGCGCCGCAGCGGCCACCGAGGCGCGGAAGACGTCGAGGACCGACATCGCGATGCGGAACCCCTCGCCGGGGCCGCCGATCATCGCCGTGGCCGGAACGCGGCAGTCGGTGAACCGGAGCGTGGCGAGCGGATGGGGCGCGATGGTTTCCAGCCGTTCGGCGACCTCGAACCCCGGCAGGTCGGGGGTGACGATGAAGGCCGACAACCCCTTGGCCCCCGGCGCTTCTCCGGTGCGGGCGAAGAGCGTGTAGACATCCGCGATCCCGCCGTTCGAGATCCACGTCTTTTCGCCGTTCAGGATATAGTCATCCCCGTCGCGCTTGGCGGTCATCGTGGAATTCGCCACGTCCGACCCCGATCCGGGTTCGGTGAGCGCGAAGGCCGAGATAGCCCGCCCGCTGCGGGTCTTTGGCAGCCATGTGGCCTTCTGTTCTTCACTCCCGAACAGGGTGATCGCCCCGGTGCCCAGCCCCTGCATCGCGAAAGCGAAGTCCGCGAGCCCATCGTGACGGGCGAGCGTTTCGCGGATCAGGGCTAGGCTGCGCACGTCGAGGTCGCCGGTCTCGCTGGCGGAATGCTCCAGAAATCCCGCATCGCCCAAGGCCCGCACCAGCGCACGGCAGGCGGCGTCGGTGTCGCCGTGGTCGATGCCGCCCAGATTGGACGTCGCCCACTCCTCCAGCCGCACTGTGAGGGCGCGGTGGTGCGGCTCGAAGAACGGCCAGTCGAGATAGCTGGTGTCGGCCATCAATCCCCCTCGAACACCGGGGTTTCGCCCGCGATGAACGCCTCGTAGGCGCGCGTGAAATCCTGCCCCTGCATGCAGATCGCCTGCGCCTGCGCCTCGGCCTCGATGGCCTGGTCGAGGCTCATCGACCACTCCTGCGCCAGCATTGTCTTGGTCATCATGTTCGAGAATGTCGGTCCCGCCGCGATCCGGCTCGCCATCTTGCGCGCCTCGTCCATGAGAGCATCCGGTTCGACAACCGCGTTGAAATAGCCCCAGGCGTGCCCCTCCTCGGCACTCATCGAGCGCCCGAGATACAGCAGTTCCGACGCGCGGCCCTGGCCGATGATCCGTGGCAGCATCGCGCAGGCCCCCATGTCGCAGCCCGCCAGCCCGACGCGATTGAACAGGAAGGCGGTCTTGGAGGTCGGCGTTGATATCCGCATGTCCGATGCCATCGCGATGATCGCGCCCGCGCCTGCCGACACGCCGTCCACCGCCGCGATGATGGGCTTGCCGCAGCCGATCATCGCCTTGACCAGATCACCGGTCATGCGGGTGAAGGTCAAAAGCTCCTTCATCGTCATTTTCGTAAGCGGCCCGATGATGTCGCGCACGTCACCGCCGGACGAGAAGTTACCGCCGTTCGGGGCGAGGATCACCGCCTTCACGCCGTCGTCGTAGTGCAACTCGCGAAACCAGTCGCGCATCTCGGCGTAGCTGTCGAAGGTGAGCGGGTTCTTCCGTTCCGGCCGGTCGAGCGAGACGGTCGCGATGGCGCCGTCGATTTCGCATTTGAAATGGGACACATCGGTGCGCATGTCAGGTCTCCTCCTCATGGTGTGTCGTCAGCGCGTCGAGCCAGGCCGACATGTCCGCGATGCCTTGGGCATCGACCGATCCCAGCAACTCGTCGATCCAGCTTTCGTGCACCGCCGCATGATCGGCAAAGACCGCGCGGCCCTTCGGGGTCAGGCGGATCAGGTTCGCGCGCCGGTCGCCCGCGACCGAGACGCGCAGCGCCAGACCTTCGTCGGTGAGCTTGTCGACGATCCCGGTGATGTTGCCGTTCGAGACGCGCAGGAGCCGTGAGATCTCGCTCATCTTCAGACCCTCGGGGTGACGGTCGAGTGCCGACATCACGTCGAAGCGGGGCAGGGTCCAGTCGAAGTCGCGGCGCAGGCGGCGGCGCACTTCCTCCTCGACCAGACTGCTCGCCTTGAGCAGCTTCAACCACAGCCGCAGGCGTTCCTTGGACATGGGCCGTTCCGTGGACTGCTTGTCTGCATCCGGCGTCATACCTCGCCCCCCGTGATCGAAAACGTGGTTCCGTTGACCGAGCGCGCGGCGTCGGACATGAGCCAAAGCACGGCGCCCGCGACCTCGTCCGTCTGGATGAACCGGTTCTGCGGGTTGTTGGCGGCGAGCGAGGCGCGGGCGGCCTCATCGCTCATGCCTGTGGTCTGCACAATGTTGTCCACGGACCGATCCAGCATCGGCGTGTCGATGAAGCCGGGGCAGACGGCGTTGACCGTGATCGGCGTCTTCGCCAGTTCCACCGCGAGCGCGCGGGTCAAGCCGACGACGCCATGTTTCGCGGCGCAATAGGCGGCGACGTAAGGATAGCCCTTTAGACCTGCGGAGGAGGCGATGGCGACCATCCGGCCCCAGCCCTCCGCCTTCATGTCGGCCAACGCGGCCTGCCAGACGTTCGACGTGCCGATGACGTTCACCGCCAGCGTGCGCGACATGAGGTCGGACGTCATTCGCGCGAACGGGGCGCTTTCGGCCATGCCCGCGTTTGCCAAGACGCCGTGGACCGGCCCCGCCTGTTCGCGCGCCCGGTCGAAGGCGGCGGCGACCGCGTCTGCATCGGTGACGTCGCAAATCTGATAGGCGAGCCCCTGTTCGGCCAGGGGTTCTTCGCGGCGCCCCATGATCGTGACGGTGGCACCTTCATGCGCCAGCGCCTGCGCGGTCGCGGCCCCGACACCCGTGCCTCCGCCCGTGACGACGATATGGCGTCCTGCGAGGCTCATACCCGTGCCGCCTCGGCTTCACGGTCGGCCAGCCGCCATGCCTGATCGCGCCCGGCGAGATAGGGCAGCGGCCAGACTTCGGCCCGGTCCCCGAGGCGCGCGGCCTCGTGCAGGGTCCAGTAGGGGTCGGCGAGATGGGGGCGCGCGATGGCGACGAGGTCGGCCCTGCCCGCCATGAGGATCGAATTGGCGTGGTCGGCTTCATAAATGTTTCCGACCGCCATCGTCGTGATTCCCGCCGCGTTCTTGATCCGGTCGGAAAACGGCGTCTGAAACATCCGCCCGTAAACGGGTTGCGCATCGGTCGAGGTCTGGCCGGCGGACACGTCGATCAGGTCGGCCCCGGCACCGTCGAAGGCCCGCGCGATCTCGACCGCGTCCTCTGGCGTGACCCCGGCCTCGCCCACCCAGTCGGTCGCGGAAATACGGACCGACATGGGTCTGCCGGCGGGCCACACCGCCCGCATCGCATCGAACACTTCGAGCGGGTAACGGAGGCGATTCTTCAGCGAACCGCCGTAGTCGTCGGTTCGGGTGTTGGACGTCGGCGAGATGAACGAGGACAGGAGATAACCGTGCGCCGCGTGCAACTCGATCATGTCGAAACCCGCCCGCGCGGCCATTTCGGTCGATGCCACGAACTGATCGCGCACTTCGTCCATGTCCGCGCGGGTCATTTCGCGCGGTGTGTGGTTGTCAGGCGACCACGGGATCGCCGAGGCCGAGATCAGGTCCCAGTTGCCCGAGGACAGGGGGGCATCCATCCCCTCCCACCCAAGATTGGTGGATCCTTTGCGACCCGAGTGACCAATCTGGCAACAGATGCGCGCGTCGGTTTCCGCATGGACGAACTCCACGATCCGGGTCCAGGCCGCTTCATGTTCCGGCGCATAAAGCCCGGGGCAACCCGGCGTGATCCGGCCCGTGGGCGAGACGCAGGTCATCTCGGTCACGACGAGTCCTGCCCCTCCCTTGGCCCGCTCGCCCAGATGGACGAGGTGCCAATCGGTCGGCGTGCCGTCCTTGGCCTTGTATTGCGCCATGGGCGAGACGACGATGCGGTTCTTCAACTCCATGTCGCGCAGTTTGAACGGCGTGAACATGGGCGCGCGGACCGGGGCATTGCCATCCACGCCTGCCTGCATGGCGAACCAGCGCTCGGCACTTTGCAGCCAGTCGGGGTCGCGCAAGCGAAGGTTCTCGTGGCTGATCCGCTGCGAGCGGGTCAGGAGCGCATAGTTGAACTGCACCGGGTCGAGGTCGAGGTAGCGTTCCACATCCTCGAACCATTCAAGCGAGTTGCGCGCGGCGGACTGAAGGCGCAGCACGTCGAGCCGCCGCTCGTCCTGATACCGTTCGAACGCACGCTCCATCGTCGGCTCGCGGTGCATGAATTCGGCGAGCGCGATCGCGCTATCGAAGGCGAGCCGGGTTCCCGAGCCGATCGAGAAATGCGCGGTGGCCGAAGCGTCGCCCAACAGCACCACATTCTCGTGGTGCCAACGTTCGCACAACACCCGGGGAAAGTTGATCCAGACCGCTGAGCCGCGCAAATGGTCCGCGTTCGACATCAGGTCGTGTCCGTCCAGATGGCGCTCGAAAATTCGGCGGCAGGTCTCGACCGTCTCTTCCTTGGTCATCGCCTCGAACCCGAACCGCTCCCAGGTCTCCTGCGAGCACTCGACGATGAACGTCGCGGTGTCCGCATCGAACTGGTAGGCGTGGGCCCAGACCCACCCATGTTCGGTTTTCTCGAAGATGAAGGTGAACGCGTCGTCGAACTTCTGATGTGTGCCAAGCCACACGAATTTGCACTTTCGCGTGTCCACATCCGGTTTGAACGTATCCGCGTAGGTCGCGCGAACGCGTGAGTTCAGCCCGTCGCAGCCGACCACGATGTCGTACTCATTTCGGATCGCCTCCACATCGTCGAACTCGGTTTCAAAGCGCAATTCTACGCCCAATTCGCGCGCCCGCTCCTGGAGCAGAACCAGCATCTGCTTGCGCCCGATCCCGGCGAAGCCGTGTCCGCCCGAGACCGTTCGCACGCCGTCATGGATCACTGCGATATCGTCCCAGTAGGCGAAGTGATCGCGGATCTGTTGGGCGCTCTTGGGGTCGTTCGCTTCGAGGTTCTCCAACGCATCGTCGCTCAGAACCACGCCCCAGCCGAACGTGTCGTTCGCGCGGTTGCGCTCCATCACCACGATCTCGTGCGAGGGGTCCCGCAGTTTCATCGATATCGCGAAATAGAGTCCGGCCGGTCCGCCTCCGAGACAGGCAATCCGCATTGCGACGCTCCTTCGTCCGTGCCGGGTTCATGCCCCGACTCGAAGACAGGTTAGGGGTTGCCCCCAAATACTTCAAGCTTGAAATTTTCATGTATTTAATATATGCTGGTGCTGAGTTTTTAAGGGAGGCGCGACCATGAGCGGAACCACGGCAGACGCGGGGATCGACTGGGAGGACGCCTTCGTGAATGCCGGGCGCATCGACGGAGGCGAGGGGTTCCCCGACCTCTGGTCGTCGCGCGCCGCAGCCTTTCGCGCAGAGGCGACGGCCGACCTGAACATCCCTTACGGAGAGCACGCGAGGCAGGTCTTCGACCTGTTCCACCCGCAGGGCGCACCGCGTGGATTGGCGGTCATCGTGCATGGTGGCTACTGGCTCAGTTTCGACAAGTCGTTCTGGTCGGACCTGGCCGAAGGCGCACTCGCGAATGGCTGGGCGGTTGCGATGCCGAGTTACCGGCTGGCCCCCGAGGTCCGGGTGTCGAAGGTCGTCGCAGATGTGGCCCAGGCCATCACCGTGGCCGCCGACCGGATCGCGGGCCCCGTGCGGCTTGCGGGTCATTCGGCGGGCGGGCACCTCGTCACCCGGATGGTGACGGACACCTCTCCGCTCAAAGAGCCGGTCGCGAACCGCGTCGAGCGTGTCGTCTCGATCTCGGGGCTCCACGATCTGCGACCAGTCCGGCTCAACACGATGAACGAGTCGCTTCGCCTCGACCCGCAGGAGGCCCTTGCGGAAAGCCCCGCGCTCCGCGAGCGGCGCGGGCAAGTCGACGTCACGGCCTGGGTGGGCGCGCGCGAACGTCCGGAGTTCCTGAGGCAGGCCGCGCTCCTCGCCGAAGCGTGGGACATTCCGCTCGTCGCGGATCCCGGCAGGCACCATTTCGACGTGATCGACGGGCTGAAAGACCCCCACCATCCGCTTTGCAAGGCCTTCGTTGGCGCCTGAACTCCCGGCGACCTGCCCTGTCAGGGCAGCCCGCGCGCGGCCCGCATAAGTTCCTGGATGGCGACCGTATTCTGCGGGTTGATCGTCGACTCCTGACCGATTTCGCCCTGTTTAACCAACGCCGGGCACGCGACGACGACATGCGCCACGCGCTCGGGTTCGGGCATCAGGAGCATGACGCGGCGCAGGCGTCGTTCACGGATCGTCCGGAGATCGAGCTTGAGGAGCGCTTCCAGCGTCGCTGGTCCCATCCCCGCGCGGATCATCATCCAGTCGACTTCACAGACGAACCCGTGACGCTCCACGAGCCCGGCCAGTTTTCGCGCGCCAGCCGCGGTCACGAAATACCCGTCCGTTCCGGTGTGAAACTCCCGTCCGACGGCTCGTGGCGCCAGTTCAGCGAGATCGTGAAGCTTGCCGGCATCGCTCCAGGAATTTAGGCGCCGGTTCGCAAACATCACATCCCAGTCGTCACCATATTCTGCGAGGTATTCCACGGGGTTGCGTTTCAGTTCCGCATCGTCCTCGACCACGAGCACGGCCCCGGGTCCGCCCCGCCGGGCGATCTTCTTCCAGACGAAGAAATGCGACAGGAAACAGCCCAGCGCGCCCGGCGCCACGCGGTCGGGCCGCCAGTGACGCTCGTTGAGATACCGCTTTGCAAGGCTGATGTGGAGGCTGTTCGTCGGCTCGATCGCCTCGAAGCGCTCGTAGTCGAAGCCGAGCCGCCGAGACTGAAGCTCGAATACGCCGAGCCGTGCGAGGTCCGACCGCCTGTTAATGAGTATGACGCCATCCAGCTGCAAGGCACTGACCAGATTCGGTAAATCATTTTTTCAATGTCTGTGAACTTTATCCCGCAATCCCCCCACGCGCGCTAGTGCCTTGGGGAAGCGCGACGGCATTGGGCGATGCGCGCGGTGGCCTTCGGCGAGCCGCCCTGCATTGCATCTGTGGCGGGATCCGGGGCGCCGCGCTCAGCCCCGTTCGCGCATCATCCCTGGACCTGCCAGCTGGCGTATGGCGAGGTCCGGGTTCGGTGCGTTCAGAATGAACCGCTGGAGCAGCACGGCGAAAAATCCGATCTCATCACGATTCCGGGCCAGCACTTCGAGCCGGTCCGCGACCTGTTCGAACACGTTGCGCGGCAAAGTGGACGCGGGCCCGACAGCGGCGAGGTCAAGCGCCGGGTTCAGAAGCGACAGGAGCGTCTGGGCAGCCGCGCCTTCGAGCTTGGCGAAGATGTCCGTTTCTGTCCGGTGACGCGGCAGGAGCATCGACTGGAGCGCCCCCAGCGCCCGTATGAAGCGGATGGTCAGCGATTGGATCCCGGTCACGACGTTTTGCGCGATGACGCGGATGCCGCCGAGCACCAGCCCCGGGATCTCGATCACGGCCCCCGTATCCGCCATGACGCCCTTGGAATCGTTTGCCGGCAGGTAGGGCAGGATCGACTCGATGAATTCGGGAACGAATGCCTCGGACAGGGGCAGTGCGTTGCGAAAGCCGATGCGATGGTGGGTGTCGCCCCGGTTAGGCTCGATCTGCTCGGCGAACCATTCCCCGCTGTCGGCATCCCGCACCAGCCGGAGTTGGAGCGTGTCGTTCGACGTCTCGTCGGCGATCTGTTCTTGCGTCATGTTCGCCTCACCTTACGCATTGAGCACGCGTACTTACCTGATCTTAACAAACTCTTAATCGTTCCCATCCTCCAAGCCACGGTTGCGTCAATCCACGATCTGAAACGAGCCGTAGAGATGCGTGGGACGCCCGGAACTGTCCACGGTGGTCCGGCCGGTGCCGCGGCATTTCGCGCGGGTGCCGTCGGGGCGTTCGATCTCTTCCACGTAGTCGTAGGGTTCGTTCTTTTCGATGGCGTCCTGCATCATCTGCTGGATCCGGGCCCGGGCCCCCTCATCGAACCGGTCCAGCGCCTTTTCGATGGTGGCGGGCTGGGTCGGGTCCAGCCCGAGGATGTCGTAGAGCGTGGGGTTCCAGTAGGGCACATCGTTGGCGATATCGTAGGAGTAAAACCCGATCCCCCGATCCGCTGCCACTTCGCCATAGTGCTTGACCAGCAGGTCATCGTTCATCGCGCGGGAGTAATCGCGGAACACGCCGACCATCGCCACCGCCTCGCCCGCCTCGTTGGTGACAGCCGTTCCCGACGACTCGACCACGATGGTACGCCCGTCAGCGCGGTTGAGGCGCGCGAAGAAGTGGAACGGCTCGCCGGACTCGATCGAAGCGTCTATCGCCTCCTGCACCATGCTGCGATCATCGGGGTGGTAGAAGTTCACCCCGTCCTCGATCTTGCGGCCCTTCTCTTCGACCGGCAGACCGTGGATGGCATAGGTCTCGGGCGACCAGTCCATCTGCCCCGTGGCGAGGTTCGCTTTCCACGTGCCGATATTGCCGAAGGCGCGGAGCGTCTGGTTCAGCTCGGTCGTGATCGTCATGTCGACCTCGTCGGCCAGGACGATCAGTCCGATCAGCCCCTCCCCTTCCGTCACCAAGGGCGTGACGGACAAGGAAACGAGCGAATTGCCGATCTCGATACTGCGCTGGTGGACCTGCCGGTCGAGCAGCGCCTGCGAGCAGATATCGACCAGCGGCGGATACCCCCGCGGGACATAGCATTGCGACAGGTGACCGAGGGAATGACCGCGTTCCTTGATCTGGAACGTCTCGATCGCGCTCTTCGACGCGTGGCGGATCAGAAGGCCGAGGTCGAGCATCATCATCACGGTCGGGATGCCGGAGATCAGGCCGTTGAGCTCCGCCGTCGCGCGTTCGAGCTGCGAGGTGTTGACCAGGAGCTCCTCGTTGACCGTGATGAGCTCCTCGTTGGTCGACTGAAGCTCTTCGTTCGAGGTTTCGAGCTCCTCGTTCGTGGACTGCAATTCCTCGTTCGACGATTGCAACTCCTCGTTCAGCGACTGCAATTCCTCGTTCGAGGTCTGGAGCTGTTCGATCGTCACCTGGAGCGTATCCCGGGTCCGGGTAAGTTCGGTTTCGAGGTAGTCGAGGTAGTCGGTGCGTTCGGCGTTCTTGTCCGCCGGCTCCTCGCGCATCTCGGTCTCGAACCCGATGAGCACCAGCGGCTCACTGTCGGTATCGGTCCCGTCCGGCATGATCGGGTAGGCGACCATGCGCAGGTTGTTGTAGCCACGCCCGTCAACCTGGTGCCACTGGCCCGCCCGCGTCTCCTTGTGCTTGAGCGCGACGAGGACCATCGACCCCGCCTCGTATGCGAGCAATTTCTTGAGAACGTTGAGCGTCATGCTCCCCTGGATCGGTTCGCGCATCTCCACGAACTCGGCGATATCGCCGTAGATCTTGAGGATCGATTTTTCCTTGTTGGTGAGAATCCCGGTGTCGACCACGGAGCGTGCAAGTGCATCGAAGCGCCACAGATCCTCGTGCTGGATCGCAGCGCGGTGGAAACCCACGGCGCCGCCGGCGCTGTAATTCATTCCGGCGGGCAGCGTGCGTTCCGGCCCCGGCGGGCGCGAGAGGCGCAGCGAGCGTTTGCCGAAGATCTTGGAGTTGGGCTCGACCGCGACGAAGTAGCTTTCGAGGACCCCGGTCGTCTCGGACGTGCCGAGGAACAGGATACCCTCGGATTTCAGCGCGTACTGGATGCGGGTCAGCACCCGCTCCTGCAACTTCGTTTCGAAATAGATGAGCACGTTGCGGATCGAGACGAGGTCGATCGACATGAACGGCGCATCCTGGAACACGTTATGGCGCGTGAACATCACAAGCTGGCGCAGCTTGTCGCGCACCTTCACCGTGTCGTCGGACACCTCGAAATAGGTTTGCAGGAACCGGGCCGGAATGTCGTTCGCGGCGGAGGCCGGGTAAGTCCCCTTGCGCCCGATGGCGAGCGCACGGTCGTCGATGTCGGTCGCGAAGATCTGCAACTTGTCCTTGGACAGCCTGTCGATCCCGCCCAGCGCCTCGGCCACGAGTATGGCGATGGAATAAGCCTCCTCGCCCGTGGCGCAGCCCGGCACCCAGACGCGGATCGGGTCGTCATCTTCGCGCTTGGCGAAGCGCTCGTGGATCTCCCGCTCCAGCGCCGCGAATTGCTCGTGATCGCGGAAGAAGCTGGTCACGGAGATGAGGAGGTCACGGTAGAGCGCCTCCACCTCCTCCACGGACCGTCGACACAGTTCCACGTATTCCTCGAACGTCTCGATCCCCTTGGCGAACATCCGGCGGTGGATGCGCCGGTTGATCGTCGTCTCCTTGTAGTGCCGGAAATCGACGAGCGTATGGGCCAGCAGGATCTGGAACAGGTCGTGGTTCTTCGACGTCTTCTCGTTCAGCTCCTTGAGGACGCTCAGGTCGCGCGGCTGCTTGAGGACCGTGGCGAGGTGCTGACCGATCTGCTCGGGCGTGAGCGTCAGGTCGACGCAGCCGGTGCGGATCGCCGAGATCGGCATGGAATCGTATTTCGACGAGCCGGGGTCCTGCGCGATGGTGATGCCGCCCGACTCGCGGATCGCCTGCACACCGTAGGACCCGTCGCTCCCGGTGCCCGACAGGACGACGCCCACGGCGGAGGAGCCGAGATCGGCGGCGAGGGATTTCAAGAGCCTGTCGGCCGACGGTTTCGGCGCCGCGTGATGCCCGACAGGCTCGCGCAAAAGGAGCGTGCCGTTCTCCAGCACGGTGTCGCGGCCCGGCGGCGGGACATAGATCGTGCCCGCGCGCGGCACCGTCTCTTCCTCGATTTCCTCGACCTTCAGCCGCGTCTCGCGCGACAGGAGCGGCACAAGCATACTCTTGTGGCTGGGCGACATGTGCTGCGCGATGACATAGGCGCAGTTCAGGTCCTTCGGCAGGTTCTGGGCAACGAGCGACGTGGCCTCCAGACCCCCGGCCGAGGCCGCGATCCCAACGATGACGAGTTCATCTTCAAGCTGATCCAAGGTGTGTCCTTACAAACCTGCGGGCAACACGGACCGTTGCCCTCCCCCGTGGATAACAGAATGGATTTCTGGCGAAACTTTCCATTCACCCCGTCACACCCAAACTGACCCCGCTCACCTTAAAGGCGAACGGTGCCAGGCGCGAGAGAGAAATGGCCGCTGCGCACGCTACGGAAACCCCTGCGACCCGACAGCCACGCCGCAAGAGGCGCACAGGTTTTCACCAGCGCCCCCGGATAGCCGCCCCGAAAGCGAGCAGAACACGAAGAATTCGCCTTCTCAAATTTTACCAATTGATAAAAATGTGAGTCGTGCTAGCGTTTTCCAAAAGAACACTGGACAGGGAGACAGTCGTGACCAATTCCCCACAGACACCCGGCGTCGTCGCCGAGCGTTTGCAGGCAACGGTACTGGCCGAGAATTTCGCGGACCTGCATCCGCCGCTCGATGCGCACGAGGCGAAGGTGGCCGCCGACCGCTGCTATTTCTGCCATGACGCTCCGTGCGTCACGGCCTGCCCCACCGATATCGACATCCCGCTGTTCATCCGCCAGATCATGACCGGCACGCCCGAAGCGGCGGCAAAGACGATTTTGGACCAGAACATCCTCGGCGGCATGTGCGCCCGTGTCTGCCCGACCGAGACCCTGTGCGAAGAGGTCTGCGTGCGCGAGGTGGCCGAGGGCGAGCCGGTCCAGATCGGGCGCCTGCAACGCTATGCCACCGACACGCTGATGGGTGCGAACGTGCATCCGTTCACTCGCGCTGAACCGACCGGTAAACGCGTTGCGGTCGTGGGTGCCGGCCCTGCCGGTCTCGCCGCCGCGCACCGTCTCGCAATGCACGGCCATGACGTCGTGATCTATGACGCCAAGCCGAAGCCCGGCGGGCTGAACGAATACGGGATCGCCACCTACAAGACCGTCGAGAACTTCGCAGCGCGCGAGGTCGACTGGCTCATGCAGATTGGCGGCATCACGCTGGAGACCGGCAAAGCGCTGGGCGAGGACATCACGCTCGACGGGTTGACCGCCGATTTCGATGCCGTGTTCCTCGGCATCGGGCTGGGCAACACCAACGCGCTCGGGATCGAGGGCGAGGAGCTGGCCGGCGTCGTCGATGCGGTGAAGTTCATCGCCGACCTGCGCCAGACCGAGGACCCGACGAAGCTGCCCGTGGGGCGCAACGTCGTCGTGATCGGCGGCGGGATGACGGCCATCGACGCCGCGGTGCAGTCCAAGCTCCTTGGCGCCGAGAACGTCACGCTGGTCTATCGCCGGTCGCAGGACAAGATGCCCGCTTCCCAATACGAGCAGCAGCTTGCGCAGTCCAAGGGCGTTCACATCATACCGGGCGTCGCGCCCGTTTCGCTCAAGGGCGAGGGGCACGTGGCGGCCATCGAACTGGCCTACACGGACGAGAACGCCAAACCGACGGGCGAGACCTTCACCCTCTCCGCCGACCAGGTGTTCAAGGCCATCGGGCAGGTATTCGAGGAGGTCTCGGGCCTCGACACTGACGGTCGCAAGATCAAGGTGACCGGCGCTGGCCGCACCTCGCGCGAAGGTATCTGGGCCGGGGGCGACTGCACGGCGGGCGAAGACCTCACCGTTGTCGCCGTCTCCGAGGGCCGCGATGCCGCCGAGGACATCCACGCGAGCCTCATGGGGTAGGCGGACCGAACCGGGGAGCCAGGCATCATGCCCAGCCACATCCACTTTCAGACCATCGGCGCCACCGACCAGGCGCGCGCAGTCGCGTTCTACACTGAAAAGCTGGGCTTCGAGGTGGAACGGGATGAGCCCTATGGCGCGGATCGCTGGATCTTTTTGACGCTCCCCGGCGCACAGACCATGCTGCAGATCGGCAAGGTCGCCGCGATCACTCCGCAGGAAACGCCCCAACTCGTCCTCGTCTGCAATGACGTGGACGGCGAGGCGAAATGCCTCGAAGAGGCGGGCGTGCCCATTCTCTCCGGCCCCGATGTCGCGCCGTGGGACCCGTCGACCCGCTGGGCGATGATCCACGACAGCGAGGGCAATCTCATTCTTCTTCAGACCGTAGGAGGCCAATGACATGGCAGACCTGACGACCGATTTCGTTGGAATCAAATCCCCCAACCCCTTCTGGCTCGCTTCGGCGCCGCCGACCGACAAGGAATACAACGTCCGCCGCGCCTTCGAGGCCGGATGGGGCGGTGTCGTTTGGAAAACGCTGGGCGAAGAAGGCCCGCCTGTCGTCAACGTCAACGGTCCGCGCTACGGCGCTATCTACGGCGCCGACAGGCGCCTGCTGGGCCTGAACAACATCGAGCTCATCACCGACCGACCGCTTCAGACGAACCTCGACGAGATCAAGCGCGTGAAGGCCGACTACCCGGACCGCGCGGTGGTCGTGTCGCTCATGGTCCCGCTGGACGAGGACGCGTGGCGCAAGATCCTCGACCGCGTGGGCGAGACAGGGGCGGACGGGGTCGAGTTGAACTTCGGCTGCCCGCACGGCATGGCCGAGCGCGGCATGGGCTCTGCCGTGGGTCAGGTGCCGGAATACGTGGGCCAGATCACCCAGTGGGTGAAAAAGCACTCGGACCTGCCCTGCATCGTGAAGCTCACGCCGAACATTACCGACATTCGCCAGCCTGCGCTCGCCGCCAAACAGGGCGGGGCCGATGCGGTCAGCATGATCAACACGATCAACTCTATCACCTCGGTAAACCTCGACGCGATGTGCCCGGAACCGATGATCGACGGGCTCGGCACCCACGGCGGCTATTGCGGCCCGGCGGTGAAACCCATCGCGATGAACATGGTGGCCGAGGTCGCCCGTTGGGAAGAGACCGCTGGCATCCCGATCTCGGCTATCGGCGGCATCTCGACATGGCGCGACGCGGCGGAGTTCATGGCGCTGGGCGCCGGAAATGCGCAGGTCTGCACCGCCGCGATGACCTACGGCTTCCGCATCGTGAAAGAGATGTGCTCGGGCCTGAGCCAGTGGATGGACGAGAAGGGTTACACCAAGACCTCGGACTTCATCGGCATGGCCACGCCGCGCGTCACCGACTGGCAGCACCTGAACCTCGACTACGTCACCAAGGCCGAGATCGATCAGGACCTCTGCATCTCCTGCGGGCGCTGTTTCGCGGCCTGCGAGGACACGTCGCACCAGGCGATCGCGATGTCCGACGACCGGGTGTTCACGGTGAAGGACGACGAATGCGTGGCCTGCAACCTCTGCGTCAACGTCTGCCCGGTGGAAGGCTGCATCACGATGCGGCGCCTGTCGCCCGGCGAGAAAGACCTGCGCACCGGCATGATCATCCCGGCCGAGGACGACAAGCGCACATGGCTCGAGCATCCGAACAACCCGGACGGCGATCCGCTCACCTGCATCTCGCGGGGCCAGTGAGCGGCGCTTGACCGAGGACCGGCCTGTGCTAGCCTCGTTTTAACCGAATGGTAAAAACCAGAACAATTGCCGAAGCCCCGGAAAAACAAGGGGCGCGGCACCGCAACAGGGACAAGGGCGATGCTGCATCGCGCGAAATCACGGATCGGTTCGGGGGCGTCGCCGCGCACTCGGACGCTCCCGCCCATTTCCCTGTTGCACAATTTGACGGCGGCGCGCCTGATACATGGGCGCCCGTCCGCGACTGCGACGAAATGACAGGAGAGTGGCATGGCAGCCCCCGGTGAAAACCTTCGTATCAACGCCGACCGGCTTTGGGACAGCCTCATGGAAATGGCCAAGATCGGGCCGGGCGTCGCGGGCGGCAACAACCGCCAGACCCTGACCGATGCCGACGCCGAGGGCCGCGCGCTGTTCCAGAAATGGTGCGAGGACGCGGGCATGACCATGGGCGTGGATACGATGGGCAACATGTTCGCGACGCGCGAGGGGACCGATCCGGATGCCCTGCCCGTCTACATCGGCAGCCACCTCGACACCCAACCCACGGGCGGGAAATACGACGGGGTTCTGGGCGTGCTCGGCGGGCTGGAAGCGGTCCGGTCGATGAACGATCTGGGGATCAAGACCAGGCATCCCATCGTGATCGCGAACTGGACCAACGAGGAAGGCACCCGGTTCGCACCTGCCATGCTGTCGTCGGGCGTCTTCGCGGGCATCCACCAGCAGGACTGGGCCTATGACCGCGTCGATGCGGAAGGCAAGAAGTTCGGCGACGAGTTGAAACGGATCGGCTGGGTCGGCGACGAACAGGTCGGCGCGCGCAAGATGCACGCGATGTTCGAGCTTCACATCGAACAGGGCCCGATCCTCGAGGCCGAGGAAAAGGACATCGGCGTGGTCACGCACGGTCAGGGCCTGTCGTGGACACAGGTGACCGTGACCGGCAAGGAGAGCCACACGGGGTCGACTCCAATGCCGATGCGCAAGAACGCTGGTCTCGGCATGGCGCGGATCCTCGACCTCGTGGACGAGATCGCCTGGTCGCACAAACCCGATGCCGTGGGTGCGGCGGGCCATATCGACATCTACCCCAACAGCCGCAACGTGATCCCCGGCAAGGCAGTTTTCACGGTCGACTTCCGCTCCCCGAACCTCGCCACCATTCAGGACATGGAAAAGCGGCTGGCCGAGGGGGCGAAGAAGATCTGCGACGAGATGGGGCTGGAGGTCGAGCTGGAAAAGGTCGGCGGCTTCGACCCGGTCGAGTTCGACAAAGACTGCGTGAGAGCCGTGCGCGACGCGGCGGACCGGCTGGGCTACAGCCACCGCGACATCATCTCGGGCGCAGGCCACGACGCCTGCTGGATCAACCAGGTTGCCCCGACCGCGATGATCATGTGCCCCTGTGTAGACGGCCTCAGCCACAACGAGGCCGAGGAAATCTCGAAAGACTGGGCGATGGCCGGGGCGGATGTCCTGTTCCACGCAGCGCTGGAGACGGCGGAGATCGTTTCTTGAACCTCAACGCACCCTTCGCTCGGAGCCGCGCCCGGCTTTGCGGTCGGGGTGCAACAGGGTTTGACCTGCGCCTCGCTTGCGCCGACGATGCCCCCGAAACGGGAGGCGCAATTGGTCAGTGAAGAGGAAAACCAATCCCGAGAAGTGGCCCATATCAAGGCGCTGATCGCGGCCGAGATCGACGGCTTCGATCCGCAGCGCCATACCGGGATCAAGGAATGGAACGAAGCCATCCTCGCCGACTTCAAGGCGGCGCTGATCGACCCGACGCTGATGGAGGTAAATCTCGCCGGTGGGATCACGGATTTCGCCTATGCGGTGACCGAGACCAAGGGACCCTACCGGGTGTTCTGGCTGCCGTGGTCCGACGTCTTCTCGCTCGCCGTCGAGAGCCGGTTCGGTCCCTGCGACATCTCGGTCCACGGCGACGCCATCGGGTGTTTCGCAAGTGTGTGAGGGGGGACAATGACACGCATCGCACTGGGACTACTCGCCCTGACGCTCGCGGCCTGCGGGCAGACGGGGGCGACCGGGGGACTGCCCGAAAACTATTACGTCGCGGATGAGCCGTACATGCCCGAGGCGCTGGCCGCCCTGCCAGCCGACATCCCCTACTCGGACCTTCTGACCTACCGCGAACCGAGCGACCCCGGCTTTTGCCACCACTACCGCCGGGACGGAAGAATCTACCCGCTGTCCAACGCCGACGGCTACCCCGTCTGCGTGGGCTGAGCGGACAACGACAACAGGAGAGAGAACATGGCCACCAAAGTCATCAAGGACGGAACGATCGTCACCGCCGACCTGACCTACAAGGCCGACGTGCTGGTCGAGGACGGCAAGATCATCGAGATCGGTCAGGGGCTGAAGGGCGACGAGACGCTCGACGCCTCCGGCTGCTACGTGATGCCGGGCGGGATCGACCCGCACACGCACCTCGAAATGCCGTTCATGGGCACCTATTCCTCGGACGACTTCGAAAGCGGCACGCGCGCCGCGTTGGCGGGCGGCACCACGATGGTCGTGGACTTCGCCCTGCCCCAGCCGGGCGAAAGCCTGCTGGATGCATTGAAGCGCTGGGACAATAAATCGACCACCGCCTCCTGCGACTACTCGTTCCACATGGCCGTGACATGGTGGAGTGAGCAGGTGTTCAACGAGATGGAGACGGTGGTGAAGGAGCGTGGGATCAACACGTTCAAGCACTTCCTCGCCTACAAGGGCGCGCTGATGGTGAACGATGACGAGCTCTACGCCTCGTTCATGCGGCTTGCCGACCTTGGCGCGACCCCGATGGTCCATGCCGAGAACGGCGACGTGGTCGCGGAACTGTCGGCCAAGCTCATCGCGGAAGGAAACACCGGGCCGGAAGGCCACGCTTACTCCCGCCCGCCGCAGGTCGAAGGCGAGGCGACCAACCGCGCGATCATGATCGCCGACATGGCCGGTGCGCCGCTCTACGTCGTCCACGTCTCCTGCGAGGACAGCCACGAGGCGATCCGCCGGGCCAAGATGCAGGGCAAGCGCGTCTGGGGCGAACCGCTGATCCAGCACCTCACGCTCGACGAGAGCGAGTATTTCAACAAGGACTGGGACCACGCCGCCCGCCGCGTCATGTCGCCCCCGTTCCGCAACAAGCTGCACCAGGACAGCCTGTGGGCGGGCCTGTCGTCGGGCTCGCTTTCCGTGGTCGCCACCGACCACTGCGCCTTCACCACCGAGCAGAAGCGCTACGGCGTGGGCGATTTCACCAAGATCCCGAACGGCACCGGGGGGCTCGAGGATCGCATCCCGATGCTCTGGACCTACGGCGTCGGCACTGGCCGTCTCACGATGAACGAATTCGTCGCCGTGACGTCGACCAACATCGCCAAGATCCTCAACTGCTACCCGCAGAAGGGCGCGATCCTCGTGGGCGCCGATGCCGATATCCTCGTGCTCGATCCCGAGAAGGAAAAGACGATCACCGCGGAGACGCAGGTGTCGTCCATCGACTACAACGTGTTCGAGGGCAAGCATGTGAAGGGCCTGCCGCGCTACGTCCTGACCCGCGGCATGGTCGCCGTGATGGACGGCGAGATGAAGGAGAAGCAGGGCCACGGCAAGTTCATCTCCCGCGAACCGAACGCCACCGTGAACCGCGCGCTGTCCAAGTGGAAGGAGCTGTCCGCCCCGCAGCCGATCGAGCGCACCGGCATCCCCGCGACGGGGGTCTGAGGTGACGACACCCGCCGCACCGCAAGGCGTTCTCGAAGCCGCGATCTACGTCGATGACCTCGACGCGGCGGAGGCGTTCTATGCGGGGACGGTCGGGCTCGACATCGTGACGCGGGTGGACCCGCGTCACATCTTCTTCGCCTGCGGCACCAGCGTCGTTCTTGCCTTCGTGGCGGAACACACCAAGGTGCCGCCGCGCGAGGATCAGCTTCCGGTTCCGCCGCATGGTGCGGTCGGGCCGGGGCACCTCTGTTTTTCCGTACCGGGCGAAGACCTGGACGGATGGGTCGCCCACCTGACGGGCGAGGGATACGACATCGAGTCGGATTTCAACTGGCCGCACGGCCCGCGCTCGGTCTACGTGCGCGATCCGGCGGGAAACTCGGTGGAATTCGCCGAACCGAAACTATGGGGACTTGGGACGTGAAGAAACCCGTGATCGAGGCGAAAGGCCTCGACCTGACATTCGAAACCAACGACGGCCCGGTGCAGGCGCTCAAGGGGGTCGATCTTGCCATCGAGAAGGGCGAATTCGTCAGCTTCATCGGCCCATCGGGCTGCGGCAAGACGACATTTCTGCGTTGCATCGCGGGGCTGGAGACGCCCACGGGCGGGACGCTCACCGTCAACGGCATGACACCGGACGAAGCACGCAAGGAACGGGCCTACGGCTACGTGTTCCAGGCGGCGGGGCTTTACCCTTGGCGCACAATCGCAGGCAACGTCCGTCTGCCGCTCGAGATCATGGGATACCCGAAATCGGAACATGCGGAGCGGGTGGAGAAGGTCCTCTCGCTCGTCGATCTCGAAGGGTTCGGGAAGAAATTCCCCTGGCAGCTTTCGGGCGGGATGCAGCAGCGGGCGAGCATCGCGCGCGCGCTCGCCTTCGATGCCGATATCCTCCTCATGGACGAACCCTTCGGCGCGCTGGACGAGATCGTGCGCGACCACCTGAACGAACAGCTTCTGGAGCTCTGGGCGCGCACCGAAAAGACCATCGCTTTCGTCACCCACTCGATCCCCGAGGCGGTCTACCTGTCGACCAAGATCGTCGTCATGTCGCCCCGCCCGGGCCGGATCAGCGACGTGATCGACAGCCCGCTGCCCAAGGAGCGGCCGCTCGACATCCGCGACACCAAGGAGTTCCTCGACGTGGCGCACCGGGTGCGCGAGGGCCTGCGCGAGGGGCACAGCTATGACTGACCCCCGAGACCTGCGCATGAGTGACGCTAACACGACCGGGGCCGCTCTCACCGCTGACGTGAGCCGGGAGCAGGTGGCATGAAAAGCATTGTCCCCATCCTCACGGTTGTCGCCGCCATCGTCGTCATCTGGTACGGCGCGGCGGTCTGGATGAACGCGCAATGGGCGCAGGATCAGGCCGCGCGCGCCGAAGTCGAACTGACCTTCAGCGAGCTCGTCACCGACACGCTGTCGCAGGAACGCCCCCGCCTGCCCGCCCCGCACCAGGTGCTGAGCGAGCTCTGGGGCTCCACCGTCGAGATGAAGGTCACGTCCAAGCGTTCGCTCATCTTCCACGGCTGGATCACGCTGTCCGCCACGCTCCTGGGTTTTGCCTTCGGCACCGGGCTGGGCATCCTGCTGGCCGTGGGCATCGTCCACAGCCGCGCGATGGACATGGGCGTGATGCCCTGGGCCATCGCCTCGCAGACCATCCCGATCCTTGCCATCGCGCCGATGATCATCGTCGTTCTCAATTCGGTCGGCGTGACCGGGATCATCCCCAAGGCGATCATCTCGGCCTATCTCAGCTTCTTCCCGGTCGTGGTCGGCATGGTGAAGGGCCTGCGTTCGCCCGCGCCCATGGACCTCGACCTCATGCACACCTACTCGGCGTCGAAGGGGCAGATGTTCTGGAAACTGCGCATGCCCGCGTCGATGCCCTATCTCTTCGCCTCGCTGAAGGTGGGCATCGCCGCCTCCCTCGTCGGCACCATCGTGGGTGAACTGCCCACCGGGGCGATCCGCGGGCTCGGCGCCCGGATGCTGTCGGGGAGCTACTATGGCCAGACGGTGCAGATCTGGTCGGCGCTTTTCGCCGCCGCGATCCTCGCCGCGCTGCTCGTCGGCATCATCGGGATCATCCAGCGCAACACGCTGAAACGGATGGGGATGGCGCAATGAGCTGGGGTTGGCTGATCTTCGCACTCGTCTTCTGGGCCGGCGCCTATGCACTCAACGTCTGGCTCGCCAATTCACCCTGGCGGCAGACGCGCGCGGTCCGTATCGCTGTCCCGGTCATCTTCGGCATCACGATCCTCGTCGTCTGGCAGGGGCTGGTGCGCGGGCTCAACGTCCCGATGGTGATCCTGCCCGCGCCCTCCGACATCTGGCTGCGCATGGTGTCGTCGGTGCCGACATTGTGGGAGGATTTCGTCCAGACCTTCGTAAAAGGCGCGCTCACCGGCTACGTCATCGGGTGCGGTGCGGCGGTCATCACGGCGATCCTGATCGACCGGTCCAAGTTCCTGCAACGCGGCCTCCTGCCCGTCGGCAACTTCATCGCAGCACTCCCCATCGTGGGCACAGCGCCGATCCTCGTCATGTGGTTCGGCTTCGACTGGCAGTCCAAGGCCGCCGTCGTCGTGGTCATGGTGTTCTTCCCGATGCTCGTGAACACGGTCGAGGGGCTCGCCGCCTCCACCCGGATGCAGCAGGACCTCATGTCCACTTATTCGGCCAGCTACGGGCAGACACTGCGCAAACTGCGCCTGCCCGCCGCCATGCCGTTCATCTTCAACGGGCTTAAAATCACGACAACCCTCGCCCTCATCGGGGCCATCGTTGCCGAGTTTTTCGGCAGTCCGATCAAAGGCATGGGTTTTCGCATCTCGACAGAGGTCGGGCGCCTCAGGCTTGATATGGTCTGGGCGGAAATCGCGGTTGCCGCGATCGCCGGGAGCGCTTTCTACGGCGCCGTGGCACTCATAGAAAAGGGGGTGACATTCTGGCACCCGTCGCAACGAGGCTGAGCACATAAACTTACCAACGGGAGAAAGACCAATGATGAAAAGAACCACAATCGCCGCCGCCGCGCTGGCGCTGAGCTCCGGGGCCGCGCTGGCCCAGGACGAGGTGACGCTCCAGCTGAAATGGGTGACGCAAGCCCAGTTCGCCGGCTACTACGTCGCCCTCGAACAGGGGTTCTACGAAGAAGAGAACCTCGACGTCACGATCAAGCCGGGCGGCCCCGACATCGCGCCCCCGCAGGTCATCGCCGGGGGCGGGGCCGACGTGATCGTCGAATGGATGCCCGCCGCCCTCGCCGCCCGCGAGCAGGGGCTGCCGCTGGTCAACATCGCCCAGCCGTTCAAGTCGTCCGGCATGATGCTGACCTGTCTCGAAGAATCCGGGATCGAGAGCCCCGAGGACTTCCCGGGCAACACGCTCGGCGTCTGGTTCTTCGGCAACGAATACCCGTTCCTGTCGTGGATGAGCACGCTGGGTATTCCCACGGATGGCGGCGAGGAAGGCGTCGAGGTTCTCAAGCAGGGCTTCAACGTCGATCCGCTGCTTCAGAACCAGGCCGCCTGCATCTCGACCATGACCTACAACGAATACTGGCAGGTCATCGACGCGGGCATCACCGAGGACCAGCTCATCACCTTCAAGTACGAGGATCAGGGCGTCGCGACGCTCGAGGACGGTCTCTACGTGCTCGAAGAGAACCTCGAAGACCCCGAGTTCGTCGACAAGATGGCCCGCTTCGTTTCCGCCTCGATGAAAGGCTGGAAATGGGCCGAGGAGAACCCGGAAGAGGCCGCGATGATCGTGCTCGAGTACGATGAGACGGGCGCCCAGACCGAGAAGCACCAGATCCGCATGATGGGCGAGGTCGCCAAGCTCACCGCCGGGTCCAACGGCGCGCTCGACCCCGCCGACTACCAGCGGACGGTCGAAACGCTGCTCGGCGGCGGGTCGGACCCGGTCATCACGAAGGAGCCGGAGGGCGCCTACACGACGGAAGTCACGGACAAGGCGCTCAACTGATCGCCTGACTCCGCGAACGACGAAGGGCGGCCCGGTGTGGGCCGCCCTTTTTTTCGCCGTACGGGATCAGTCCTCCGGCGTGAATATCTCCTCGATCGCCTGTCCGAAGAGCCGCGCGATAGTGAAGGCCAGCGGAAGGCTCGGATCGTACCGCCCCCGTTCAAGCGCGTTCACCGTTTGGCGCGACACGTCGAGTTCGCGGGCGAGGTCGGACTGCGTCCACCCCTTCGCCTGCCTGAGTTCCTGGATCCGGTTCTCCATCAGTGGCGGACCCGTCCGACCACCAGCCCGGCGATCCACAGTGCGGCCATGAGCGGCCACACGGTGAACATCGACAGTTTGGGGAGGCCCACGCCCTCGAGAAACCCGTAGCTGAAGGTGATGAGCGCGGTGCCCGCGAAGGCGAGCGCCAGCGCCTCGATCTGGATCTTGCGCTGCATTTCGTCGAGCCGCCGGATCACGCCCACGACACTCCACCCGATCACCAGCGCGGCCAGGATCGGCAGGAGCGCGAGGACGACCTGGAGGGCGGTGCCCGCCTCGGTCGCGGCGAGGATGCGTTGCGAGAGCACGAGCAGCGCGACATAGGCCACGAAGCCCGCGATGAATTGTATGAGCATGCGTCGCATGGAAACCTCCTTGTAAAGCACACTTTACACATGAAGGCGGCGACCTGGTCTTGTCAAGGGTCCTTTGCATTATCGGCCAGTCCGGTTCGATCCGGCGCCGGATCGGGCGCCCAATAGGTCTTGCCGACGACCACTGCCGAATCGACGTCGTAGGATGGGTTCTCGGACCCGTCGAGGCGGCGCATGTGCTGGGTGAAACACGGAATGCCCGGCAGGACCGTCGCGTTCTGTTGGGCCACGTCGAGGAAGATCTGCTTCGTGTTTTCCGGGGTCCAGTCGTACCAGTTCGGATCGTCGAACGTGCCCGCATAAACCCCCACGATGTCCGGAAACCGTTCGAACGAGAGGTGCGTCTTGGTTCCGCAGGTATCACAGAAGTGGACATGGACCTCCATCCCGCTGCCCTCGGACCGGGTGGTCCAGACCTTGGGCGTACCGGAGATCATGCGAAAGGCCGTCTTGTCGATGATCGGCTCGACCATGTGCGTGCCGTCCGTGGCACGCTGGCAGAAACGGCAATGGCAGAGCGTGAGCGCCTCCGGCGGCTGATTGACGGCATACCTCTGGGCGCCGCAGAGGCACCCCCCTTCCTGTGGCGTCATGGCGTTGTCCTCCCCTTGGCGAAGTCTGCGACGGGAGGCCGCGCGGCGTCAAACCGGGCGTTCTCCGCTCATGTTGTCGAGGATCGGACACTCCGGCCGGTCGTCGCCGTGGCAGTTGCGCACGAGGTGGGACAGCGTATCGCGCATGGCAGTGAGGTCCTCGATCTTGCGCTCGATCTCTTCCAGGTGGTCCTCGGCGATCTTCTTTACCTCGGCCGACGCGCGGCTCTTGTCTTCGTAGAGCGCGAGGAGCGCGCGGCATTCCTCGATGGAAAAACCCAACGCCCGCGACCGGGCGAGAAAGGTAAGGTTGTGGACATCGACGTCCGAGAAAGACCGGTATCCGTTCGGATCGCGATCCGGCGTCACGAGGCCGATGTCCTCGTAGTACCGTATTGTCTTTGGCGGCAGGCCCGCGCGGGCGGCGGCGTCGGAAATGTTCATGTCGGCACCTTTACAAAGCGAAGTCTGAGCGCGTTGGTGAGAACGAAGACCGAGGACATCGCCATGGCGAAGGCCGCGAGCATCGGCGACAGCATCAGCCCGAAGGCCGGATAGAGCGCACCCGCGGCGACCGGGATCAGCAGCACGTTGTAGCCGAAGGCCCAGAACAGGTTCTGGCGGATATTGCGCATCGTCCGGCGGCTGAGGTGGATCGCGGTCGGCACGCCGGTCAATTCACCAGACGACAGGACCACGTCCGCCGCCCCGATGGCCACATCCGTCCCCGTCCCGATGGCGAGGCCGATGTCGGCGGCGGCCAGCGCGGGCGCGTCGTTGATTCCGTCGCCCACGAAAGCGGTCGTGCCGTGTTCGGCCTTGAGCGCCTCCAGCGCCTTGACCTTGCCGCGCGGCAGAACCTCGGCGCTGACGTGGTCGATGCCCAGGCGCTTGGCGATGGCATCTGCCGTGCCTTGGGCATCGCCCGTGATCATGGCGACCTCGATCCCCATGTCGTGCAATGCCTTGATCGCCTGCGGCGTCGTCTCCTTGATCGGGTCTTCGACCGCGACCAGCGCGGCAACGGCCCCGTCGAGCGCGATGTAGAGCGGCGTCTTGCCCAGCGCGGCGAGGCGCGCGGCATCGTCGGGGAACGTGCCGGTATCGACCTTTTCCCGCGCCATCAGCCGTTCGGCCCCGATGAGCACAGCGCGCCCGTCGACCTCGGCCTTCAGCCCGAAGCCGGGCAGCGCCTTGAAGCCCCTGGGCTCTGACAACGTGAGCTCGCGCGCCTCGGCGGCGCGCAGGATCGCCTGCCCGATGGGATGCTCCGACTGCGCCTCGACACTGGCCGCCAGCCGCAACGCCTCGTCCGTGTCGTCACCGATCAGGTCGGTGAGCTCCGGCTGGCCCTTGGTCAGCGTCCCGGTCTTGTCGAGCGCCACGACGCGAACGCCCTCCATGATCTGAAGCGCATCGCCCTTGCGAAAGAGCACGCCAAGCTCTGCGCCGCGCCCCGTGCCGACCATGATCGACGTCGGCGTGGCGAGGCCCATCGCGCAGGGGCAGGCGATGATGAGCACAGCGACGCCCGAGACCAGGGCGAAACTCAATGCGGGGTCCGGACCGAAGGCGAGCCAGACCGCCACCGTCACGGCGGCGATGGCCATGACACCCGGCACGAACCAGCGCGTGACCTTGTCGACGAGTGACTGGATCGGCAGCTTGGCACCCTGCGCCTGCTCCACCATGCGGATGATCTGGGCGAGCGTCGTGTCCGCGCCCACCCGCGTCGCGGTCACACGCAGGGCGCCGCTCGCGTTGACCGTGCCGCCGGTGACGGCGTCGCCCGGGCCCTTCGCGACCGGGACCGGCTCGCCCGTCACCATGCTCTCGTCGACATAGCTTTCGCCAGACAGTACCTCGCCATCCGTCGCCACCGCTTCGCCGGGCCGGACCACGACAACATCGCCGGGCCGCACCTCGGCCGTCTCGATTTCGACCGTCTCACCGTCGCGCTCCACCCGCGCCGTACGAGGCGCGAGCTCCATCAGCGCGCGGATCGCCTCGCCGGTGCGGCCCTTGGCCCGCGCCTCCATCCAGCGCCCGAAAAGGATGAGCGTGACGATCACGGCCGCGCTTTCGAAGTAGACGTTCGCCGTGCCCGCCGGAAACAGCCCCGGCGCGAATGTCGCGAGGGTCGAATAGGCGAAGGCCGCCGCCGTCCCGACCGCGACGAGCGAGTTCATGTCGGGGGTGAGCCTCACCAACTGCGGAACGCCGTGAACGAAGAACCGGCGACCGGGAATGGCGAGCACCAGTGCCGTCAAAATGAACTGCGCGACCCGCAGCGCCTGCATTCCGACAAGGCCATGGAGCCACTGATGGAACGCTGGGAAAAGGTGCCCGCCCATCTCGGCGACGAAGACCGGCAGGGTCAGAACGGTGGCGAGGATCAGGTCGCGACGCAGCGCACGCGCCTCCGCCGCCTTGCGCGCATCGAGGTCCAGTCCGCCCCCCGAGCGCACATGCGCGCGATAGCCGGTGTCCCCGACGGCCTCCGCCAGCGCGGAGGGGGCGAGCGCACCGGCGGCGAAGGTCACCCGCACATGGCCGGTGGCGGGGTTCGCGTTCGCCGACACCACGCCGGAGAGCGTATTGAGCGCCGCCTCGACCTTGGCTACGGCTGCGGCATCGCCCATGCCCTCGACCTCGAGGTCGACCTCGTCGGTCACGACCGGGTAGCCGGCCCGCGACAACGCCTCGGCCGTCTCTGCCATGTGCCCCGGCTCGGTGAAGCTGAGCCGCGCGCTCTCACCCGCGAGGTTCACGGTCGGATCCGCGACGAAAGGCAGGCCCTTCAGAGTATCCTCGACACGGCTGACGCAGGAGGCGCAATGCATCCCCTCGACCTTGATCGTCATGTCGTTCATCGGCAGTGCTCCCGTTGACTGTACCCCAGATAGAGGTTCCAGTCACTGGAAGGTCAAGAGGCCGCACACATATTCGTGCTTTCGCAATTGACGCGGGCACGGCACGCCCCTAGCTGAACGGCGAGACAGGAGACCGACATGACCACGTTTTCCATTCCCGAGATGAGCTGCGGCCACTGCAAGGCCAAGATCGAGGACGCCGTGATGGACGCCGACGAAGGCGCGATCATGGAGTTCGACATGGAGGCGCGCGAGGTCGACATCGATTCGACCCTCGACACCGCCGCGCTCGCGCAGGCGATCAAGACCGCCGGGTACGACTCCAGCGCCAAGCCCTGACCGGCTTTCACCTCTTCCGGCCCTGCGATAGGGTCGGAACAGGCAACGGCGGAGACGGAACATGGCGCAACGACTTCACCTCGTATTCGGCGGCGAGCTGGTCGATCCGACCAAGACTCAGTTCAAGAACGTGGACGACATCCACATCGTCGGTATCTACCCCGACTATGCCTCCGCCTACGACGCGTGGCGGGCCGAGGCGCAGCGCACGGTCGACAACGCCCACATGCGCTATTTCATCGCCCACCTGCATCGCCTTCGGGACGAGGAAACGCCCGCCTCGCCGACCGAGGAGCTGGAATAACCCGCCCATGGCGAAGCGCCCCGGCCTTTCGGTCTATCTCGCATCGCAGAAACTGCGCGGCCGCGCCCGGGCCGAGGCGCGACTCAAACGCGGTCTGGCGGAGGGGTCCGAGGACGCGACACGGGCGGCGGAACGCTTCGGCAAGCCGCGCTGCGACCGCCCGGCCGGGCCGCTGGTCTGGCTCCACGCGGGCAACGAGGTCGAGGCGCTGGGCTTTCCCGAACTGATCGACCGGCTGGCCGAGGAACGCGACGACCTCAATTTCCTCGTTACCACGGCGGCCCACGACCCCGATCACCCGCTGGAGGCGCGGCTGCCCAAGAAGGTGATCCTGCAATACGCGCCCTATGACCACGACGACGCGGTCGACACCTTCCTGCGGCACTGGCGCCCCGACATCTGTCTCTGGGCCGAGAACCGGTTCGAGCCGGGGCTGATCGACAGGGCGGCCAAGTCGGGGGTGCGCATGATCCTCGTCGATGCGCGAGTGCCGGAACGGCCCGGCTGGCGCTGGCTTCCGGGGATCCGCCGCTCGCTCCTGCGCCATTTCGATCACGTGCTGGCGGGCGACGACGCCGCGCGCACCGGGCTCATCGGTTTGGGCGTCGAGCCGGAGCGGGCCGAGGCGGTCGGGTTCCTGCAGGAAGGCACCGCACCTCTCACCTGCAGCCAGGCGGAGCGCGACATGCTGGCCGAGGAGTTGGCGGCGCGGCCGGTCTGGTTCGCCGCGGGGGCCGATCCGGCGGAGTTCGAGGACCTCGTGCGTATCCAGCAGCAGGTCATGCGCCGCTCTCACCGGCTTCTCCTCGTGCTCGCGCCCCGCGACCCGGCGGACGGCCCCGACCTCGCCCGCGCGCTGGAGAACGACGGATGGGTTGTCGGCCTGCGCTCGGTCGAGGATGAGCCGGAGACGGACGTGGAGATCTTCGTGGCCGACGTGCCCGGCGAGTTCGGCCTGTGGTACCGGCTCGCCCCGATGTCCTTCATGGGCGGCACGCTCGCCGGCGGCCCGGTCCGCAACCCGTACGAGGCTGCGGCCCTCGGATCCGCCGTGCTCTTCGGCCCCAAGCTCGGCCCGTGGCGCGAGAGCTTCGAACGGTTGCGCGGGGCGGGGGCCGCGCGCGGTGTGGAGGACGGCAAGGGCCTCGCACGCGCCGTCGAACACCTCCTGGCTCCCGACCAGGTGGCCCATATGGCCGCGGCGGCCTGGGACGTGACCACGAACGGTGCGGAGGCGACGGACCGGGTGGTGGAGATCGTGCTGGACTCGCTCGACCTCGCCGCAGTGTGACACAGGTGCGCCTGTTCGCCAAAGCTCCCGCGCCCGTCCGGCTCGACACTCCGGTGATCGCGGTCGCGAGCCTGTCGCGCGGTGGAACGGGCAAGACGCCGATGGCCATCGCGCTCGCTCAGCGCCTCCGCGACAGCAGTCGGAGCGTGGCGGTGGTGATGCGGGGGCCGGGTGCGCCGCTGAAAGTGGATGAACGGCGCCACGGCGCTGGCGAGGTCGGGGATGAGGCACTCCTTTCTGCCGCGTTCGGCGCGACGTGGGTCGGGGCCGACCTGCCCGCCACCGCGCGCGCGGCGACCGCGGACGGGGCCGGGGTGCTGATCGTCGAAGAGGACGGGACGACCGAGGTCGCGCCGGACCTGAGACTTCTCGTGGAAGACGCGGTGAGCGGGTTCGGCAACGGGCGCCGCTGGCCATTGGGCCCCTTGCGGGAGCCCTTGTCCTCGGGCCTCAAGCGCGCCGATGCGCTCGTCACCCCCGGCCCTGCGTCCGCGCAGTCGCGGTTCCAAACCGTGCCGATCCCGCGCTTTCCCGCACGGCTCGCGCCGCTTCAGACCGGGATGAGCTGGACCGGCCTGCCCGTCCTCGCCTTCGCCGGGATCAGCCGCCCGGAACGGTTCTTCGCGACGCTCCACGACCTCGGCGCCAAGCTGGTGCGCACCCAGGCGCTCACCGATCACCAGGAGATGACGCCCACTCTCCTCGGCCGGCTCGAGCGCGAGGCGAAGATGGCGGGCGCACAGCTCGTCACGACCGAGAAGGACGCGGTGCGCCTTCCCGCCGGGTTCCGGCCCAAGGTGCTGGTTCTGCCGGTGAGGCTGGAACTGTCCGATTGGACGCCGCTCGACGACCTCGTCTCCGCGCGGATCGGCCCTGCGCCCGCTTGATGCCACCCCGGCTTTCCCCTAGCGTCCGTGCATGACGACTGCATTGTTTTCCCACGACGCCTGCCTCGATCACGTGACCCCGCCGGGCCACCCGGAGCAGGTCGCCCGCCTCGAGGCCATCGGGCGCGCGCTGTCCGCCGACACCTTCGCCAAGCTCGACCGTCGCGACGCGCCGCTGGGCGAGGAAAAGCATGTCCGCCTCGCGCATCCGCTGGTCCATTTCGACCGTATCCGCACCTCGGAACCGGTCGACGGGTATACCCAGATCGACGCGGATACCTCGATGTCGCCGGGTAGCTACAACGCCGCCATGCGCGCGATCGGGGGCAACGTGGCCGCCGTGGACGCGGTGCTCGCAGGTGACGTGCGCAATGCTTTCGTCGCGACGCGCCCGCCCGGGCACCACGCCGAGAAGGCGAAACCGATGGGTTTTTGCCTGTTCGCCAACGCCGCGATCGCCGCGCTGCACGCGCTGGAACATCACGGGCTCGACCGGGTCGCGGTGCTCGACTTCGACGTACACCACGGCAACGGCACGCAGGACGTGCTGTGGAACGAGAGCGGAATCCGCTTCGCCTCGACCCACCAGATGCCGCTCTACCCCGGCACCGGGGCGCCGGGCGAGCGCGGGGCCTACGACCAGATCCTGAACGTGGCGCTCGGTTCCGGCAGCGGATCGGACGACATGCGGCAGGCCTGGGGCGAGCGCATCCTGCCATGGGTCGCGGAATACGAACCCCAGCTCATCATCGTCTCGGCCGGGTTCGACGCCCATGCGGACGACCCGCTCGCCGGGTTGAACTGGAGCACCGAGGACTATGAATGGGTGACGAACCGCATCGTCGATACCGCCGAAAAGGTATGCGAGGGCCGGGTGGTCTCCACCCTCGAGGGGGGCTATGATCTCGACGCGCTGGCGCAAAGCACTGCCGCGCATGTGAAGACCCTGATGGAGCGCGGCGCATGAGTGAGAATCCCGTTGAGAACATGAGCTTCGAAGAAGCCATGCGCGAACTGGAACAGGTCGTCAGCCAGCTCGAGCGTGGCGACGTGGCGCTCGAGGAATCGATCAAGCTCTACGAACGCGGCGCGGCGCTGAAGGCCCAGTGCGAGAAGAAGCTCAAGGCGGCCGAGGAGAAGGTCGCGCAGATCACGCTCGATCGCGACGGAAACGCCACGGGAACCACGCCTGTCGAGACCGAGTGATGTTCACCGACCTGCTGGCGGCCCATAACCGGATCGCGCGCGATTGCCTGTCCCAAGCCTTGCCGAAAACCGGCCCGCTGGCTGAACCGATGGCCTATGCCGTGGAGGGCGGAAAGGGGCTGCGCGGGTTCCTCGTGATCGAGAGCGCGAACCTGTTCGGCATCCCGCCGGAACAGTCGCGCTACGCCGCGGCGGGGATCGAGGCGATGCACGCCTGTTCGCTCGTCCACGACGACCTGCCCTGCATGGATGACGACGACCTGCGCCGGGGCCGCCCCACCGTCCACGTGAAATGGGACGAGGCGACCGGCGTGCTCGTGGGCGATGCCCTGCAATCCGTGGCCTTCGAACTCGTCGCGCATCCGGATGCGGGCACGGGCGAGGTGCGCGCGGAGCTTGCCCGCACCCTCGGGCGCGGCGCGGGCGGGCTCGGCATGGTGATGGGCCAGGCGCTCGACCTCGCGGCCGAAGTGGCGCCCGCCCCCCTGACCCTCGACGAGATCATCGCGCTTCAGGCCGGCAAGACCGGGGCGCTTTTCGAATGGTCCGCTTTCGCGGGCGCGATCCTTGGCGAAGCCAACCGCGAGCCGTTGCGTCAGTATGGCGCCGCGCTTGGCCAAGCATTCCAGATCGCCGACGACATCCTCGATATCGAGGGGGACGCGGACAAGATCGGCAAGGCCGTGCGCAAGGACGCACAGGCCGGCAAGGCCACCTTCGTCTCGGCCCTCGGGTTGGACGGGGCACGGGAGCGCGCGCATATGCTGGTAGAATCCGCCTGCGACGTGCTATCCCCATACGGCCCCAAGGCTGACAACTTGCGGGAGGCAGCGCGCTTCGCTATCTCGCGGAAGAATTGAAGACGAGGCTCCATATGCCCGATACGCCAGCGACCCCGCTCCTCGACCGCATCGCGTCCCCTGCCGACATGAAGGGACTGTCGGTGTCGCAACTGCGACAACTGGCCGACGAGCTTCGCGCCGAGACGATCCACGCCGTGTCGCAGACCGGCGGGCACCTCGGCGCCGGCCTGGGTGTGGTCGAGTTGACCGTGGCGCTTCACGCCATCTTCGACACGCCACATGACAAGCTGATCTGGGACGTGTCCCACCAGTGCTACCCGCACAAGATCCTGACCGGCCGCCGCACCCGGATGAACACGATCCGGCAGAAGGACGGGCTCTCCGGCTTCACCAAGCGCACGGAGTCGCCCTATGACCCGTTCGGTGCCGCCCACAGCTCTACCTCGATCTCCGCCGCCCTCGGCTTCGCCGTGGCGCGTGACCTCGGCGGTGCGCCGGAGCACGGGATCGGCGACTGTATAGCGGTGATTGGCGACGGGGCAATGAGCGCGGGCATGGCGTTCGAGGCGATGAACAACGCCGGTGCGTTGAACAAGCGGCTGATCGTGGTGCTGAACGACAACGAGATGTCGATCGCCCCCCCGGTCGGCGCGCTGTCGTCCTACTTCTCGCGCCTCTACGCGGGCGAACCGTTCCAGGACTTCAAGGCCGCCGCCAAGGGCGCCGTCCGCCTCCTCCCCCCGCCGTTCCAGGAGGGTGCGCGCCGGGCCAAGGAAATGCTGAAGGGCATGACCGTGGGCGGGACGCTCTTCGAGGAATTGGGCTTTTCCTACGTCGGTCCCATCGACGGGCATGACATGGATCAGCTCACGCAGGTCTTGCGCACCGTCCACGACCGCGCCACGGGCCCCGTGCTGATCCATGCGATCACGAAGAAGGGCAAGGGCTACGCGCCCGCCGAAGAGCGCAATGACCGGGGCCACGCAACGGCCAAGTTCGACGTGCCCACAGGCAAACAGCACAAATCGCCGTCCAACGCGCCGTCCTACACGTCCGTTTTCGGCAAGACGCTGACCAAGCTGGCCGAGGCGGACGACAGGATCGTCGCCGTCACCGCCGCCATGCCCGACGGCACTGGCGTGGACATCTTCGGCGCGCGCTTTCCGAACCGGGTGTTCGACGTGGGCATCGCCGAGCAGCATGGCGTCACCTTCTCCGCCGGTCTCGCAGCAGGCGGGATGCGGCCGTTCTGCGCGATCTATTCGACGTTCCTGCAACGGGGCTACGACCAGGTCGTGCATGACGTGGCGATCCAGCGCCTTCCCGTGCGCTTCATGATCGACCGGGCCGGGCTCGTCGGCGCCGACGGGGCGACCCATGCGGGCAGCTTCGACATCGCCTATCTCGCCAACCTGCCGGATTTCGTGGTGATGGCCCCGTCCGACGAGGCAGAGCTGGTCAACATGATCGAAACGGCGCGCGGTATCGACGACCGCCCGTCCGCCGTGCGTTACCCGCGTGGCGCCGGTGTCGGGACGGAAATGCCCGATACTCCCACGGCGCTCGAGATCGGAAAGGGCCGGATCGTCGAGAGAGGCAAGCGTGTCGCGCTGCTGTCGCTCGGTCCCCGCCTCGCCCATGCCCGCAAAGCCGCCGAGAGCCTCGCCGCCAAGGGAATCAAGCCGACCATCGCCGATGCGCGCTTCGCCAAACCGCTGGACGAGGACTTGATTCTCTCCCTCGCCCGCGACCACGAGGTACTCATCACGATCGAGGAAGGTGCGATCGGCGGCTTCGGAAGCCATGTCGCGCAGCTTCTGGCGGAGAGCGGAGTCTTCGATTCGGGTCTGAAATATCGGTCGATGGTCCTCCCGGACACATTCATCGACCAGGCGACGCCGGACCAGATGTACGAAACCGCAGGCCTGACCGCCGACCATATCGTCGAAAAAGTGCAATCCGCTTTAGGCATTGCAACGGTAGCCTCTCAACGCGCCTGAACGATAGAATCTATCTGGCAACAGTGGTCCGGATTCCGTGTCTTCCGCGTGGACAAATGCGGGCTGGTCCGCATGATTGGTCCAGTTTCTGTTTGCTGACGTGGAAAGACGACCATGAACAAAATCATCCTCGCTGTGACCCTCGCCCTCGTGGCCGGTTCGGCCTTCGGTGGCGCGCTGATCGATCCCGTCATGGACCAACAGGTCATCGTGCAGGATACCGCGTCCTCGGCGATCAGCCATCACGCGATCCCGCTGCTTTTCTTCCTGTTCTTCGTAAGCCTCGGCCTGATCCTCTGATCTCGCATCAAGCGCTGGGCTCGGCGGCCAGAAGTGCCGCCAGCCCTTCGCGATAGGTCGGATAGATCAGTTCGACCTCGAGCTCCCGCTTCATCCGGTCGTTCCGGACCCGCTTGGATTCCGCGTAGAAGCTGCGCGCCATCGGCGTCATCTCGGCCTCGTCGATGCTCTCCTCGGGCGGAACCGGGAGATCGAGGAGCCGCGCGGCATGTTCGATCACGTCCTCGGGCGGCGCGGCCTCGTCATCGCAGACGTTGTAGATCCGTCCGGGACGCGGCCTCGCGATTGAGGCGGCGAGCACCTGCGCGATGTCGTCCACATGGATGCGTGAGAACACCTGCCCCGGCTTGATGATCCGCCGCGCCGTGCCTTTGCGCACCTTTGCGAACGGCCCGCGCCCCGGCCCGTAGATGCCTGCGAGGCGGAAGATATGGAGCGGCAGCATCTTGGTTTCCTTGGCGAGCATCCACCATTCGCCCTCGGCCTTGACGCGTTGCTTGCCGCGCCGCGTGCCGGGGGTCAGCCCGGTCTCTTCGTCGACCCAGCCCCCCTGGTGGTCGCCGTATACCCCGGTCGTCGACAGGTAGCCGACCCAGTCGAGCCGGTCCGCCACCTTTGCGATCTCGTCGCGCCAGTCCGCGATCACGGGATCGCCCTCTTCTCCAGGCGCCGCCGAGATCAGCAAGTGCGTGGCGGAGCGGATATGCGGCGCCATGTCGGTGCCCGGCCAGATGACCGGGTCCACCCCCTCGGCCCTGAGCGCGTCGGCCTTGTCCCGGGACCGCGTCGTGCCGATCACCCGCCAGCCCTGCGGGATCAGGAGGCGCGACAGGGCGCGGGCGGAATAACCGTGACCGAAGGAGAGCAACGTGCGTGTCATACGCGCGCATTCTTCACCGGCTAGGCCCGGATGCAACCCCTTGCGCCTGCGCAAAATTACAGGACAATTGATCCATGACAGACTTTCCTCTGAATTCCTGGGCCGAAACCGCGCCACGCCTCGTCGCCGTCGCCGCGGGTCGTGAACCCGCCAACCTCGTCATCCGGGGCGGCAAGGTCGTGAATGTCCACACCCGCGAGGTGCTCGACGGCTGGCAGGTGGCCATCGCCGAGGGGCGCTTCGCCTATGTCGGTCCGGACGCGTCGCATTGCATCGGGGACGATACCGAGGTGATCGAGGCCGAGGGGAAATTCCTGATCCCGGGCCTGTGCGACGCCCACATGCACATCGAGAGCGGGATGCTCACACCCGCCGAATTCGCCGCCGCCGTCATACCGCACGGCACGACGAGCATGTTCACCGACCCGCACGAGATCGCAAACGTGCTTGGGCTCGAAGGCGTGCGCCTGATGCATGACGAGGCCGCATTGCAACCCGTGAACATATTCACCCAGATGCCCTCCTGCGCGCCCTCCGCGCCGGGGCTGGAGACGACGGGGCGCGAAATCACGCCCGAGGACGTGGCCGAGGCGATGACATGGCCCGGCATCATCGGGCTGGGCGAGATGATGAACTTCCCCGGCGTCGTTCATGGCGACCAGAAAATGCTGGCCGAGATCGCGGCCACGCAAAATGCGAACAAGACGGTGGGCGGCCATTATGCCTCGCCCGACCTCGGTCCGAACTTCCACGCCTATGCGGCCGGCGGCCCGGCGGACGACCACGAGGGCGTTTGCGAGGATGACGCCATCGCCCGGGTCCGTCAGGGGATGCGCAGCATGATGCGGCTGGGATCGGCGTGGTACGACGTCGAAACCCAGATTACTGCCGTGACCGAAAAGGGCCTCGACCCGCGCAATTTCATCCTCTGCACAGACGACAGCCACTCCGGCACGCTGGTGAACGACGGCCACATGAACCGCGTCGTGCGTCACGCCATCTCCTGCGGCTGCGATCCTCTGATCGCGCTCCAGATGGCGACGATCAATACGGCCACGCACTTCGGGCTGGAGCGTGAACTCGGCTCCATCGCGCCGGGGCGGCGGGCGGACGTGATCCTGACCTCGGACCTGAAAACCCTCCCCATAGAGCGCGTGATCGCACGGGGGCGGACGGTGGCCGAAAACGGCAAGATTACAGTCACCTGCCCCCATCTCGACTGGCCCGCCCATGCCCGTGACACGGTCCATCTGGGCAAGCTCCTCGCCGCCGACGATTTCAAGGTCGCCGCGCCGGAGGGGGCCAATTCGGTCACCGCCAAGGTCATCGGCGTGGTCGAGAACCAAGCCCCGACCAAGGCGCTGACCGCTGACCTCAGGGTGTCCGACGGCACGGTCGAACCGGACGAGGCCAACGACATTGCCCAGATCGCGCTGGTCGAACGTCACCGGGGCACGGGCGACGTGACCAACGGTTTCGTCTCGGGCTTCGGCTACACGGGCGACATGGCGATCGCCTCCACCGTCGCGCATGACAGCCACCACATGATCGTCGTCGGCACCTCACGCCGCGACATGGCGCTCGCCGCGAACCGGCTCGGCGAAGTCGGCGGCGGCATCACCGTGTTCAAGGACGGCGAGGAGATCGCGCTGGTCGAACTGCCCGTCGCGGGGCTCATGTCCGACGAGCCGGCCGAGACGGTCGCGGCCAAGGCGCAGGGCATGGTCGAGGCGATGGCCGCCTGCGGCTGCACGCTCAACAACGCCTACATGCAGCACTCGCTTCTTGCACTGGTGGTGATCCCTGAATTACGCATCTCCGATCTCGGTTTGGTGGACGTCACCAAATTCGAGCTGACCGAACTGTTCGAGGAGCCCTGATGTCCGCCGACCTGACCCTGCCGATCAAGACGCCGCCGAAGGTCGAAGCGGAGTTCTTCACCGATGCCGCCAAGGCCGTGGACCGGCTGTGCGAGCTTTACGACGCCGGCTGCGATTTCCTGACCGCCAAGTTCTCGGAATCCGCCGAGATGTCGGAGCAGCCCGGGACCCGTTTTCGTGCCTTCTACCCGGAAATCCGCCTGCGCACGACGAGCCACGCAGCCACCGACAGCCGCCTGTCCTTCGGCCATGTCGCGGGACCGGGCACATATTCGACGACGATCACGCGGCCGGACCTGTTTCGCAACTACCTCGAACAACAGATCGGCCTCCTGATCCAGAACCACGGCCTGCCGGTTGCCATCGGCCATTCGACCACGCCGATCCCGGTGCATTTCGCGGTGGCAGGCCGACCCGACATCACGATCCCGCAGGAAGGCGCGATGCAGTTCCCGCTGCGCGACGTCTTCGACGTGCCGGACCTGTCCAACACCCATGACGACATCGTCAACGGGATCGACTACGTGCACGAGGACGGGTCGCATCCATTGGCCCCGTTCACCGCGCAGCGCATCGACTACTCGCTCGCGCGCCTGAGCCACTACACCGCCACGCTCGCCGAGCATTTCCAGAACCACGTGCTGTTCACCAACTACCAGTTCTACGTCGAGGAGTTCGAGCTCTTCGCGCGCGCGATGCTGGCGGACAAGGACAGCGGCTATACCGGCTTCGTCGGTCCGGGCAATATCGAGATCACGACGCCGGACGGCGAGATCCCGGTGCTCGCCAAGCTGCCGCAGATGCCCGCCTACCACCTCAAGCGCAAGGACGGATCGGGGATCACGCTGGTCAACATCGGCGTGGGGCCGTCCAATGCCAAGACCGCCACGGACCACATCGCCGTGCTGCGCCCGCACGCCTGGCTCATGGTCGGGCATTGCGCGGGGCTGAGGAACTCCCAGCGGCTGGGCGATTTCGTCCTGGCCCACGCCTACCTGCGCGAGGACAAGGTGCTCGACGCCGACCTGCCCATCTGGGTGCCGATCCCGCCATTGGCCGAAATTCAGATCGCGCTGGAAAGCGCGGTGGCCGACGTGACCGAACTCGAAGGGTTCGAACTCAAGCGGATCATGCGGACGGGCACGGTCGCATCGCTCGACAACCGCAACTGGGAATTGCGGGACCATTCCGGCCCGGTCCAGCGGTTGAGCCAGTCGCGCGCGGTCGCGCTCGACATGGAAAGCGCCACGATTGCGGCCAACGGGTTCAGGTTCCGCGTCCCCTACGGCACGCTCCTGTGCGTCTCGGACAAGCCGCTGCACGGCGAATTGAAGCTCCCGGGCATGGCCAGCGACTTCTACACCACGCAGGTGGGTCGCCATCTCCTCATCGGGATCCGTGCAATGGAACGGTTGCGGGAAATGCCGCTGGAGCGCATCCACAGCCGGAAATTGCGCGCTTTCGACGAAACGGCCTTCCTTTGAGTAGGGTTTTCCGCAGGTAACCCCACGAAACCCGTTATTTTCTTGCCGATGGCGAGCAAAATGGTTGTGCCTGCCCGGCGCGTTCCATTAAATGCCCGCAATGAAACCCCGAAGATGGGACAGTGAGGAGACCAGACATGGCGAAACCGATGACGAAGACCCAGCTCGTTGCAGCGCTGGCCGAGGAAATGGATACGGACAAGAAATCGGCTTCGGCCGCTCTCGACGCCATCACGTCGATCATCACCAAGGAAGTGTCGAACGGCGGCGCCGTGACCCTCCCGGGTGTCGGCAAGATCTATTGCCGCGAGCGCCCCGAGCGCATGGTCCGCAACCCCGCCACGGGCGAGCAGATCAAGAAAGACGCCGACAAGGTGGTCAAGATGACCATTGCCAAGGCGCTCAAGGACTCGGTCAACTCGTAAGAGAACCGTCCTGACGGATGCGGATAGGGTCGCCCCGGGCGGCCCTTTTCTTTTGCCTCACGCCGGTGGTTCGCCGCGGCCGAGGCGTTCGATCATCACGGCCATCCGCCGCGCCCGCGTGTCGGCCTTCTTGGCGGTCTGAAGCTGGGTGTAGATCGTGAACCGCTGGGACCGGGTCAGCCGGTCATACCGCTCCCGCGCGCCGGGCGTTGCGTCGAGGGCCGCGAGAAAATCCTCCGGGATCACCATCTCACGCTGCCCGGCATAGGCCGCCTCCCAACGCCCGTCCGCCCTCGCCGCTTCGACATGGACGAGGCCGGCAGGCTGCATCCGCCCCTCGGCGATGAGGCGTTCGGCATGTCCGACGTTGATCTTCGACCAGTTCGAGCCAGGCCTGCGCGGTGTAATCCGGACGATATAGGATACATCGTCCAGCGCCCGCTTCTGCCCGTCGATCCAGCCCCAGGCCAGCGCAGCCGGCACCAGATCGTCCCATGTCACGCTGGGCCGCCCGGTGCCCTTTTTGAACACCTGCACGAGCAATTCCTGCGCCGTGGCGTGATGCTCGGCCAGCCAGCGTTCCAGCGCGTCGCGGGTTTCGAACGGGATCGGTTCGCTCATGGTCCGAACGCTACGCCCGTTCCCGCGCGCAGGCCAGAAAGAAGCGCGCCCTCCCCTTGCCCTCGCCCCGCCATCCGATAGGGTCGCCGCACCCCGGCGGACGGGGCCGAATGGAGGGGTCATGGACATTCGCGCGATCATCATGGGGCTGGCCTTCGCGGTCATGTGGTCCTCGGCCTTCACGTCGGCCCGCATCATCGTGGCCGACGCGCCGCCGATGACCGCGCTCGCGATCCGCTTCGTGATCTCCGGCCTTCTGGCGATGGGCCTCGCGCGGATGATGGGGCAGCGGATCAAGCTGACGCGCGGGCAATGGATCTCGGTCGTCGTCTTCGGCGTCTGCCAGAACGCGCTCTACCTCGGCCTGAACTTCATCGCGATGCAGACGATCGAGGCGGGCTTCGCCTCCATCATCGCATCGACCATGCCGCTCATCGTGGGGCTTCTGGGCTGGATCGTGTTCCGCGACCGCCTGCCCATGCTTGCCGTCGTCGGGCTCGTCGTCGGCTTCGCGGGCGTTGCGCTCATCATGGGCAGCCGCATCTCCGGCGGCGTGGACATGTACGGTCTGATCCTCTGCGTGATCGCGGCGGTGGCGCTTGCCATCGCGACGCTGTCGGTGCGCACGGCGTCGGGCGGCGGCAACCTCCTCATGGTCGTGGGTCTCCAGATGCTCGTGGGCGCCATCGCGCTCGCCCCCTTCGCGGCGATGTTGGAGCCGTGGGAGGTGAACTGGAACGCGGGACTTCTGGCCGCCTTCGCTTATACCACCCTCGTCCCGGGGCTTGCCGCGACATGGGTCTGGTTCGAACTGGTGCAACGGATCGGGGCGGTGCGGGCCGCCACCTTCCACTTCCTCAACCCGTTCTTCGGAGTCGCCATCGCGGCGGTGCTGCTGGGGGAGCAGCTTGGCCTGCTCGACGTGATCGGGGTCGCGGTGGTGACCGTGGGCATCCTCGCCGTGCAGCTTTCGAAACAGAAACCGGCCCCGGTGACGGCGGATCGCGCCGCCACCTGAGCCGGGCCGTCACGCAATTTGCGGCGCGTGTTTCGCGTCAACCTCACCCGCCCAGGCGTAGGAGGGGCGCGCGGCGACCCGGTCCACCCAGGCCAGAACATTGTCGTTCTTCGGCGCCCAGTCCCGCATCCACGCATAGGGCGACTGCACCATCAGGTCGGCCGCCGTGAACCGGTCGCCCAGGAGATAGTCGCGCCCGTCCGCGAAGGTATCGATCAACCGTTGCTCCACCTCCGGCACGCCACGGAACGACGCCCTCAGGATCGGGTGATCCAGACCGGCCGCCGCGTGGTTGTAGACCGGCTCCATCACCGAAACGGCATAGACGAGCCACGACAGGTAGGGCCCTCGATCCGGGTCATCCAGCGCGACGCCCACCCCCGCCTCGGGAAACAGGTCGCAAAGATAGATCATGATTGCGGTGCTTTCGGTGATGACGACCCCGTCATGTTCCAGCGTCGGAACCTTGTGGTCCGGATGCGGATTGCGCGGATCGAAAGCTCCCGACCCGTCGCTTCGTTTCAGATCGACATGGACGAGGTTCACCTTTTCGCGAATGTCGAGTTCGTGGACGAGGGCGAGCATCCGCGTCGCGCGGGACCAGTAGGAATGGTAGAGGGTGAGCATCGCGTTTCCTTTCGCATTGCGTGGCGTCTGTCCGGCAGTATGCTCCGGACCTACTGTCAGTTTCCGTCAGGAACCGCATGGCCCGCTCCGACCGCCTGTTCCGCCTGCTCGACGCGCTGCGCCGCCTGCCCTCGCCCGTGACCGCCGCCCGGCTGGCCGATGAGACGGGGGTATCCGAGCGCACGATCTACCGCGACATCGACAGCCTGCGCGCCGCCGGGGCGCTGATCGACGGGGCGGCAGGGTACGGCTACACGCTGACCGAGGACAGCCGCGTTCCACCCCAGATGTTCGACCGGCTGGAGTTGGAGGCGCTGGTCCTGGGTCTCGGCTGGCTGGGCTGGCAGGGCGACCCGGCCCTGGCCGACGCCGCCGAACGCGCTCTGGCCAAGGTCACGGCCTCCCTGCCCCCGCGCAAGGCGGACGAGGCGCGGCACGTCGCCCATCTGGCCTATGCCTTCGACCGGAAACCGCCGGTGCCGGAGTTCATGCCGGCGCTGCGCGAAGCGGCGTGGGAGGAACGCGCGGTCGAGATCGCCTATACCGACCGCGACGGCAAACGGACCGAGCGGCGCATCTGGCCGCTCTCCATCGTCTACACCGATTACGAACCCTGGATCCTCGCGTGGTGCTGCCTGCGCCGCGACTTTCGCCGGTTCCTCATCTCCCGCGTCTCGTCGCTCACCGAAACCCGCGAAAGCTTCCGCCCACGCCGCGCGCCCCTCCTGCGGGAAATGCTGGCGTTGTCCTATAGCGAGGACTGAAACACATCCTCACGCGCTTGTCGGATGACAGTGAGGCGCGGCTCACGGCAAAGAGAGGCATGGAACTGATCCTCGCATACGGCGCCGGTCTGCTGACGCTCATCAACCCATGCGTTCTGCCGGTCCTGCCCATCGTGCTCGCCACGGCGCTTCAGGCGCATCGCGCCGGTCCCGCCATCCTCGCACTGGGGATGAGCATTTCCTTCGTCACCTTCGGGATGCTCGTGTCCACGGTGGGGTATGCCATCGGCCTGACCGAGGACACCGTGGCAACCGCGGGCGCCGTCCTGATGATCGGCTTCGGCCTCGTCCTCCTGATCCCGAAGGCGAACGCCGTGTTCGCCTCGGCAACCGCCGGGCTCGCCGCGCGCGCGGACGGGGGGATCGACAGCTTCGACCGCACGTCGCTCTGGGGTCAGTTCGGCGGCGGCCTCCTGCTCGGCGCCGTCTGGTCGCCCTGTATCGGTCCGACCCTCGGCGGGGCCATCGCGCTCGCCAGCCAGGGAGAAAGCCTGCTTCGGGCCTTCGCGATCATGGTGATGTTCGCCGCCGGCGTCTCCACCCTGATCCTCGCCATCGGCTACGGCCTGCGCGCCACTGCGCTACGCCGCTTCGCCCACGCCTCGCGCCCGGTCCTCGGCGCCGCGTTTCTTTTGGTCGGTTTCGCCATCCTGTTCCGTATCAACCACATGATCGACGCCTGGCTACTTCAGAACATGCCTGCCTGGCTCGTCGACCTGTCCGTGTCCATCTAAGGGAGATTTTCATGAACCGTCGCGCCTTCCTCGCCACCGCATCCGCGGCCGCGCTGATCCCCGCACTGGGTCAGGCCGCCACCATCGCCTACACTCCCGGGGCCGTCGACCGCGCCCTCGCCGCCGGACAGCCCGTCGTGCTCGACTACTTCGCCCCGTGGTGCGGCACCTGCCAGGCACAGCGCCGCGTGATCGCGCGCCTGATGGACGAGAACCCGGCCTACAAGGACAAGGTGACCTACATCGAGGTCGATTGGGACACCTACAAACGGGACGAGGTCACGACCTCACGCCAGGTCCCGCGCCGCTCCACCCTGATCGCGATCGGCCCGGACGGCACCGAGCTTGGCCGCATCGTCGCCGGCACGGGCTACGACGAAATCAAGTCGCTGTTCGACGCCGCCCTCGCGACGGCGAGCGCCTAGGCCAGAAGAAAGATGGCCACGTTCAGCGTCACGAAAGACGCGACCGTGGCCATGAGAAGCGCGAGCGAGGCGAGGCCTTCGTGCCCCGTCTCCTGCGCAAGAACCGTGTAGATCGTGAACATCGGGATCGCCGCCGACAGGATGACGGCGGTCCTGAGATCACCGGTGAGGCCGAGGCCCAGCGCACCGAACAGAACCACCGCCCCCAGCGTCACCACCGGATGCACCACCAGCTTGGCGAGCGAGATCTGCGCGGACAGCCCCACGTTCCCCTTCACCGGCAGACCCGCGAGCGACCCGCCGATCACGACCAGCGCCAGCGCGGCGGCGGAACCCGCCACCATCGTGACGAGCCGCTCGAACGGCCCCGGAAGCGGCACATGCACCACGGAGACGGCCAGGCCCAGCAGGAGCCCGATCACCATGGGGCGCCGGATCACGCCGAGCAGGACCTTCCGGATGTTCAGCCCGCCGCCCTTCGACGCCTCCATCAGCGCGAGCGCGATGGGAATGATGATCACGTTCTCAACCAGCATGTTCATGGCGAGGATCAGACCGGCGATATCGGGAAAGAGCAGGAGCATGAGCGGCGCCCCCACGAAGCCGGAGTTGGGACAGGCCGCCCCCATCGTCCCGATGGCGCGCCGCTGCGGCCCCGTGATGGCCGAGAACCAGCCGAACGCGATCCCCATCGTCACCAGCGCGCCGGCGAGGTAGGCCGCCATGTAGGGCAGGTTGAAAACGTCGCCGATATCGCGTGTCGCGACGGCATTGAAGATCAGCGCGGGCAGCGCGATGTTCATGACATAGGCCCCGAAGACCCGCATGTCCTGCGGCCTGAATACCCTGATCCGCACGAGCCCATAGCCCAGGGCGATGGCCGCGAAGATCGGAAAGGTGATCCCGAGGATCGACAGCATCAGCCGATCGTGCCCCGCGGCCCCTCACCGACCTGCGCGCGGTGCAGCATCAGGTGGTCGAGGATGACGCAGGCCGCCATCGCCTCGCCCACCGGCACGGCGCGGATGCCCACGCAGGGGTCATGGCGCCCCTTCGTGACGATCTCGGCCGGTTCGCCCGACTTGGTGATCGTCTTGCGCGGGGTCAGGATCGACGAGGTCGGCTTCACCGCGAACCGGCAGACGATGTCCTGCCCTGTGGAGATCCCGCCGAGAATGCCGCCCGCATGGTTCGACGAGAACGCCGGCCTCCCGTCGTTCCCCATGGAAATCTCGTCGGCATTCTCTTCGCCTGTGAGGCAGGCGGCATTCATGCCTTCGCCGATTTCGACGCCCTTCACGGCGTTGATCGACATCATCGCGGCGGCGAGGTCGGTGTCGAGCTTGGCATAGATCGGCGCGCCAAGACCTGCGGGCGCCCCGCGCACCACGACCTCGATCACCGCACCCACGGAGGAACCCGACTTGCGCAGACCGTCGAGGTAATCGGCCCAGGTCTCGGCCGCTTCGGCATCCGGCACCCAGAACGGGTTCCGCTCGATCTCGTCCCAGTCGAACCGGCCCCGGTCGATCTCGTGCGCGCCCATCCGCGTCATGTAGCCCCGCACCTCGACCCCCGGCGCGAGTATCTCGAGCGCCGCGCGCGCGATGCCGCCGGCCGCCACTCGCGCTGCCGTCTCGCGCGCCGACGAGCGCCCGCCGCCACGCGGATCGCGGATCCCGTATTTCTGCCAGTAGGTTATGTCCGCATGACCTGGCCGGAACTTCTCGGCGATCTCGGACTAATCCTTGGACCGCTGATCGGTGTTCTCGATCATGAGTTGCACGGGCGTCCCCGTTGTCTCGCCCTCGAACACGCCCGACAGGATGCGCACCGCGTCCGGCTCTCGCCGCTGCGTCGTGTACTTGTTCTGACCAGGTTTGCGCCGGTCCAGCCAGTGCTGGATCATCGCCTCGTCGAGCGGCACGCCGGGCGGCACACCGTCCACGGTCGCGCCCAAGGCCGGTCCGTGGCTCTCGCCCCAGGTCGTCACGCGAAAGATATGCCCGAAAGAGTTCATCATGGCCCGGCTCCTTTGCTCGCTTCGGTAGCCGACCCCTTGGGAAACCTCAACGCCTTCGTGTGAAAAGCGAACCGTGCACGCGGCCGGTCATCCCGCCTGCTTTCGGATGAAAGAAAAGCGCGACGCTTGCCGGAACCCCACTTCAGGCTGCAACATGATCGACGGAAAATCCGGATGGTTGGGCGCATCGGGCCAGCCCTGCGGCTCCATCGCCAGTCCCGCGTAGGCCCCGTAGGGCGCTCCGGCATGGCCGATGGCGGGCGACGTGTCGAGCCGGGCCGCATCGTAGACCTGCAATCCCGGCGCGTCGGTCTCAACTTCCATCGTAAGCGTGTCGGATTCGAGTCGGGCGACCCGGCGCAGTCCAGTCCCGTTCAGGCAGAAGTTCGTGTCGAACGCCACCGCGGCCGGCAGAGCCACCGGCTCACGCAAGTCGTATGCGGTTCCGGCCACCGTCGCCACTTCACCCGTCGGGATCAGTTCCGCATCCGTCGGCAGGTAATGATCGGCATCTATTCTAAGCCGGTGCCCCGCCAGCCCGTTTTCCCCGAGGCACCAGTACCCGTGGAACGCCGGATTGCAGAGGGTCGGAACCGGGCTTGTAGCCGTGATGTCGATCGTGAGCGCACCATCCGCCTCGATGCCGTAAGCGACCTCGAACCTCATTGGCCCCGGCAAGCCCCCGTCCCCGTCCGGGTGCGTGAGAGAGAGCACCGCCCGGTGCGGCTCGACGTCCTCCACGTCCCATTCGCGGCACCACAGGCCATTGTCGCCCCCGTGGAGCGCATTGTCGTTCTCGTTCACGTCGAGTTTCAGGATTGCGCGCCCCAGCGGCGCACGTCCCTTGGCGATGCGATTGGCGACGGGCCCCACGATGGCACCGAAGAACTGCATCGGTCCGCGGTAGGCCCCGGGATCGGGACTTCCGAGCACGAGTGAATGCGCGACGCCCTCCAGCCGGAGATCCCTCAACGTCGCGCCGTAGCGCATGATCCGCGCCCGTGCCGGCCCGTTGGCAATCGTGATGTCTTCCTCTGGATTCGTCATCAGGCCTCTCCCTCGGTTCGTCGACGTCCGCGACGCGCCGGCAGCCCAGCCCTGCGCCGCCAGACGCACCGGGTCAACCCTTCACACCCGCCGAGATCATGACCGCTTCGGTCACACGTTTCTGGAAGATCAGGTATCCGATGATGACCGGCGCCGCGGCCAGAAGCGCGAGGGCCATCATCCGGGCATAGGCCACGCCGGAGCTGTCATTGACCTGCGTGATCCCCACTGGAATGGTCATCATGCTTTCGCTCGTGACCACGAGGAAAGGCCAGAAGAAGTTGTTCCAGGTCGAGATGAAGGTGATGATCGCCAGCGCGGCGGTAATGCCCCAGTTGAGCGGCAGGTAAAGCCGGAACAGCAACGTGAACTCACCGCCCCCGTCCAGGAGCACCGCCTCGCGCATTTCCCGCGGGATCGCATCGAAGAACTGCTTGTAAACGATCACCACCACCGGGACGATGAGCTGCGGCAGGATGATCCCCCACCACGTGTTCACCAGGTCGAGGTTGTTCATAAGGATGAACTGGGCGACGTAGAGCGCTGGCACCGGAACCATGAAACTGGCCACGACCAGCAGGTAGAGCGTCCGCCGCCCAGGAAATTTCAGCTGAGACAACGCATAGGCACACATCATCCCGGTCAGGAGCACGATGAAGGTCGTGATCAGGGAGGTGCCGACCGAGTTCAGATACCACATCGGCAGCTTTGAATTGGAGAGCACCTCGGCATAAGCGGCGAAGTTCAACTCGTCGATCAGGACCCCGGCATCCGAGATGATCCGGGTTTCGCTCCGCAGAGACGTGGTCAGCGCCCAGTAGAGCGGAAATATCCAGATCCCGGCCGCGATCAGTACGATGATCGAAAAGGCGATATTGCGGGCCCGCTTCGCGGTCATTTGCGGCCTCCGATGCGCAGAAGCTGGAATTGCAGGACCGAGACGATCACGATCACGCCGAAGAGCACCATGGCGATGGCGGAGGCGTAACCGCCGTTGTTGAGCTGGAACGCCTCGCGATACATCTGCATCAGGACGACGTAGGATTGGTTGAACGGTCCACCGTTCGACAGCAGGTAGACCTGGTCGAAAATCTTGAGCTGAAGGATGAGTTGCAGCGTCAGGACCAGCGCCGTGACGGGCCAGAGCAACGGCCACGTGATGCGCCGGAACCGCTGCCACGCCGTCGCACCGTCGAGCGATGCCGCCTCGTACAGGTCGGGCGGGATGTTGCGCAGCCCGGCAATCAGCAGGAGGACGTTGAAGCCATTGGTCCACCAGACCGTAACCACCGCAATCATCGGCATGACCCAGTAAGGGTTCTTGAACACCGGAACGGGCTTGCCCGTCACGAACTCGATCAGGGGCTGAAGGATGCCGAACTGGAAATCCAGCATCCACGCCCAGATCATGGTGACCACCGAGACCGGCAGAACGTAGGGCAGGAAGAAAAGGGTGAGCACGAGCGCCTGGAACCGCCCCTGGAGCTTGCTGACAGCCAGCGCGATGAGCAGTGCGATCACCGTGGTGGGCACGACGGTCAGCAGCACGAAATAGAGGTTGTTCCAGAGCGAGGTATAGAACAGCCGGTCGCTCAGGAGCTTGGCGTAGTTCGCCAGGCCGATCCAGTCGCCCTCGCCGATGAGGGGCGCGTCGGTGAAACTCAAGGCGATGACCCGGTAGGTCGGGTAGAGAAAGAAGATCACGAAGATCAGAAGAAAGGGCGCGATCAGCAGGAAAGCCGAGCGCAGCTCACGGCGGCGACGGTTTGCTTGCGACATGGCGACCTCCCTCCTTCGGATCGGTGGGGCCGGGGGCAGGCAACCCCCGGCCACCCGGTTCAGTCGAGCAGACCCTGAAGCTGCGTCTTCATCTCGGCGGCGGCATCCTCGGCGCTGAGGAAACCGTGCATCGCGGGCGCGATCAGGTTGTCGACCGCATCATAGATCGGCGAGGCGACACCGGCGATCTTGGAGCGCGGATCGAAGGCCGCATTGTCCGCGAGCGACGCATAGGTCGCGTTCGGCTGCAGCTCCGCGTATTCCGAACTTTCGACGGTCGGCTTGTAGGCCGGGATGTGGCCGGCACCGGCCCAGGCAAGCGAGTGCTCCTGCATCCAGCCGATGATCGTCAGCACGGCGGTCCGCATCTCTTCGCTCATGTCCGGATCCTTCGGAATGGCGAAGGCGTGGCTGTCGGCCCAGGTCGCGGGCTGGTCCATCATCTGCGGCACTTCGTTGGCGAACCACTCGAACCCGAGCGTATCGGACTCGGCCGCGTCCTTGAAGGTGGGGACTTCCCACACGCCGTTGATGTGCAGCACCGACTTCTGGCCGGAGAACAGGGCCACCGACGCTTCGTAGGCCGCCTGCTCGGGGATGAGTCCGGCCGAACGCCAGTCGGCGAGCGTCTGAATCGACGTCACGGCCTTGTCCATGTTGTCCCCGGCGAGCACTTCGCCATCGGTGAGCATTTCGCCGCCCTGCTGGCGCAGCAGGGTGTAGAACATGCGCCACGTGCCACCGCCACCTTCGCTCTGGAAGCTCAGCGGGTCGGAGTAGCCGTTCTCCTTGGCCCAGGTGAGCAGCGCGGTCATGTCCTCGATCGACTCGATACCCGTGAGGTTGCCCTCGTCGTCGAGCCATTCCGTGCCTTCCAGCGCGGTCTGGTTGTAATAGGTGACAACTGCGTGGATATCGAAGGGGATCGCCATGAGTTGACCGTCGTCGGTCTTCGCCGCGGCGAGCGGTGCCTCGAAGAAATCGTCCTCGGAAAGCCCCGCAGTCTCGAGGTCGGCCTCCGAAATCGGCGAAAGCACATCTTCCTCGAGCGCGAGGGGCAGGCGCGACAGGTGATAGGTCATGATGTCCGGTCCCTGGCCGACCGCGACCGAAGTGCGCACCTTGGTGTAGAACGGCAAGCCCCATTCGAGCGTCGTCGCGTTGATCTGCACGTCGGGGTGTTCCGCGTTGAATTCGTCGATGAGCGCCTTCATCCGCACGCCGTCGCCGCCGGCGAGAAAGTCCCACCATTCGACCTCGACCTGCGCCGCGGCCGGGCCGGCAAGGCCCACCGCCAGCGCAACGGCTGCCGTGAGATTCCATGTGTTCTTCATCATTTCAGGTCTCCTCCCAGTGTTGTGGTGACCTCAACGAAGCCGGTCACCGTCCTTGTTGAAAACGAAGATCCGCTGCGCCTCCGGCATCACGGTCTGAACCGTGCCGTGCATGCCGTGCCGCGCACCGGTCTGTTGAAAGACGACGGCTCCGCCGCCTTCGAGCGTGCCGTGCTGATAGGACACGCCGCCAAGCTCCTCTGCGACATCGACGGTGACGCGCATGCCGCCCTGATCGGTCACGACGAGGTGCTCAGGCCGTATTCCGAGGACGATCTCCCGCCCCTTGTCGGGCCGATCCGTCAGCTTGACGTCGAAATGCAGGTCGGGCTGTCCGGAAAGCCGGGCCTTGATGCCCTGGTCCGTATGCCCCTCGACCGAGGCATCGAAAAAGTTCATCGACGGAGACCCGATGAACCCGGCCACGAACCGGTTCGAAGGGTCCTCGTACAGCTCGAGCGGTTCCCCGGACTGCTGGACGTAGCCGCCCTGCAGGACAAAAATCGTGTCGGCCAGCGTCATCGCTTCGACCTGGTCATGGGTGACGTAGATCATCGTCGCACCGAGTTGACGGTGCAGACGGGCGAGCTCCAGCCGCATCTGAACCCTGAGCTCCGCGTCGAGGTTGGACAGGGGTTCGTCGAACAGGAACACGTCCGGTTCGCGCACAATGGCGCGACCGATGGCCACGCGCTGCCGCTGCCCGCCCGACAGTTGCGAGGGCTTCTTGTCGAGCTGTTCGGTCAACTTGAGGATTGCCGCAGCCTCGCGCACCTTGGTATCGACCTCGGCCTTGGGCCGCTTCGCGAGCCGCAGGGAAAAGGCCATGTTCTCGAACACCGAGAGGTGCGGGTAAAGCGCGTAGGACTGGAAGACCATCGCCACCCCGCGGTCCGCAGGGTCCGCGTGGGTCACGTCGCGCTCGCCGATGACGATCTCGCCGTCGCTCGTATCCTCGAGCCCGGCGATCATTCTGAGAAGGGTGGACTTGCCGCATCCGGACGGGCCCACAAACACCGCGAACTGTCCGCGCTCGATATGCATGTCCACGCCCCGGATCACGTCTACCACGCCGAAGCTTTTCTGCACGTTCTTCAGATGAACACCGGTGGCTTGCATGGTCGCGCCCCTCCCTGTTGGTTCCACCCCCACGCCTGCGCCTACCCGACCGAAAGACGGATCATGCTGTAGGAGAAGGCCGGCAGTTCGCCCCTGACGGACCCCGCGTCGACCGAGAGCTTGTCACCCTTGCGCGGCATGATCCTCTCGGGCGCATCGCTCGTGTTGGCGATACGCGCATCGGCGCTATTGCCGCCCATCACCTGGTGGTCGACGAGCTTGAGTTCCCCGAAGCCGTTCAAGGCGACATCGAGCGTCATCGGCTCGTCGAGGCTCCGGTTGATCGCGAAAATGGTGATCGACTTGCCGTCGGGCGCCAGCACGGCCGCCACGTCGAGGTAGTTGACGTCCTGCGCCGACTTGGCGTCGTATCGCGGGCTGTCCACCGCGACGTCGAGAGCCGTGCCGCGCCCGTAGAGACTGGCGAACTGGTAAGGGTAGTAGATCGTCGTGGCCCACGCCCGCCCGCCGGTTTCCGTCCGGATCGGCGCGATGACGTTCACGAGCTGCGCGATACACGCGATCCGCACCCGGTCCGAACGGCGAATGAACTCGTTCAGGAGCCCGCCGACAAAGATCGCATCCTCGAGGTTGTAGTCCTCTTCCAGAAGCGCCGGCGCCTCGGGCCAGTCCCACGACCGCCAGTTCTTCGAGTCCTCTTCGCGGTTGTGGTACCAGACGTTCCATTCGTCGAAGCAGATGTAGACGTCGTTCGTGGCGCGCTTCTTGGCCTTCACGTAGTCGATCACCCCGGCGATCGACTGGATGTATCGCCCCGTCTCCTCGATCTTGGCGAAGTAGTTCAGCGGATCGTGGCTGGAGTTGCCGAAATACTTGTGCAGCGAGATGTAATCGACGTTCTCGTAGCACTCTTCCAGGACCTGACGCTCCCAGTCGGGATAGGTCGGCATCTGGTCGTTGGACGACCCGCAGACGACCGTCTCGATACCACCGCCGAATGCCTTCACCGCCTTCGACGTCTCGTCGGCGAGACGCCCGTATTCCTTGGCTTCCATGTGGCCGATCTGCCAGGGGCCGTCCATCTCGTTGCCAAGGCACCACATCGACACTCCGTAGGGCTGTTCGACCCCGTGGCTGCGGCGCAGGTCGCTCCAGTAGGTGCCGGAGGGATGATTGCAGTATTCGACGAAGTTTCGAGCGTCCTCGATCCCGCGGGTGCCGAGGTTCACCGCCAGCATCATCTCTATCCCGGCGTCCCTGGCCCAGACCGCGAATTCGTTGATCCCGACCTGGTTCGTTTCGCGCGACCGCCATGCGAGGTCGAGGCGGACGGGGCGGTCCGCGCGGGGTCCGATCCCGTCCTCCCACTTGTAGGCCGAGACGAAATTCCCGCCGGGATACCGAATGGCCGGAATGTTCAGTCCGCGCACCAGCTCCAACACATCCTCGCGGAACCCGTGGGCATTCGCCGTCGGGTGATCCGGCTCGTAAATCCCCGTATAGATCGCGCGACCCATATGCTCGATGAAGGCCGAATAGAGACGATCGTCGATCTCCGCGACGGTGAAGTCCCTGTGTATCGTTGCGCGGCCCTTCATGTCCCCTCCACAAGCAATTTGGTGCGTTGGCGGGACACTAGACGCGACGGGCGTTACCTAACAATTTACTTTTCACACTATCGCATTGACAGAATTGGTAATCCCTAACGCCCAAGCTCTTCCTGGACAAAGCCGAGGAGCCGTCCGGCGGCGGCGGACATAAGCCGGTCGCGGGGTTGCAGGATGTGATAAGGCTCGATCCGGATCGGCCGGACCGTCTTGAGCAGAACGAGATCGGCACAATAGGGCGGGTTCAGGAGCAGATCGACCACCTCCTGCGTCACCACGGCGATGATGTCGGAATCGCGTAGCAGCGCCATGATCGCCACGACCGAGGCCGTCTTGATCATGTTGTCGGGGAGGTCGGTTCCCTCCTCGTGAAACGCGATCTCGAGCGCGTGACGGATCGGGGCGCCGCGATCCTGCACCGTCCAGAACTGGTCGCGCAGATCGGCGAGCGACACTTCGCCTGCCTCCGCCATCGGATGGCCGCGTCGGACCATCAGGTTGACCGCCTCGTCACGGGCCGGGTGGATGTCGAAATCGCGCGAGTAGTCGTGCGGCCCCACGCGGCTCAGGGTGAAATCGTACTCCCCGCGCTCCAGCCCCCACATGAGGTGGGACGAGGACGATACATCCAGCGACACGTCCACGAGCGGCGATTCCGCCTTCAGCCGCAAAATGGCCGGGATCGCGACGGCAAGCGCGCCCCCGGTCACGGCACCGACCCGGACGGTCCCGCCCGTGCCATCCAGGTGCGCGGCAAAATCCTGTGCCATCCGGTCGATGTCATGAACGAGCTTGCGGGCGTGGGCGGCCATCACCCTGCCTTCGGGCGTCGGCAACATGCCCTTCGGCGTCCGCTCGAACAGGACCGTGCCCAAGTGCGTCTCGATGTCGGCCAGCATCCGTGACGCGGCCGGCGTCGTCATGCTGCAGGCATCCGCCGCCAGCCGCAGCTTGCCGTGCCGGGCGATCGCGGCGATGAGGCGTAACTGGACCGGTCGCAGCGAGCGGAGGTAAAGGGTCAAGACAAAGGCTCCTCGGGTTCGTCGGCCCGGCGTCGGTCCGGGGCGGGTCGTGAGACCAGCATCCTTCCGTTACCGCGGGCTGTCCATCAAGTCCCCGCTTGGCCCATCCGCACCATACGCCCCTGTTCGGACGGGCAGGAAGCGGCGCAACCCCTTGCGAGGGTGGGCGCCGATGCATACTGTCTGCCTCACCTCGGGGTGCCCGTGCCGAACCGCGCGCGGCTGAGATGCATCACGCGAACCCGTTGAACCTGAACCGGCTAGAACCGGCGGAGGGAAGGTCAGGACCGAAACGGTCATCCTGCCGGACTTTCGCCCGTCGCAATGGAGGATGACATGAGAACACCCATCATCGCAGCGGGACTTGTGGGCTTGGCGAGTGCCGCCAGCGCGCAAGACACGCTGACCGTCTACACCTATGACAGCTTCGTCTCGGAGTGGGGACCGGGCCCGGTGATCGAAGAAAACTTCGAGGCGCGCTGCGAATGCGACCTCGAATTCGTCTCCGTGGGCGACGGCGCGGAAATCCTGTCGCGCCTGCGTCTGGAGGGCGAGCGGACCGAAGCCGATATCGTCCTGGGCCTCGACGAGAACCTCGCCGAAGCCGCGCGCGATACGGCGCTTTTCGCTCCGCACGGAATCGAAAGCCCCGAGCTCGACCTGCCCATCGCGTGGGAAGACGACCTGTTCCTGCCCTTCGACTGGGGCTACTTCGCTTTCGTCTACGACAAGACCCGGGTCGAGAACCCGCCCACGTCGTTCGAGGAACTGGCGGACAGCGACCTCTCCGTCGTGATACAGGATCCGCGCTCTTCCACCCCCGGCCTCGGGCTCGTGCTCTGGGTCAAGGCGGTCTACGGCGAGGACGCGGGCGCCTACTGGGAACGGCTGAACGACCAGGTCGTGACCGTCACCAAGGGCTGGTCCGAGGCTTACGGCATGTTCCTCGAGGGCGAGGCCGACATGGTACTGTCCTACACCACCTCGCCCGCCTACCACCTGATTGCCGAGGACGACGACACAAAGGCCGCCGCGCCCTTCGACGAGGGCCACTACATGCAGATCGAGATTGCGGGCAAGGTCGCCTCGACCGACCACCCCGAGCTCGCCGACATGTTCATGGACTTTCTTCTGACGGACGGTTTCCAGGGCGAAATCGCGACCACGAACTGGATGTATCCCGCCAAGATTCCTGCCGAAGGTCTGCCGGAAGGCTTCGACACGCTGCACGAGCCGGAGACCGCGCTCGTCTATCTCGGCTCCGAGGCCGAGGCGATCCGTGATGACGCCATCGAGGAATGGCGCGCGGTCTCTTCGCAGTGACACGCACCACAGGGGCGGGCGCCACGGCGCTCGCCCTCGTCCTCCTGCTGACATTCGGCACGCTCATCGCTGTCGCTCTTCGCGCCGAAGGCGCGGGCGGCTTCGGTGTCGCGGACTGGGCGGCGCTGCGTTTCACGCTCGTTCAGGCGACACTCTCCGCCACCCTGTCCGTCGCGCTCGCCATCCCGGTGGGCCGCGCGCTCGCCCGACGGCAATTTTGGGGACGCGGCGCACTCGTCATGCTGCTGGGCGCTCCTTTCATTCTGCCGGTCATCGTAGCCGTCTTCGGCCTGATCTCGGTCTTCGGCCGCTCCGGCCTCGTCTCCCAAGCGCTCATCGCCCTCGGGCTGGAGCCGATCTCGATCTACGGGTTTCACGGCGTCGTCCTGGCCCATGTCTTCTTCAACCTGCCGCTCGCCATCCGCCTCGTCCTGCAGGGCTGGCTCGCGATCCCGGCCGAACGGTTCCGGCTCGCGGCCTCCCTCGGTTTCACCTCCCGCGACGTGGCGCGACAACTCGAACGCCCGATGCTGCGCGAGGTGCTGCCGGGTGCGTTCCTCGTCATCTTCCTCCTGTGCCTGACGAGCTTCGCGGTCGCCCTCGCGCTAGGGGGCGGACCGCGCGCGACGACCATCGAGCTCGCGATCTACCAAGCCTTCCGCCTCGACTTCGACTTGGGCAAGGCAGCCCTGCTCGCCCTGGTGCAGTTCGCCCTCGGCGCGACCGCCGCGCTCATCGCCCTGAAGGTCGCGCTGCCCTCCGGTTTCGGCGCAGGGCTCGACCGGGCCGTGACGCGGTGGGACGCGAACACATCCGCCCACCGCGCGCTTGACGCCAGTTTGATCGCGCTCGCGACCTTCTTCCTTGTCCTGCCACTGGCCATGATCGCGTTGGACGGGTTCCCTGCCCTCGCAAGCCTGCCGACCTCGGTCTTCACCGCCACGCTTCGGTCCATCGGCGTCGCGCTCGCGTCCGTCGTGATAACGCTCGCCCTCGCTCTGCCCATCGCGGCGTGGAGCGTCACCGCCCGCTCCCGCCTCGTCGAGGGGATCGGGAGCCTGACCATCGCCGCCTCTCCGCTCGTCATCGGGACCGGGCTGTTCATCATCGTCTTCCCCATTACCGACCCGTTCGCGCTCGCCCTTCCCGTCACGGCGCTGGTCAACGCGCTCATGTCCCTGCCCTTCGCGCTGCGCGCGCTCGTTCCCGCGCTGGGACAGGTGGAGGCGGACTTCGGGCGTCTCGCCGATGGCCTGGGGATAAAGGGTATGGCGCGACTGCGCCTCCTGTGGCTGCCCCGCCTGCGCCGACCTCTCGGATTCACGATGGGGCTTTCTGCCGCCCTGTCGATGGGCGACCTCGGCGTGATCGCGCTGTTTGCAAGCCCGGACGCCCCGACGCTGCCCCTCCAGATCTACCGGCTGCTCTCGGCCTACCGGATGGACGACGCGGCGGGCGCGGCGCTCGTCCTGCTCGCCATCAGCCTCGCCCTGTTCTGGACCTTCGACCGCGGAGGACGCGTGAATGCTGACGCTTGATAGCGTGCATGTCGACCTGGGGGAGTTCACCCTCGACGCCACGCTGACCGTGGAAACGGGGCGCAAGGTCGCGATCCTCGGCCCGTCCGGCGCAGGCAAGTCCACCCTGCTCGCCGCGATCGCCGGGTTCCAGCCCGCCACGGGCCGGATCGCGTGGAACGGCGAGGATCTCGCGGGCCGTGCGCCCGCCGACCGGCCGATCACGACGATCTTCCAGGACAACAACCTGTTCCCCCATCTTAACGCCGCACAGAACGTGGGCCTCGGTCTGCGCCCGGACCTGCGCCTGTCGCGGGCCGATGAGACGCAGGTCGAAGAGGCGCTTGCCCGCGTCGGGCTCGACGGGCTGGGCGCGCGCAAGCCCGCCCGGCTGTCGGGCGGTCAGGCGGCGCGCGTGGCGCTTGCCCGGGCGCTCTTGCGCCACAAGCCCGTGATGCTTCTCGACGAGCCCTTCGGCGCGCTCGGTCCCGCGCTTCGCGACGAGATGCTGGGCCTCGTGCGCGACCTCGCCGCAGAAACCGGCGCGACGCTCCTGATGGTCAGCCACGAACCCGAGGATGCGCACACGATCGCGGACGACGTGATCCTCGTGGCGGACGGCCGCGCCCACGCCCCCGTCCCGACCGCCGAGATCTTCGCCGACCCGCCGGAGGCGCTGCGCGCTTACCTCGGACACTGACAACGAAAAAGGGCGCCCCGCGAGGCGCCCTTTCGAACCGTCTGGTCGGATCGGATCAGAGATCCAGTTCGCGGCCGTACTTGTGCGGCGCCCAGAGTTTCTTGTTGGTGAGGTAGAGCAGCGCGGCGAGAATGACGAGCATCGTCACGCCGATGAAGCCCGCCTGCTTGCGCGCCATCATCTTCGGCTCCGCCGTCCACATCAGGAAGGCCGAGAGGTCTTCGGCGAGGTGGTGGGCGTCGTTGGCATGACCATCGTCGAATTCCACGAGACCGTCCGACAGCTGCGGCGGCATCGAGACCCAGCCACCGTCGAAGGCGGTGTTTTCATAGAGGAACTGACCGGCCACCTCACGTTCCTCGCCGGTGAACCCGGTGAGGAAGGACGCGATGTATTCCGGGCCGCCCATGCCCTTGAACAGCTGGGCGAGACCGGTGCCGGCGGGGCCGTGGAAGCCCGCGCGCGCCTTCGCCATGAGCGACAGGTCCGGGCCCATGCCCTCGCCCGTCACCGCAGGGAAGTTGTCACGGGGCAGCGCCGGGCGCCATTCGTCCGTCTCCGGCATGTAGATCTCGAAGTTCTCGGCGGCAAAGGCACGCACCTCGTCCTCGGAATACCCGAGGTCGGTGAGCGTGCGGAACGGCACGTACTGCAGACCGTGACAAGCGCGGCAGACATCCATGTAGACCTTCAGGCCACGCTGGAGCTGCTGCTGGTCGTAAGTGCCGAACGGCCCCTCGAACGAGAAGTCCACGTCTTCGACATGCCCGCCCGAGCCGGCGGCCACGGCGGCGCTGCCGCCGAAGGCCAGGGAGATCGCGGTGACCGCGGAAAGGGTGAGTTTCTTGATCATTGGTCTCAGATCCTCTCTCTCACTCGGCCGCCGAAGGGGCGTCGGGATAGTGCTTCTTGAAGTCGTCCTCGATCGTCGCCGGCGGCGTCTCCGGCTTCTCGAACACGCCGAGCAGCGGGAGGATGATGAGGAAGTAGGCGAACCAGTAGGTCGCACCGATCAGCGAAATCCAGTCATGCGGGAATTCCGTGTCGCGCGCACCGACCCACATCAGGACGATGAAGTCGATGACCAGCAGACGGAACCACCACTTGAAGGCCGGACGATACTGACCCGAGCGGACCGACGAGGTGTCGAGCCACGGGGCCAGCGCCATCACGAAGATCGCGCCGAACATCGCGAGCACGCCGAAGAACTTGGCGTCCACGATGCCGCCGGTGATCCAGCTCACCAGTTGCACGGCCCAGACGTCGGCGGTGAAGGCGCGCAGGATCGCGTAGAACGGCAGGTAATACCATTCCGGCACGATATGTGCGGGCGTCGCCAGCGGGTTCGCCTCGATGTAGTTGTCCGGGTGGCCGAGGTAGTTCGGCATGAAGCCCACGATGGCCCAGAAGATCAGGAGCACGATCGCCAGCGCGAACAGGTCCTTGATCACGAAGTAGGGCCAGAACGGCAGCGTGTCCTTCTTGGCTTCTTCCTTCGACCCGCGACGCACCTCGACACCGGTCGGGTTGTTATTACCCGTGGTGTGGAACGCCCAGATGTGGACCACGACCAGCGCGGCGATCACGAAGGGCAGCAGGTAGTGCAGCGAGAAGAAGCGGTTGAGCGTCGCGTTGCCGACCGCCGGCCCGCCGAGGAGCCAGGTCTGGATCTCGTCGCCGATGAAGGGGATCGCGCCGAAGAGGCCCGTGATGACGGTGGCGCCCCAGAAGGACATCTGGCCCCAGGGCAGAACGTAACCCAGGAAGCCGGTCGCCATCATGACGAGGTAGATCAGCATCCCGATGATCCAGGTGATCTCGCGCGGCGCCTTGTAGGAACCGTAGAAGAGACCGCGGAACATGTGGATGTAGACCGCGACGAAGAACAGCGATGCGCCGTTCATGTGCAGGTAGCGCAGGAAATGCCCGCCGTTCACGTTGCGCATGATGTGCTCGATCGAGGCGAAGGCCATGTCGACATGCGGCGTGTAGTGCATCACGAGGATGATGCCCGTGACGATCTGAAGAACGAGGCAGAATGCGAGGACGATGCCCCAGATCCACCACCAGTTCAGGTTCTTGGGGGTCGGGATCATCAGGGTGTCATAGAGCAGCGACACCACCGGGAGCCGCTTGTGGAACCACTTGCCGAAACCGGACGTCGGCTCGTAATGGTCGTGGGGAATACCAGCCATCTTTTTCTCCCTCAGCCCAGTTGGATCGTGGTTTCGTCGACGAACTGCGCGACCGGAACCGGAAGGTTGGTCGGCGCGGGACCGCGGCGGATACGGCCGGCCGAGTCGTAGTGCGACCCGTGGCAGGGGCAGTACCAGCCGCCGAAGTCACCGGCGCCGTCGCCCAGCGGGACGCAGCCGAGGTGCGTGCAGACGCCCATCATGACAAGCCAGTTCTCGCCTTCGCCCAGCGTGCGGTTCTCGTCCGTCGCAGGCTCTTCGCCGCCGAGGTTCTCGTTGCGCGCGATCGGATCGGGCAGGTCCTCGACCGGCGTCTCGCGGGCCGCGTCGATCTCTTCCTGCGTGCGGTTGCGGATGAAGACCGGTTTGCCCAGCCATTGCACCGTCAGCTGGCTGCCTTCGGCGACACCGGATACGTCGACCCGGATCGAGGCCAGCGCCCGCACGTCCGCCGAGGGGTTCATCTGGTTGACGAGCGGCCAGACGGCGGCCCCCGTCGCGACGACACCGGCACCGGCAGTCGCATAGTAGAGGAAATCCCGGCGGGTCCCTTCGTGATCGTCAGCGTGTGACACGAGAGCTTCTCCCTTGCTGGACCGCGCACCGGCGGCCGACTTGCTAGGCCGAATTCACGGCCGAATGTCCCAAAAGGCCACGGTTGCCCGTAGCCCATCGCGGCGGTGTTTAGCGTCTAGAGAGGCACCCGTCCAGAAGGCATTGTAACGCCGCCGTGAGATTCAACCGGTTCTGGAGCAAACAGGGGTGTGGCGTGCTGACGCATGACCCGGGATTCCTGCAAAACAGGGGCGCCCGGGCGACTCAACCGGCCGGTTGCGTGGCCACCATGCTCTCACGCTGGGAGAAGGCCGCGAACCAGTCGTCGAGTGCCCCGCGCCCCTTGCGCCAATTTCGGTCGCCGTGCCGGAAATCGAGGTAACCCAAAGCGCAGCCCACCGCGATCTGGCCCGCGTCGAGCGGTCCGCGAAGGTGGCTCATCCAGCGGCTTTCGAGCGCGTCGAGCGCGCCCTCGACCTTGCCCCACTGGGCCTCGACCCACCCGTCGTAGCGCATGTTCTCGGGCCGCACCCGGCCCTCGTAGACCATGAGCACCGCGGCATCCATGAGCCCGTCCGCGGTCGCCTCCAGCGTGAGAACCTCCCAAACCCGCCGCTCCTTGTAGAGCCCGGCATCCGCGCGGGCGTCGAGATAACGGGTGATTACCCGGCTGTCGTAGAGCGTGCAGCCGTCGGGTCGGATCAGCGCGGGGATCTTCTTGATCGGGTTCGCGGCCACGGCTTCCGGTGCAGGGTCCACGGGTGTCGTGACCGCCGTCACCATCTCCACCTCGTCCTCCTGCCCGGTCTCCAGCAGCATCACCCGGACCTTGCGCACGAAGGGCGAAGCCGGGTTTCCGACGAGTTGCATCATGGAGATCAGACCTTCTTGATAGTGATGCGGCCCAGAACTGCCGCGTCGATTTCGATCGCCGTCCCGGCCTCGCCAAATCGGATGACGCGCCGGAACCGCGCGGTTCCGTTGGCCTGTTCGGCCTCGCGGCGCACCGTAACACCCTCATCCACCTCGTCCAGCGCATCTTCGGCCCGCTGGTCGCGGCGCCCCCGCTCGATCTTGCGCGCGAGCTTCCAGGTGGCCAGCGCGACGGTACCGGCGCTGGCGGCATAGACGGCTATGGGAACGAGCGGCAGGGGCATGTTACTCTCCTTTACATTGGAGATTACGGGCTCCCCGCGCGCCTGTCCAATCCTATTCGTCAGTCGAAGTCGCGCCGGCGCATCAGCGCCGCGAGGGCCGCGAGTTCCTGCCCGACCCCCTTCTTGAGCTTGCGGGACGCGGCATGGCGCACCGTCTCGGGCTTGTTCTGGCCCAGCTTCCACGTGCCCTCGACCGTCTCGACCATGAGCCGGACGGGCACGATGGCGCGCTGCATCTTCTCGAACACCTCGGGCGTCATCTTCTCGGGCCGCCACGGGGTCTTGCCCTTGATGCGGCTCTCGAAAGCGTAGGATTGGAATTCCAGAAGCCCCGGAAGGACGTCATCCGGCCGCCGCTCCAACGTGCCGCGCAGGTGGACAGCGACGTAGTTCCACGTCGGCACCTGGTCCTCAACCCCGTACCAGTCGGGCGAGACATAGCCGTCCGGCCCGTTCACCGCGATAACGGCGCGCTGCGGTGTCTCCAGCGCGTTCAGGATCGGGTTGGACCGCACGAGGTGCAGCGCCGCGATGCTCCCGTCCTTGTTCAGGGTAAACGGGACGTGCGCCATGAGAGGCCCCGCCTCGCCGTTCACCGACAGGATACCGAACCCCCGCTCCCGCGCGAAGGCGAGGTTCTTGTCGGTGCCGGTTTTGCGGAATGCCGGGTTCGGATGCATCAGGCCACCAGTTGTCCGCCAACCTGCCCGGTGATCGTGGCGCGCACGATCTCGCCTTCGACCCGGTCGGCACCGAACGTCACTTCCGCGAAATGCTCCGTCCGTCCCATGCGCGGGTTCTCCATCAGAACCGCATGGGTCACGCCCTGCTGCGCGGCGAGGTGGCGCGCGACGGCGGCTTCCCCGGCGGCCCTGAGCCGCGCGGCCCGGTCCTTGATAACGTTTCCGTTCACCTTCTGCGGGATGCGCGCAGCCGGCGTCCCCTCCCGCGCGGAATAGGGGAAGACATGGAGCCAGGTGAGGTCGCACTCCTCCACCAGCTTCAGCGAGTTCTCGAAATGCGCCTCGGTCTCGGTCGGGAAGCCCGCGATGATGTCGGCCCCGAAGGTGATGCCGGGGCGCAAGCGACGCGCCTCCTCGCAGAACGCGATGGCATCGTCGCGCAGGTGACGTCGCTTCATCCGCTTGAGGATCAGGTCGTCCCCGTGCTGAAGGCTGAGGTGCAGATGCGGCATCAGGCGCGGCTCGGTGGCGATGGCCAGCATCAGGTTCTCGTCCGCCTCGATGGAATCGATCGACGAAATCCGCAGGCGCGGAAGGTCGGGCACCAGCCGAAGGATGCGCATGACCAGATCGCCCAAGCGCGGCTCGCCGGGCAGATCGGCACCCCACGAGGTCAGATCGACGCCGGTCAGCACCACCTCGTTGAACCCCTTGTCCACCAAGCGCTTGATCTGATCGACCACGACGCCCGCAGGCACGCTGCGCGAATTGCCCCGGCCATAGGGGATGATGCAGAAGGTGCAGCGGTGGTCGCAGCCGTTCTGAACCTGCACGTAGGCTCGGCTGCGCGTGCCGAACCCGTCGATCAGATGCCCTGCGGTCTCCGTGACGGACATGATGTCGTCTACCTGCACGCGCTCGGTCTCGCCCACGAAATCGGGGCCGAGCCTGGCCCATGTCGCGGGTTGCATCTTCTCGGCATTTCCGACGACCAGATCGACCTCGTCCATGCCCGCAAAGGTCTCCGGCTCGGTCTGGGCCGCACAGCCCGTGACGATCAGTTTGGCTTCGGGATTTTCACGCCGCAGCCGCCGGATTTCCTGCCGCGCCTTGCGCACCGCCTCGGCGGTCACCGCACAGGTGTTGACCACCACGGCGCCTTCGACCCCCGCCCCTTCGGCGAGCGTCTTCATCGCCTCGGTCTCATAGGCGTTCAGGCGACATCCAAGCGTCGCGAAGATGGGGGGGTGCGCCGTCATTAAACCGACTCCAGGAAGGCCCGCGTCAGGGTCGCGTCGAACACATGCGCGGTCGGCCCGGTCATCCAGACACCATCCTCGCGCCAGTCGAGCGTGAGCCACCCGCCGTCGACCTCCATCCGTACGGTCCGATCGGTCAGGCCGCGTTCCACCGCCGCCACGGCGGTCGCGCAGGCCCCGGAACCGCAGGCGAGCGTGATGCCTGTCCCGCGCTCCCAGACCCGCATCCGGATTTCATCGCGCGCGCGGATCTGCGCGAACTCGACGTTGGTGCGTTCGGGAAAAAGCGGGTCGTGTTCCACCTCGCGCCCCCGCTCGGCCACATCGATCGCCTCGGCATTCTCGACGAAAAAGACCGCGTGCGGGTTGCCCATGCCGACGCCGACCGGGTCCCCCTCCAGCGGGAGATGCAGCCGGTCCACGTCGCCCGCGAGCGGGATCTCGTCCCACGCCGTCTGGGGATGGCCCATGTTCACGTGGACCTCGCCGTCCACAAGCCTTGCCTCGAGCACGCCGCGCGTGGTGCGGATCGTCAGGGCATCCTTTCCGCCCTCGTCGAACAAGTACCGGGCCACGCAGCGCGTCGCGTTTCCGCAGGCGCCCGCCCGGCTCCCGTCGCTGTTCCAGAAGTCGAGGTCGACGTCGGCCGCATCGCTGTCGCGGATCTCGGCCAGCTGGTCGAACCCCACGCCGCGATGACGGTCGCCCAGCGCCCGCGCCAGAGCCGCGCTGGTCACGGCGTCGCGCCCCCGTGAATCGAAGATCACGAAGTCATTCCCGGCCCCGTGCCACTTCATGAAGGGCAGGCCCGTATCGGTCGGCAGAGCGCTCATGCCGCGCATATACGCCTCGCGCGAAATGAATGAAAGAGAATGCGGTTTTTTCTCTTGACCACACCGGCCCCCGGCCTTAGTCAGCCCTCCGCAGTGGGCCGTTAGCTCAGTTGGTAGAGCAACTGACTTTTAATCAGTGGGTCGCAGGTTCGAATCCTGCACGGCTCACCACTTCGCACCATGACGCCGCCGCGAGTTGTCCGGCCGGTCGCCTGGGACAGCGGCGTGTCATGCCTTCACCTCAATCACAGGTCCATGGAGCGCGTGATTGCGCAGGTCGGCGACCAGGTCGCGAGTCTCTTGAACCGTGAGCATCGGCGCCGCAGGATCGCGAGACACGCCGTTTTCGCTTATCGCCGACTCAATCGCGGCGCGGTCGGGTGCGGGAAGATGGGACAGCGCCTGTTCCCCCGGATAAAGGCTCTCGTGGCTGTCAAAACCTCGTCACCGACCGAAAGCCGTTCGACCGGCACCGCGCCCCGTCGCGCGTTTCGCCGTCCACGATCCGCTCGATCTCGGCACGCTCGACATTCGCCGCGGTCCAGTTGCAGACCTTGGTTCTCCTCGTCCACCCCCGCCCCGATCTCGCCCGTCAGGATGACCTGACGCCCTCGTCGAGTTCGGGCGCGTATTTCTCCCGGGCCTCGACCGCGTGGAGCAGGAACCCGGCCCCGGTCCCGGGGGTGGCGGCGCCGGACTAATCGCGCGCGTAGATGTCCTCGTAGCGCACGATGTCGTCCTCGCCGACATAGGCACCGGTCTGCACCTCGATCAGGACCATCGGCACGCGCCCCGGGTTCTCCATCCGGTGCTTGGAGCCGACGGGGATATAGACGCTTTCGTTCTCGGTCACGAGCGTCACGGTGTCGTCCACCGTCACCTTGGCCGTCCCCTCCACCACGATCCAGTGTTCCGAGCGGTGGTAGTGGCTTTGCAGCGAAAGCGATGCGCCGGGATGCACGAGGATGCGCTTCACCTGGAACCGCCCCCCGACCACGAGGCTCTCGAACCAGCCCCAGGGGCGGTGGTCCTTGGGAAAGTGCGTCGCCTGGTCCGCGCCCTTCTTCTTCAGCGCGTTCACCGCGAGCTTCACGTCCTGCGCCCGGTCCATGCCCGCGATCAGAACCGCGTCGTTCATCGCCACGGCAAAGATGTTGTCGAGCCCGATACCGACCACTTCCAGCCGCTCGCTCTCGGACCGGAGCAGCGTGTTGGTGCAGTCGATGGCCGTCGCCTCGCCCGAGGTCGCGACCCCGTCCGCATCCGGCCCGGCCTCCCGCCACACGGCGTCCCAGCCGCCGAGGTCGGACCACTCCGACGAGAACGGGACGACCGACAGGTTCGCGGCGCGCTCCATCACGGCGTAGTCGATGGAAATATCCTCGGCCCCCTGCCACGCCTCGGGCGCGAGCCGCAGGAACCCGAGGTCCACCCGCGCCTCGTCCAGCGACGCACGCACCGGGTCCATCAGCGTTGGCGCATGGGCCTCGAACGCCGCGATGATATCCGCGACGCGGAACAGGAAGATGCCGGCGTTCCAGAGGTTCGTTCCCGCCGCGACAAGCTCCTCCGCGCGCGCGGTGTCCGGCTTCTCGATGAAGCGCGAGAGTTTGATCGGCGCGCCCGACCCGTCCGGCTTGGCCCCGAGTTCGAGGTAGCCATAGCCGGTCTCGGCCCGGGTCGGCGTAATCCCGAAGGTGACGAGGTCCCCCGCCTCGATCGCCGCGAGACCAGCTTCCACCGCGCAGTGGAACGCGGCCGCGTCCGGCACGACGTGATCGGCAGGGGCGACCAGCATGATCCCCTCGGGGTTCGTCGCCGCGATCCGAAGCGCCGCCGCCAGAACGGCGGGGGCCGTATTGCGCCCCTCGGGTTCGATGAGGATGTCACCGGGGTCGATGCCCACGGCGTGCAACTGCTCGGTCACGATGAACCGGAAATCCGAGTTCGTCACCACGACCGGCGCGTCGAACGAGATTGCCTCGGTCCCGCCCGAAAGCCGCTGCGCGGACGCCTGGAACAGCGTCGTTTCGCCCACGAGGGGGACAAATTGCTTGGGATAACTCTTGCGCGACAGGGGCCACAGGCGCGTGCCGGAGCCGCCGCACAGCAGAACGGGCGTGATCGTCTTGGTGGTCATCCGCGGTCCCCTTCGACGCATGAGATCGCGCTCACCTTGCCCCGCGACCATGACGATCTCAAGGCGGATTCAAGATGTTACGCCATGTGCCACGGCCCGCGCGAAGACCAAATGACCGCTTGCCACCGGGGGTGGCGGCACGGTTAAGGTGTGGCGTGATGCGACGCTTTCGCCCGATCCTCGCCGCCCTCGTGACCCTCCTGCCCCTGGCCGCCGGGGCGGGCGAACTCACCGTGTTCGCCGCCGCGAGCCTCGGCGACGTGCTCGAGGATGTTGGCGCGGAGTTCGAGGCGGCGACGGGGCACGAGGTGGTGCTCTCCGTCGCAGGCTCCTCGGTTCTCGCGCGCCAGATCGGGCAGGGTGCACCGGCCGACATCTTCGTCTCGGCCAACCGCGCCTGGATGGACAGCCTGATAGCAGAAGGCGCCATCGATCCCGACAGCGAGGTGGAGCTTCTGCGCAACGCCCTCGTCCTCGTCGCGCCCGGCGCGCAGGACCCGGTTGAGATCGGCCCTGACACGGACCTCGCCAGCCGCCTCGGCGACGGCGTCATCGCGATGGCGCTGGTGAACGCGGTGCCGGCAGGCATCTACGGCAAGGCCGCGCTCGAGACCCTGGGTCTCTGGCCACAGGTCGAGGGGCGAGTCGCGCAGGCCGACAACGTGCGCGCCGCCCTCGCGCTCGTCGCGACAGGGGAGGCGCCGCTCGGCATCGTCTATGCCACCGACGCGAAGGCCGATACGCGTGTGGGCGTGCTCGGCACCTTTCCCGCCGACAGCCATCCGCCCATCGTCTACCCGGCCGCCGCCGTCGCGGCGAGCGACAACCCCCTGAACCACGAATTTCTCGCCTTCCTGGCCGGACCGGAAGCGCGCGCGATCTTCACCGCCGCCGGTTTCGGCGTCATCCCGGAGTAGCGCGTGGACTGGCTCGGGCCGGAGGAATGGCAGGCGGTCGCCCTGTCGCTCAAGGTGGCGGTCTGGGCCACGCTCGCCTCGCTCCCGCTGGGCATCTTCGTGGCCTACGCCCTCGCCCGCTGGCGGTTTCCGGGGCGGCAGGTCCTCAACGGTCTCGTTCACCTTCCCCTGATCCTGCCGCCCGTCGTGACCGGCTATCTCCTCCTCCTGACCTTCGGGCGGCAGGGGCCGGTCGGGTCGTTGCTCGAACCGCTGGGCATCGTCTTCGCCTTCCGCTGGACCGGCGCGGCGCTCGCCGCCGCGATCATGGCGTTTCCGCTGCTCGTGCGCGCCATCCGCCTGTCGATCGAGGCGGTGGACCCGAGGCTGGAGGAGGCCGCCGCGACGCTCGGTGCCTCGCGTCTGCGTGTCTTCACCACCGTTACCCTGCCGCTCGTACTGCCCGGCATCCTCGCCGGCGCGATCCTTGCCTTTGCCAAGGCGATGGGGGAATTCGGCGCGACGATCACCTTCGTCTCCAACATCCCCGGCCAGACCCAGACGCTGCCCTCCGCGATCTACGCCTTCCTGCAGGTGCCCGGCGGCGAAAACTCCGCCCTGCGCCTTGTCGTCGTGTCCATCGCCATCGCCATGCTCGCGCTCATCCTGTCGGAGGTCGCGGCCCAGCGCATCGCGCGGAGGGTGCGCGGATGACGTTGGAAATCGATATTCACCAAAGGCTCGGCGCCTTCACCCTCGACGTGGCTTTCACGGCGCCCGCGGGTGTCACCGTGCTCTTCGGCCGCTCGGGGTCTGGCAAAACGAGCATCATCAACGCCGTCGCGGGCCTGACCCGGCCTGACCGGGGCCGCATCGTCATTGGGGGTGAGGTGCTGATGGACAGCGAGTCCGGCATCTGGCTCCCGCCCCACAAGCGCCGCCTCGGCTACGTGTTCCAGGATGCCCGGCTCTTTCCACACTTGAGCGTCGCGCGCAACCTCGACTACGGCACCCGCTTCGCGCCCAAGGGGGCCACCGGCCCGGCGCGCGACCGGGTGATCGACATGCTGGGGATCGGCGATCTCCTCACCCGCCGTCCCGGCGCCCTGTCGGGAGGCGAACGACAGCGCGTCGCCATCGGCCGCGCGCTTCTGTCCCGGCCCCGGATGCTCCTCGCCGACGAACCGCTCGCGGCGCTGGACGAGGACCGGAAGGGCGAGATCCTTCCCTATTTCGAGCGTCTGCGCGACGAGCTCGACATCCCGATTCTCTACGTGAGCCATGCCGCCGCCGAAGTCGCCCGCCTCGCCACCACGATCGCGGTGCTGGAGGATGGCGGGCTGCGCGCGGCGGGGCCGGCTGGCGCGGTCATGGCGGATCCGTGCGTCACCCCGCTCGGCCCCGGTGCGGCCGGCGCCGTCCTGGAGGCGCGGGTGGTCGCCCATCACGAGGACGGGGTGTCGGAGCTCGACGCATCCGGCCTGAGCCTGTTCCTGCCACGCGTGGCCGCGCCGCTCGGCACGCCGCTGCGGGTCCATGTCGAAGCACAGGACGTCATGTTGGCCACCCACCGGCCCGAGGGCATCTCGGCGCTCAACGTGTTCGAGGCTCAAGTCCGTGACATCCGCATGGGCGACGGCCCGGGCGCGCTGGTGCAGTTGTCCGCGAACGGCAACCTGATCCTCGCCCGGATCACCCGCCGCTCGGTCACCGCGATGGACCTGCGCGAGGGGCAGAGTGTCTTTGCGGTGCTGAAAGCCGTCTCCGTCGCCCGCGACGCGGTCGGGGCCTAGCCCCGGATCGCCCGGAATCCGGCCAGAATAGTCTCTTCTTCGACCCCGGTTTCCAGCAGGACGCCCTGCGCCGACATGGCGCTGTGATAAGCCTCCATCCGGTCGCCCGACCCGACCAGCGCGACCCGCTGACCCAGCCAGTAGGGACGCGCGGCGGCAAGCTCCAGCCCGATGAACAGGCCCCACACCTCGTCCAGCACATCCTGCAGGGGCGCACGGCCCATGCGGTGCGCGGCCTCGATCGACCCCAGCCGCGCCGCGACACTCTCGGGCCGGGACATGGCGTCCGACACCGCCTCCCCCATGCCTGTCCCCGCCGTGCCCGAGACGCCGAGACCGTCGAGCGTCTGGCGCACGAGGTCGCCGGTCAGGTGGCTCTGGAAACTGACGATCTCGCCGGCGCTGACATGAACCCAGCGCGTGCGAGTGCCGGTCAGGCAAAGCACCCCGTCGAACGCGTCGTTCAGGGCAAGGAAGCCGCGCACCCGCACGGCATCAGCCAGCATCAGGCCCGCGGGCGTCTCCTGCCGCACGCCGGTCACGAGCCTCACGCGCATCCGTCCGTCATGGACATCCACGGGCGTCGCTTCGCCCGCTTCGGGCGGCCGGCACGGCACCGGGCGCAGCTCCGCAGCCCCCCACCCTTCTGGTCCTGCCGGGTCTCCGGCGATCAGGATGTCCGTTTCGTCGTCGTCGTCGAGGTGATGCGCGATAAGCGGTCCCAGCACCGCCTCGTATCCCGTCTCACCTCCCACGTCGGCCTCTTCCCGTGCCAGGACAGCCCCGTCACCATCCAGCACCCATATTCGCAGCCGGCCCGCGGACCAATCGACGGCCATCCAATCGCCTGGGTTCCTGCTCACATCCTCGCCCTCTCACCCATGAAGCCGGTTCGTTGTGACACCATTACCGGCACTGCGACAAGCCCGCGCCTTGCGCGGTCCGGCACGCCATGGCACAGGGTTGCGGGACGACAAGGGGAAAAATCCATGAAATTCCTGATGGTAGGCGCAGGGTTCTCGGGGGCGGTGATCGGGCGGCGCATGGCCGAGGCCGGGCACGACGTGACCGTGATCGACGCGCGCGACCACGTCGCCGGGAATTGCCATACCGAGCGGGACCCGGAAACGGGCGTCATGGTCCATGTCTACGGCCCCCACATTTTTCACACCGACGACGCCGAAGTGTGGGACTACGTGAACGCTTTCATGCCATTCAAACCTTACAAGAACCGGGTGAAATCGACGACGCAGGGCGCGGTCTACTCGCTCCCCATCAACCTGCACACGATCAACCAGTTCTTTGGCAAGACCATGCGCCCGGACGAGGCCCGCGCCTTCATCGAGGCGCAGGCGGACACCTCCATCACCGAACCCCGGACGTTCGAGGAGCAGGCCCTGCGCTTCGTCGGCCCAGAGCTCTACGAGGCGTTCTTCAAGGGCTACACCGAGAAACAATGGGGCTGCTCGCCGACCGAGCTTCCCGCCTCGATCCTCAAGCGTCTCCCGGTGCGCTTCAACTACGACGACAACTATTTCTTCCACCGGTTCCAGGGGATGCCGGAGCACGGCTACACGCCGCTGGTCGCAAGCATCGTCGACCATCCGAACATCACCCTGCACCTCTCCACGCCCTACGACCCGGCCATGCGGGACGAGCACGATCACGTGGTCTGGTCCGGCCCGCTCGACGGATATTTCGGCTACGATCTTGGCCGGCTGGGCTACCGCACGCTCGACTTCGAACGGTTCACGGCGACCGGCGACTGGCAGGGCTGCGCGGTGATGAACTACGGCGACCCGGACGTGCCCTTCACCCGGATCACCGAGCACAAGCATTTCTCGACGTGGGAGGCACACGAAGGCAGCGTGCTCTACCGCGAATACTCCCGCGCCTGCGGCCCCGAGGACATCCCCTACTACCCGATCCGGCTGGTGGAGGAGAAAGCGCTGCTGGCCGACTACGTCGCACGCGCCGAGGCGGAAGAGGGTATCACCTTCGTCGGGCGTCTGGGCACCTATCGCTATCTCGACATGGACGTGACCATCCGCGAAGCCCTCGACACCGCCACCGCCTTTGCTGTCGCGATGGACAGCGGAGAACCCCTCCCTGTCTTCTCGGCCCCGCCGCTCTAGGGCGTTTACCAATGCCGAGAGTTTTACTCCCATTTGAGATAAACGAAGCGTAAACATCGGCGAGCGTCGTGGGGGCGCCGAACGCCGGGGTGGTCATGGCCGACATCGCAGAAGACAGCACGACGAGCGCCACGCTCTCCGTCGTCACGCGCCGGTACGAGGGCGGGATCACGCACCAGACGCACACCGTCTCGTCCCTGGGCGGAACGCCCGTCGAGGCGCTCCTCTGGGGCGCAAGTGTCGCCGAGAGCGAGATCGCCGTGCATTTCGCAGGTTCGGGAGAAGTGGTCGACGGCTTTACCTCCGAGGGCTGGACAGCCTACGAGATCGCGCGCGCGACCGACGCCTTTGCCCTGATCGAAGCGGTGGCCGACGTCACCTTCACCCGCGCGCCTTCGGCGGCGAAAGCGGACTTCGTGATCGGCCTGGATACCGACCAACTCGACGCCTACCGGGTGCTCGGCTACTTCTCTCCGCCGGGGGAGCCGGGAGCAGGCACAGGCAACATGAACGGGGCGCAGTGGGACCGGTTTCCGGGCGGCGACCTCGAACGCGGCGGCACGGGGTTCGTCGTCTTCACACACGAAATCCTGCATGGTCTCGGCCTCGCCCACCCGCATGACGAGGGCGGCACCTCGGCGGTGATGCGTGGGGTCAGCTATCCGTTCGGCGATTTCGGCGACGGCGACCTGAACCAGGGCCTTTACACCACCATGTCCTACAACACCGGCTGGAATACCGGCGACGTAGGCACCTTCGGCGCCTTGTCGGGGGACTGGGGATACGAGGCCGGGCCGATGGCGCTCGACATCGCGGCGTTGCAGGCGCTCTACGGCGCGAACCTCGCCACCCGGACCGGCGACGACACATACCTCCTCCCCGACCTGAACGGCAACGGGACGGCGTGGCAGGCGATATGGGACGCAGGCGGGACCGATACCATCGCCTACGACGGCTGGCGCGACGCGGTGATCGACCTGCGCGCGGCGACGCTGGCGTATGGTCCCGGCGGGGGCGGCTACCTCTCCGCCGCGCGCTCGGTCGCGGGCGGTTTCACCATCGCACATGGCGTCGTGATCGAGAACGCGCGCACTGGCGGGGGCAACGACATGCTCTTCGGCAATGACGCGGACAACATCCTGTTCACCGGGCGCGGCAACGACACGGCCTACGGCGGCGACGGCGCGGACCGTATCACCGCCCATCGCGGACGCGACGCCATCTTCGGCGGTGAGGGTGACGACTGGGTCTCCGCCGGCACGGGCAACGACACGCTGAAGGGAAACGCGGGCGACGACACCTTGATGGCCGGGCGCGGCAACGACACGATCCACGGGCAATCGGGCGACGACACGATCTTCGGGCGCAAGGGCCGCGACGCGATTCGCGGCGGCGAGGGCAACGACACGATCAACGCAGGTCCCGGCAACGACCGCGTGTTCGGCGGTGCGGGAAACGACACGATCACGCTGGGCTTCGGTCAGGACACCTTCGTGTTTCGCTTCGGCGACGGGCACGACAGGGTTACCGACTTCCGACTAGCCCGCGACCACCTTCTGCTCGACGAAGCGCTCCTCGCCGGTCGGCCCCTCGACACCCTGCCTGACCTCGCGGTGCGGGAAGGCGAAAACCTCCGCCTCACCTTCGACAGCGGCGAAAGCCTCCTGTTCAACGGCGTGACCAATGCCGAGCGGCTCATCGACGCGATAACGCTGGACAGCTTTTTCGGCTGACCCTCAGTCGTAGACGATATCCCATTTGTCGAATCCGCGGTTGGTGAAATCGACCAGTTCCACCTGCTCGTTCCCCCATTCGATGAAGGTGCTGCCGCCCTTGGTGAAGACAGACACCATCGACCGCGACACGCCGTTCAGCACGACTTGGTCGGTCATCGAGAAATCGAATACCTTGTCGCGCCCGTCCCAGCGCCCGAACTCGAAGCTGTCCGCGCCTGAACCGCCCCAGAGCCGGTCGTTGCCCCGTCCACCGTTCAGCACGTCATCATGACCATCGCCGAACAGCCTATCGTCCCCCCCGTCGCCCTTGAGAACGTCGGCGTGCCAGCCGCCCTTGAGCGTGTCGCGCCCCCAACCTCCGAACATCTCGTCGCGGCCCATCCCGCCGCTCATCCAGTCGTTGTGGAGATTGCCGTAAAGCACGTCATGCCCGTCGCCACCCAAAAGCGAGTCATTGCCGCTCCCACCGATGAGTCGATCGTCATGGCCATCGCCGAACAGGGTGTCATCCCCCCCTTCGCCCTTGAGCACGTCCGCGTGCCACCCGCCCTTGAGCGTATCGCGTCCCCAACCGCCAAACATCACGTCGCGGCCCATACCGCCACTCATCCAGTCGTTGTGGAGATTGCCGAACATGCGGTCATGTCCGCCGCCGCCCCACAACCGGTCATTCCCGCTTTCGCCCCTGATCGCATCCGCGCCCGCGCCACCTTTCAAGGTGTCCCAGCCCCAGCCGCCGAAAATCTCGTCGTCGCCCGCGCCACCATCGATCCAATCGCTGTGACCGTTCCCGGACAGCCGGTCATTGCCCTCACCGCCGAAAATCGTGTCATCCCCTCCGTCCCCGTTGACGAAGTCGTCGCCCAGATCGCCGCTCAGGCGGTCACCGCCCCAACCGCCGAACAGAGCGTCGTTCCCGGCCCCGCCGGACATCGTGTCGTTGTGGAGGTTGCCGTAGAGTCGGTCGTCGCCGTCGCCCCCCTGGATGTCGTCCTCCTGGCTACCGCCCGTTATCAGGTCCGCGCCGGCATCGCCAAAAAGCGTGTCGCTGCCATCTCCGCCGTCGAGCCTGTCATCGCCTTCGCCTCCGAGGAGCCGGTCTGCTCCCGCATCCCCGAACAGACGGTCATGGCCACCGTCACCGATGAAGTGATCGTCTCCCTCCTGGCCCCGGATCGTGTCGTCCCCATCTTCGCCGTGACCCACGTCGTCGCCGTAGCCACCCTCCATGAGGTCGTTGCCCGCGCCGCCGAGCATGTGGTCGTTGCCTGACCCGCCGTAGAGTTCGTCATCCCCGTCGTCGCCCCGCAACAGGTCGTTGCCCAGCGCACCCCAGATAAGATCCGCGCCCGCGCCGCCGAAGATTATGTCCTGCCCGGCCCGTCCGCCCAGCCTGTCGTTTCCCGCGCCCCCGTCGATCTGATCGTCGCCGTTGCCCGTGGTGATCGCGTCGTCCCCGTCCTCGCCATAGACGATGTCGTGGTCCCACCGGCTTTCGTCGTCGCTGTCGGTATAGGTGTCGTCACCCGCCCCGAGCCACGCCTCGTCCGCGCCCGTGCCGCCGGTGACAGTGTCGTCGCCTCCGCCGGCGCGGATCAGGTCGCGGCCCGTGCCGCCGTCCACGTCGTCCGCGCCGAGCCCCATGATGAGGGTGTCGTTTCCCGCGCCGCCCCGCACGATATCGCCGTCGAGCGCTGTGCTCTGGTCCTTGTCGTCGAACGTGTCGTCGCCCGCGTCGAGGTGGATCGTCTTGCGCCCCGCGCCCCCGTCCACCCGGTCGTTCCCGCCACCCGCGTGCACCTCGTCATCCCCGGTCGATAGCGCAATCATCTCGGACCCCACCCCGCCGGTGACGAGGTCGTCACCGGCCGTGTCCGCAATGTCGTAGCCAAAGACCGGCTCGGGCTCTTCCTCCAGCGCACCGTCCCAGTCCGGGAAGTCGTAACCGGACAGGTCCATTGCGCGATCCGCCGTCACGGACACGGCATTGCGCACATCGCCAGCGTCGAGCAGCCCGCCCTGCGCCGAGCGCAGGATCAACACCTCGTCGCGCCACGTCACCAGTGCGCCGTTCGCGTTCGGCGTGATCGTCAGCACGGACGGGTCGTAGAAGAACGACCAGGAGGACAGGTCGAGCCGATCGACCGCCGGATCGAAATCCATGATCGTGTCCTGCGCCCCGTCGTCGCGTAGCACGAAGGTATCGCTGCCGTAGCCGCCGGTCATGATGTCGGTGCCGCCGCCATCGACGAGGATATCGTCCCCGTTCCCGCCTGACAGAGTATCCGACGCCTCACCGCTCACGAGGATATCGTCGCCCGCGGTCCCGTTGGCCGACCCGCCACCCGCGCCGAGAAGCGTCTGAATCCCCTGGTCGCCCAGGTCATGGGTCAGACGGGTGAGACCACCCACCTCTTCGCTCGCCACGAAGAGGTCGAGCGTATCCTCCAGCACCCCGCCCGCGATGGCGGTCACGTCCGCGAGCGCCGCCTGACCGGGAGAACCGTCGGTCCAGGTGTTCTCGATGGCGTCCAGGAACTGCAACTGCCCGCCCGGCAGGAGCGTGAACAACGACACCCCGTCATCCGCCCCGCCAACGGCGAGGTAGACGCGCCCCTCGTGCGTGACCGTGGCGATGTCCGTGACGCCGCCGAACCGGGTGTTCAGGTTGTCGGTGATGTGATCCGTGCGCGTGAGCGTGCCGTCCGGCGCGACGTGGAACACCGTGAGCGCGCCGTTCATGCCCTGGGCGGAGGCGACGATGGCAAAGCTCTGACCCAGCACCTCGACCACCGAAATGTCGGTGGGCGCCATGATCCCGATCCCGTCTGCGGGCCCGGCCACGTCCGCAACGACCGGCATGCCGGAGGTGGTGACGAAGCTGGTCACCCCGTCCTCGCCCGCGTCCCCGGCGATCACGATCTGAGCCCCGCCGACCGTCGCCGTCGCGACCGTCGTGACATGGGCCAGATGCGTAGAAGCGTCATCGGGGAAGAGCGTCACGGTGCCGAGCGATCCGTCCGCCGCGCGCGTAGCGAAGCCGAACTGGCCCGACGCATCGGTGAAGGCCACGCCGCCCGCACCCACCTCGATATCCACGAGGCGGCCAAGCTCGGTGCCAAGCCCGGCATGGTTCGTCACCCCGCCGATCTGCCCGTCGCTATTCACGCCGTAGCCGCTCATCCGCCCCGACAGCGCCGAGCCGAACAGCGCTTCGAGCCCGCCGCCGGGGGCCTCGGTGATGGCGATTGCTTCGCCCGTCCCGCCGATCCAGCCGGTATTGTAGATTGCCTGGTCCACCACCGTCCCGGACCCGGAAGCGGGCACGCTGTAGCCGGCAAGCCCGCCGTTGAGCCCGGAATGGCTGAACAGCGTCAGGATCGACCCTGTGTTCAGCACCACCAGGTCGGTGATTCCCGTGTCGAGCGCCTGAACGCCCGACATGAAATGTCCATGTACGAGTATCGCCATAACCACCCCCAAGTGCATCGGCAGGGGTGGTGTCGCGCCTCTGGGTGGCGACGGGCGGCGCAGAATTGTGACGCGCGCGCGGACTATCCGCGCAATCCACGCGATTCTTTACTTGGTGTTAGGGATCAGCGCCGCGCCATGATCCATTCGTGGTGGTCGATGGCCTCGTCGATCGCGTCGAACCAGCGCGCCTTGCCCTCGGACAGGACGAGCCCCGCGTCGCAGATTTCGCGCAGCTCGCCCATGTTGTGGCTCACCATGATCGCGCTCGACCGGGCCAGCCGGTCGTGCAGCACCGCCCGGCTCTTTCGCTTGAAAGCCGCATCTCCGACCGCCGTCACCTCGTCCACGAGGTAGGTGTCGAAATGCAGGCCCAGCGCGGTCCCGAAAGAGATACGCGAGCGCATCCCGGAGGAGTACGTCTTGAACGGCATGTAGAAGTGATCGCCGAGCTCCGAGAAATGGCGCACGAACTCCACCAACTCGTCGCTCTCCACCCCGTAGACCCGCGCGACGAAACGCACGTTCTGCACCCCGGTCATGTCTTTGTGGAACGCCGCGCGCAGACCGACGGGCCAGGACACGCTGCCGTCGCTCATCACCTGCCCCGCATCTGGCCGGACCGCGCCCGAGAGGATCGACAGGAGCGTGGATTTCCCCGCCCCGTTCCGCCCCAATAGGGCGAGGGAGGTGCCCGTCGGCAGCTCGAAATCCAGCCCGTCGAGCACGCGCTTGGGCCGGCCTTTCACGGTGTAGGATTTGGTCAGCCCGACGCCCCGGAGCACGCCGTCACCTCCGGTCGCGTATGGAGTAGTAGACCAGCGCGGCGAGCGCCCAGCCCAGAGACAGGAACAGCAGCGCCATGAGCATGATCTGCGTGCGCTGAGGATAGGCCGGCGCTTCCGGTTGCGTGGGCAGGACATAGGCGGCGAGGTAGCGCGTCTGGCGCGTCGCCCCCGCCTTGGCCGCGTCGAGCTGGGCAAGCGCCGCGCGGTAGGTCTCCTCGGCGTACTCCCGGTCCACGGTGAGGCGTTCGTATTCGGCGATCAGCGTCGGATACCCCTCAACCCCGGCATAGGACTGGTCGGAGGCGAAGGCTTCCCGCTCCTCCGACAACCGGTCGCGGATCACCTCGATCCGCCGCTGCGCCTGGATCACGCTCGGCGCGTTCTCCCCGGCGGACTGGGCCAAGAGGTCATAGTCCACGAGCGCCTGCGCGAGCTGTTGTTGGAGCGAATTCTGCACGCCCATCCGGGTTTCCAGATCGGTTTCCGGGTCCACGATCTGCGTGCGGGTGCGGAACGCGACGAGCGCCTCCCGCGCCGCCTTGAGCCGCACCAGCGCCTCTTCCACGTCACGCTCCGCCGCGGTCAGCAGGTCCTGCCGCGCCGCCGCGTTGAGCGTGTTGACGAGCGTCTGGCTCTCCTCGAGCACCGCCTGCGCAACAGCGCGGGCATAGTCGGGCGCGAAGGCCCGCACCTCGACCCCGATCAGCCCGGTCGCCTGGTCGTAGTCGATGGTCACGATCCGCTGCCAATAGGCGACGAGGTCCTCGATGGTCCCGCCGGGCCTCAGCGCGAAGACCGGATCGGTGTCATGCGGCGCGCTGTAATGCGCCCAGAGGTCGAGCCGGTCGTCCACCGCCTGCACCAGCCCCTGGCTCTGGATGAACTCGTTGAGGATGTCGCCGTCGAGCGCCCCGCCGCTGGCACTCGGCCCCGCCAGTTGCGCGAGGTTGCCGAGCAGCGCCTGCGTCTGCCCCTGCTCCTCCTGCCGGACGGTAAAGCCGAGGTCCGAGGCATATTGGTCCACGGCCCGGCCGAACGCATACCAGCCGATCACGGCGAGCGGCAGGCCGACGATCAGGAGGATGGAGGCGAGCAGACCCACGTGACGCCGACGCCGCCGCGCGGGCCCGGCCATGGGGCGCACGATCACCTGCGGGCTGTCCTGCCGGGTCCTCGCGGAGTCGTCGGGCACCGGGCCGTTCCTTTCGCCTGCGTTGATCTCGCTCGCCCCCTTCTACATAATCGCGCGCATCGGCGCCAGATTGCGAGGAGCCATCGTGATGACCACCGGCGACGCCGCGCCACCGCTCCCCGGCCCCGCGCGCCGCAGCTTTCCGACCCTGCGCACGGTCGGCGCGCTCATCCTGCGGGAAATGTCGGCGCGCTACGGCCAGTCGCCCGGCGGCTACCTCTGGGCCTTCCTTTCGCCGCTCCTGATGATCGCCGCGTTGACGGTCGCCTTCAGCTTTTTGCAGAAGACCCCGCGGCTCGGCACGTCGTTCATCATGTATTATGCCTCCGGCCACCTTGTCTTCGCGATCTTCGGACAGGTCGGCGGGCCTGTGACCCAATCGCTGAAATTCTCGCGGTCTCTTCTGCGGTTCCCGACCGTGATCTGGCTCGACACCGTACTCGCGCGCTTCGCGCTGAACGCGCTCACGGCCACGGCGGTCTATTTCATCCTGCTCTACGCCATCGCGTTCGCGTCAGGCCATGGCCTGCGCTTCGACCTGCCGCCCGTGCTGCTCGCCGTCGCGCTCTGCACTGCGCTCGGCTTCGGCTTCGGCGTCTTCACCTGTTACCTGTTCATGGAACTGCCCCTCGCGGGTCGCCTGTGGGGCTTCGCCGCCCGCCCGCTCTTCATCGTCTCGGGCGTGCTGTTTCTCTACGAGGATTTTCCGCCCCGGGTGCAGGACGTGTTGTGGTGGAACCCGCTCATGCACATCACGTCGCTCGCCAAGACCGGGATCTTCCAGAAATACGACCCGAACTGGACCTCGCCGCTCTACGTCGTAACGGTCGCGCTTCTCCTTGCCGTGGCCGGGATGTTCATGCTGCGCCAGCACCATGACCGGCTTCTCAACGGCGGCAAGTAGGCACGAAAAAGCCCGCCGCCTGGTGGGGCGACGGGCCGTCTCTGCGTCCGGTGGGCCGGATCAGCTGTTTTCGCGAATGTACTCCGCCGAGGCGTTGATGCCACCGAGCGGGAAAACGTGGATCCGCTCGATCAGGCTGTCGGGATTCTCCGCCGTGTAGGCGGCGAGGTCGGTCAGAACCTCGGTCGGCTCGAAGGGCTTGAGGAGCTTAGTCAGATCCTTTGCACGCTTCTGCAGCACACCGAGCGACGGGCCGACGCCACAGGCGATGGCGAACTTGATGAGGGTCTGGAGCTTCGCGGGGCCCGCGACGCCCGCGTGGATCGGCATGGTAATCCCCATGGCCTGAAGCCGTTCCGCCCAGTCCGTGACCGGCTTGGCGGCAAAGGCGAACTGGGTCACGATGGCCATCTCGGCATCCGAGCGGTCCTTGTAGGCCTGCTTCCAGCGCAGCGCCTCGTCGACGTTGACCGTGGCACCCTTGGCGTCGATGTCCTGGTTGCCCTCCGGGTGGCCCGCGACGTGCAGACGCTTGAACCCGTCGAAATAACCGGTCTCCAGAAGCTGGATCGAGCTGTCGAGCGCGCCCAGCGGCTTGGTCGGGCTGCCTCCGAGCAGGAGCGCGGTTTCCACGCCCGCCTCGGAGACGTAGCGATCGACCCAGTCCTTGAGCTCGGCATCGTTCTGGATGATCCGCGCGGGAAAGTGCGGCATGACCTCGAACCCGCCGGCGGCGAGGCGCTTGGCCGTGTCGACCATCTCCTCGATCGGCGTGCCCTCGATATGGGCGATGTAGACACGGGTGCCGGCCGGAAGGATCTTGGTGAAATCCTCGATCTTCGCAGCCGTGCGCGGCATCACCTCGATCGACACACCGTCAAGCAGGTCTGCGAACGGGGCACTCTTGGTGGCTTTCATGTTGACGACGGACATGGTCAGTCTCCTCAGGTCTGCTTGCGGTACGTTTCCCGAACCGCGTCATGGATCGGCCAGGGGTGCACTTCGGTCTTCACGTCGATCTGGCGGTGACGTTCGACGGTCGGTTTAGACGACCCACCGTCCGGCTCACCCCACGTTACCGTCACTTCAGTGCCCGTTTCCGCCACGTCGGGGTCCAGAACGGCAAGGCTGATCCACGCACGTTCGTTCGCGGAATAGGCCGGCGCGATGGATATACCAACGGTACGGCCATCCTTGGTCACCAGATCATAGGGGTAACTGGCGTAGTGCGCAGCGGGGAAGTCCATGTTCTTGGTCGGCAGTTCGCCGTCGTCCATGTACCCGGCGTTCACGGCCAGCACGTCCTCGGGCTTCCAGACCAGCGTCATCTTCTTGCGCTGCGGCTGCTCGGCCATTTTTTCCAGCGCTTCGCGACCGATGAAGTCGTGGTCGAACTTGACCACGCGGCCATAGTCCACATCCCACGGGGTCATGTAGTAGTCTTCGATGTTGCCGGTCTTCATCGACCCGCCAAGGGTCGAGAGCGCCTCGAACGAGGTGGCTTTCAGCCATTCGCGGTAGGGCTTCATCTTCTCGCCGGTGTAGATCGCAGGAACGACGCTCGGCACCCAACCGGATTCGGCAGCTGCGGAGGCATAGGCGCGGCTGCCCACGAGACGCAGACCGTATTTCTCGCCCACTTCCATGATGCGGGCCTTGACCTTGTCGCCCTCGTCGAACGGCCCCCAGATCTCGAGGCCCTGCGCACCGCCCATGCCGTGCGACAGCGTCTGCGCCTTGCAGCCAGCGATGGTGATCTCGCCCATGTTGAAGAACTTGGTGGTGAGCGGACCGCCCTCGTTGACCTCGTTGAGAAGGTCGAGCGCCTTGGGGCCCTGCACTTCGTAGCGGTAGGTCAGGCGGCGGTTGTCGGGATCGTCCAGCTTGCGCTCGTCGCGGGTGCAGGTGACGTCGTAACCGCCGGTCTCGGCGTGGTACTGAACCCAGTTGGGCACGATCGGGCGACCGACGATGTTCACCTCGTCGTCTTCCAGACCGAACACGATCGAGTCGCCGATCAGGTAGCCGTCGTGGTTCACGCAAACGATCTGCTTGGCCTTGCCCTTGCCGAACTTGGCGTAGCTGTTGACTGAAATGTCCGAGAGGAGCTTCATCACGTCCGGACCCTTCACGTAGAGGTCGGTCATGTGGAAGCTCTGGTTCATCAGCGCCACGCCTTCGCGCCAGGCGCGTTGCTCTTCGGCCCAATGGGTGTATTCCGCCTCAATCGGAAACGGGTAACGCCCCATCTGGTTGTCGTAGAGCATGGCGAAGGGGCTATCGTAGCCAGCCAGGCGTTCTTCGAGTGACTTGGCGCTCATCCGTGGTGTCCTCCCAATGCGGTTGGATCGTATGTAAGGGCGGACCGGTTGGTTTGCTTATGCGCAGATTGAATATCTTACCTCAAAGCGCTTATATCCTCGCATGGACAGTGCTGAATCGCCCCTTTCCGCCCGCCAGGTCCGCGTGATCCGCGCCTTGTCCGACCATCGCCGCCTGTCCGAGGCCGCCGATTCGGTCGCCATGTCCCAACCCGCCTTCTCCCGCACGCTTCACGACGCGGAGGCGGTGCTGGGCGTCGCGCTGTTTCAGCGCGGCTGGTCGGGGTCGGAGCCGACGCCGATGGGCGACATCGTGATCGAGCAATGCCGGCGCATCGTGGCGGATATCGAAGGGGTCGAGCGCGGCGTTCTCCACCGCGAAGGGGCCCTGCGCCTGCCCAACCTCCTGCGTTGGCGCCACCTGCGCGCGGTGTCGGCGGTGGTGCGCCATGGCTCGGCCTCCGCCGCCGCACGAGCGCTCGGCATGACCCAACCGGCGGTCAGCCAGGCTCTCACCGCCATCTCCGGCTATGTCGCTCCGCCGCTCTTCATCCGGCGCAAGAGCGGGATGGAGGCGACCGACGCCGCCCGCGCGCTCGCCGCCCTGTGGGACCGGGTCGCCGCCACGCTCGCCGACATCCCGGCGCTGCTTGCGGCAACCGGCGACGCGTTGGTGGGCCGCGTTTCCGTCGGGATGCTCCCGTTTTCCGGGCAGAACATGGTGCTCCAGGCCTTCGGCGAGATCACCCGCGCCCATCCGCACGTCCACCTCGTCGCCGTGCCCGGCGGCTACGACACGCTGGTGGAGGCGCTGCGGCGGGGCGAGATCGATCTCATCATCGGCGTGCTTCGCGACCCTTCCCCGTTTCCCGAGATGGTCGAGACGCACCTCTACCACGAGGACTACATGTTGATCGCCCGCGCCGATCACCCTGTGCATCGCCGGCGCCCGTCGATGTCGGAACTGGCAGAGGAACAATGGATCGTCGCCCCCCACGGCACGCCGATCCGGGCCTTCTTCGATCGCATGTTCCGCGCCGCCGGCACCATCCCGCCGGCGCAGTCGGCCGAGATGTTTTCGTTCTCGAATGCCGAGCAGATGATCGCCGCAAGCCGCTCCATCGCGCTGCTGTGCTACGGCAAATCGGGGCTGCGCAAACTCCCGGCGGAGCTTAAACCCGTCGACATCCGCTTGCCCGGCTCGCAGGTATCCATCGGCGTGACACGGTTCGGCGAAGACCCTCCGCCGGAGGCTGTGGGGGTGTTCCTCGACCTGCTGCGGGACGCGATACGCGAAGCAGGCGAGGTATGAGACTGGCCCGTTCGCTCGGTCCTGAACTCTTGGCGGTTCGTTAACTGCAGGCGCGCCGAAAGCGCAAGGAACTGAAAAGAAATGAGGTTTCTGGCCTAGAATCCTAGAATCCTAGAATCCTAGAATCCTAGAATCCTAGAATCCTAGAATCCTGCGGTGCCGGGCGGCACCTGTCCACCTGTTGTCGGATCCGGTCTGCATCCATCGGGTCACCCCGCCTGCGCCACCCCCGGCGTCAGCATATGGCGGATCAGCGCGATGGGATGGGACCGGAGCGTGAGCCGCATCGAGACGAAATCCTCCACCACCTCCTCGCCTTCGCTCATCGCCGGGAACTGCGCCGCCGGCTCCGCGATCCCCTCGCCGTCCAGGTCGCCCGCGAAGAGCGGAAGGGGTTTGTCCCCGGCGATTGCCCGCGCCTGCCACAGCGCCTCGCGCCGGGACAGGCCCAGCGCGGCAAAGGCATCCGCCTCGGCCAGCCGCGCCATCAGCCGGGGCGACACCCCCGCACGCCGCCAGACGTCCTCGACCGCCGCATAGCCGTTGCCGCGCGCCGCCGCGATCCACGTCGCCTCCTCCTCGGCCATCCCGCGGAGCTGCCGGAACCCCAGCCGCACGGCGAGCCGGCCCTTGCCGTCGGGCTCCAGCACGTTGTCCCAGAAGCTCGCGTTGATGCAGACCGGCCGCACCTCGACCCCGTGGTCGCGCGCGTCCCGCACGATCTGGGCAGGGGCGTAGAACCCCATCGGTTGCGAATTGAGCAGCGCACAGCAGAACACTGCCGGATGGTGATGCTTGATCCACGCGCTCGCATAGACGAGCAGCGCGAAACTCGCCGCGTGGCTTTCGGGAAAGCCGTAGGAGCCGAACCCCTCGATCTGGCTGAAACACCGCTCCGCGAAGTCGAGGTCATAGCCGTTCGCCCGCATCCCCCGAATGAACCTGGTGCGGAAATCGCTGACGTTCCCGTGCTTCTTGAAGGTGGCCAGGGACCGGCGCAGCTGGTCCGCCTCCTCCGGCGTGAATCCGGCGCCCGTGATGGCGATCTGCATCGCCTGCTCCTGGAATAGCGGCACACCCAGCGTCTTGCCCAGCACCGCCCCCAGAGCGTCGGACGGAAACTCCACCTTTTCCTCGCCGTTGCGCCGCCGGATGAAGGGATGCACCATGTCGCCCTGGATCGGCCCCGGCCGGATGATCGCCACCTGGATGACGAGATCGTAGAAGGTGCGCGGCTTCATCCGGGGCAGGAAATTCATCTGCGCGCGTGACTCCACCTGGAACACCCCGAGGCTGTCGGCCCGGCACAGCATGTCGTAGACCTCCGGATCCTCCGGCGGCAAGGACGCGAGCGTATGGGCGACGCCCAGGTGGCTCTCCATCAGCCCGAACGCCTTGCGGATACAGGTCAGCATCCCGAGCGCCAGAACATCGACCTTCAGGATGCCCAGCGCGTCGATGTCGTCCTTGTCCCAGCAGATGACCGTCCGGTCCTCCATCGTCGCATTCTCGATCGGCACCAGCTCGTCCAGCCGCCCTTCGGTGATGATGAAGCCGCCGACATGCTGGCTCAGGTGCCGGGGGAACCCCTGTATCTCGTCCACGAGGTCGAGCACCTGGTCCAGCTTGGGGTCCTCCGGGTCCAACCCGATCTCCTGAAGCCTTGACTTGCGCATCCCGCTCGCCCCCCAGCCCCAGACCTGGGAGGACATGGAGGCGATGGTATCCTCGCTCAGCCCCATCGCCCGCCCCACCTCGCGGATCGCCCGCTTGCCACGATAATGGATGACCGTGGCGCACAACCCGGCCCGGTGCCGCCCGTAGCGCTCGTAGATATGCTGGATCACCTCCTCGCGCCGCTCATGCTCGAAGTCCACGTCGATGTCAGGCGGCTCGTCCCGCGCCTCGCTCACGAAGCGCTCGAACACCATCGTCCCGATCTCGGGGCTGACACTGGTGACGCCCAGCGCATAGCAGACGACCGAGTTCGCCGCCGACCCGCGCCCCTGGCACAGGATGCCGCGCGAGCGGGCGAAGGCGACGATGTCGTTCACGGTCAGGAAATAGGGCTCGTAGTTCAGCTTGGCGATCAGGGCGAGCTCATGCTCGAGCATGTTGGACACCCGCTCCGGCGCCCCGGACGGATAGCGCTCCCGCAGCCCCCGGCGCGCCAGCCGCGACAGCCGCGCGCTCGGCGTCTCGCCGTCCGCGATCTCCGACGGATACTCGTAACGCAATTCATCGAGCTGAAACCCCAGCCGGTCCGCGATCTCGCCCGACCGGTGCACGGCATCCTCGTGACCCTCGAAGAGCCGGAGCATCTCCGCCTCCGACCGAAGCCGCCACTCTGCATTCGGCAGCGCATGGTGCCCCAGTTGCTCCACCCGCAGCCCGAGCCGCACCGCGCTCATCACGTCCACCAGCTTGCGCCGCCGCCCATGGTGCATGAGCGGCTCGGCGCTCGCCACCGTGGGCAGGCTCAGCTCCCGTGCAAGCGCCGCGAGGTGGTCGAACCGCGCCGCGTCCCGCCCGTCGTAGCGCGGCGCGAGGACGAGGTGCATGTCGCCGCCATACCGCTTCAGAAGCGGCCCCATCATCCGGCGCACCCCGGCCCCCGGCGGATGCAGCAACAGCTCCATACCGTCCAGCGCCCCGCCCAGGTCCCCGAGCCGCAAGAGACAGGACCCCTTCTCGGTCCTGAGCCGCCCGGTCGAGATCAGCCGCGACAACCGCCCCCAAGCCGCCCGGTCCCGCGGCAGGGCGGTGATCGCCACGCCTTCCTCGGTCACGATCCGCGCGGCGGGAAGCAGACGGGGCGCGTTGTCGATGGGAAGGCGGTAGGGCTCAGGCAGGTGCGCGGGCTTCGGCGGCCCGATGATCCCCTGCTCCGCCTCCAGCCGCGCCCGCGCCTCCGCCGTACGCGCGATCTCGCGCGCCGCCGTATGCGCACGCACGATCCCGGCCACCGAATTCACGTCGGCCACCGCCAGCGCCCGCATGCCCATGAGCGCCGCCCGATCCACGTATTCCTCGGCATGGCTCCCGCCGGTGAGGAAGGTGAAATTGGAGGTTATGCACAGCTCCACGAACATGAGTCGCGAGTATATTCACGTTTTGTTCTCATGTGGAGTCGCCCTGAACCCGCCTCTTCTCTGTTTCTGAAAACCTCGGGGGGTTTGGGGGGCTGCCCCCCCAATGGATCGACGCGGGCGCAAGCCCGCGGCGAAACTACTCGGCGACCGGGGGGCAGTCCCCTGCCATGCAGGCCTCCATCGCCGCGAAGTCCTCGGCCTGTGCGCGGGGGAACACGTTCGGCGTGCAGGCACCCACGTCGAGGTAGAGCGCCGCCTCGTCGGCTTCCTGTCGCAGGAACATGAGCGCATCGTCGGACGGCTCGGTCACCGCGCACCAAGGGCCGGCGCAGCCGATCACGACGACGATGTCGCGGTCGATCGGGGTGACGAACCCGTCAGGGGTGAGCACCTTGCCCGTCACATGCCCGCTGGTCAGCCATTCCTCGGGCGCGTCCTCGTCATAGCTTTCGGGCGCGCCTTCCGCATCGAAGGTGAACGACCCGCGCACGGCGACATACAGCTTCTCCGACGCATCCAGCGTCTCGTAGGCCGTCACGGGGTCATAGCGCATGCAGGACAGCGCCGCCGCCGGTCCGGGCAGGACCAGTGCGGCCAGCGCCAAACTCAGAGCCGCACGCGAAACTCGTCCATCACGGCGCGGTAGATGTCGCGTTTGAACGGCACGATGCGCGTGATCATCTCGTCGGGGTCGATCCATGTCCATTCACTGAACTCCGGGTGCTCGGTCGCGATGTCGACCTGGTCGTCGGTGCCTTTGAAACGCATCAGGAACCACCGCTGTTCCTGCCCCCGGTACTTGCCCTTCCAGACCTTGCCGGAGGCAACAAGCTCCTCGGGCAGGTCGTAGGTCAGCCAGTCGGGATGCTCCGCCTCGATCTCGACGAGGTCGGCGGTCACGCCGGTCTCTTCCCAGAGCTCGCGAAGCGCCGCCTCAAGCGGCGCCTCGCCCTTGTCCACACCACCTTGCGGCATCTGCCAGGCGGTCGCGTCGGTGCCGAGGTCCCTGGCGTCGATCCGCTGCCCGGCGAACACCTTGCCCTCGGCATTCGCCAGAACCACGCCCACGCAGGGGCGGTACGGCAGCTTCGCGATCTGCTCGGGCGTCATGCCCGCGTCACTCGCGCCCGAAAGTGGACAGACCGTGGAGCAGGTCCACCGCGTAGGAGAGCTGGAAATCCTCGTCGCGCAGGCGGGCGGCTTCCTCGGCTTCTTCCCGTTCCTGTTCGATCTGCCGGATCTCGTCCTCGCTCAGGCTGTCGTTGTCGAGCGAGCCGCGCAGGTCGGCCTCGGTGCGCGGCGGACGGCCGGTCACGTCCTCTTCCTCTTCCTCGGTGACGGGCTCCGGCTGCGGCTGCTGCACCACGATGTCGGGCGACACGCCCAGCGCCTGGATCGAGCGGCCCGACGGCGTGTAGTACCGCGCCGTGGTCAGGCGCATCGCGCCATCGCCCCTGAGCGGCATGACCGTCTGGACGGACCCCTTGCCGAAGGATTTCGTCCCGACGACGACGCCACGGTGATGGTCCTGAAGCGCACCGGCGACGATTTCCGACGCCGAGGCCGACCCGCCGTTGATGAGCACGACCAGCGGCTTGCCCTCGGTGATGTCGCCCGGCGTGGCGTTCACGCGGTCGGATTCTTCCGGATCGCGGCCACGGGTCGACACGATCTCACCGCCTTCGAGGAAGGCGTCCGACACCGCGATCGCCTGCTTGAGCAGACCGCCGGGGTTGTTGCGCAGGTCGAGCACGACGCCCTCGATATTGTCGAGCCCGCCCATTTCCTCGACCACTTCCTGGAACCCTTCGGTGACGTTGGGATAAGTCTGGTCGTTGAAGGTGGTGATCCGGATCACGACCGCCTCGCCCTGCTGGCGCACCGTGGCGGCGGTCAGCTTGATCGTGTCGCGGATGATCGAGATGTCGAACGGCTCGTCCTCGCCCTCGCGCACCACGGTGATGATGATCTCGGACCCGATCGGCCCACGCATCAGGTCGACCGCTTCGTCCAGCGTCAGGCCGAGGAGGCTCTCGCCGTCCACATGCGTGATGAAGTCACCGGCCAGCACCCCGGCCTGGTCGGCGGGGGTATCGTCCATCGGCGAGACGACCTTCACGAAGCCCTCTTCCTTGGTGACCTCGATCCCCAGACCGCCGAAGGAACCGCGCGTCTGCACGCGCATCGCGTCGGCATCGTCGGGCGGGAGGTAGGAGCTGTGCGGGTCGAGCGACTGGAGCATCCCGTTGATCGCGGCCTCGATCAGCTCGCTTTCCTCGACATCCTCCACGTACTGCGCGCGGATGCGTTCGAACACGTCGCCGAACAGGTCGAGCTGTTGATACACGGTGGTGGAGCGGCCCTCGTCCTGGGCGAGCAGCGGTCCGGCCACCTGCGTCGTCAGGACTGCACCGGCCAGCGTGCCACCGACCGCGGCCATCAGGAATTTCTTCATCTCGTCTGCTCTCTTTCGTGTCTTGTGTAGCTCCGCGTGAGCGCGAGTCAGTCCCCGGATACAGCAAACCACTCCGCCGGGTCCACAGGCTCCCCCTCGTGACGCAGTTCAAGATACAGCGTCTGGTTCGCTTCTGCGCCACTGTCGGGATCGTTGGAAATCAAAAACGCTTGAGGGTCCGTGGGCGCGGCGCCCCCCATCATGCCGATCGGCGCCCCTTGCGGCAGAACCTCGCCGACTTCGCCGAACAGCTGGCCGAGACCCGCGAAGACCATGAGATAATCCTCCCCCGGCTCCACGATGGCCACCTGGCCGTAATCGAGGAGCGGGCCGAGGTAACGGATCGTGGCGGGCCACGGAAGCGTGACGAGGGTGAGAGGACGGGTCGCGATGACCCAGCCGGGGCGGCGCACGCCCGCCGCGTCCGCCTCGTCCATCCGGCGGAGGACGCGGCCCAGGACGGGCAGTTCCAGCGTCCCCTTTGCTTCGGTGAAATCGGGGTTCGCGATCGAGACGCTGGTGTCCTCGACCGTCGCGGACATGAGGCCGGAGGCGAAACTTTCCAGCGTGTCGGCCGTGGCGATCAGGTTCTCCATGGCCTCCTGGTCGGTCGTGAACCGGCGGGGCAGGTCGGTGCGGTTGGAGATCGCCTGGCTCAGCTCCGTGCGCGCCCGCTGCGCGCCGACCAGTCCCGACTCCAGCGTATCCACCGCGGATTCCTGCAGCGCGCGCAGCAACGCAACCTCCTGCAACGCGGCCCTGAGCCTGGCAGCCTCGGCACTGAGCGCCGGCGTGACCTCCGACAGGATCATCCCCGTGCGCGCGGTGCCCACAGGCCCTTCGGGATGGAGGAGGAGATGCGGCTCCGGAGAGGCCTGGATCGCCTGCAGCACGCCCAGGAGTTGCGCGAGCCGCTCGTTCTCCGCACGGAACACTCCGTCGATGGCCGCCTCGCGCACCCGCGCCTGCCGCAGCCCCTCACGCAGCGCCGCCAGCCCGGCCTCGTAGGCCTGAACGGTCTGGGTCAGCGCTTCGACCCGGTCCCCCGCCCCGTCCGCCGCGTCGAGCGCAGTCGACGCTTCGTTGAGCAACTCCATTGCCTGCCGCGCACTCTGCGTCGGGTCCGACTGGGCCCCGGCCGGACCCGCGAGCGCGACGAGCGCGGCGGTGAGGAGCGCGACGCGTCTCACCGAACGATCAGGCTCTCGCCCGTCATTTCCGCAGGCTGCCCGATCCCCATGAGATCGAGAAGGCTCGGCGCAAGGTCGGCGAGCCGCCCGGCGCGAATGGTCGCGCCGTCCGGCCCGTTGAACAGGGCCACGGGCACCGGGTTGGTCGTGTGCGCGGTATGCGGTCCACCCGTTTCCGGGTCGATCATCAGCTCGCAGTTGCCGTGGTCCGCGGTCACGATCATCGCGCCGCCTTCCTCCTTCACCGCGATCATCACCTCGATCAGCTGCTCGTCCACTGCCTCCACCGCCGCGATGGCCGCGTCCAGGTCGCCGGTGTGGCCCACCATGTCGGGGTTGGCGAAGTTCACGACGATCAGGTCGTATTTCGCGTGGATCGCCTTGACGAGTTCGCGCCCCACCTCCGCCGCGCTCATCTCCGGCTGGAGGTCGTAGGTCGCGACCTTGGGGCTCGGCGCCATGTAGCGGTCTTCGCCCTCCTCCGGGTCTTCCTTGCCGCCGTTGAGGAAGAAGGTGACATGCGGATACTTCTCGGTTTCGGCCACGCGGAACTGCCGCTTGCCCTGCTTCGCGACCCAGGCGCCCAGCGTGTTCACGATGTCCTCGCTTGGAAAGACCGTGGTCATGTAATCGTTATGGGCCTTGGAATACTCGACCATTCCCAGGAGCCCCGCGAGCTTGGGCCGCGCGCCCGCGTCGAACTCCGCGAACCCCGGCTCGCCGATCGCGCGCAGGATCTCGCGTGCCCGGTCGGCGCGGAAGTTGATGAAGAACACGCCGTCGCCGTCATGGATGCCGGTGTGGCCGTCGATCACGGTGGGCTGGACGAACTCGTCGGTCTCGTCGCGGTCATAGGCGGCGGAAATGGCCGCATCCGCGTCCGCCGCCGTCTCGCCCATGCCCTTGACCATGGCGTCATAGGCCCGCTGCACGCGCTCCCACCGATTGTCCCGGTCCATCGCGAAATACCGGCCCGAGACTGAGGCGACCTGCGCACCCTCGGGCAGAGCCGACACGAAGGCCGCCACCTGGTCGCGCGCCGATTTGGGGGCAACGTCGCGACCGTCGGTGATGACATGGACCATGACCGGCACACCGGCCTGCCGCAGCGCCTGCGCCGCCGCCACGATGTGGTCCTGGTGCGAATGGACCCCGCCGGGCGAGGTCAGCCCGATCAGGTGCGCGGTCCCGCCCGACGCCTTCATGTCGTCGATGAACGCCATGAGCGCGGCGTTCTGGAAAAACGACCGGTCCTCGATGGCGAGGTCGATCTGGCCCAGGTCCATCGCCACGACCCGGCCCGCGCCGATGTTCGTGTGCCCGACCTCGGAATTGCCCATCTGGCCCGAGGGCAGCCCCACATCGTTGCCATGGGTGATGAGCGTCGCGTTCGGGCAGATCATCATGAGTTCGTCGAAGGCTGGCGTCTCGGCCTGCGCCACGGCGTTGCCGGCGCTTTCGACACGCAGCCCCCAGCCATCGAGGATGCACAAAACGACGGGTCTCTGGGGGGTCATGTCTGCCTCGCTCTTGCCTGCAACCGTTCTAGGAGGTCACCGGCGCGAGGGCAATGCAGGAGGACTTTCGAATGGGCTTGCACCCATCCGACCGGCGTGGGCCGCTGCAACAATGCCGTCCCAAGATATGTTTTCGGTTCGATAAAGGCATCATGTTCATGGACCATTAAGGTTAACGCGCTATCGCAGGGGGTGCGGGACAGGCTGAAGAGCCGATGGCCGCGAACGGTGAAGCCCCCCGGCCTCGTCCGGGGGGTGGATCTGCCGGCTCCCCTGCTTCACCGTTCCGAAAATACTTCGGGGGAGTCGCGCCCTGGCGCGACGGGGGCAGAGCCCCCTCACGCCCTGTGATACGGGCTCCCGGCGAGTATGGAAGCCGCGCGATAGAGCTGTTCGGTCAACATCGCCCGCGCGAGCATGTGGGGCCAGACCATCTTGCCCAGGGACAGCGCCGCATCCGCCTGCGACCGTAGCGACGGGTCGATCCCGTCCGCACCGCCGATGACAAAAGCCACGTCCCCGCGTCCCTGATCGCGCCAGCCCGCCAGCTGATCGGCGAACTGCGGCGAGCTCTGGACCTTGCCGCGTTCGTCCAACATGACGATCACCGCGCCATCCGGCACCGCGCGCGACAACAGGGCGCCCTCGGCAGCCATGCCGCCACCCTTCTTGTCCTCGACTTCGTGGATCGTGAGAGGACCGAGACCCAGGTTACGCCCGGTGCGGTCGAACCGGGCCGTGTAGTCTTCGATCAGGTCGCGTTCCGGGCCGGCCCGTAGCCGCCCCACCGCGACGATGTGAACCCGCATCAGGCCTTGGCGGGGGTCGCCGCTTCAGGCGTCATCCACATCTTCTCGAGCTGGTAGAAGTCGCGGACTTCCGGCCGAAAGACATGTACGATGACGTCGCCCGTGTCGATCAGGACCCAGTCACCCTGGTCCTTGCCTTCGACCTTGCACTGGACGCCCATCTCCTGCTTCAGACGATCCGTCAGCTTCTCGGAGATCGCCGCGACCTGCCGGGTCGAACGGCCCGAGCAGATCACCATGGCGTCGGCCATGGCGGACTTGCCGCGCAGATCGATGGTCACGATCTCCTCGGCCTTGTCGTCTTCCAGCGATGCGAGAATGGTGTCGAGGATCGACTCACTCGACGGGGTGACGGGCGGCTTGGTCATTCCGCCCAATCCTGCGGCCGGCAGTTCGGCCGCGTCTGGATGATAAGACAGGACATCGTCCTCCTTCGTTGCGCGCCGCATGGCTCCCCGACGCCGGGATGATTTGAAGGTATCATTCTTTTCCCGATTTTCAATTCTCGCTTTCCCCGGCTTCGGCCACTTATCGCGGATCGTTGAGGTGACGCACCTCCCGCTGCGGGAACGGGATCGAGATGCCGTTGGCCTGAAACGCGTCCCACAGGGCGAGGTAGACGTTGCCCCGGATGTTCGTGAGCCCCCCGGTCGGATCGTCGATCCAGAAACGCAGGATGTAATCCACCGACGAGTCTCCGAAGCCGACGATGTGACAGACCGGGGGACGGAAACTCAGCACACGGTTCACGCTCTGCGCCGCATCGATTGCCACCTTGCGCACCGTGTGGGGGTCGTCGCCGTAAGCGGTGCCGAAATAGATGTCGAGCCGGACGAAGGCGTTGGTGTGCGACCAGTTCACCACCTGACCGGTGATGAGATCCTCGTTCGGGATCAGGTATTCCTTGCCATCCCGCGTGACGACCGAGACGTAGCGCGCGCCCAGCTGTTCGATCCAGCCGAAGGTATCGCCCAGACTGATGACGTCGCCGGGCTTGATCGACTTGTCGAGAAGGATGATGACGCCGGAGACGAGGTTCGAGACGACCTTTTGCAGACCGAAACCGAGGCCAACGCCGATGGCGCCCGACAGAACGGCGAGGCCGGTGAGGTCTACGCCGACCGCGCGAAGCCCGATGAAGATCGCGGCCCCGAACAGAACCAGTTGCAGGATCTTGACGATCAGCACCTGCATCGAGGGGCTGATGTCCTCGTTCTTGCGGATCCGCGCTGCCGAGCTTTGGGTCAGGAACCGGGCGGCAAAAAGCAGGGCGCCGAGGATCGCGATGGCTTGGATGACCATCCAGACCGACAGGCGCATGTTGCCCGTGTTGATCGCTACCCCGTCGAGGATCGAAACTGCTTCGTCCTGCAGATTCAGGATGTTGATCGTGACCCAGACCCAGCCGGCCGTGCGCACGACGCCCCGCAGGAACGCGTTGGCGATGAACCGGGCGAGGATCGCGATGACCAGCCAGGCAAGCGCCAGTTCCGCGATGATCCCGAGGAGGTAGGAGCGGGAGGGCCAGGTGACTTCCCGCATGATCCAGACGGCGGGCCAGATCAGCGCGACGAATATGATGAGCTTCATGCGCCGGTGCATCATCACGCCGAAGCGCATGCGCCACTTGGGCCAGTTCTCCCGCTCGCGCAGCCAGCCGTGGAAGCGCGGCGCGGCCCATTTCGCGATCAGCCACGCGGCAAGCGCGAGGCCCACTGCGATGACGACCTGATAGGCATTCCACGGACGCAGGAGGCCCTGCGCAAAGACGACGAGTTGATCGAACAGGTCGAGGGCCACGTCCTCCGGCGCCGGCCCCTGCGGTGTCTCCGCCCCGACCGTTGCGGTATCGGTGGTGGTCTCCGGCGTCTCCTGCACGCGCAGGAGTCCCGGTTCCCGGGTGGCTGCCAAGTGGGGAGTATATGCGGCCATCGCGCTCCTATCCTCTTGTCTAGGTTCGCAAATCCCGCGGCACCCGTCCAGTCACAGACGCATGTCCCCGCTTTGCCGCAACGTCTCGGGAGATTGCTGTTGCCACCGCACGCGTTGCGGGAAACCTTGCGGCAACAGGGAGGACACCATGACGGATACGCAGACCCAGATCGCGCGCGCCGGGCGCAACACCATCGCGGATGCCCTGTCGCGGGCCGCACGGCGATACGGCGACGGCACCGCGCTCCATTTCGCGGACCGGACCTGGAGTTTCGCGGGCCTTTACCACGCGGCCGGACGTGTTGCCGCACATCTGCTTGCGGCCGGGCTGGCACCGGGGGACCGCGTGGCGGCCTACGGGCGCAACTCGGACGCCTACCTGATCCTCTACCTCGCCTGCTGTCGGGGCGGCTTCATCCATGTGCCGATCAACTACGCGCTGGTCGGGCGCGAGCTGCGCTACATTCTCGAAAACTCCGGCGCGCGGGCCCTGTTCGTGGATCCGTCGCTCGCGGACTTGGCCGACGAGGTGCTCACGGACATGCCGCCGCTCGCGCTGCACGGGACGACCTTCGGCGGCGAGGCTGCCGACATCCTGACAATCGCCCACGACGCGAGCCTCGAGGTCCCCGCCGACCTGGGCGAAGGCATCCAACCCGAGGACCTGGTGCAGCTGCTCTACACCTCCGGCACGACCGCGGCCCCCAAGGGCGCGATGATGAGCCACCGTGCGCTCCTCGCCGAATACACGTCCTGCATCATCGAGCTCGGGTTCTCCTCGGCCGACCGGGCGCTGGCCGGTCTGCCGCTGTATCACTCCGCGCAGATGCACGTGTTCACCGTGCCGCAGTTCCTCGTCGGCGCGACGACATGGCTGGTGGAAACGCCAGCGCCCGCTTCCTGCATGAAGCTGATGGAAGACAACGCCATCACGTCGTTCTTCGCGCCGCCCACGGTCTGGATCAGCCTGCTGCGCGCGCCGGAGTTCGACCGGCACGACCTCTCGAGCCTGCAATACGTCTATTACGGGGCGTCGATCATGCCGGTCCCGGTGTTGCAGGAACTGCGCGAACGGCTCCCCGGTGCCGCGCCCTTCAACTGCTACGGGCAGTCCGAGATCGGGCCGTTGGCCACGGTGCTCTATCCCGAAGAACATGCGGATCGCCCGGCTTCGGCGGGCCGCCCGATCTACAACGTCGAAACCCGGTTGGTGGACGAAGAAATGCGCGACGTCGCCCCGGGCGAACAGGGCGAAATCGTCCATCGCTCGCCACAGCTCCTGTCGGGCTACTGGGAGAAACCCGAAGCGACCGCCGAGGCATTCGCAGGCGGCTGGTTCCATTCCGGCGACGTCGGCGTGATGGACGAGGCGGGCTACATCACCGTCGTCGATCGCACGAAGGACATCATCAAGACGGGCGGCACGATGGTCGCCTCGCGCGAAGTCGAGGAGGTGCTGTTCACCCATCCCGCCGTGCACGAGGTCGCCGCGATCGCGTTGCCCCATCCCAAGTGGGTGGAAGCGGTGACGGCCGTGATCGTGAAGCGCGAAGGTGCCGAGGTGAGCGAGGAGGAGCTGCACGCCTTCGCCGCCGAGAACCTCGCGCCGTTCAAGCTGCCGAAGGCTGTCATCTTCGTCGACGAACTGCCACGCAACACGGCCGGCAAGATCCTCAAACGCGAGCTTCGCGACACCCACGAAGGGCTGTTCGCGTAGGGACCGACCAGCACGCCGGCGTCTCCTTCCTTCCGGACGGATCAGCGGGTCATCCGCGTCGCCGATTGCGTGAACATCACGACCGTCCGGTCCGGCACCTGCGACAGGCCGCAGGCACTCAGCACCGCCCGCGATGCCGCGTTGTCCGTCGCCACGAACTCGACCACGCCGGTCGCGCCAAGCTCGTCCACCGCCGCGAGGTTCGCGAGCGCATCGGCGGTCTTGCCCAAACCGAGGCCCCGCATCGCCGGATCCACGGCAATGAGCCCGACCCAGGCGACACCGGCGAGCCAGGAATGCGCGTTATGCGTCATGCAGGCGAACCCCGTCGCCACGATGCCCCCCTCGGGCCCGCGCAGCACCACCGTCCGCGCCGGAAACAGCGTCCCGGCGAGAGCCGGCTTGGACAAGGGCGAAACCCCGTGCGAGTCGAGGAATGCCTGCATCTCGTGCAGGTCCTGCGCGCTCAGCGTCCCATGCGGCTGATGGCTCACGCCCTCCGGCAAACCCTCGGCGACGATCGCGCCGCAGGCCGCGCGCACCTGTTCGGCATCGGCCATGAACATGTCCCATAGGTGCAGCTTGGGGGCAAAATCCGCCAGTTCGGCCTCGGCCGTTCGGATCATCTCGGGCGTGGCACCCCGGACCTGAACGCTGCCCTCGCGTGCCATGACCTCGCGCATCCGGTCCCAGCCCAGCCGGTCCGGGTCGTCCGAGGAAAAGACCCGGCCGTGCGTCACGATCCCCGGCACGTCGCGGACCTCCGGCACCTCGACGTCGCGTGCGGCCTGCAACGCCCGCAGGGCGTCGTCGCCGAAATACGGATCTTCCTCGGGCGTCATGCGCACCTCCCACAGCCAACTGGGCCAAGCATAGCACGACATCGGAAGCTTGCGAGACTCGCGTCAAACGGATAGATGCAGGCGCATGACACGGATTTTCGACATGGACGACCGCGCCCGCCTGCCCTGGCGGTTCCACGGCGCGACGCTCACGATCCTCGCCCGACTTTGATCGCGGCGCACCTTTCCGCACGTCCAGAATTCGAACATTTCCCCTAGGAGAAAACCCCATGGCCGGGAAAACACTCTACGATAAAATCTGGGATGCCCACGTCGCGCACGAAGCGGACGACGGCACCTGCCTGCTCTACATCGACCGTCACCTCGTCCACGAAGTGACCTCGCCGCAAGCCTTCGAAGGGCTCCGCATGGCGGGCCGCACCGTTCATGCGCCGGACAAGACCATCGCGGTCCCGGACCACAACGTACCGACCACGCTCGACCGCATTGGCGGCGTGATCGAGAACGAGGAAAGCCGCATCCAGGTCGAGGCGCTCGACAAGAACGCCAAGGAATTCGGCGTGCATTACTACCCGGTGTCCGACGTCCGTCAGGGCATCGTCCACATCGTCGGCCCCGAACAGGGTTGGACGCTGCCGGGCATGACGGTCGTCTGCGGCGACAGCCACACCGCGACCCACGGCGCCTTCGGCGCGCTGGCCCACGGCATCGGCACCTCGGAGGTGGAGCATGTGCTCGCCACCCAGACGCTGATCCAGAAGAAGTCCAAGAACATGAAGGTCGAGATCACCGGGCAGCTCAAGCCGGGCGTGACCGCCAAGGACATCACGCTGGCGGTGATCGGCCGCACCGGCACCGCCGGCGGCACCGGCTACGTCATCGAGTACTGCGGCGAAGCGATCCGCTCGCTTTCGATGGAAGGCCGGATGACCGTCTGCAACATGGCGATCGAAGGCGGCGCGCGCGCCGGCCTGATCGCCCCGGACGAGACCACCTTCGAGTATGTCAAAGGCCGCCCGCACGCCCCGAAAGGTGCGCAGTGGGAAGCCGCGATGAACTGGTGGAAGACGCTCAAGTCCGACGATGACGCCCATTGGGACCAGGTCATCACCATCGCGGGCGAAGAGATCGAGCCTGTCGTCACCTGGGGCACCTCGCCCGAGGACGTGCTGCCGATCTCCGCGGTCGTGCCATCGCCCGACAGCTTCAAGGGCGGCAAGGTCGAAGCGGCCAAGCGCGCGCTCGAGTACATGGGGCTCGAAGCCGGCACACCTTTGGACCAGATCAAGATCGACACGGTCTTCATCGGCTCCTGCACCAATGGCCGGATCGAGGACCTGCGCGAAGTCGCCAAGGTCGTGAAGGGCAAGAAGGTCGCCGAAGGCGTCCGCGCCATGATCGTCCCCGGGTCCGGCCTCGTGCGCGCTCAGGCGGAGGAAGAGGGTCTTGCCGAGATTTTCGAAGCCGCCGGTTTCGAATGGCGCCTCGCGGGTTGCTCCATGTGCCTCGCCATGAACCCGGACCAGCTGGCCCCGGGCGAGCGCTGCGCATCGACCTCCAACCGGAACTTCGAGGGGCGTCAGGGCTACAAGGGCCGCACGCACCTCATGTCCCCGGGCATGGCCGCCGCCGCCGCCGTAACCGGTCACCTGACCGACGTGCGCACGCTTAACTGATGGGGGCCGGGGACGCGTATGCACAATCGTATGTACAGCGTGTGCACAGCATGTGTACGCGCGGTGCATGCCGGTTTGCCGCGACCCCGCCCGTTAACGTCACAACATATGGTATGACCCATGGAAAAATTTGAAAAACTCACCGGGATCGCCGCCCCCATGCCGCTGGTCAACATCGACACGGACATGATCATCCCCAAGGGGTTCCTGAAGACGATCAAACGCACGGGGCTTGGAGTGAATCTCTTCGACGAGATGCGCTATGACCGCGAAGGCAACGAGATCCCCGATTTCGTGCTGAACCAGCCGCAATACCGGGAAACCCAGATCCTCGTGGCAGGCGACAACTTCGGCTGCGGCTCGTCGCGCGAACACGCGCCCTGGGCCATCGCGGATTTCGGGATCAAGGCGATCATCTCGACCTCCTTCGCCGACATCTTCTACAACAATTGCTTCAAGAACGGCATTCTGCCGATCGTGCTCCCCGAGGAGCAGGTCGAAGTGCTGATGAAGGACGCCGAGAAGGGGTCGAACGCCCGCATGATCGTCGATCTGGAGGAGCAGACGGTGACCACGTCGGACGGCGAAAGCTTCGCGTTCGAAGTCGACTCGTTCCGCAAGCACTGCCTGCTGAACGGTCTCGACGACATCGGCCTGACGATGGAGAAGAAGGCCTCTATCGACGCGTTCGAAGCCAAGGCTGCGCAGGAACGTCCCTGGGTCTGAATCCGGACCGATACGGATCGGAAACGGCGGGGCGAAGGCACCGCCGTTTTTCTATGCGTGAAGCTCGCGCCGCAAACGCACCGCGACCGGAAGCATCACCGCGCTCAGGCCGAAGCACCAGATGCCCAGCGCGATCCCTTGTACCGGAAAGCTTACGCCCGCGTCGATCATCACGCCGGTGATCCCCGGACCGATGGCGGTGGAGATCACCATGATGACCGTCTGGAGCGACCGGACCGCGCCAAGGTGCCGGGTCCCGTAAACCCTCGGCAGGAACGCCCCGAGGAACGAACTCGCCGCACCCTGCGTCATCGCCATGATCCCAAGCACCGCGAACCACGTCTGTGGCGCCTCGGCGGGCGCGAGCAACAACAGCCCCGCCCCCATCGGCAACAACAGAACCGGCATGAGCCGCTCCGGCCCGAACCGGTCGCAGGCCCAGCCCGCGATCAGGCCTGCGGCCACCGACACGCTCGCCCAGACGACGTAGCCCGGCGCCATTTCGGCAAGGGTCCAGCCCTTCACCTCGGCCACGTTGACCTGCTGAAAGAAGATCACCGTGCCGATGAACGGCGGGGTCAGGAACAGCGGCAGGATCGCGTAGAACAGCCAGTGCCGCACGAGGTCTCGGCGTTGCCAATGCGCACCGCCCAGACCCGCACTCGTCTCGCCCGTCACGGTGTCCCCCTGCGGCTGCCGGTCCTTTGCCAGCAGGATGAACAAAAGCGGCAGCACGACGACCAGGATTGCGCCGCCCGCGATCCCCCACGTCTCCCGCCACCCGGCGGTCGCGATGAGACCGACGAAGACCAGCGGAAGGATCGCCTCGCCCAGCGGATGCCCGAGCGAGGCGATGGCGACCGCCCGCCCGCGCGTGGCGTGGAACCAGCGGCCCATCGAGGTGACGGCCATGTGCGGAAACATCCCCTGACCACAGAACCGGAGCAGAAAGACCCCGACGCCGAGGAGCCAGACACTCGGCGCGAGCGCGACGATGGCGGTCGCCAGCGCGAAGAGGAGGCACACCGCGAGCGCGAGCCGCGACAGCCGCATCGTGTCCACCAGTGCGCCCCGGCTGAACAGGAGCGCCGCTGAGGCGAGGGTGGCGATGGTGTAGAGCCCGCCCCAGGCGCCGTTCGTCAACCCGTGCGCCTCCCGGATCTCTCCTGCGAAGAGCGAAATGAACCAGGTTTGACCGAAAGACGACGCGAAGGTCAGGAGGAACCCGGTCGCGAGCCAGCGGAAGTTGGAGACGAGAAACTGCACCATGACCCGCCCTTATGCCGCCCGCTCAGGGGTTTAAAGCCCACTTTTTCACGCCCGATGTTCCAGGCTACCGGAAGCATGGCCTAGTTGGTTTCCGACTTGGAACCGGTCATTTTCCTTGGTCAAGACAATGGGCCATCCATATCTTGTGGTGCTTTCCGGCCCGAACACAACCCTCTGTAGCTGACCACAAGACCGTCAAATTCCGGCCACGCGATAGGTGCAAAATCGCACCACCAACCCCACAAATCTGCCCTGAATCTTTTGTCAATTCAGACCGTTACTTGCAGCGAGTGATGAATGTGGGCAAGATTATGTCAATGATAAGGCAGGCCGCCACAAATGGCGGTTTCGGTTTGGAACAAGGGTCGCGGCAACGTATCGCCCCTGGCCAGAACGAAGGAACAGAGCAGTGACTTCTCGCGTGATCGGCGCGCTCGTACGCGCATGCCTGACGGTGATTCTCATCCTGACGCCGTCCCTGATGATTCCGGGGATTCACTCGGAGACCGTGCAGATCGTCGCGCTCGCCGCGATCTTCGCCTTCGCGCTCACCACGTTCGAATACGCATCGACCTATCCCGGGCTCGTGGAGTTTCGCGAGGCGCCGCCGTTCAACCGCATTCGCTTCATCTCGCTCTTCGTCACCGTGCTCTTCCTGTCCGCAGTGGCGCGCGGCACGACCGACCCCTCGGTCTTCACCGAGTTCGTGGGCGCGGTCGGCACGCTGATCGGCAACGCGATCGACTTCCCGTATTCTCCTGTCCGTCTCATCGTCCTGATGCTTCCCGAAGGCGCGACAGCGCAGGAGATCATCACACTTCGCATGGCGGCCGGCATGGCCTATCTCATCTCGCTCCTGTCGCTGGCGATTTTCATCATCTCGCTCCGTGTGACGGGCTGGCCGAGACGCAAGGGCGGCTTCAACGTCTGGGTAAACCTGCCGATGTTCGACCCGACCGCGGGCGGCGACGTCATCGAACGGCTGGAGCGTGACGCGCGGTTCAACGTCGCACTGGGCTTCCTGCTCCCGTTCCTGACCCCAGCTGTCATCAAGGCCGCGTCTGGCGTCTTCGGCTCTGTGTCCATCACGAATGACCAGACGATGATCTGGACCATCGCAGCCTGGGCCTTCCTTCCCGCATCCCTCTTCATGCGTGGCATCGCGATGCAACGGGTCGCAACCCTCATCGCCGAACAGCGGGCCCGCAACTCCGCGCGAGGCGAGAGCCAGGGGCTTCAGCCCGCGTGAGACGCGCGGGGGCGCTTGCAGCGGCCCTGTGCCTCGCCGCCGGACAACTGACCGGCGAAACCATCCGCATCGCGACCTACGACGCTGAGCTTTTCCGGGACGGCCCGGGCCTGTTGCTGGCCGACATCCTTGATGGTGATCCACAGGTCGCGGCGGTCGTGGAGGTCATCGCGACGGTGCGGCCCGACGTGCTCCACCTCACCGGCTTCGACTGGGACCTCGAGGGCCATGCGCTTGGCGCACTGGCCGCACGGCTGTCTGAAGCCGGGCAGGACTACCCCCACCGCTTTGCAGGGCGACCCAATACCGGCGTTCCCTCGGGTCTCGACCTCGACGGTAACGGGCGGGTCGCGGAGGCGCGGGACAGTTTCGGATACGGTTTCTTCACCGGGCAGGGCGGGATGGCGCTCCTCTCCCGCTATCCCCTGGGAGAGGTGCGGGAGTTCACCGATATGCTCTGGCGCGACTTTCCCGACGCGCAGGCGCCCGTGGTGGACGGTGCGCCATTTCCGTCCGAGGAAGCGGCCGCCGCGCGCCGCCTGTCCTCGGTCGCGCACTGGGACGTGCCTGTGCGGATCGGGGACGAAACGGTGCGCATCCTGGCCTGGCACGGCTCGACGCCGGTTTTCGACGGGCCTGAGGATCTGAACGGTCTGCGCGGGGCGGATGAGGCTCTGTTCTGGCTGAAATTGCTCGACGGAGACCTGCCCTTCGCCCCGCCCGAGGGGCCCGTGGTGCTCACCGGGATCTCGAATATCGACCCGGTCGACGGGGACGGACGCCATGCGGTGATGCGCCGCCTGCTGGACGATCCGCGGCTGCAGGATTCCGAGCCGGTGAGTGCGGGCGGCGTGGCCGCGGCGAACCCCGGGCATGCGGGCGACCCGGCTTTGGACACTGCGGATTTCGACGATCCCGAGCCGGGTAACATTCGCGTGGACTATGTCCTCCCCGATGCCGCGCTCACGGTGGTCGACGCGGGAGTATTCTGGCCCGCGCCGGGAGAGCCGATGGCGGACACGGTAGCGACCGCGAGTCGCCACCGCATGGTCTGGGTGGACGTGGAGCTGCCCTAGGCCGTCGTCGCGGCACCGTTGGGCTGCATCGCCGCATCGGGCAGGATGCTTCGGATCACGGCGTCGAGCGGCGTGGGCCGGAAGTCAGGCACGAGTTCGTTCAGCCGGTCCGGTGAGAGGGTATGCGCCGTTTCCCAAAGATACCGCATCTCGCGCAGCTCGCGGGCGAGCTCCCACACCGGGGAGGCGAGCCGGATCAGGACCCAGGGGAACCGTGCAGAGCGCAGAGTCCGCCCGGTCATCTCCTCGATCCGCACCTTCAGCGCATCGAGCGTAAAGGCGTGACCCGGAAACGGCACGTCTTCGTAGGTGGCCAGGGTGTCGCGCCGGTCGGCGAGCGCCACGGCGGCCTGCGCCCAGTCGGGGAGGTAGCACCACGGCTGCATCACGTCGCCCGTACCCGGATAGGTGAAACGCCCCTTCGCGATCTTATTGAGCACCATGAGCGACATGACGTCCCCGTCCGCATCCGGGTCGATGAAGTTCCCCGCGCGCAGCACGATCGTCTGCACGCCGGAAAGCGCATAGGCCTTTTCCATCTCCGCGCGGATCGCGCCCTTGCGCGAACAGGGGCGGTGCGGCGTGTGCTCGGACCACTCGCCGGGCGTATCGCCGAAGACATAGACGTTTCCGGGGATGATCACCGTGGCGCCGGAGGCGCGGGCGGCGGCGATGACGTCGCGGGTGATCTGCGGGATGAGCGTGGCCCAGTCGTGGTAGTTGGGCGGGTTCATCCCGTTGACGATCACATCGCATCCGCGTGCGGCCTCGGTCATGTTGCCGGTCTTTCGGTCGAACTTACGCACCTGCCAGCCGGCGGCGGCGAACGCGCGGGCGGAATGCTGGCCGATCTTGCCCGATGCGCCGAGGATGAGAACTGTCCTGGTCATGTGACCCTCCGTGTCTGATGGGGCCAGAATAGCCATTCATTGCAACACGGGAATTGCGAGAAACCGGATGTCTGGTATTCATCTGTGAATGGCCAATCTCGACTCCCTCGACTGGACCCTGATCCGCGCCTTCCTCGCCGTGGCCGAGACAGGCTCTCTCTCCGCCGCAGCCCGCGCGTTGGGTTCGAGCCAACCGACGCTGGGCCGACAGGTGCGGGACGTGGAGGCCGCGCTGGGCGTGGAGCTGTTCCAGCGGCACGCCAAGGGGCTGAGCCTGACCGAAACCGGGGCGGCGATCCTGCCTGTCGCGCAGGAGATGCGGGCGGCCGCCGGTCAGATCGCCCTGATCGCCGCCGGGCAGGACGAACGGCCCACGGGCGCCGTCAGGGTCACGGCAAGCGTCATCGTCGCGCATTTCGTCCTCCCCCCGATTCTCGCCCGCCTGCGGGCCAAGGAGCCGGGGGTCGTCGTGGACCTCGTCGCGACGGACAGCACCGACAACCTCCTGTTTCGCGAGGCGGACATCGCCCTGCGCATGTATCGCCCCGACCAGCTCGACATGGTGACGCGGCACGTGACCGACCTGCCGCTCGGGATCTATGCCGCGAAAAGCTATCTCGACCGCCGGGGACGGCCCGCGACCGTGGCGGAGGCGCTGGAACACGACTGGGTGGGCTACGACCGCTCCGACCTGATGCTCCGCGGGATGCGGGAGATGGGCTGGCCCGTGGACCGTGATTTCTTCGCCATCCGCACGGACGACCAGGCGGGGAACTGGCAACTCATCCGGGCGGGCTGCGGCATCGGGATCGCGCAGATCGCCACAGCGCGCGCGGCGCCGGAGGTGGAACGCCTCCTCCCCGACCTCGCGCTCCCATCCCTGCCCGTCTGGCTCACCGCGCATGAGGCGATGCGCCGGACGCCCCGGATCGCACGGGTCTGGGACGCGCTGGCCGAGGGTCTGAAACACCCGGTTTCTTGACCCGTCCCTGCCCTCGGGCTAGGCACACGCGGACAGTATTCAACCCAAGGACACAGACATGAGCATCGGCTCCCTCCTCATCCTCCCCGGCGACGGGATCGGCCCGGAAGTCATGGCGGAAGTGCGCCGCATCATCGACTGGTACGGCGAGAAACGTGACCTGAAATTCGACGTGTCCGAGGACCTCGTGGGCGGGGCCGCCTATGACAAGCACGGCAAGCCGCTCGCCGACGAGACGATGGAAAAGGCGCAGGAGGTCGACGCCGTTCTGCTCGGCGCCGTGGGTGGCCCGAAATACGACGATCTGGATTTCTCGGTGAAGCCGGAGCGCGGCCTGTTGCGCCTGCGCAAGGAAATGGACCTGTTCGCGAACCTGCGTCCGGCCCAGTGCTTCGACGCGCTCGCCGATTTCTCGTCGCTGAAGAAGGACGTGATCGCCGGGCTCGACATCATGATCGTGCGCGAGCTGACCTCCGGCATCTACTTCGGCGAGCCGCGCGGGATTATCGAGGAAGGCAACGAGCGCGTGGGCATCAACACCCAGCGCTATACCGAGAGCGAGATCGACCGCGTCGCGCGGTCCGCGTTCGAGCTGGCCATGAAGCGCGACAAGCGCCTGTGCTCGATGGAAAAGGCCAACGTGATGGAGTCGGGCATCCTGTGGCGCGAAGTCGTCACCGAGGTCGCCAAGGATTACCCCGAGGTCGAGCTTTCCCACATGTACGCCGACGCCGGTGGAATGCAACTGGCCCGCTGGCCCAAGCAGTTCGACGTGATCGTGACCGACAACCTGTTCGGCGACCTGCTGTCCGACGTGGCCGCGATGCTGACCGGGTCGCTGGGCATGCTCCCCTCCGCCTCGCTCGGCACGCCGATGGCGAACGGCCGGCCCAAGGCGCTTTACGAACCCGTCCACGGCTCGGCCCCGGACATCGCGGGCCAGGGCAAGGCGAACCCGATCGCCTGCATCCTGAGCTTCGCGATGGCGCTGCGTTACTCCTTCGACAAGGGGGACGAGGCGGACCGGCTGGAAGCGGCGATCGAGACCGTCCTGGCCGAGGGCAAACGCACCGCCGACCTCTTGGGCGAAGAGGGCGTCACGCCGGTCACGACGACCGAGATGGGCGACGCGATCCTCGCCGCGCTGGACGCGAGCCTCTGAGCGCCGACCTTCCACGCGGGGAAGGCCACCGGTAAGCTTTCGCGTTGTAAATCAACGGGAAAGAAACCTGATGGGGTTGCTTTTCCGCCGATAAGATCCGAACCGCGCGCCCCAGGGTGCGCGGTTCGCGCGTTTCGCGGGGAGGATCCGCGCCCGCGGCCGGTTATGCAGAGAACGGTCAATCCGCGGGAGGAGCGCACATTTCTTCGGCTTGCCCGGGCGATGCGCGGCGATCCCCGCCCGGCATGCTTGCAAAGGGCCGGAAATCGGGGTTGGGATGGCCGGAACGACGGAGCATCCGATGAACCTTGCCGGCCCCCTCTACGCGCTACTGGCGTTCGCCGTCTACGCGACCCACGACGTCATCATCAAGTTCCTGGGCGGGACCTATTCCCCGTTCCAGCTTATCTTTTTCTCGACGCTCTTCTCGTTCCCGCTGGTCACCTTCATGCTGATGCAGGACGCGACCTCCGGCAACCTGCGCCCGGTGCATCCGTGGTGGACGGCGCTGCGCACCGTGCTGGCCTCGATCACCGGGTTCACGGCCTTCTACGCCTTCTCGGCGCTGCCGCTGGCTCAGGTCTACGTCCTGCTGTTCGCCTCGCCGCTGCTGATCACGCTTCTGTCGATCCCGATGCTTGGGGAGAAGGTGGGCGTTCACCGGCTGGGGGCCGTCGTCGTCGGGCTGGTCGGCGTTCTCGTCGTGCTGCAACCGGGGGCCACGCCCCTGACGCTCGGCCATGCGGCGGGCATCACCTCGGCGGTCTGCAACGCCTTCGCGAGCGTTATCGTGCGCAAGATCGGGCGTGACGAGCGGCCCGTGGTCCTGATGCTCTACCCGATGGCCGCGAACTTCATCCTGATGGGTGCGCTCCTCGCCTTCGTCTACAAGCCGATGCCGGTGGAACATATGGGCGGGCTCGCGGTGATCTCGCTCCTCGGGTTCTTCGCGGGCCTGGTGCTGATCGCCGCCTACAAGAACGGGGACGCCGCCATCGTGGCGCCCATGCAATATTCGCAGATCGTCTGGGCCAGCATTTTCGGCTTTTTCATCTTCGGCGAGTCGCTGGAGCGCGCCACGGTGATCGGCGCCGGCATCATCATCCTGTCCGGGATCTACATCGTCATCCGGGAGACGCGGCTGGGCGCGAAATCGCAGACTCCGGTGCTCAGAACCCGCTCGCGCGGGCCCACGGCGGCAAGCTTTCGCATCTCGCCGATCCTGCGCCGTTCGACGACGCGCGAACCGGCGGAATAACCCCTTGCCAAGCCCCCGGACGTCCGCTATTCCGCCCGCCACGGTCGGAGTGTAGCTCAGCCTGGTAGAGCACTGTCTTCGGGAGGCAGGGGTCGGAGGTTCGAATCCTCTCACTCCGACCAAGTAAACAAGGCGCCTTCGGGCGTCTTTTTCGTTTTCCGGCTTGGCCCTCTGCTTGAACGATCCGCTGTCGCGGCGAACGCCGGAGCGTTCGCCCGCTGTGCAAAGTCACTCCGGGCTGTAGCGTTTCGGCGACGCGACGGCTTGTCACCCGGATGGGTTACTCAGTCCCGGTCCGCAACCCGCGCCTGATATTCGCTCAGTTCATCGATCAGTCCGCGACCGCACGGGCGATCGTTCCGGGCGCAGAATTCGGCCCAGACGGCACTGAACGGCAGGTCTTTGAGCTCCTCCGTCAGCACGAAGCGGGTGGTGAAGTCCAGCGCGCGTTCGGCTTCTTTCAGCCGTGCCTGCGGCAACAGGAGCGCCTCGAGGAGGGCCTTTTGCATGTTGCGCACACCAATGACCCAGGCCGAAGTGCGGCTGATCGTTGCGTCGAAGAAATCCAGCCCGATGTGGGTGCGGCCGAGGAGATCGGCGAACACCAGCTCCTGCGCCATGCCGCGGATCGAGTCGTCCAGCAGGATCACGTGATCGCTGTCCCAGCGCATCGGGCGCGAGACGTGCAGGAGAAGTTCGTCCACCGAGAGCGCGACGGACGACAGCTTGTCCGCGATGTTCTCGGTCGGGTGGAAATGCCCCATGTCGAGGCACAGGAGCGTGCCCTTGCGGATCGCGTAGCCGAGGTAGAACTCGTGGCTGCCGACCGTCATCGCCTCGACCCCGATGCCGAAGAGCTTGGACTCCACCGCATCCAGCAGGTGCGCCTTGTCATGCCGGGGCGCGAACATCGCGTCGAGCGAGGCTTCGAGCCGCCTGCGGGCGGAGATCCGGTCCACCGGGTTGTCCTTGGACCCGTCCGGCACCCAGATGTTGTTGACCGACGGCGTTCCCTGCGCCGCGCCCATCTGGGCCGCGATCTCGCGGCAGCGTTTGCCGTGTTCGATCCAGAAGGCGCGGATGCCCTCGTCGGGATGCGACAGCGTCAGGTTATCGTCGGCCTTGGAATGGGCGAAGAAGGTCGGATTGAAATCCAGCCCGATGCCCTGATCCTTGGCCCAGTCGACCCACGGCGCGAAGTGCCGGAACTCGATCTCGTCGCGATCGGGCGTCTCGTCGGTGTCGAGGTAGAAGGCGTGCAGGTTCAGCCGATGCTTCCCGGGTATCATCGAATAGGCGAACTCTAGGTCGGCGCGCAGCTCGTCCGGGGTGCGCGCCCGGCCCGGATGGTTGCCGGTGGCCTGAATGCCGCCACCCGACGCGCCCGACTGGCCCTCGAACCCGACCACGTCGTCACCTTGCCAGCAATGGACCGAGATCGGGATGCGGGCGAGCGCCTCCAACGCGGTTTCCGTGTCCACGCCCCACTCAGCAAAGGCGTCCTTGGCGGATTGATAGCTCATTGTTCCTCCCTGCCGGTGGTCCGGCGTCATCTTTTGCGCAGCATGTTCCGGTTGAGATCGGACACGCTGGCCGCGCCCATGAGGCGCATGTCGCGTTCGATTTCGTCTTTCAGCAGGCCCACCATCCGTTCGACACCGGCCTGACCGGCGGCGGCGAGCGGGAACAGGTAGCCGCGTCCGATCCCGACAGCCTTGGCCCCCATCGCGAGCGCCTTGACGACATGCGTGCCGCGCTGGATGCCGCTGTCCATCATCACGTCGAGCCTGTCGCCCACCTGATCCACGATGCCCTCGAGCGCGTCGAAGGGTGCAATCGAGCCGTCGAGTTGCCGCCCTGCGTGATTGGAAAGCACGATCGCGTCGCAGCCAAGCTCGGCGGCGCGGGCCGCATCGTCCGGGTGGATGACGCCCTTGAGGCAGAACTTGCCTTCCCAGAGCTCGATCATCTCGGCGAGGTCGTCCCAATTCATCGTCGGGTCCAGCATCTCGGTGAAGTAGCGCCCGATGGACATCGTGCCGCCGCCCATGTCGACGTGATCGTCGAGCTGGGGCAGGGCGAATTTCTCATGGGTGACATAGTTGATGCCCCATGCCGGTTTCATGGCGAACTGGGCCATGCCGCCGAGTGTCAGCTTGAAGGGGATCGAGAACCCGGTGCGTTTGTCCCGCTCACGGTTGCCGCCTGTCATGCTGTCGACCGTCAGCATCATCACGTCGACGCCCGCCTCCTTCGCGCGCTGCATCATCGCGCGGTTCAGGCCCCGGTCCTTGTGGAAATAGAATTGATAGACCTGCGGCGTGTCATGCGTGCGGCGCAGCTCTTCGAGCGACGTGGTGCCCAGGGACGAGACGCCGAACATGGTGCCGTATTTCGCGGCGGCGGCCGCCACGGCCCGCTCACCCTGATGGTGGAACAGGCGTTGGAGCGCGGTGGGCGACAGGTAGAAAGGCAAGGCCAGCTTCTGGCCCATGACCTCGACCGACAGGTCCACGGTTTCGGTGCCGCGCAACACATGCGGCACGAGATCGACCGCCTCGAACGCAGTCGAGTTGCGCCGCATCGTCACCTCGTCGTCGGCGCCGCCGTCGATGTAGTTGAAGATCGGCGAGGGCAGCCGCCGTTTGGCGAGGCGTCGGAAATCGTGAAAGTTGTGGCACTGCGACAGACGCATCTGGTCCTCCTGTTGCGAATGGGGCCGAGGCCCCGCCGCATCAGCGCGTGAAGGCTTCCTTGTTCCCCGCGTCCACATTTACGATATTGCCCGTGGATTTGGCAGATTTGTCGGAGGCGAAGAAATAGGCCGCTTCCGCGATATCCTCGGGCAGGACTGAGCGCTTGAGCATCGAGCGATTGCGATACATCTCTTCCAGCCCTTCTTTGTCGGTGCCGTAGGTCGAGGCGCGCTGGTCGAGCCATTCGCCCTCCCAGATCTTCGAGCCGCGCAGGACCGCATCCGGGTTCACGACGTTCACGCGGATGCCCGCCTCGGCCCCTTCGAGCGCGAGGCAGCGGGCGAGGTGAATCTCGCTCGCTTTCGCGGTGCAATAGGCCGAGGCGTTGGGGCTGGCCGCGAGACCGTTCTTCGACGCCACGAAGACGACCGAGCCGCCGATCCCCTGTGCCCGCATCACCTTGAAGGCCTCGCGCGAAACGAGGAAATAGCCGGTGGACAGGATGTCCATGTTCTTCTGCCACAGCTCCAACGTGGTTTCCTCCACCGGGGCGGAGGAGGCGATGCCGGCGTTCGACACGAGGATGTCGATGCCGCCGAATTCGACCGACACGTCGGCATAGGAGGCGGACACGGCGGCCTCGTCGGTGACGTTCATCACCACGGTCCGCACCACGTCGCGGCCATACCTTTGGACGAGGTTCTCCTTGGTCGCTTCGAGGTTTTCCTCGTTGATGTCGGCGAGCATCACGCAGGCGCCTTCGGACAGGTACCGCTCGGCCGTGGCCGATCCGATCCCGCCCGCGCCGCCGGTGACGAGCGCCACGCGACCGGCGAGCGACTTGGGCTTGGGCATCCGCTGCAGCTTGGCCTCTTCGAGAAGCCAGTATTCGATGTCGAAGGCTTCCTGTTCGGGCAGGCCCACGTATTCGGAGACCGCCGAGGCGCCGCGCATCACGTTGATCGCGTTGATGTAGAACTCGCCGGAAATTCGGGCCGTCGCCTTGTCCTTGGCGAAAGTGATCATGCCGACCCCCGGGATCAGATAGACCACCGCGTTCGGGTCACGGATCGCCGGGCTGTCATCGCGTTTGCAGCGCTCGTAGTAGGCCGCGTAATCCTCGCGATAGGCGGCGATCTGGTCGGCCAGCCCGTCCATCACCTCGTCGAGATTGCTCTTCGCTGGATCAAAGGCGACCACCAACGGGCGGATCTTCGTGCGCAGGAAATGGTCGGGGCAGGAGGTGCCGAGCGCGGCGAGCGGCTCCATGTCGCGGGCGTTCACGAATTCCAGCACCGTGTCGCTATCTTCGAAATGGCCGACCATGTGCTGGTTGCCGGAGACGAAGCCCCGGATCGCGGGCATCAGGCGGGCGGCGACGGCACGGCGCGTCTCGGGCGCGAGGCTTTCGTGAATCGCGCCGCCAAAGGCGTCTTGGCCAGCCGTTTTGTCGGCGAACCAGTCCATCGCTTTCTGGATGATCGCAATGGTCAGCTCGTAGCACTCTTTCGCGTCATCGGCCCATGTGAAGAGCCCGTGGCTTTCCAGTACGACACCTTTGGCGTCCGGGTTTTTCTTGCAGAAGTCTTCCAGCCACAGGCCGAGTTCGTAGCCCGGCTTCTTCCACGGCAGCCAGCCGATCTCGTCGCCGAAAACCTCCTGCGTCAATTCCCGGGAGTTCTTCGAGGCCGCGATGGCGATGATGGCGTCCGGGTGCATATGGTCGACGTGTTTGCGGGGCACGTAGGCATGCAGCGGCGTGTCGATGGAGGCGGCGCGGGGGTTCAGGTTGAAGGTGCAATGCGGCAGGTAGCCAACCATCTCGTCCTCGAACTCGACACCGCGATAGAGGCCCTTCAGCGCGTTCAGCTTGTCCATGTAGAGGGTCGCGAACCCGTCCATCTTGATCGAGCCCACATCGCCGCCGGAGCCCTTCACCCAGAGCACTTCGACCTGATCGCCGGTGAGCGGATCGGTCTCCATTACCTTCGCCGAGGTATTGCCGCCGCCGTAGTTCGTGATTCGCTTGTCGGAGCCAAGGAGGTTCGACCGGTAGAGCAGTTTCTCGGGTTCGCTCATACCCTCGGATTTGGCGTCTTCCCAAAGGTTTTCCAGCCGGTTTTCGGCACGCGTCAGCATGATGTTCCTCCCATGAAAGCCACGATACGCAGCCAGAGCCATTGGCCGGAGCCTGCGAGAATCCCCGACCCAAGTCAACCAAAACCGATCATTAACAATCATGCTGCGCTGCAACATGATTGATCTTGAAAACTTTTGATTGACGCATGATCAGAATCGGGCATTCTGTCAGGAACGGGAGGACGAAGATGCACGAAACGGAACGCCACCGGCTTATCCTGTCCGCGGTTCAGGAGCGCCCCATCGTCACGGTGGGTGAGCTGGTTGCGTTGACGGAAACCTCCGAAGCGACGATCCGGCGAGACATCTCGACGCTCGACAAGCAAAAACGCCTGCGCCGGGTGCGCGGGGGTGCCGAGGCCATCGCGCCGCCGCCCCTGCCCGGCCTCGCCGGTCGGCCCTTCGCTGTGAACCAGACGATCAATGCCGAACAGAAGCAGGTGATCGCGCGCGAGGCCGTCGCGCTGTGCGACGACGGCGAACCGATCATCATCAACGGCGGCACGACAACGTTCCAGATGGTCCATCACCTCGTGAACCGGCGGGTCCAGGTCCTGACCAACTCCTTTCCCATCGCCGAGCACCTGCTCAAGCATACCAAGAACACGGTGATGGTGCCGGGCGGGGCGATTTATCGCGAACAGAACATCATCCTGAGCCCGTTCGAGAACGACATGACGCGACACTACTATGCGCGTCGCATGTTCATGGGCGCCTACGGTGTCGGCCCAATGGGGCTGATGGAGAACGATCCCCTGCTCATTCAGGCGGAGGAAAAGCTGATCGGACAAGCCGACGAATTGGTCGTGCTGGCCGACAGCTCCAAGTTCGAGAACCGCTCCAGCCTCGTGCTGTGCGGGCTCGAAAGGATCGATGTCGTCATAACAGACGAGGGCATTTCGGACCGGGTCGCTTCGATGCTCGAAGCAGCCGAGGTCCGGGTGATCGTGGCCCAATCGGGGGCCGCGCGGAAAACGGACGCAAGCTGAACGATTTCGCGTCCGATACAATACTCAGCCAGGGAGGTTTTATCATGAGTATGACGAGGAGAATGTTCGGTGGCGCAGCGGCTGCGGCACTCATGCTGACGGGTGGCGTAGCCCAGGCGCAGGACGACAATGTGCGCATCGCGCTGGTCGTGAAGGCGCTGGGGATCGGCTTCTTCGAGGCCGCAGCCGAAGGTGCCGAGGAAGCCGCCGAGGAACTCGGCAACGTCGAAGTCATCTATACCGGCCCGACCGACACCACGGCGGAAGGCCAGATCGAGGTCATCAACTCGCTGATCGCCCAGCAGGTCGATGCCATCGCCGTGTCCGCGAACGACACCGACGCGCTGGTGCCGGCTCTCAAGAAAGCGATGCAGCGGGGGATCAAGGTCATCTCCTGGGATTCGGGCGTTGCGCCCGAGGGCCGGATGCTGCACCTCAACCCGTCGTCCAACTCGCTGATCGGCAACATGATCATCAAGCTGGCCGCCGATGAACTGCCCGATGGCGGCCAGGTCGCGGTCCTGTCGGCCACCACCACCTCGACGAACCAGAACATCTGGATCGAAGAGATGAACGAGGTGATGGGCGATTACCCGAACATCGAGGTTGTGGGCACCGTCTATGGCGACGACCTCGCCGACAAGTCCTACCGCGAGGCAACCGGCCTGATGCAGACCTACCCGGATCTCGATGCGATCATCGCGCCGACTTCGGTGGGCATCGTGGCCGCCGCGCGCGCGGTCGAGGACGCGGGCAAGGTGGGCGAAGTGAACGTGACCGGCCTGGGCCTGCCGTCCGAGATGGCCGGCGCCATCGAGTCGGGCGCGTCCAAGTCCTTCGCGATCTGGAACCCGATCGACCTGGGCTATTCGGCGACCTACCTCGCCTATCAACTGGCAACCGAGAACGCGACCGCCGAGCCGGGCGCCGAGATCGAGATGGGCCGCATGGGCACGCTCACTCTCGACGAAAACAACGAGGGCGCGATGGCCGATCCGTTCGTTTACGACGAAACGAACATCGACGACTTCAAGGACATCTTCTGATTTCCTCCCGCCCCGGCGCGCAGGCCTGCCCGTGCGCCGGGGCACCTATACTGAACCGATCGGAGGCCGCGATGCAGATGAGCATCGAGACCCAGACACGCGAAGCGTCGCCGGTGTCGGCGGAGCCCGTTCTTACGCTCGACGGGATCACCAAGACCTTTCCGGGAGTCCGGGCGCTCGACCAAGTGTCGCTCGAACTCTATCCGGGCCAGGTAACGGCGCTGGTGGGTGAGAACGGTGCGGGCAAGTCGACCATCGTCAAGACACTCACCGGCATCTACCAACCCGACGAGGGCACTATCCGCGTCGCGGGCGAAGACGTCCGTTTCGCCACCGCGCAAGACGCCTCCGCGGCCGGGATCACAGCCATTCACCAGGAAACGGTGCTCTTCGATGAGCTCACCGTTGCCGAGAACATCTTCATCGGTCATGCCCCACGCGGACGCTTCGGCATGATCGACTGGGCCGAGATGCGCCGCAGGGCGCGCGAGATCCTCGACCGGATCGACGCCGATCTCGACCCCGACATGCCGCTTCGCGACCTCGGGATCGCATCCAAGCACCTCGTCGCCATCGCCCGCGCCCTGTCGGTCGATGCGCGCGTCGTCATCATGGACGAACCGACCGCCGCGCTGAGCCACAAGGAAATCGAGGAGCTCTATGAGCTGGTCGAGCGCCTGAAGGCCGAAGGCCGCGCAATCCTCTTCATCAGCCACAAATTCGACGAGATCTTTCGGATCGCCGACCGTTACACGGTGTTCCGCGACGGGCAACATGTGGGCGCGGGCCTGATTTCCGAGATCAGCGAGGCTGACCTCGTGCGCCTGATGGTCGGCCGTGACGTCGACCAGATCTTCCCCCAACGCGATCACACCCCGAGCGCCGAGGTGCTGCAGGTCGTCGGCTATTCCCACCCGACCGAGTTCGACGACATCGGCTTCACCCTGCGCAAGGGCGAGATCCTGGGCTTCTATGGCCTTGTCGGCGCTGGCCGGTCCGAGGTGATGCAGTCGCTCTTCGGGATCACGAGGCCATCCAAGGGCGTGGTCAAGATCGATGGCGACATCAAGGTCATCCGCTCGCCCGCCGACGCGGTGGCCAACGGTATTGTCTATGTCCCCGAGGATCGCGGCAAGCAGGGCGCGGTGATCGGACTGCCTATCTTTCAGAACATCACGCTGCCTTCGCTCGGCCAGACCTCCCGCGCGGGGTTCCTCAGAATGTCCGAGGAATTCGCGCTCGCCCGTGAATATACCGAGCGGCTTGACCTGCGCGCGGCCTCGCTCGATCAGGACGTGGGCAACCTGTCGGGCGGGAACCAGCAGAAGGTGGTGATCGCCAAGTGGCTGGCAACGAAGCCCAAGGTCATCATCCTCGACGAGCCCACCAAGGGCATCGACATCGGGTCCAAGGCCGCCGTCCACGCCTTCATGGCCGAACTGGCAGCCCAAGGTCTGGCAGTCATCATGGTGAGCTCGGAAATCCCCGAGGTCATGGGCATGTCCGATCGCGTGATCGTCATGCGCGAAGGGCTGATCGCCGCGGAACTGGAAGGCGACGCGCTCACGCCGGAAACGCTGGTGCGCCACGCGGCCGGCATCGGGGAGGAGGACCAATGATCGCGTTCCTGAAATCGCGCGAGGCAATCCTCGCAGGGGCCATCCTCGTGCTTCTCGCACTCATCGCGAGCCGTTTTCCCGGCTTCGTGGAGCCCGGCAACCTCGCCCGCGTCTTCACCGACACCTCGCCGCTTCTGCTCCTGGCGCTCGGCCAGACGGTGGTGATCCTGACGCGCTGCATCGATCTGTCGGTCGCGGCGAACCTTGCGCTGACCGGCATGGTCTGCGCGATGCTGAACGCGGCGATGCCGGGCCTGCCGGTGGCCGTGATCCTCGGCCTCGCCATCGGGCTGGGGGCGATCATGGGGGCGTTCAACGGCATTCTCGTCTGGAAGCTCGCCATCCCCCCAATTGTCGTGACGCTCGGCACCATGACGATCTATCGCGGCATCATCTTCCTGATCTCAAACGGTGAATGGGTCAACGCGCACGAGATGAGCGCGTCCTTCACCGGCTTCCCACGCACCGAAGTTCTCGGCCTGCCCGTGCTCGCGTGGTTCGCCATCGTGATCTCGGCCTTCTTCATCCTCATGGTCGCCCGCACGCCTTTGGGCCGGTCGTTTTATGCCGTGGGCGGCAATCCGCATGCGGCCATCTATACCGGCATCGACGTGGGCAAGACGCAGTTCTGGGCCTTCGTCATCTCGGGCGCGCTCGCGGGTCTGACCGGTTATCTCTGGGTCGCGCGCTACGCGGTGGCCTATGTCGACATCGCCGGCGGGTTCGAGCTCGAGGTCGTGGCGGCCTGCGTGATCGGCGGCATCTCCATCGCCGGCGGGGCGGGCACGATCCTGGGCACGATCCTCGGCGCGCTCTTCTTGGGCATCGTCAAGAACGCCCTGCCCGTCATCGACGTATCGCCGTTCTGGCAGATGGCGATTTCGGGCGCCGCCATCATCATCGCCGTGGCCTTCAACGCACGCAGCGCCAAGGCCAAGGGTCGCATCATCCTGCGCCGCGCGCAGGCACAGGGGGTCCCGTCATGACCGACGCCACCAACCACCGCCACATCCCCGACCGGCTGCAATCCAACGCGGCCCGGCTCCTGAAAAGCTGGGAGGTTCTGCTCCTTGGCGTGGCGATTCTCATCTTCGTCGCGAACAGCTTCGCCTCGCCCTATTTCCTGAACGCCTGGAACCTGTCGGACGCCACCTTCAACTTCACCGAGAAGGCGATGATCGCCTTCGCCATGGCGCTCCTCATCATCTCCGGCGAGATCGACCTGTCCGTGGCCGCGATCATCGCGCTCGCCTCCACGGCGATGGGAGCCGCTGCACAGGTCGGGGCCGGGACCTTCGAACTGGTGCTGATCGGCCTCGTCACGGGCCTCGCCGCCGGGGCGTTCAACGGGGTGCTCGTGACGGTGATGGGCCTGCCGTCCATCGTCGTCACCATCGGCACGATGAGCCTGTTTCGCGGGATCAGCTACATCATCCTCGGCGACGGGGCGTTCCGCGGCTACCCGGACGGCTTTGCCTTCTTCGGCCAGGGGTATGTCTGGTGGGTGCTGTCGTTCGAGTTCGTGCTCTTCGCCGCGCTGGCGGTGATCTATTACGTGGTGCTGCACCGGACGAATTTCGGGCGCGCCGTTTACACCATCGGCAACAACGCGACCGCCGCGTCCTTCTCGGGCATCCGGGTAGCGCGGGTGAAGTTCATCCTTTTCCTGCTCACCGGCCTGATGTCGGGCGTCGCCGCGATCTGCCTGACCTCGCGGCTGGGCTCCACCAGGCCCTCCATCGCGTTCGGCTGGGAGCTCGAAGTGGTGACGATGGTCGTGCTCGGCGGCGTGTCGATCCTCGGCGGGTCGGGGTCCATCCCCGGTGTCGTGATCGCCGCCTTCGTCATGGGGCTCGTGACATTCGGACTCGGCCTTCTGAACGTGCCGGGCATCGTCATGTCGATCTTCATCGGCCTGATGCTGATCGGTGTCATCGCGCTGCCGCGCCTCTGGGCGAAGTGGAGAGCTTGATGCAGAAGCACGCCTTCAAGATGAAACTTCTTCCCGGCATGGCCGCCGAATACAAACGGCGGCATGACGAGATCTGGCCGGAACTCGTGGACCTTTTGCATGGCGCGGGCGTGTCGGATTACTCGATCCACCTGGACGAAGAGACGGACATCCTCTTTGCCGTGCTTTGGCGCACGGACGACCATCGGATGGACGACCTGCCACGGACCGAGATCATGCAGCGTTGGTGGGCCCACATGGCCGATGTGATGGAGACGCAGCCGGACAACGAACCGGTGGCCAAGGACCTCACCCCGATGTTCCATATGCCCTGATGCATGTCGCGGTTCTCGACATAGGCAAGACCAACGCCAAGGTTGCGCTGGTCGACACCGACGCCATGAGCGAACTGGCCGTGTTAACGCGGCCCAACAACGTGCGCCCCGGACCGCCCTATCCCCATTTTGACGTGGAAGGGATCTGGGCATTCCTGCTCGACAGTCTTGCGGTGATGGAGGCCGACCACGGCATCGACCGGATCAGCATAACCACTCACGGCGCGACTTTTGTGCTGCTGGACGCGGACGGCGACCTCGCCACGCCGGTAATGGATTATGAGTTCACCGGGCCGGATGAGTTGGCCGACTCCTATGATGCGCTTCGGCCGGATTTCTCCGAGACCGGGTCCCCACGCCTTCCGGTCGGGTTGAACGCAGGGGCCCAGTTGCACTGGCTGCTCGAGACGCAAGCGGGTCTGCGCGACCGTGTCGGACACGTGGTGAGCTATCCGCAATACTGGTCGGGTCGGCTGACCGGAGATTTCAAGACCGAGCTTACCTCCCTCGGGTGTCATACGGACCTGTGGAACGCGCACACGGCGCGGTATTCCCAGCTTGCAGAAGCGCTTGGCATCGCAGAAAAGATGGCGCCACTAGCCTTGGCGAGCGATGTCGCCGGAACGCTCCTGCCCGGCGTCGCGGATGCAACTGGGCTTACCGAAACGACGCCGGTCATGTCCGGCATTCATGACTCGAACGCCTCCCTGCTTCCGCATCTGCGTCAGATGGAGGGGCCGTTCTCGGTCGTGTCCACCGGAACCTGGGTCGTTTCGATGGCCGTCGGTGGTGCGCCGGCGGTGCTCGACCCTGCCCGCGATTCATTGGTCAACGTCAATGGCCTGGGCGATCCGACCCCGAGCGCGCGCTTCATGGGCGGTCGTGAATTCGAACGGATCAAGAGCGAAATCGCAGAGCCGACCACCATGGATCGCGCACGCGTTCTGAACGAACGTCTTTTTCTGCTCCCGGCCGTCCAGACCGGGTCTGGCCCATTCCCCCATCGCCAAGGCGGTTGGAGCGAGAACAGGATGACGCCCGGTGAGAAGAGCGTCGCCTTGTCGTGGTATCTCGCCCTGATGACGACCGAGTGCCTGTCGATGATCGGAGCGCGCGGGCCGAGCATCGTTGAAGGTCCCTTTGCGCGCAACACGGACTACATTGCGATGCTCGAAGCCGCCACCGGCCGCCCGGTTCAATTGTCGCATTCCGCCACCGGCACGAGTATCGGGGCATCCCTCCTGGCCGACCCCGATGCGAAGCCGGCGCAGACGATCCGCGCGCCGCAGGTCTCCGGGCTGGAAGACCTCAAGGACTACGCCCGGGACTGGTCTGCGGACGTGAACACAGCGCTTTAGCGGTTCACCTTCAACGTGTTGTGCCCATCGCGACGACCGTCGTGCTCGGTCGTCCGAATTGAGAAGGTCAATTGCCCGGCAACGGGACGACCGTGGGGACGTTTTGTCCTTCGATCTCGATCAGCCTGCACCCGATGCCAAAGACCTCGGCGATGCGGCGCTCCGTGAGGACATCCTGGGTCGGACCTGCCGCCGCGATGTGCCCCTTGTCGAACAGGACGACACGATCGGCGTACCGCATCGCCATGTTGAGGTCGTGCAGCACGAGCACGATGCTGCGGCCTTCGGAGCGATTGAGCCGCTTCACGAGCTCGAGCACCTCGAACGCATGCGAAACGTCGAGGTGATTTGTCGGTTCGTCGAGGAAGATGTGCGGCGCGTCCTGCGCGATCGTCATTGCGATCCACGCCCGTTGCAGCTGCCCCCCCGAGAGCCGCCCAATCGGTCGTTCGGCGAGGTGGGTCATCTCGGTCGCGTCCAGCGCCCTGTCGCAGGCGATGCGATCCTCCGCCCGTTGCCCGCGGAAACCACGTTGGTGCGCGAAGCGACCGAGCCGGACGAGATCCTGCACCGTCAATTCCGGCGGCGCGTCGGGCGACTGGCTCAGCATGGCGACCGATTTCGCGAGTTCCCTGGGCGACCAGTCTCCGAGCGGACGGCCGGCGACTTCGACGTCCCCCATCGACGGGACGTGCAGGCCGCGCATGACGCGCAGCGCCGTGGACTTGCCGCTCCCGTTCGGGCCGCAGAACGCGGTGACCAGACCCTCGGGAAGGTCGAGGCCGACAGTGTGGAGCGCGGTGACACCGTCATAGCGCGCCGTGACATTGCGCAAACGGGCGAGAGCTTCAGCCATGCGTTCGCCTTTCTTTCAACAGCAGCCAGAGAAAAAGGGGGGCGCCGACCAGCGCCGTGAGCGCCCCGGCGGGCAGTTCGACGGGCGGGGCCAGCGTCCGGGCCAGCGTGTCGGCGCCGAGGACGAGCACGCCACCGATCATTGCAGTGGCCGCGAGGTATCCTCCGGTGAACTGGCCGTGAATAAGGCGCGCGATATGCGGCGCGATGAGGCCCACGAAACCAACCGCACCGACCTGCGACACCGCGAGCGCGGTGAGCGCGACCGCGAGGACGAGGAACAGAAGCTGCGCCCGACCGACCGAAACGCCGGTCGCCTGGGCGGTCTCCGGGTCGAGGACGAGTTGCCGGACGTGGCAGCCGACCATCACTAGGATCAGTGTGGCGGCGATCAGGCCGGCCGCGACCGTTCCCACGTCCTGCCAATGGGCCGCCCCGACCGATCCCGTCAGCCAGGTCAGGGCCTGCCCCGCGCGGTAGACCGGCCCCAGGATCATCATCAGCGTCACCGCCGCCTTCGCGAGGGCGGCGAGCGAAATGCCGTAGAGGATGATGCGCAACGGGCTGCGGCCCTGCGGATCGAACAGGGCGAGCACCGCGACGAGAGCCGCGAAGACGAGCGCGCCGAGTGCGGCAGCAAGTGGCTGCCAATGGATCGAGACCGTGAGCGCGTTGGCATCGTCCGAGAAGATCCAGAGGAACGCGACGACCCCCACGGCGGCCCCGTCGGTGATCCCGAGGATAGAGGGCGCGGCGACCGGGTTTCGCGTCACCCGTTGCAGGAGCGCCCCGGCCAGCGCGAGCGCCATGCCGGCGAGCACGGCGAGAACCACCCGTGGCAGCCGCAAGGTCCAGACGATCACCGCGTCCATGGTCTCTCCGCGCCCGATGAGGGCGGCGGTCACGCGGTCGAGTGGCAAGGCGCTCGACCCGAGGCCCGTCGCCACGACGGTGAGCACCGCGAGACACGCAGCCAGCCCGGCAAGGCGCAGGGGGGCGGCGATCGGGCTCACAGCGCGGCCTCGGCCTTGCGACGCAGGAGGCTGACCAGGATGGGAACGCCGACAAGGGCCAGCACAGCGCCGACCGGCGCCTCTCCGGGCAGGACGATGAGCCGGGCCACGATGTCGGCCAGGACCGCGATGATCGCGCCGGTGAGCACGGTGACGACGATCCGGCCCGCGCTGTTGGTTCGCGGGGCGACGCGGCGTGCCAGGTGCGGGGCCACGAGGCCGAGAAACACGACCGGACCGGCCATCGCGACCGCGCCGGCAGCGAGCAGCGCCCCCAAGGCGAGCGCCCCCATCCTGACCCCGGTCACGCGCACGCCGAGCGCCCCGGCGCTGTCGTCGTCGAGCCGAAGCACGTCCAGCGATGCCGATATGGCCAGCGCCCCGATCATCCCGACGACGAGCGAGGGCAGCCCGAGCGCGAGTACAGCGAGGCTCCGGTCGGCGAACCCGCCCGAGAGCCAGAACAACATGGTTTCAAGCGCCGTTTCATCCACCAGCAGGAGAACCTGGGTCAGCGAGGCGAGCATGGCCGCCAGCGTCACCCCCGCAAGGAGGGTCGTGCCCGGCCCGGCGGTCCGCCCGGCGGCTGCGACGATACCGAACAGAACACCCGTGGTCGCAAGCCCGCCCGCGAGGGCCAGCGCGCCCATCGCCGCGAGGCCGACCGTGCCCCAAAGCGTGACTCCCAGAACGACACAGAAGGCCGCACCGGCGTTGATCCCGAGAAGCCCCGGCTCGGCAAGCGGATTGCGCGTCGCGGACTGGACGAGAAAGCCCGACAGGCCGAGCGCCGCCCCGGCGCAGATCGCCACCATTGTGCGGGGAATGCGCAGGGTCCTGATGATGATCGCATCCGTGCCCTCGGCACCCCCGAGCGCAGCCAGAACCGTCGCCGGCGAATAGAGATTCAGCCCCAGGTGCAGGCTGGCACCAATGGCGAGGCCAAGAACCAGCACAAGGAGCGTGGCGGTTTTCTTCATTGCGGCTCCACCTTCTTCGACGGTCGATTGACATTCCCGACTGATTTAGTCAATCAATTCGCGACAAATCCGACTGAAACACTCAACAAAGGATGCCACCTCATGCAACTCTTCCGACATATCCTCGCCGCGCTGCCGGTCGTGACGCTGCTGGCCGTCGCACCGCTTCAGGCCCGCGAGATCGACCATGCGCTGGGGACCACCGACGTTCCGGAAGACCCGCAGCGCGTGGTCGTCCTGACGAACGAGGGAACGGAGGCTCTGCTTGCGCTCGGCGTGGTGCCGGTGGGGGCCGCGAACTCCTGGAACGGCGACCCATGGTGGGATCACATCACCGAACAGATGGGCGAGGCCCAGCCCGTCGGCACCGAGAACGCGGTGAACCTCGAACTGGTCGCGGCGCTGCAGCCCGACCTGATTCTCGGCAACGCCCAGCGGCACGAGGAGATCTATCCCCAGCTTTCGGCCATCGCGCCGACGGTCATGTCGGCGGAACTGCGCGGTGACTGGCAGATCAACTTCCGCCTCTATGCCGAAGCGCTCGGGCTGGAAGACGAGGGCGCGGCCGCCATCGCCGATTACGAGGACCGCGTCGAGGCGCTGAGCGCGTCGTTGGGCGAGGCTCTCGAGGAGAAGGTCTCCGTCATTCGGTTTCTGCCGGGCCAGATCCGCATCTACCAGCTCGATAGCTTTTCCGGCGTGCTGCTCCGGGATCTCGGCTTCGACCGGCCCGAGAACCAGAAGGTCGAGGACTTCGCGATCCGCACGGGCAAGGAAAGCATTCCCGACATGGACGGGGACCGGATCTTTCACTTCACCTACGACACCGGCGACGGCGAAGGCGACGCCTTGGCCGAAGAGGTCCTGAACGACCCGCTCTGGCAATCGCTGTCGGCGGTTCAGGCCGGCCGTGTGCACGAGGTCAGCGACGCGATCTGGAACACCGCCGGCGGCATCCTCGCCGCGCAACTTATGCTCGACGACATCGCGCGAATCTATGGCGTCGAGTGAGGGCTTTCACGCGGTCCGGGTCGAGCGGGTCCGTCCGCTCGACCCGACCATGCGGCGGGTGACATTCGCGCCGATCGACGGGGAAGCGCTGCCGCAGGACCGACCGCATGGCGGCCATTGCCGGTTGCGGTTTCCCGAATGCGGCACCGGCGCGCCCGCTCGGCCACGCGCCTTCACCTACCGGCACTGGCACGCTGACGGGCGTTTCGACGTTGATTTCGTGTTTCACGCAGGCGATGGCCCGGCGGCGCGCTGGCTCCGTCAGACACATCCCGGCGACCGGATCGCGTGGCGTCACGGCGGGCCGCCCAAGATATCGCTCGACCGGCCCGCAGATGACAGAACCATCCTCGTCTCGGATCTCTCGGGGCTTCCCGTCATGGCCGCGCTGGCCGAACGCGCCCACCCGGTCCGGCAGGTCGAGCTGCTTCTCCTGGCGCCGCCCGAGGCACGGCCGGATATCGCACATACTGATGGGCGCCCCTTCACCGTTCGCCAGCTGTCATCCCCCGATGCCGTGGAGGCGCACCTTTGCCGTCACGCTTCGCCCCACGACACGCTTGTCTTCGCCGCCTGCGAAGCCTCTCAGATGCGCCGGTATCGCCGCCTGCTCCTCGACGACCTCGGCCTGCCAGGGTCACGCGTGATCACGTCGGGCTACTGGAAGGACGGGCTTACGACGGAAGAGGTGGATCTGGCCAAGCGCCGCCCGGACTGGTTCGGTGACGAAAGCCCGCATTCGGGGACACTTGCTTCTCCATGGCGTGCGATGTCGCCCTAGTTAAGTGCCTGCATTTCAGCCATTCGGCCCACATTCACCTGCAGACGTGCCTGAACACCGGTCGCTCTCGCGGTGTGCCAATCCCGGACTGACCTGGGCGCAACGCTTTTTGACCGAAGCAAGCAAGGGCGGATTGCTTCGACCATCGCTTGCGAGCCGCAGGTTCCCATCAAGAAACTCGCGCGGCATGAAATCTTAAGTTGACATTGCAACACGTGACCTGCAGGTTTGTGTGAGTTGACAGCACAACACACCTGTGCATCGATTGCACGCTGGCGATCGGTCTAGCCACGTTGCTGCCTGCTCGGACATCGTCATGAAACGGAGGAAACTCATGGCCATTCAAACCGACGGTCCCCAGTCGCTTGCCGAGTTGATGGAGACCATTCCGAACGTCACCGATCACCTGTTCAAGAACCCGCCAAAAAACGCGCTAACCATCTACACGCAAATGATGCCCGGCGATGGCGTGCGCCCCGAGTTTACTACCTGGCGCGACGAGCAGCTGGCGTGGCGCAATTCCATCGCAGTGCATGATCAGAGCTACCACATGCAGTCGCTCCACGTGCGCGGCCCCGATGCGCTCGCCTTCACGCAGTACCTGTCGGTCAACACCTTCAAGAACTTCGAGATCGGCGCGGCCAAGCAGCTCGTCTGCTGCTCGCCCGAGGGCTACCTGATCGGCGATGCGATCCTCTATCACATGGCCGAGAACGACTACATGGTCGTGGGCAACCCCGGCACGACCGATTGGGTCAAATACAACGCCGAGACGCTCGACTACGACGTCACGACGGAAGAAGACCCGATGTGGACGCTCAACAAGAACAAGCGCCGCGAATTCTACCGCTTCCAGGTCGAAGGCCCGAAAGCGTGGGAATTGCTCGAAGAGCTGAATGGCGGCCCGCTGCCAGAGATCAAGTTCTTCAAATCGGCCGAGATCAAGCTGGGCGACCATACCGCGCGCGGGATGCGTCACTCGATGGGAGGGATGCCCGGTCTCGAAATCTCGGGCCCGTGGGACGAATACAACGACGTGAAGCGGCTGATCCGCAAGACAGGCGAGAAATACGGCCTGCGCATGGTCGGCTCGATTGCCTACTTCACCACAGTGATCGAAAGCGGTTGGTGGGCCGTGCCCGTGTCTGGCGTCTACACCGGTCAAGGCACCGAAGGATATCGCCGCTGGATGTCGCCCAAGCACGCCTCGATGCGGATGTCGCTGGGGGGGAGCCTCTATTCCGAGAACATCGAGGATTACTACGTCACGCCCTATGACGTGAACTATGGCCACATCATCAAGTTCGACCACGACTACATCGGGCGTGAGGCGCTCGAGGCGATGAAGGACAAGCCTCACCGCCGCAAGGTGACGCTGGTGTGGAACGCCGAGGACGTGATGAAGGTGCAGCAGTCGATGCTGGAAGACAACGAGGGCGAGGCGCCGCTGCCGATCACCATGCCGCTCGCGGCCATCGCACGGATGCACTACGACCGGGTCGAGGACGCGAACGGCAACATGATCGGGCTCGCCACCTATCCCGGCTACACCGCGAACGAAAAGGCGATGATGTCGCTCGCTTCGGTCGGCATGGACTTTGCCGAGCCGGGCACCGAAGTGGTTCTGATCTGGGGCGAGGACGGCGGCGGCTCGCGCAGCGCCGGCAACATCGAACCGCACCATCAGGTGAAGATCCGCGCCACCGTCGCGCCCAGCCCGATCTCCAAGGCGGCGCAGAGCTACCGCTCGGAAATCGGCATCAAGCGCGGCTCGCTTCAGGACGCGTAAGACATCGGCCCCGGCAGTCCGCTGCCGGGACCTGTATTCGGGAGGCGCGCCGAAGCATCCGGCGCAGGAGGAGGAAAAAATGGCAGCCTACATTCCCTACGGGGCCTATTGGTCGACACCTTTCGCACGCTGGCAAGGTTCGTTCTCGCACCTTCATTCGATGGAATTTCTCGCCCACACGGCGAAGAAAGAGCTCGCCGCGCGCAACCTTGATCTCGACGCTTTCGACTTCGCGGCGCTCGGGATCACCATGATCCAGCACCATTCGTTCTACGGCCTGCCGTGGGTCACCGCGATGATGGGGGCCGAGCATCTGCCGGGCCCGACCGTCAATCAGGTCTGCGCCACCGGCGCGCGGCTCGTCGCCACGGCGATGGGAGAGATCGCGGTCGGCAACAGCGAGGTCTCGCTCCTCATGTCGGGCGACAAGACCTCGAACGCCGCGCAGGTCTATTACCCTGCCCCTCACGCCCCCGGCGGCGCGGGCGTGACCGAGAACGTTATGTTCGACAACTTCATGGACGACCCCTTCGCGAAATGCGCGATGGTCGACACGGCCGAGAACGTGGCGAAGAAATTCGGCATCACGACCGAGGAACAACACGACGTCGCGCTCTATCGCCATGAGCAGTATCAGGCGGCGCTGGCCGACGACCGGGCATTCCAGAAACGCTACATGGCCGCCGAGTTCGAGGTGCCCGACGCGAAGTATCGCAAGACCATCAAGACGCTCGACGGTGACGAGGGCATCTATCCGACCGCGCCGGAAAAGATGGCGGCGCTGAAACCGATGAAGGAAGGCGGCACCGTCACCTTCGCCGGCCAGACCCACCCGGCCGACGGCAACGCGGCCATCGTCATGTGCGCGACCGAGGAAAAGGCGCGCGAGCTATCGCCCGTTCCCGGCGGCCCCACCGTCAAGGTGGTGTCCACGGGATCGGGGCGCGAAGACCCGGCCTTCATGCCCGCGGCACCCATTCTGGCGGCCAAGCAGGCGCTGGAGCGCGCGGGCCTCGACATGAGCCAGATCGACGTCATCAAATCGCACAACCCCTTCGCGGTGAACGACATCGCTTTCGCCCGCGCCTTCCAGCTCGATTGGAAGGACATGAACAACTACGGTTCCTCGCTGATCTGGGGCCACCCGCAGGGGCCGACCGGCGTGCGCGCGATCATCGAGATGATCGAGGAACTCGAGATGCGCGGCGGCGGCTACGGGCTGTTCCAGGGCTGCGCGGCGGGGGACACCGGCATGGCCGTGATCGTCGAGGTGCGCTGACAGAATTCCCGGCGGTTCGCCGCCAGACATGTGTTTGGGAGGACGACATGACACATCCAACGGCGCGGGCCGAAGAAACCCGCACGGTATGGAAGGCGGTTCTTGAGCGCTATCACGAGGACCGCGACACGCCGCTGAACGGGGACTACTGGTCCGAGAAGGATACGTGGTCACGCGACAAGATCCGCGCGGTGCAGGACGAAAAGATCGCCGCCGTCGCGCCGTTTCTCTATGAAAACAGCGATTTCTACCGCCGCCGGTTCGACAAGCTCGGCGTCGCGCCCTCCGACCTGAAAGACGTGGACAGCATGATCGCCAACTGGCCGGTCGTGACCAAGCAGGAGATGATGGAGGACGCCGAGGCACACCCGCCCTACGGGACCTACACAACTTGCGGCGAGGCTGAATGGGGCGACCGGGGCTGGATGCTGTTTTCCTCCTCCGGCTCCACCGGCACGCCGCGCGTGTTCCGCTATACCCATTTCGACCGCCAGTATTGGGAGCAGGCCAACGCCCGCGCGCTTTATTCCGGCGGCCTGCGCAAGGGCGACACGGGCCTGCCGATGACCGGCTTCGGCCCCCACGTCTTCGCCTGGGGCGTGCAATACACGCTGGCGAAGATGGGTCTCCCAGTCGTGCCGGGCGGCGGGATGGACGGACATGCCCGCGCTTCGCTCATCGAACGATTCAACCCCACGACGCTGATCTGCACGCCCTCCTACCTGCTCTACCTGGGTCGCGTGATGCAGGACTTGGGCAAGGACCCCGCCAAGACCTCGGTCAAATGGCTGGTCACGGGCGGCGAGCCGTTCTCCGGTGTTTCCGGCACGCTCGAGCGCATCCAGGACCTGTGGGGCGCCAAGTCGCTGGAGTTCTACGGCTGCACCGAGGCCTCGCCCCATTGCGGCGGCTATTCCTGCCCGGAATACCAGGAGGGCGACGAGCCGTTCATTCACCTGATGGAGGATATCCAAGTCTGGGAAACCGTCGATCCCGACGGGCTCACCCCCGTGGGCGAGGGCGAGCGCGGGCTCACCGTCTGCACCAACCTCAACTCGGAAAGCTCGGCGCAGCTTCGGTTCCTCGTGGGCGACTACACGCGCCTCAGCCATGAGCCCTGCGCCTGCGGGCGCAACCACGTGCGCGGCATGGGTTGCCTCACCGGGCGCTCCGACGATCTTATCAACCTGCGCGGTATCAAGTTCTTCCCGGTCCAGATCGAGGAAGCGGTGCGCGCCTACCCCAACACGGGCGACGAGTTCCAGATCCGGCTCACCACCAAGGATGACGGGCTGGACGTGATGACCGTGGTGGTCGAACACCCCGATGGAAGCGTGGCGGACGGCGTGGCCAAGGCAATCCGCTCACATTGCGAAATCCGCTGTGCGGTCGAAGTGGTCGGCCCCAACACCCTTCCGAAAAGCGAAATGAAGGCCAAGCGGGTCTTCGACGAAAGGAATAAATGATGCTGAAAAGCACCCTTACTCGCCGTGTCGAATGGGGCGATTGCGACCCCGCGGGCATCGTCTTCAACCCGCAGTTTTTCCGCTGGTTCGACCACGGCACGACGATGCTCTACGAGGCCGCCGGCTGGCCCAAGCAGGAGATGCTTGCGCGTTTCGACGCAGCCGGCTGCCCGCTTGTCGACACCCGCGCCACTTTCAAGGCCCCCTGCCGTTACGGCGACGACGTCGAGATAACAACCGAGATCGCCGAGGTGAAAGAACGTAGCTTCGACATCAAGCACACGCTCACGAAAGACGGGACTGTCTGCGTGGAGGGGACGGAGACGAGGGTCTGGACCGTCAAGGATGCGGAGCGAGGTATCAAATCCGCTCCGATCCCGGCGGAACTCGTGGCCCGATTCAAGGCGGAAACCTGATCGTGTTTTCGCGCGCCGGAAAAGACCGGGGCGCGTCCGTCAGAGTTGTTCGACGTTCTTGCGCATCAGCCGGATGACCCGGAGAAACGCTTCGAGATCATCCGGGTCCGCACCGTCGATCAGTTTCCTCTCGCGCTCCAGGGCGGCGGTCATGATGCGGTCGTGCATCTGGTAGCCCTTGTCATTGAGCTCCCATATACGCCGGCGCGGATCGGTGGCCATCGTTTCGAATGTCACGAGGCCAAGCTCGGCCAGCTTGTTGAGCGACCGGCTCGCCGCGCCCTTGTCCATCGCGATCACTTCGACGACGCGCGCGGCCGGGATGCGCGGCTCGATCGCCAGCATCGAGATTACGCGCCAGTCCGCGATGCCCACCCCGAATGTCTTGAGGTATTCATAAGAAGCGCCCAGCGAAAGCGCGTTGTTCACCGAGGAAAGGAAATACGGGATATAAGCGTCGATATCGATTACGACCCGCCCATCCCCGCGCATGCGGGTCGGGCTCGAAATACGCCCATCGGGGCAAGGTGACTTGTCGCCTTTCAAAGAGTTTTCTTCCCATGCGGTTTATCCTGGATGCCTCTTCGGAGTGTCCTGATGCCGTGCCCAAGTCAAGACGTGCGGGATCAGATCTAGGCCAGACGGACGTGTCGCAGGCTATTGGCGCCCGTCCCAAGAGCGGCCGCAGGCACGGCATCAACGTGTTTCACTGGCGTGCTTTGCTGCCCGCCGCCTTTGCATCGGCGCGTCAACATCGACAGCAGATTCTCAGCGACGCTCAGCGACCGGAGCTTCGGCGCTGTCGGCGAACGCTTCGTCCGCGACCGGGAAGCGCACGCCGGTTCGCGTCTCGGAGATCGCCCACAGCCGGGCGGCGAGCTGATGGTCATGCGCACGCGATGAGGCCTTTGCGTGATCGGGATACCCGCGCATGTCCCCGAAGCCCGCGGGGCCGATGTAGTCGCCCGATGCGAGTTGCGGGTCAGTGGCGGCACGCAACTGCGAGAGCACGCCCTTCTCGACGGGCATTGCGAGTATGTGGTTGAGGAAACTGGCCACGCCAGAATGCCGTTGCAGGTCTGTCGCCGTCCAGCCGGGATGGGCCGCGATCACCGTGGGACCCCGTGCGCCGCACCTGCGGTCCAGTTCGAAGGCGAACAGGAGATTGGCGAGCTTGCTATCGCCGTAGGCCTGCCACCGATTGTAGCTGCGCCGGCTCCAGTCGAGGTCTTCGAGGTCCGGGTTGCCCTGCTTATGTGCGACGCTGGAGGTAACGACGACCCGGGCATCCGGCGTCGTGGTCAGGAGCGGCATGAGCCGCCCGGTCAAGGCGAAGGTGCCGAAATGGTTCGTGCCCATCTGGAGCTCGAACCCGTCTTTGGTCTTCCCGAACGGCGGCACCATGACCCCCGCATTGTTCAGGAGAACATCGAGCCGGTCGTAGTCGCGGAGCACGCCTTCGGCGAAAGTTTCGACCGATGCAAGGTCGGCGAGATCCAAATGTCGCACGTCGACACCGGCACCGGGAACGGCATCCCTGATACGTTGGGCGACCGCGTCACCCTTCTCGGTGTTCCGGACGCCGAAAACGACCTTCGCGCCCTTCTGCGTGAGCGCCCGCGCGGCCGCTTCGCCCAGTCCCGAGGTTGCGCCGGTGATGACGACGCGTTTACCGGTCAGGTCGGGGATATTTTTCGTAGTCCAGTTGCTCATGATTCGATCCTCTCCGCGGCGCTCCGGATGACGCCGCTGTCGTGTGGTCTTGCCTCGCTATCTGCGCTGCACAGCCAGAGGATCAAGGGGCGCAGCCATCACAGGGCCGACACGAGGCCGTCCCGCGACAGCTAAGGATCAGTGCGGGACGACGTTGAACGAGACGCTCAGGGGGCCGTATTCGGGCCAGTTCGTCATCTCGATCTCGCCGCTTTGCTCGAGGCGAGTGGTCTTCTGCGTGAGCTGTTTCAGCGTTTCGCGCAGGAGCACACGGGCCAGCGGGGCGCCGGGGCACATATGAGGCCCGCGTCCGAACGTCAGAAGGTCGCGCGACTCCCGGTCCAGACGGTAGGTGTCCGGGTCGGGGAACACGTCTGCATCCCGGTTCGCAGAGGTGAAGACGATCGCGACAGGATCGCCCTTGGAGATCGGACAACCGGAAATCTCGGTGTCCTCCCGTGCCGTGCGCGCGAAGCCGCGATAGGGGGTGTAGAGGCGCAAGAGCTCCTCCAACGCGTCGGGCACGAGGTCCGGGTTGTCGGTCAACTCCGCATGATGCTCCGGGTGACGCGCCAGGTGCACCGCCATCGAGGCGATGAAGGTGGTGGGCGCAATGATGCCCACCAGCAGGAATTGCCTCAGCGCCCCGAGGATCAGTTCATCGGCCAGCGGTTCACCATCGACGCGCACGGCCAGCAGGCTCGCCGTCGGGTCCTGATCGGGGTCGCGCGGGTTGGCGTGACGGTCTGCGATGAGATCGGCGGCAATGTCGTAGAGCTCATCCGATTTCAGGCGCAGCGTGTCGAAATCCTCACGTTGCAGCGCCATGTTGAACTCGGCTCCCACCTTGCGGATGAGCTCCGCTTTCTCCGGCGAGAGGTTGAAGAACTCTGCCAGCATCGCGATGGGTAGCAGGAAGGAGAAGTCCTTGCAGATGTCTCCGCCCCCCGCCGCCACCCACGGATCGAGAAACTGCGCGACCATGGTTTCGAGCCGGGGTTCCCAGTCCTTCAGGCGCTTGGGCGTCAGGAATTTCTGAATCGCGTTGCGATAGGGCGTGTTCGCCGGCGGATCGAGATGTAACGGAGGCCGGCGCTGCGTCGTCGCCACGCGCGGCACGACGTTCTGCACCGTCGTCGTGAACATCTGCCAGTCTTCCAGAACCGCCTTGGCATCGGCATGTTTGGTCACCGCCCAGAAGCCGCCCAGGTCGTCGCTCCACGCCACCGGGCAATGGCTGCGCAGATCTGCGAAGAGCGCGTGCGGGCTGTCGAAATCCTCGGTCTCGGGGACTTTGAAATCCACCTTGTGGGTCATGTGTCACCTCGCATGTCGAGATTGAGGGTGTTGATCCCGAACTCGGTCCACCGGCCCCATGTGGGCGTGCCGACGACCTTCAGCCCCGGCTGTGCGATCAGCGCATCGGTCATCACGTCGATCTGCAGCTTCGCCATCGCTTGCCCCATGCACATGTGGGCACCGTAGCCGAAGGTGATGTGCCGGTTCGGGCTACGGCGGGGATCGAACGTCTCGGGGTCGTCGAAGGCGCGCGGGTCGCGGTTGGCCGAGCCGTAGTTCATCGCGACGGGCGTGCCCTTTTGGATAAATGTGCCGTTCAGCACCGTGTCCTTGGTCGTCACGCGGGCGAGGCTCTGGTTCGCCGGATAGAACCGCAGGATCTCGTCGCGGAACGTGGCCTTCACCTCCGGATCGTCGCGCAGAAGCTGCACGTGTTCCGGGTTCGTGGCGAGGTGCCAGGCGAGCGAGTTCATCAGGCAGCGCGAGGCGATGTGACCGCCGACGAGGAGCAGGCGCACCATGCCGGCAAGTTCGGTCTCGGTGAACGGCTCACCCTTGCCTTGATAGGCCATAATGGAAGAAACCATGTCCTCCTCGGGGTCGCGCGGCTCCTCCATCCGGCTTTGGGCCAGCTTGATGGCGAAGGCATCGACGCCTTTCGACATGCGGGCCGCCGTGCCCATGTCGCGGCTCTGGATCGCGTGGACGTAGGTGGCGGACAGGCGCCCGATTTCGAGCGACTCTTCCGTGTCGAAGCCAACGATCAGGCCGAGTGAACCCTGGCTCATCGGTTCGCCAATCTGCTCGGGGAAATTCACGTTGGACGCGTCCGCCGCCTTCGCCTCCGCGATCAGCCGGTCGACGAGGTCGCGCAGTTGCGGCTCGAACGTGCCCACCTTGTTGGCCTTGAAGGACGGGTTCATCGCCTTGCGATATCGCTCGCTCTCGGGCGGATCCTTCTGCAATGGCAGGCGCGGCAGGCCCAGTTTGGGCGAGGCGGGCACGATGGACAGCTTGGTGGCCGTGAACGTCTCGGGGTCCTTCTCGACGGTCTGGATGTCCTCGTACCGCATCACGGTGAAGAACCCGCCCCAGTTGTCGCTCCAGGCGACGGGGTGCGACTCGCGCAGCTCGCGCCAGACGGCGGGGTAATTCTCGATGGTCTCCGGGTCGTGAGGATCCCAGACGGACCTCAGTTCATCAATCTGTTCGGCAGCCATAGAGTGATCTCCGGCACGTAGGTGATAAGGATGAGGAAGCACGCCATGATCAGGACGAAGGGGATCATGCCGCGCATGGCCTCCGACATCGGCGCCTTCGAGATCGACGACAGAACGAAGAGGTTCAGGCCGATCGGCGGGGTGAGGAACGCGATCTCCATGTTCACGATCAGCACGATGCCGAAGTGAACCGGGTCGATGCCGAGCGGTGCGAGCACCGGCAGGATGATCGGCGTCACGATGAGCATGACCGCGATGGCGTCGAGGAACATGCCCAGGATCAGCATCATGATGTTGAGCGCGAGCAGGAACTGCCACGGCTTCAGGTCGGCTTCGATGGCGAAGTTGACGAGCTGGGTCGGCACGCCCGACCCGGTGATCCAGTGCGCGAACAGGAGCGCGAACATCACGATGAAGGACACGCCGGACGCGGCCTTCATCCCCTCGGCGGTCATCGAGAAGATGTCCTTCAGGCTGACCTCGCGGTAGACGAAGACGGCGACCAGAACGCTCGCCACGGCAGCGACGCCCGCGCTTTCGGTCACGGTCGTGTAGCCCGAATAGATGCCGACGAAGACGAAGAGCGGGATCGCGATGGCCGGGAGCGCGCGGAGGTTCTTCCGTATGAATTCCTCCCGCGTCGCCCGCTCGCCGGAGGCGTAGCCCTTGCGCCGGGAATAGAACATGACCCAGGCGGCCAGCAGCACGGCCTGGATGAGACCGGGAATGACACCGGCGATGAACAGGCGCGGCACGCTTTCCTCGGCGATGAGGCCGTAGAGGATCATCGAAAGCGACGGCGGGATCAGGATGCCCATGGTCCCGGACGCCCCCACGAGGCCCAGCGCGAAGGGCCGGTCGTAGTTGCGCGCGACCATCGCCGGGATGAGGAACGTGCCCATCGCCATCGCGGTCACGACGGAGGAGCCGGAAATCGCGGCGAACATGGTGGTCGCGATGACGGCGACAAGGCCCAGGCCGCCCTTGAAATGGCCGACCCAGGTTTCCGCGGCGTCGATGATGATGCGCGCGATGCCGCCCTTCTGCATGAAGGTGGCGGCGAGCACGAAGAACGGCACGGCGAGGAAGGTGGGCGAGTTCAGACCCGAGACGGTGTGCGCGGCGGCGTCCATCAGGGGGCGGCCCTCGATGGCGATCATGATCATCGCCGTCGCACCGAGGGCGACAAAAATCGGCGCGCCGAGCGCCATGAGGAGGAGCATGCCTCCGAGACCGATAAAGGCGTCCATCGGTTACTCTCCCCGTTCCGGCATGGTCGACAGGTGGCCGAACGGACGCTGCCCGTTCATCAGCATGAGAGCGCAGCGCACGAGGATCAGCGCCATCCCCACCGGCAACGGCAGGAAGACGGCGAAGCCCTGCGGCGTGCGCAGCGACGACCCCGACCGTTCGTCGAGGAGGTTGGCGAACTCATAGGCCTGCCAGCCGTAGACCAGCATCACGGCGATAAAGCCTATCGCGAGGATCGACGTGGCCCAGCCGAGGATCCGGCGCGCACGCGGGCTGAGCGCCGCGATGAAGACCTCCGTATGCAGGTGGCGGTCCTCCTGCACGATGGCCGCACCGGCGAGCACCGTAGCCCAGATGATGAAATAGATCGCGACTTCGGTCGCCCAGTCCACCGCGTTGGCGGGCGAGAGCACGCGCAGCAGCCCACCGCCCAGGAAGATCACCAGGGAGATGATCAGCAGCACGCCGATGAGAAAGGTCTCGATGCGAGACCATATCGTGAGAATACGGGAAATCATGGGTGACCTGTCGGTTGCGCCGCCCGGCCCCGCTGGCCGGGCAGCGCGGTTATCTTACATGCTGCCGTCGAGCGCTTCGGTCACGCGCTCCATGAACGCCGCGTCCATGCCGCTGTCTTCGACGATCTTGGCTTGCAGATCGAGGAGTTCGCCGCGCTTGGCCGCGACCTCTTCGGGGTCCGCGTCCACGACCGTCACGCCGTTCTCGGCGAGAGTTTCGCGCGCTTTGGCCATTTCGTCCGCGGCATAGCCGGCGGCCCACTCACCGACCTCGACCCAGGTGTCGCGGATGATCGCCTGCTCTTCCTCGGACAGTTTGTCCATCGTGCGCTGCGACACCACGGGCATGTAGTAGCCCCAGCCGGCGTTGTCGGCGAAGACGTTGCTGATCCCCGATTCCCAAAGTTTGCCGCCGATGATGGTGAGCTCGGTCACGCCGCCCATGCCGTCGATCTGGCCCTGGCTCAAAAGGAGCGGGATCTCGGACCGGCGGGCCGCCTGAGGGGCGCCGCCCATCTCCTTGAGCACGCCGACCACGACCGGCGAGGGCGGGGTGGCGAGCTTGAGCCCGGTAAGGTCGTCATAGGAATCGACCACGGTCTCGGTGGTGAACGCCGTATGCTGCGGCGCGAAGAGAAAGGCCGAACCCGGTACGTGGATACCCTTGGCCGCCAGCATCTCGCCCACCTCGTCCGCGATGGGACCTTCGAGGATGGCGCTCGCCTCCTCCGCCGTGCGTCCGAAGAACACCGGCAGGATCGAAAACGAGAGGTTCGGTTCGAACTGGCTCATCGTCACGTTGGCCTGGATCGACATGTCCAGCGCGCCCGACGCGAGCGCGCGGATCGCGTCGGCCGATTTGTAAAGCTGCGCGGCCGGGAACACTTCGACCGTCAGTTCACCACCTGACGCTTCCTCGATGGCCTCGGCCCACCGTTCGGCAGCAAGGTTACGCACGTGACCCGGCGGGGTCTCTACCGAAAGCCGGAGTTCCGTTTCCGCCATGACGGCAGAGCCTGCCATGGTCATGAGGGCGCCGAGCACCGTCGTCTTGATGAAATCCTTCATATTCTCCTCCCTGAAGGTTTTGTTGTCCGTCCGGCCCGTCGTGCAGGGTCCGGTCGCTCCTTGTCGATTATTGCGCAGGGACCGGCGCGATGCAGTCCGGCACCGGACCCGCGCAGCCAACCTGTTCGCTTCCTCCTAATTTATGTATCTTTGTGAACTATTATCTCTCTGTCAACCGCCTTGAGGGAGGGACGGTCTCACCCTGAGCGCTGGTGCTCTTGGCATTCTAGTTCATAACGTGAACCATTATTCTGGCGCCGTGACTTGCAATCCACCGGGGAATTGGAAAGTCTGTTGCGGACTTGGAGGAAACCCATTGAACGACACTGACCAAGACGGGAAGGCGCGCGTCATCCTCGGACCGCTGGCGAATGACCTGCCCTTCATGATTCGGAACCTCCATGCGATGCTGCGCTCTTTCGGCGTTTCGATCCGCGGCCCGCTTAACCTCGAATCGGGGTCGATCGGCATCCTCGCGCTGATCTGGGTGAACCCGGGCATTTCGCAAAACGACCTCGCCGAGAACCTTGCGATGAAGAAATCGGCCATTGCCAAGCTGGTGAAGTCGCTTGAGGCCCAAGGGTTCATCGAACGGCATCGGGTGACCGGCGACCGCCGGATGAATGCGATCAACCTCACGGCGGCGGGGCACAAGATGGTCGCGTCGATCCGCAAACTGTCGGTGCCTCTCAACGAAGCAGTGACCAAGGACATCCCGCCCGACGACCTCGAAGTCTTCTTCCGGGTGCTCGAGAAACTGCATGCCTCGCTCGCCGCGCGCGTCGCGATGGAGCCGCCGCTAGGGAGCGATTGAGCCGCCCTAGCCTTGATCCCGGCCAGCCTGCGTCCCTATCTGATGCCGGGCACAGGTAGCGAACGAGGCAGGAATATGCGCAACGCGGCCCTCATGCTGGGCATCATCGGCGGGCTGATCGCCATGGTGGTCGGGTTCTTCAACTACGGCTACACCGAGGTGGTTCGACAGAACGTCGAAATCGGCGAGGTCTTTGGCTTTGTCCAGAACGAGGAGTTCCTGCGCATGTCCAGTTTCGTGGCCCCGCTTCTCGCGATTGCGGGCGGCGCGATGGCCAAGGTGCGGGCGCTCTGGGGTGGGCTGCTTCTCCTGCTTGCCGGGGCGCTCATGTATTACGCCTTCGGGTTCGGCGCCTTCACGATGTTCCCCATCGGCTTCTGCCTCGTCGGAGGTCTTCTGGCCCTCGCGGCCGGCCGCCCGGATGAGCCGAAAGCGCATTTCTGAGCGGCGTGGGCCGCCGTCTTCCCCGCGATTCAGGTTGATTTTCGGATATTGTTTGATATCCATCATTATCGAGATCCGGCAAATCGGACTCGCAGGGAGGACATCATGAAAAAGACCACCGTCGCGCTTGGCGCGATCCTGACCGCTATGGTCCCCGCAACCCTCGCAGCGCAGGACGTGACGCTGCGCCTGTCGCACTGGGTTCCGCCCACCATCGCCCCGGCATCCATGGGCATCCAGCCCTGGGCCGAAGCCGTGATGGAAGCCTCGGAAGGCCGCATCCAGATCGACATTTTCCCGGCTCAGCAGCTCGGCCGCGCGCCCGACCACTACGACATGGCAAAGGACGGTATCGTCGACCTTTCCTACGTGAACCCGGGCTATACCGCCGGCCGGTTCCCGATTTATGCCGCCACGGAACTTCCGTTCATGGTCTCTGACAGCGTCGAGGGCGCCATGGCGATCCACGAGTGGTACATGGAATATGGCGCCGAGCAGGAAATGTCGGACGTGAAGGTGTGCTTCGTCCACCCGCACGCGCCCGGCGCGCTCCACACTCAGGAAGCCGTGACGCATCCCGACGGCGTCGCCGGCAAGAACGTGCGCCCGGCCCACGCCACCATGGCGCGCTTCGTCTCGCTCCTCGGCGGCGGCCCGGTCCAGGTGCCGGCCCCGGAAGTGCGTGAAGCGTTGTCCAAGGGCACCGCGGAAGCCGTCACCTTCCCTTGGGGGTCGATGTACGACTTCAACCTGACCGAGGAAGTGCCGGTCCATCTCGACATGCCTTTCTACATCTCCGCGCAGGTCCTGGTGATGAACAAGGCGAGCTACGAGGGCCTTTCGGACGAGAACAAGGCGGTGATCGACGACCACTGCACGCCCGAATGGACAGGACGCGTCGCGCAGGGCTGGGAAGACGACGACATGGCCGCAAAGGAGCGGCTGATGGCGGACGACAGCCAGACCTTCAACACGCCGTCCGAGGACGAAGTGCAGGCCTGGCGTGACGCGGCAGCCCCGCTGATCGACGAGTGGAAGGCCGCCGTGACCGAGAAGGGTGGCGACGCTGACGCGATCCTAGAGGCCTACAAGGCAGCCCTCGAAGCGCGCAACGCCGCTTACTGAGCCAAGCCAACCCGGCGCGGGGACAATGCGTCCCCGCGCCGTCGCCTTTCCGGGATATCACCATGGACAGTTCGCCCGCGCCCCGGCCCGTCCGCCGGGTCATCCGGTTCATCGAACGTATCGCCGGGATCGTCCTCGGCCTCGTCACGATCCTGATCGTGGCGTCGGCCATCGGACGTTACGGGTTCGCCCGACCGATCCCCGACGCCTTCGACGTCTCGCGCCTGATGCTCGGCGTCGCGATCGCCTGGGGCATGGCCTCGGTCGGCTATCACGGCAGCCATATCAAGGTGGACCTGCTGGCACAGATCCTGCGCCCACCCGCACGCCGCTGGCTCAACCTCTTCGCCTGGGCGGTCCTCTTCGCCTTCACCGCCGTGATGACGTGGAAAATCTGGGGCCGCGTCATGTCGGCCATGGGCGGCGGTGACGCCACGATGGACCTGCGCCTGCCGCACTGGCCCTTCTTCCTCGCTCTCTGGGCCGGCCTTGTCGCCGCCCTTTTCGCCATCGCCGTGCGCCTTTGGCTCATCTGGCGGTCGAACAGCGACTTGGGCGAGTTCGACGGGATCGACGAGAAGCTAATCGAGGACCAGAAGAAATGAGCAACGAGCTGATAGCGGGCGGCGGCTTCGTCGTTCTGTTCGCCCTCATGGCCGTGCGCGTCCCCATCGGTATCGCCATGGGCATCGTCGGCGTCGGCGGGTTCGCGAGCGTCGTGGGGATGCGCCCCGCGCTGAACCTCTTGTCCAACTCGCCCATCGCGGCGATCACGGATTTCAACCTCACGCTCATCCCGTTCTTCATCCTGATGGGCGTGCTCGCCACCAATTCCGGCATGTCCGCCGAGCTGTTCCGCGCGGGCCGCGCGTGGCTCGGCGGGTTCAAGGGCGGCCTCGGCCTCGCCTCCGTAGGGGCCTGCGGCGGGTTCGCGGCAATCTGCGGCTCGTCAGTCGCGACCGCGGCGACGATGACCAAGATCGCCTACCCCGAGATGAAGCGCGCGGGCTATAGCGACGCCTCGGCCACCGGCATCATCGCGGCGGGCGGCACGCTCGGCATCCTGATCCCGCCTTCGGTCGTGCTCGCGATCTACGGCTTCATCACGGAAACAGACATCGGCACGCTGTTCATCGCGGGCATTGTGCCCGGCATCCTCGCCCTGCTCCTCTACATGCTTACCGTGCGCATCTGGTACGGTCGTCAGCTTCCGGCCGCCGAGCCGTTCAAGCTGTCCGAAGGGTTCGCCGCCCTGCGCGGGGTCTGGGCCGTGGGCCTTCTGTTCATCGCGGTGATCCTGTCCATCTACTTCGGCATCGTCACGGCGACCGAGGCCGCGGCGGTCGGCGCGCTCCTCACCGCGCTCATCGGCATCGCGCGCGGCCGGCTGAACATGTCCAGCCTTCTCGACAGCCTTGTGGAGGCGCTTCGCACCTCCGTCGCGATCTACACCGTTCTCATCGGCGCGACGCTGTTCGGCTACTTCCTCGCCATCACGCAGGTGCCGCAGGACATCACCGCCTTTCTGACCGAGATCGGCGGCGGGCGCTATGGCACCCTCGCCCTGATCCTGCTTCTGTTCTTCGTGATGGGCTGTTTCCTCGACGCGATGGCGATGATCATCCTGATGGTTCCGATCGTCTTCCCCGTCGTGACCGCGCTCGGCTTCGACCCGGTGTGGTTCGGCGTCATCATCGTGATGACGGTGGAATTGGGTCTCATCACGCCGCCAGTGGGGATGAACGTTTACGTCATCAACTCCATCGCGAGCCGCGTGAGCCTCACCACCATCTTCAAGGGCGTGACGCCCTTCGTCGTCATCGACATCTTCCGGCTGATCCTGCTCATCGCCTTCCCGGCGCTTGTGCTGTTCCTGCCCGGGAGCATGAACTGATGCCGGACGCCGAGATCATCCGGGACGCGGCGGACGTGGCCGAGCCCGAGGCGCTGGCCGGGTCCGTCACCTACCGTATCCGCCTGCTCCAGATCGCCGCCTACAAGGCGTTCGAACAGCGGGCGACGGGGCATGGTTCTGCCCCGCGCTACTTCGGGCTGCTCAAGCTGGTGGAGGCCAATCCCGGAATCACGCAGGCGCGGCTGGCCGAGGCGATCTTTCTCGACCGTTCGTCGCTGGTCCCGATCCTCGACACGCTGACCCGGGAAGGCTGGATCGAACGGCGCAAGGCGCCCGAGGACAAACGGGTGCGGCGCGTCCACCTCACGGACGAGGGCACGCGGCGGCTTCCGGCGCTGGAGGTCGAGGTGAACGCGCACGAGACGGTTGTGACGGACGGGCTTTCGCAGGCGGAGAAGGACCAGCTCCTTACCCTCCTCATCCGGCTCGACGGCAATCTAAGACGACATCAGCAGGAGCAGGCATGAAGATCGCGACTCGCGAAGACCTCGCATCGCTCGAGGCGCAGGGGTTCGATGCGGTGTATCCGCAGCAAAGCCCGTGGGACATTCTCCGGCACCAGGCCCGGACGCGGCCCGACGCGGTCGCGATCCGGTATCTCCACGACGCGACCGATCCGGCCCGGGACGAGATCGTCACCTACGCCGATTTCGCGGGGCGGATCATGGGGGCGGCGCGGTTGTTCCGCGCGCATGGCGTCACGGTGGAGAAATCGGTCGCAATCCTCGCCCAGCACACGGTGTCGGCGCAGACAGCGCTTTGGGGCGCGCAGATCGCGGGCCGCGCCTGCCCGATCAACCCGATGCTCAAGCCGGACCACATCGCGGCGCTGATCCGCGCGGCGGATGCGGCAGCGGTGGTCATCATGGGCGTGAACGACGAGCTCGACTACTGGACCGCGCTGGTCCCCGCCCTGCGGGCCGAGGGGATCGACCTGCCGATCTTCGCCTGCGACGCGGATGCCGAAAGCCCGGGCGCGGACGGCGTGTTCGAGGAGCTGATCGTCCGCGGCGGCGAGGACATCGTGCCGGAGGGCGACCGGACGGCGCTCGCTGCCTACTACCACACCGGCGGAACGACAGGCGCGCCGAAGCTGGTGCAGCACATGCGGCTGAACGAGGCGCATGTCGCCCGGTCCTGCGCCATCATGCACGACCTCGGGCCCGAGGACGTTGTTGTGAACGGATTCCCCCTGTTCCATGTCGCGGGTGCCTTCGTCTATGGCCTGTCGACCCTGTCGGCGGGGGGAACGCTCGTCGTTCCCGGACGGCTCGGGATGCGGAACGCGGCCTTCATGGGGTCGATCTGGCAGCAGGTGGAGCGGCTGGGCATCACCGTGATCGGTGTCGTGCCCACGATCCTCGCCACGCTGAAGGGAAAGCCGATCGACGCCGATATCTCGTCCCTCAAATGGCTCCTCACCGGCGGGTCCCCCCTGCCCACCGAGCTTGCGGATGCCGCAGAGAAGCACGTGGGCGTTGCGGTGCGCAACATCCTCGGCATGACCGAATGCGCGGGTGCCATCGCGGTTGAGCCCGTGCATGGCCCGCGCACGCCGCTTTCCTGTGGCCTGAGAATGCCGTTCTCGGAGGTGGCGGTGTTCGGCGAGACCGATGGCGACGCCGATCCGGCCAAGCCATTGCCGCCGGGCGAGACGGGTATCGTCGCGCTGCGCGGGCCGAACGTGGCAGCGGGCTACTCCGACCCCGCGCGCAACGCGGGCACCTTCCTCGACGGTGGCTGGCTCGTCTCAGGCGACCTCGGCATGATCGACGAGGAAGAGCGCCTGTTCATCGTGGGGCGCAAGAAGGACGTCATCATACGCGGGTCGCATAACATCGACCCCCAGATGATCGAGGACGCGCTGCTGGCGCACCCGGACGTGGTCACCGCCGCCGCCGTCGGGATGCCCGACGCCTATGCGGGCGAGTTGCCCGTGGTTTTCGCCGAGGTGCGAGCACCGGTGGAGGAGGCCGCGCTGATCGACTTCCTGCGCGACCGGATCGAGGACCCCGTGGCGGTGCCGAAACGGATCGGCGTGGTGGAGGCGATGCCGCTCACCCCCGTCGGTAAGATCTTCAAGCCGACCCTGCGGGCAGAGGCGATCCGCTGGGCAATCGCCGCCACGGGCGAGAAGCTTGGGGTCGCACCGGACGTGACGGTGGACGACAAGCTCGCCACCCGGGTCACGGTTCCGGCGGACCAGGTGGACGCGATGAAGGACGCGCTGGCGGGAATGCCGATCACGCTGACGGTTGAGAGCGCATGAGCGTTCTCACCTGCGACCATCGAGACGGCATCGCGCTTGTCACGCTGAACCGGCCGGAGCGGCACAACGCGCTTTCGCCCGAACTCATCTGCCGCCTGGCCGACCTGTTCGATGCGCTGCGCGAGGATGACGCGGTGCGCGTCGTCGTGCTCACCGGGGCGGGGGAGAAGACGTTCTGCTCCGGCGGCGACCTCGAGCTTTCGCTTCCGCTCCTGTCCGGGGCGCGGGAGCCCGAGAGCGAGTGGGACCACCGGATCAAGGCCGACCGAACGCTCGTCTTTCGGGCCGGGCTGAAGGGTGCGCCGTTTCCGAAGCCCGTGATCGCGGCAGTGAACGGTCATTGCCTCGCCGGTGGATTCGAGCTGATGCTGGGCACCGACATCCGGATCGCGGGCGATCACGCGCTGTTCGGCCTGCCGGAGGCCAAGCACGCACTCATCCCGTTCGCCGGTGCGCTCGCGCGGCTCACGCGCCAAATGCCGCAGGCGCTCGCGATGGAGATGTTGATGACCGGGGACACGATGCCCGCCGCGCGCATGGCCGAGCTCGGGCTGGTCAACCGCGTCCTGCCGGTGGCCGAGGTCCTGCCCGCCGCGATGGAGATGGCCGGGAAGATCGCCGCGAACGGCCCACGCGCGGTCGAGGCGATCAAGGAGGTCACGATGGCCGCGATGGGCCGCCCGATGGACGAAGGCTTCGAGATCGAGACCCGCGCAATGGACCGGATCATGGCGACCGAAGACGCGCGAGAGGGACCCCGCGCGTTCATGGAGCGGCGCAAACCGGTCTACCGGGGACGGTAAGGCGCCTTACTCGGCGCGGGCGATGGTCGCCGCCTTCAGCGCCTCCAGCCCTTCGCCGATTCCCGACAGGTCGAGACGGAAGATCAGCGGGTCGTTCCGCAGACCGGGGCGATAACCCGCGACCACGCCGCCCTCGGCCTCGGCGTAGCCCTTGAGCGTTTCGAGATCCTCGGACAGCAGCGCCTCGCACAGGTCGGCCGAGCAGGATTGCCAGACGAATTCCGCACGCTCCTCGCTGTCTTCCGGTTTGAAGGCGAAGCCCGACGGGAAATAGACCCCGTTCGGCACCCGCGCGGCGAGGAAGCTCTGCTCCCCTTCGCCGGACCAAAAGGCCAGCACTTCGGCGAGGAAGGCGTTGTCGGAGGAACGGACGAGGCGTTGGGACAGGACGCAGGCGGTTTCGCCCACCGCCACCGCCTCGCAAGTCACGGTCCAGGCGCCGAAGCGCTGGCCGTTCGCGATGCGGGTCTGGGCCGGCGCGGCCTCCGCCTCGGTCGTCGTCGTATCGGTCTCGGTGTCATCCTGCGCGTAGCCGAAGGCCGGCAGGGTGCAGAGCGCCGCGATGGCGGCCAGTTTGGTCAGTCGAAAGGTCATGCGCCGGATCTCCCAAATCCCGAAGTTGAATGAAACCCCGGCCCGTCCTTCAGAACGTGACCGAGATGGAACCGCCGATCATGGGCGCCGCGCTGGGCGTGGCCCAACCGACGATGCCCGTGGTGATCGGCTTGGCGAAGAAAATGTCGCCGAATACGTTGTTGCCCTGCGTGAAGCTCGTCCCGATGCCCACGGAACTCGCAAGCCCGAGCGGCGCGCGGGTGCTGTCGAACGCCTGCCCGATGTCACCAAAGACGAAGGGGCGGATGCCGATGCCCCCACCGAGGTCGAAGGGCTCAGACTTCTCGATCTGGAAACGGGCGACATAGCCGCTGTCCCCGACCGAGAGGTTCGTGGGATAGCCGCGGACCGCGCTGGGCGAAGTGGCGGTGAATGTGTTCCAGGTCGGCATCGTGCCGACGAGCGCGGCCTGCCCCGAAAGCGACAGAGACCCGAAGATCTGTTCGCCCAAAGACAGCGCGAAGAGCGCGGAGCCGGAGACGGCGACATAGGTGTTGCCGGCGGTCGCAAAGACCGCGTCGGAATAGGTGCCCGCCGTGATCTGACCGCCCGCCGAAAGGCTCCAGCCTTCGCCGTTTATGTAACCGGACACCCCGAGGCTGCCTTGCGGACCCCATTGGTTGAGCGTCTGCACACCCAAGAGCGCCGTGCGCTCCCAGTTATAGGTCCCAGTGGCCGACAGGGTGAGACCCCGGTTCGCCTCGGCGATGACCGGCAGGCTGAACCCGGCCGTCGCGGAGCGGCTGCGCCCGGTGACGCGCGGCGCGGTGATCGAGGCGGAATTGGTGCCAAGCGCGCTGAGCGAGACCTTGCCGCCGTTCGGAAGAACCACGCGGGAGTAGTCGACCGTGCCGGTCACGGAGCCCTGCCGCAGGAGCGCGGCCACGGTCAGCGGGTCGTTCCAGCCGGTCACGCCGTTGATCGTGTGCGACACGCCCAGTTGCGGACGCCCGAAGGCGGCGGTGCCATAGTTATCGAGCGTCACGCGCGTAACGTGACGCTGGATCTCCGGCACGTTCACCACGACGTCCACCGTGTTCTCGGCAGAGGGCACATAGTCATAGGAAAGCGGCAGGCCGTCGGTCGCCTGAAGCCGGGCGACGCGCGGGTCGATGACGCGGTCGTCGGCGAGGTCGCCCTGCGGCAGTTGCAGGCGGAAGTCGAGATAGCGGTCCGAGAGGACACGGGTGCCGCCGCGCGTGGCGCCGATCACCGGCTCGTAGAACGACACGGTCAGGACGCCCGCACCGTAGCTCACGTTCTGGGCGACGATCCGGGCGGAGCGGATGCCCCGGTCTCGGTACATCTGGGTCAGCGCTTCGGCCAACCCCTGCACGTCCCCGCGCCCGTAGCGCCGGCCCGTCAGAGCGGCTTCGGCTGCCGCGATCTCTTCGGGTGGGAGGTAGGCGGAGCCACCCTGGAAATGGATGTCGCGCAGCACGAACCCGGCGGGCTGGCGCGTCGCCGTGGTGCGGGTCTGTGTCTGGTCGGTCGTGGTCGGCTGATCCTCGGCCGTCTGCGCCGCTGCGGCAGCCGCTTCGGCTTCGGGGGAGGTCTGGGTGCCGGTGTCCTGTTCCTGCTGTGTCTCCACCGCCGCGCCTTCGTCGAGGTCGAGCGATTGGGCGAGGACGGGCGAACTTGCGCACCAGACACCGAGGGCCGCAACAAGGGCAGTAATCGAAATCTTCATTTCTTTATTCCAAAATGAACCAGCCTCAGTCGACTTGTGGATAACCCAGTTTTTTAAGTCGCGCGATGTGGTTGAATCGTTTGTATCGCGATCGTTGTAGCCGCGCCGCAGGCCGTGACGGACCGTCAGGTATCGTCCCCGTCTTCCTCTTCCTCGTCGTCTTCGTCGCCTCCCGGGACCTGCGTCGAACCCGATCCGCCGGGAGGTCTCTGACCCTGCTGCACCGGTCCAAACGGATTGCTGGACAAGAGGAAGAGCGGGGGCGTCCGGCCTGGTCCGCTTGCCGGTCCCTTCGGCCCGGAGGCGCCGCGCGTCCCGCCGTCGCCGTTCCCGGAGCTTCCGTTGTCTCCACCGTCGGTATCTCCACCGCCGGTGTCTCCTCCGCCGGTGTCTCCTCCGCCGGTGTCTCCTCCGCCGGTGTCTCCTCCGCCGGTGTCTCCTCCGCCGGTGTCTCCTCCGCCGGTGTCTCCTCCGCCGGTGTCTCCTCCGCCGGT
>CAXRHZ010000036.1:0-181388 GCA_964230745.1 Maritimibacter sp. | reverse complement strand
CTGGCCCCGACGGCAGGAAGACTTACTGCCAGGACTTGATCAGTTCGTCATAAGAGACGGTCTTGGGCTCTTCGTCCTCGTTTTCCAGCTTCGCCTTGGGCGAGCCTTCCATCGCGAGCCACTCTTCGGGGTCCTTCTCCTCGTTGAGTTTCGGGCCGATGTCACCCTGGACGCCTGCGCGCTCAAGACGCTCCATCACGCGCTCCTGGTCCGCGCAAAGCGAGTCGAGTGCCTCTTGCGGGGTTTTGGCGCCGGACATCGCGTCGCCGATGTTCTGCCACCACAGCTGCGCGAGCTTGGGGTAGTCGGGAACGTTGGTGCCGGTCGGCGACCATGCCACGCGGGCCGGGCTGCGGTAGAATTCGATCAGGCCGCCCAGCTTGTCAGCACGTTCGGTGAACGAGTCGTGCTGGATCGTGGACTCGCGGATGAAGGTAAGGCCGGTGTGGGCTTTCTTAACATCAACCGTCTTGGACGTGACGAACTGGGCATAGAGCCATGCGGCCTGCGCCCGGTCGACCGGAGTCGATTTCATCAGCGTCCAGGACCCCACGTCCTGATAGCCGATCTTGGTCCCTTCTTCCCAGTATACGCCATGGGGCGAGGGGGCCATGCGCCATTTCGGCGTGCCGTCCTCGTTCATCACCGGGAGGCCGTCGACGACGGTGTCGGCGGTGAAGGCCGTGTACCAGAACATTTGCTGGGCGATGTTGCCCTGCGCCGGGATCGGGCCTGCCTCGGAAAAGGTCATCCCGGCCGCTGCGGGCGGGGTGTACTTCTCCAGCCACTCGATGGCCTTGGTGACGGCATAAACGGCCGCCGGGCCGTTCGTTGCGCCGCCACGTGCCACGCAGGACCCGACCGGCTGCGACTGGTCGTTCACCCGGATGCCCCATTCATCGACCGGGAGACCGTTGGGCTCGCCCTTGGAGCCGACGCCGGCCATGGACAGCCACGCATCGGTGTAGCGCCAGCCGAGCGAGGGGTCCTTCTTGCCGTAATCCATGTTGCCGAACACTTCGCCGTCGACCCCCATGTGGCTGAGGTCGCGTCCGGTAAAGAACTCGGCGATGTCCTCATAGGCCGACCAGTTGACCGGAACACCCAGTTCGTAGCCGTATTGCTCTTGGAAGTCGGCCTTGTTCTTTTCGTCGTTGAACCAGTCGTACCGGAACCAGTAGAGGTTCGCGAACTGCTGGTCGGGAAGCTGATAGAGCTTGCCGTCGGGCGCGGTGGTGAACTGGGTCCCGATGAAATCGTCCAGATCGAGGCCGGGGTTGGTCACATCCGCGCCTTCACCCGCCATCCAGTCGGTCAGGTTGCGGACCTGTTGATAGCGCCAGTGGGTGCCGATCAGGTCGGAATCGTTGATATAGGCGTCATAGATGTTTTCGCCCGATTGCATCTGCGTCTGCAGTTTCTCGACAACGTCGCCTTCGCCGATCAGGTCGTGCGTGACCTGAATGCCGGTGATGGCTGTGAAGGCCGGTGCGAGGACCTGGCTTTCGTATTCGTGGGTCGTGATGGTTTCCGACACCACCTTGATTTCCATGCCCTGATACGGCTGCGCAGCGTCGATGAACCACTGCATCTCGGCCTCCTGTTCGGCACGCGAAAGCGCCGACATGTCGCCGATCTCCTCGTCGAGGAACGCGGTCGCGGCCTCCATGTCGGCAAAGGCCGGGCCCGCGAGGACGAGCAGCGCTGCCGTGGTTGATCGTAATACGTGTTTCATTTCTGGTTTCCTCCCAAGGATTTCGGTGTCGAGGGTTTGATCGCTACGGCCGGGTTCCCTCGTAGTCTCCGACCAATTCTGTCCCTACACCCAGCGGAATACCGCGGCGGCGTATATGAGGCAGACAATGAGGGCGTAGGGTTGTCCTGCGCCCACGAGCCCAAGCCAGGCCAGATTGATGAAGGCCGAGCCGAGGAGCGTGATGAAGAGCCGGTCACCGCGCGTTGTTTCGATCCTGAGAACCCCTGTGCGCGGCGTTTCGGGATACTTGATCGCGAGCACGGAGAAGGTGATGAGCAGAGCCGCAATCACCATGAAGAAAATCGCGGTCGGCCAGGTCCAAGCCATCCAGTCCATTGTGTTTCCTCCCTATTCGGATCAGACGCGGCCCAAGGCAAAGCCCTTGGCGATGTAATTTCGGACGAAGTAGATAACGAGCGCGCCGGGCACGATGGTCAGCATCCCGGCGGCGGCGAGTACGCCCCAGTCGATGCCGGAGGCGCCCTGCGTCCGGGTCATGATCGCGGCGATCGGCTTGGCATCGACGGTGGTGAGCGTGCGTGAAAGCAGCAGTTCCACCCAGGAGAACATGAAGCAGAAGAATGCCGCGACCCCGATCCCGCTGGCGATCAGTGGCATGAAGATCTTCACGAAGAACCGCCCGAAGGAATAGCCGTCGATATAGGCGGTCTCGTCGATCTCCTTGGGCACGCCGCGCATGAACCCCTCGAGGATCCACACGGCGAGCGGCACGTTGAACAGGCAGTGTGCCAGCGCCACCGCGATATGCGTGTCGAAGAGGCCGACAGAACTGTAGAGCTGAAAAAACGGCAGGGCGAAGACCGCGGGCGGCGCCATCCGGTTCGTCAGCAGCCAGAAGAACAGGTGTTTGTCGCCCATGAAATGATAGCGCGAAAAGGCATAGGCGGCCGGCAGCGCGACGGCGAGCGAGATAACCGTGTTCATCACGACGTAAATCAGCGAGTTGATGTAGCCCGAATACCACGCGGGATCGGTCAGGATCGTCGCGTAGTTCGCGAATGTCAGGTTGCTGGGAACCAGCGTGAAATCGTTGAGGATCTCGGTGTTCGTCTTGAGGCTCATGTTCAACAGCCAGTAAAGCGGCAGCATGAGAAACAGGAGGTAGAGCGCCATGACCACGGCGCTCTTGTTCACGCGGATGCGGCGGGCCGGTTTGGCCTCGGGCGCGCTCATGGCGCTGGATGCGGTGACATCGGTCATCTTACATCCCCCTTTTGTCGAGGTTGGTCATGATGGTGTAAAACACCCATGAAATCAGAAGGATCACGAGGAAATACATCAGCGAGAACGCCGCAGCCGGGCCGAGATCGAATTGCCCCAGCGCCATCTTCACGAGGTCGATGGACAGAAGCGTTGTCGCGTTGCCGGGCCCGCCGCCGGTGACCACGAACGGTTCGGTATAGATCATGAAACTGTCCATGAAGCGCAGCAGGACCGCGATCATCAGGACGCCCATCATCTTGGGCAGTTCGATGAAGCGGAACACCTTCCAGCGGCTCGCCTGGTCGATCTTGGCAGCCTGGTAGAAGGCGTCGGGAATGGATTTGAGCCCGGCATAGGCCAGCAGAGCAACCAGCGAGGTCCAGTGCCAGACATCCATCACCACGATGGTGACCCACGCGGCAAAGGTATCCTGCGTGTAGTTGTAGTCGATCCCGAGCAGGTCGAGCGTGTAGCCCAGGAGGCCGATGTCGACGCGGCCGAAGATCTGCCAGATCGTGCCGACGACGTTCCACGGGATCAGCAGCGGCAGGGACATGACGACGAGGCAGAACGACGCCCAGAACCCGCTCTTGGGCATGTTCAGGGCGACGAAGATCCCCAGCGGCACCTCGATGAGCAGGATGATGCCCGAGAACATGAGCTGGCGCAGCAGGGCGTCCCACATGCGGTCCGACGCAAGCATTTCTTCGAACCACTCGAGGCCTGCCCAGAAAAACTCGTTCTGACCGAAAGTGTCCTGCACCGAGTAGTTGACCACGGTCATCAGCGGGATCACCGCCGAGAATGCCACTAGGATCAGGACCGGAAGTACGAGGAACCATGCCTTATGGTTGACGGTCTTTTCCATTACGCGGCCCCCGCGCTTGCAGGCGACACGCGCCAGTCGTTTGCATAGACGTTGACATGGTCGGCATCGAAAGCGACGCGGTTCATGTCCGCCGAAATCCGGTCGTCTTCGCCAGCGATGATATTGATGTCATGGCCGAAAAAGTCGGCACGGATTATCCTGTGCCGGCCTACGTCCTCGACCCGGCGGACCTTGACTGGCAGGCCCTCGGTCTGGCTCAGGCGGGCGAATTCTGGCCGCACGCCGATCTCGACCTTGCCTTCGGGGGCTGCGTAGCCCTGCGACAGGTCGATGCACGCCCCGTTCACATATGCGCTGCGCCCCTCGACCCGCGCGGGGATCACGTTCATTCCGGGCGAGCCGATGAAATACCCGACGAAGGTGTGCTCGGGCCGCTCGAACAGCTCCTGCGGCGTGCCGATCTGGACGACGCGGCCATCGTACATGACCACGACCTTGTCGGCGAAGGTGAGCGCCTCGGTCTGGTCGTGAGTCACGTAAATCATCGTGTGCCCGAAGTCGTGGTGCAGTTTCTTGAGCTGCGTGCGCAGTTCCCACTTCATGTGCGGGTCGATCACGGTGAGCGGTTCGTCGAAGAGCAGCGCGTTCACGTCCTTGCGCACCATCCCGCGCCCGAGGCTAATCTTCTGCTTGGCGTCCGCAGTCAGCCCGCGCGCCTTGCGTTGAAGCATGTCCTCCATCCCGATCATGCGGGCGATTTCCTGAACGCGCTCGGCGACATATGCCTCGTCGCGACCGCGGTTGCGCAGCGGGAATGCCAGATTGTCGTGGACGGTCATCGTGTCGTAGACAACCGGGAACTGGAACACCTGCGCGATCGAGCGGGCCGCCGTGGGCGCGTGGGTGACGTCCTTGTCGTCGAAAAGGATGCGCCCCCTCGAGGGCTGCAGGAGGCCGGAGATGATGTTGAGCAGCGTGGACTTTCCGCAGCCAGACGAACCCAGAAGTGCATAGGCCGCGCCGTCCTCCCAGACATGGTTCATTTCCTTGAGCGCGAAGTCGTCTTCGGACGTCGGGTTGGGCAGATAGGAATGTGCGAGATTGTCGAGCGTGATCTTGGCCATGAGTCCCTCCTTATGCCGCGACCGCGTAGGCGGCTGGGGCGACAAGGTCGCCGGATTCGCTGAAAACATAGACGTGCCTCGGGTCGAGCCAGACCGAGAGCGGCGCGTCGATGGCAAGGTCGTGGACCCCGTGGACGACGCCGACCCAGCGCTCGCCATGGTGGTCGAGGTGTATGAACGTCTCCGACCCGGTCAGCTCGGTCACGCCGAGCGTGGTCTTGAACTCCATCGCGTCCGGTGCATGCTTCCCGATCTCGAGGTGGTTGGGGCGGAAGCCTGCGGTGTAGCGGCCATCAGCCAGCTGGGCGAGTTTGCCGACCGCCTCCGTGGACTGTCCGGCGCCGAACATGAGCCTGTTTCCGGTCTTCGATATCTGCAGAAAGTTCATCGGCGGGTCCGAGAAAACGCGCGCGGTCGTCGCATCGACGGGCTGGCGATAGACGTCCGGCGTCGGCCCGAACTGAGTCACACGCCCTTCCCACAGCGTCGCGGTGTTGCCGCCCAGAAGCAGCGCCTCCTCCGGTTCGGTGGTGGCATAGACGAAAATGGACCCGCTCGCCTCGAAGATCCTGGGGATCTCGACGCGTAGTTCTTCGCGCAACTTGTAGTCCAGGTTCGCCAACGGCTCGTCCAGCAGGACAAGGCCCGCATTCTTGACCAATGCCCGCGCGAGGGCGCAGCGTTGTTGCTGCCCGCCCGACAGTTCGAGCGGCTTGCGCTCAAGCATCGGGGTCAGTTGCATAAGCTCGGCGGTTTCGCGCACACGGCGGTCGACCTCGGACTTGCTCTCGCCCATCAGGCGCATCGGCGAGGCGATGTTGTCGTAGACCGTCATCGAGGGATAGTTGATGAACTGCTGATACACCATTGCGACCTTGCGGTCCTGCACCCGCTGCCCGGTCACGTCTTCGCCGTTCCAACGGATTTCTCCCGTCGCCGGCGCGTCCAGTCCCGCCATGAGGCGCATCAGCGATGTCTTGCCCGCGAGCGTCGGCCCCAGAAGCACGTTCATCGTGCCCTTCTCAAGCCGGAGATCGGTCGGGTGAATGTGTGTCTGCCCCTCGGCTGCCTTGGTCACGCCTATGAGTTCCAGCGTCATGGGGTCCTCTCCTTATTCCGCCGCCGCGGGCATCGAATGGCGCCGTGCCGCCATCCAGTCGTCGAGTGCGCGGGCCTGATTGTCTGTCAGACGCAGGCCCAGCTTGTTGCGCCGCCAGATGACGTCCTCGGCGGTGCGCGCATATTCCTGTGTCATGAGCCAGTCGACTTCGGTCTCGGTTAGGGTCGCGCCGAAGTCGCGGCCCAGATCGGCAGCCGCATTGGCCGTGCCGAGCATCTCGCGCGCCTGCGTGCCATAGGCGCGGACCAGGCGATGTGCCCAGAAATCGGACAGGAACGGGTAGCGCGCCGCAAGGTCGGCCACGAGGTCACTCACGCCCTCGACAGGGAAATCTCCGCCGGGCAACGGCACCCCGGCGGTCCAGTGGCCCTTGGGCAGGGTCAGATGTTCGCCCACTTTGTCCATCGCGCTTTCGGCAAGACGGCGATAGGTCGTGATTTTTCCGCCGAAGATGTTGAGCACAGGCGCGCCTGCGGTGGTATCCAGTGACAGGGTGTAATCGCGGGTGGCCGCCGTCGCGCTGCTTGCCCCGTCGTCGTAAAGCGGGCGCGCGCCGGAATAGGTCCAGACGATATCGTCGCGGGTCAGCTGCCGTTTGAAATACTGATTGGCGAAGGACAGCAGGTAGTCCTGTTCTGCGGGGGTACACTCAGGCTTTTCAGTCGGATCGGGGTGTTCTGCATCGGTCGTGCCGACGAGGGTGAAGTCCGTCTCGTACGGAATGGCAAAGATGATCCGTCCGTCTGTGCCCTGAAAGAAATAGCACTTGTCATGATCGTAGAGCCTGCGGGTCACGATGTGGCTGCCGCGAACCAGTCGGACGCGTTCATGCGAATTCAGCCGCACCTTGGTCTGGATGATGTCGCCGACCCAAGGGCCACCGGCATTGACCAGCATTCGCGCGTGGTATGTCGAAGCGTGGCCATTTTCGGTATTGCGCGTTTCAATCCGCCAAATCCCATTTTCGCTTATCGCGCTGGTGACTTCTGTTCGGGTCATGATCCGCGCCCCACGGGACTGCGCGTCACGAGCGTTGAGTACCACAAGGCGCGAATCCTCGACCCAGCAATCGGAATACTCGTAAGCTTTCGTGAAACGGTCCTTGAGCGGCGCCCCTTCCGGAGATCCGCTCAGATCGCGCGTTTTCGTAGCTGGCAGAATGGCGCGCCCGCCAAGATTATCGTAGATGAACAGCCCCAGCCGGATCAACCACCCAGGACGACGCCCCTTCATCCACGGCATGAGGACGCTGAGCAGTTTCGAGGTGGGAGTCTCGGATTCGAAGCGCATATCTTTATGATATGGAAGGATAAAACGCATTGGCCAGCTGATATGCGGCATGGCTTTCAGCAATGTCTCGCGTTCGATCAGGGCCTCGCGCACGAGCCGGAACTCGAAGTATTCGAGATACCGCAGTCCGCCGTGGAACAACTTGGTCGAGGCCGAGGAGGTGGCCGATGCGAGGTCGTTCATTTCCGCAAGGAAAACGGACAACCCACGCCCTGCCGCATCCCGGGCGATGCCGCATCCATTGATGCCCCCCCCGATGATGAACAGGTCGAATGCCGCGTCTTTGTCGCCGCTGCCCAAGTCACTCCTCCCAAAATGTTGAACAGACCCTAGGCGCGAGACGTGCAGGACCGCAAGCAAAATGTTTTCGTTTTTTTTCGTTATGACGTAGTGTTTCGAGCGAAAATGGCCTCGTCGCGGCGTTTTGTGATCTCGCAACAGGGTTGGATACGCGGTAGTCAGCCGGGAATGCGGCCATGCCTCGCCGCTGCATGGGAAAGACCAAAGTCAGATGTCGCAGTCGTTTCGCTATCCGGAAATCCTTGAAATCGCGCGGCGCGAGGGGAAAGTTACGGTCGAGGGGCTGGCCGCCCATTTCGGTGTGACGCTTCAGACGATCCGGCGTGACCTGTCAGACCTTGCAGACGCCGGACGGCTCGAACGCGTGCATGGCGGAGCAGTACTGCCGTCGAGCACGATGAACATCGGCTACGAGGAGCGGCGCGCGCTCAACACCGATGCCAAGGCAGCGATTGCACGGGCCTGTGCCGCACGCATTCCCAACGACGTGTCGGTATTCCTGAACATCGGGACAAGCACCGAGGCGGTGGCACATGAGCTGATGCACCATGAACACCTCATGGTCGTGACGAACAACATGAACGTGCCCAACATCCTCGTCGCCAACCCCTCCTGCGAGGTGGTCGTCACGGGTGGCAACTTGCGCCGAGCCGATGGCGGACTGATCGGCAACCTGGCGGCCGAGACGATCCGCCAGTTCAAGTTCGACGTGGCCGTGGTCGGCTGTTCGGCACTGGATACGGACGGCGACCTGCTCGACTTCGACATTCAGGAAGTAAGCGTGAGCCAGACCATCCTGCGCCAGTCGCGAAAGACCTACCTCGTCGCGGATCACACCAAGTTCTCGCGCAGCGCACCCGTCCGTATCGCGTCATTGTCCGATATCGACACCTTCTTTACCGACAGGACGCTGCCGCCGGACCTCTCGGCCCTCTGCGAGACTTGGGGCACTCAGGTCGTCGTGACGAAGTGACCCCGACCCGAATACGAGGAATGGGACTGAAGGGGGCGCTCGGACGAACCGCTTTGTAGTGGATCCGGTCGGCCAAGAGCCACAGCGGTGGGTCCGACGATAAGGGGAAGCGGCGTTCCGGTCCCGCTGGACTCGGGGCCTTCAGGGTCTTGCCGCCTCGACGATGTAGTGAAGGTGGGCTGGGAGCTCGGCCGGAAATTCCACGAAGCGCGAGGCCGGATCACCCGCCGGTACGCGCGGCGATCATGGCTGTCGTGACCATGCTGAAGACGGTTTGTCCGTGCTGGTTGGTCATCCAGATCCGGCTGGTGACGAGGCCCTTGCCCGGCTGTGACCGCGAGCGGCGAAGTGCTTTCGTCTCCCGGTGGGCGGTCAGCCGGTCGCCCGGGCGCACGACGGCGCTCCAGCGCACCTCCTCGGTCCCGAGGCCGATCGTGGGGTTGCCGCCGTAGCCGCCCGCCTCGATGAACAGCTTCAGGGTCAGCGCCATGATCATCATGCCGGATGCGATGATCGTTCCATGCGGTCCGGCGGCCGCAGCGACGGGATCGGTATGCATCGCCTGGGGATCGAATTCCTTGGCGTAGGCGATCATTTTCGCCTCATCCATCTCGATCTCCCGGCTATGCCAGAGATCGCCGACCGTCAGATCCTCGAAGTAGATCGGTGTCATGTCCTTGCTTTCGTCTGTAGCCGCCACGGCGGCCGCGCGGACGCGCTCGGTGTTACTACCATGGGCCCTGTTGCAGCCATTCTTCCATGAGTTCCATCTTCTCGACGCCGAAGAACGGCTCGTCCCCGACACGGAAAAAGGGGGAGCCGAACACGCCCTTCGCAACCGCGTCGTCGGTCGCGTCGCGCAGCAGCTTGGCGGCACTTCCATCGGCGAGCGCGGCGATCAGGGCGGACATATCTGCACCGCCGGCCTCTGCGCAGGCAAGAGCGACATCCGGATCGCCGATGTCGCGATCCTCGATCCAGTAGGCGTGGAACAGGTTTCGCGCGACCGGTTTCGCCGCGTCGGGCCGATGGTTCCGCAGCCAGTGGTATATCCGCCCGGCCGGCAGCGGATTGGACGGCTCCCGCCCGAACGCGCGGCCGAGTTCGATGCCGTGACGGCGGCAGTAGCGCCGCGCGTCGTGTTGGGCGTAGGCGCTTTTCAACGGGGTTTTCGGCACAGGCGGCAGTCCCATCACCTTCATGATCGTGACGCCGGTCAGGAACGAATGCCAGTCGGTCGCATAACCGTTGCGGGCGGCGAGGTCATCAATGCGCAGGCTCGCGAGGTAGCCGAATGGCGAGATGAAGTCGAAGTAGAAGTGGATGACCGGCTTCTCCGCCGCGCCCGCGCTCATGCCTGATGCACCGGTTGCGCGCGACCGAACACCAGTTCGTATGCAACCAGCGCCGATCCGAGCGCGACACCAGCGAGGTCGGTCAAATAGGCCCCCTCGAACGTGCCCGCGGGGACGAGCGCCATCAGCCCGCAAAGTCCGATGATGACCCGACGAAGCAGGCTGAGCGGGCGGACGAGGTAGCCGGTCATCGCGACCGAGCCGAGGAACACCCCGGCCACAGCAGTGGTGGCGGCAAGCGCACTCTCGGTGGCGGTGCCCTGGAGCACGAGGGCCGGGGAGAAGACGAAGAGGAAGGGTACGATATAAGCTGTCCAGCCGTAGCGCATCGACTGGAGCGCGGTGGCGATCGGTTCCGCCCGCGCGATCGAAGCGGCGGCATAGGCCGCCACCGCAACGGGTGGCGTGAGAAACGACAGGAGGCCGAAATACATCACGAAGAGGTGGGCCGCGATGGGTTTGACCCCGACCTCGATCAACGCTGGCGCGACGAGGGCGGCGAGGAGGACATAGACACCCACCGTGGGGAGGCCCATGCCGAGCACGATGCAGACCACCCCGGCGATGAGGAGCAGAAGCAGGAGGCTGTCGCCGCCGATGGCGACCAGCGCGAGCGTCAGGTTGAAGCCGAGACCGGAGAGCGACAGGATGCCGATCACGATGCCGGCGCCGGCACAGATCAGCACGATGTCCAGAGCCGACATCCCGGTCGAGATCAGGCCGCGCCGAACCTGGCCGAGGTTCGGGCGCTTGCCACGGTAGCCGAAGGTGAAGGCCACGACCAAAAGGGTCACGATGGCCCAGACCGCGGCCATTTGCGGCTGCCAGTTGAACCGGAAAAGCCCGGCCACGAGCACGACGAAAGGCAGCAGGAAATGCCAGCCGTCCTTCAACACTTCGCCAAGGCGGGGAAGCTCGGAGGACGGGACCGCCGCGATGTCGGATTTGCCGGCATCGAGGTCCACCACGAAGAACAGCGCCACGTAGTAGAGGATGGCCGGTACAAGCGCGGCGAGCAGAACCTCGGCATAGGTGATCTGCAGGAACTCGGCGATCAGGAAGGCGGAGGCGCCCATGACGGGCGGCATGAGCTGGCCGCCGGTCGAGGCGACGGCCTCGATCCCCCCGGCGCGGGCCGGGGAATACCCGGCGCGTTTCATCCATGGGATCGTCACCACGCCCGAGGCCACGACATTGGCCACGGCGCTGCCGGAAATCGTGCCAAACAGCGACGAGGCGACGACCGCGATCTTGGCCGAACCGCCGCGGAACCGGCCCATCAGGGAGAGGGACAGGTCCGACAGGAACTGCGCCCCGCCCGTCACGCTCAGCAGCGCACCGAACAGCAGGTAGGCGATCACCACCGTGCAGGCGACGATGATCGGCAGGCCGAGCATGCCGTTCAGATCGATCGCGATGACGGCGGCCAGGCGCTCGATATCCGAACCGCGGCCTTCGAGGATGCCGGGCACGCGGTCTCCGAACAGGCCGTAGAACAGGAATACGACGATGATCGCTGGGAGCGCCCAGCCGGACGCGCGCCGCAGTGCTTCGATCGTAAGGACGATCACGACGAGGCCGGCCGCGACACCGTCGGGCGGGCGCATCAGGACCAGGTCGACGAGGTTCGGGATGCGCACCGCGAGATAGGCGCCCGCCGCGAAACCGACGAGTCCGAGGAGGATGTCGTACCAAGGTGGCGTGGTCCGACCGGCCCCGCGCCGGACCGGCAGGGCCACGAAGGCCAGAAGCAACGAGATGGCGAGCATCCCGGCCACGAATTGCTGAGCGACGATCAAGACGCCAAGAGTGCGGAACAGGTCCGCCCCCCAGGCGACCGATCCGGCCGTCAGCAGGATCCCCAGCGCCGCGACGACGCGCCGCCAGGGGCCTTCCAGAGCCGGGGTTTCATCCGTCTCGGGGTCCGATACCTTCGCCATGATCGTCTACTGCCGTCTTCTCTGCGGCTCAGTTCGCCATCGACTGGCCGATCTCCTCGAAATACCGCACCGCGCCCGGGTGATACTCGACGGGTGCGAGATCCTTGTACATGTTGTCAGGCGTGAAGGCGCGGAAGGCCGGGAATGCTGCGGCCAGGGCGTCCTTGTTTTCGTGCAGTCCTTTCGTGACCGCGTAGATCGTATCCTCGGACGTCTCGGCGCTCGCGAAGGTGATGGCGTCGAAGGCCATGATCTGTGTGGGCTCCATGATGCCGACATTGTTGCCGCCCGGCGCGACTTCGAGGAAGTAGCCCTGAGGCAAGTGCTCGCGCATCGCGGCGAGGTTTTCGTCCGACGCGTCGAAGGGCAGGGCGCGGACGCCGCCGACGGCCGCGTCGACCTCGCTCACCTTGGCGGCGCCGACGGCGAAGAAGAAGGCGTCAACTTTCCCGGTCGCGAAATCGTTGGCGCCTGCGACCGTGTTGGCAACGGGCACGATATCGACATCGGATTCCGACAGGTCGCTCGCCGCGTAGATCGCGTTCATCATGGTGACGGCGATCTGTTGGCTGCTGTAGCCGCCCGGAATGGACTTGCCCGCCAAGTCGGCGAGGCTTTCGATGTCGGAATCCTCGCGCACGAAGATCGCGAAGCGCAGCGGGAACATCACGCCGACGGCGCGCAGGCCGGGCTGGGGCCGGTCGCTGAAATGCTCGGTGCCCCGGATGGCCACGTTGACTTCGTGGACCGTGCCGACGCCAAGGTCGATGTCGCCCTCGCTGACGGCCGGGATGTAGACGTTCGCGCTGGCAAACGGCTGCAGCGTCGCCCGGATGCCCGCCTCTTCGTTGATGACCTTGGCGACGGCCGAGGCCGACGAGTGGAACAGGGAGCCGGGGCTCGCGGTGCCGACCGCGATCATCTGGGCGGCGGCGGGTGCGGCGGCAATGCCAACGGACAGCGCGGCTGCGTAAAACAGTGTCTTCATGGGTCTCCTCCAGGTTGGTCAATGTCCAGCGCTTGTCGACTGCGCCGGTTTCCTCCATCAGCTAGCATGCCGGACACGGCGGCTCGGTGCATAGAAGCTGCCGTCGAACAAGATGTTCGAAATTCGGAACACTCAACCTCACGCATGTTCTTTCAGGAAGGCCGATATCCGGTCGAGAAATAGCTTCGACTTGCGGGTCGCATAGCGTCGTTCGAGGTATGTGGCGCTGAGCATCAGTGACGGAGCCTCCCAGCCGACATCCAGGGCAACGAGCTCGCCGGTCTCCACGCTGCTGCGACACAGGAAGTCGGGCATCAGCCCGATCCCCAGCCCGTCCCGCACCATCCCGTGAACGACGTCCGCACTGTTCACGACAGCTCTCGGGCGGCTTATGTCCATGTCCGGCGGCCAGACCGCGTCGCGCTGTTGGTAGTAGTGCATGATGATGTCGTGGTCTGCCAGTTCGGCCACACTTCGCGGCTTACCCTCACGATCCAGGTATCCCGGCGCGGCGTAGAGATGGCGATCGAGCCACGCAAGCCGCCGTGTCGGAAGGAAGGTTTCACGCGGCTCGCCGAAGTGGATCGCGATGTCGAAAGCCTCCTCCGTCAGATCGACCCAACGGTTGTGCGCTTCAATCTCCAACCGGAGGCCGGGGTTTTCCTGGGCGAAGGCTGACAGCAGCGGTCCGCTCCAGCTCATGAGAAAGACGGGCATGCTCAACCTGAGAGCGCCGCGCATGCCACCTTGCATTTCCGCGGCCTGGAAGTTGGCGTCCTCGAGCTCGGCGGCGATGATCTCGCACCGGGCGTGAACCGCGGCGCCAATCTCGGTCAGGCTGAGCCGGCGGGTGCCGCGCCTGAGAAGCGTCGCGCCGAACTGCCTTTCGAGCGCCCGCAGTTTCCGGCTGATCGTGGACTTCGGCATGTCCATCTCGGATGCGGCGCGGTTGATGCTCCCCGCGTTGTAAGTCCGGTAGAACAGCATCATCGCGTTCAGGTCGATGTCCGACGTCATGGGATACTCCTCAATGTGTTCCACCATTGGAACCTATGGTTCTGGGAGTTTGTCTAGTCCCGATCTGCGCCCCCGGTATCCTGCCACGGCAAGTTCCACGGAGGCCCCGAGGCGTTGACATCTGACATGAACGAGGCTGTGCGCGCCGAAATGACCGACGGCGAAGGGTATCGCGAACCGATCCGCGACCTCGCGCAGCTGCGCGACATCGAAAGCAGGCCATATGACAGCGTGGTCCCGGTGCAGTCGGTGCCCGGCCTGATCGATCGGGCCGCCCGGCTCTACCCCGATCGTCCGGCCCTGACCTACCTCGAAGAGGGGACCGCGGACGAGGTGGCATCGGTCTTGACCTTTGCGCAGCTTCAGGATCAGGTCCATTCCGCCGCCGCGGGGTTCCGGTCGCTGGCATCGGCGGACAAGCCGACGGTCGCGCTGTTGATGCCCGCGATGCCGGAAACCTTCGTGTCGCTTTTCGCAGCTGAACTCGCGGGGCGGGTCTGCCCTGTCAATTACATGCTTTCGCCGGACTCGATCGCCGCCATTCTGAGGCAGACCGAGGCCCGCATCCTCGTGACACTCGCGCCCGACGAGCCGCTGAATGTCTGGGAAAAGGTCGAGGTTCTGCGAGACATGGTGCCGGCGCTCGAGGCGGTGGTCGCGGTCGGCGGCGGGGGTGCGCCCGGTGCCTTGCCTTTCACCGACCTTTTCCGAACGTCCGGCCATGGCAATTTGTCGGCGCCCGCGCGCGACGACCTCGCTGCGTGGTTTCATACGGGCGGGACGACCGGTGCGCCCAAGCTCGTGCGCCAAACCCACGTCAACCAGGCGCATGTGAGCTGGTTCGGCGGGCTGTATTTCGGGATCGGACCGGAAGACGTTGTTCTGAACGGGTTCCCCTTGTTCCACGTCGCGGGAACCTTCGTCCTCGCCGGTAGTGCCATCGCCGCCGGGGCCAATACGCTCGTGCCGTCCCGGTTCGGCATGCGGAACAAAGCGTTCGTTCGCGATTTCTGGAAGATCGTCGCTCGGCATCGCGTCACCGTTTTGTCCGGCGGCCCGACGTTCCTCACGTCTCTGGTGGCGACCAACCCCGATAGAAAGAAGATATCTGGGGTGAAGGCACATGTGGGCGGTGGCTCGTTCATGCCCGAGGCTCTTGTCCGACGCTTCGAAGAGGCGACCGGCGTGCCCGTGCGACCGATCTACGGAATGACCGAAGCGGCCGGGATGATCAGCGCGGTTCCGCGCCACTGCGATGCGCCGCAGGGCGCGGTCGGCTGGACACTTCCCTTCGGCGAAACGGCGGCCTTCGGTCCGTCCGGCGAGCGGCTTGCCCCGGGCGCAACCGGCGCGCTTCGAATCCGGGGCCCGAATGTCAGTCCCGGATATGGTGCAACCCTCCACGGACAGCGCGATCCGACGGCCTGGTTCGAGACCGGAGACCTGGGGTACGTCGCTGCGGACGGGGCCGTCTTCGTGACGGGTCGGGCGAAGGATGTCATCATCCGAGGCGGCCACAACATCGACCCGGCTGGGATAGAGGAGGCGCTCGTGCGCCATCCGGACGTCGCGCAATGTGCTGCCGTGGGCATGCCGGACGCCTACGCGGGCGAACTGCCGATGGCCTTCGTCCAATTGAAGGGCGACGCCGATTTCGACGAAGCACAGCTCAGGGACTTCGCAGCGGATCATGTGCCCGAACGGGCCGCGATCCCTGTGCGGATCGTCGCGCTGGATGATCTCCCGCTGACGACGACAGGCAAGATCTTCCGGCCCAAGCTGCGGGAGCGTGCGGCCGAACTGGCGTTCCGGCGCCTGATCGAAGAGAACGTCGGGGGCGCTGGCGGTTTCGCGCTGTCCTGCAACGACACTTCCGACGGCCGCGCGCTGACCGTTACACTCAGCGAGCGTTCCGATACCGCCGAAGTACGCGACGCGATCTTCGCCGTGTTATCGAAGTTCCCGCTTCAGGTCGAGCTGCGCCGCGGCGCGGGGTGAATTCCGCCGCAGCCTAGCGCAGCGGAGCCGATAGCGCGGCGTCTCAAGGCGATAATGCGAAATCGTCGAACAGGCTGGGCGAGCCCATTTGCCCTCCCTTGAGCATCACCGGCATGCCGTCGGAAGCGGTGTCGCGGTGTTTGCCGATGCAGATGCAGGCGCCTTGTCCGAGATCGCGCCAGAAGTCGAGCGCGTCGAAACCGAGACGTGCGACGATCCGGCTCGACGTGTCGCCACCGGCCAGCCCGAGTGCGCCCGGAGGACGCATTGCGACCACGCGCTGCACGAGGTTGGCGCAGTCGTCGGCAAGGCGGTCGGGGTCCCGGCCGTAATCGGCATCGGGAACAAGGTGCATGAGCAGATTCCCTTCGTGTGCGAAGGCTTTGGCGATCCGAAGGACCGCGTCGGAGTCGGACAAGAGGGCGGGCGTGAGCGCCACGCGTTCATACCTGGAAGCCGCACCGACTTGTGCCGCCGTCACGGACGAGCGTGACCCGGCGAATACCAGCGTGCCACCATCGCGTGGCCCGACCTTGGCCGGGGTACCTGTCGCGCGCGCACCGCCAAGGATTTCAGCCACGGAACTGGCGCCGATCAGAAGCTTGCGCCCCGGCACGCGGTCCAGTGCGGCACGAATGCAGGCCTGATCCGCCGCGGACATGGTGTCGATCAGCGCCGGACCTTGGGCCAGGCGCGCCGCCACACGATCCGGGTCGGCCAGTTCGGGTGTCGTGATCCGAACGGTCAGGTCAAGCCCCTGACGGGCCAGGTGTTGCCCCAGGTCCGCTTCGCCCATCGGCGTCACGGGATGGCACGCCATGACGGGGTGCCGGTCAATGCGATGGACGTTGCCGTCGGGCCCGCGCGCGAAGAGCGTGCCAAAGGCACAGTAGCGCCCCAGGCTCGGCTGTCCGCCTATGACGGCGAGCGTCTCGGCCGGAAAAAGCCGCCGAAGCTCACCGGCGACCGCACCGATAGAGCCGACGCCGGGCGCGCTGTCGAATGTCGAACAGACCTTGAGGTGGATGACGTCCGGGTCTTCCGCCGTGACCATCGGCCAGAGCCTGTGCAGTGTTTCGAGCGCGCGTTCGGGGGGCAGGGACCTGAGATCCGTCGCGATGCCCAACACGTCGAGATCGGCGCGCGGAGCCGCATCGCCCGTCACCAATCGCGTGCGCAGCCCGCGCCGCGCATAGGAGGCGAGGCTGTCGGATGCCCCGGTGAAATCGTCACCGATAAAGACGATGCGCGCGCCCATCAGCGCGACCCGAAGAAGTCCAGCGCACGTGCGAGCGCGGGGCGCTCCTTGCCGGCGGTTGCCAGGTCCGAGCCGGAGGCAAGCGCCTCGTAGGCTTCGCGCAGCGAGGCGATACCCGCGGCGGGACCGTCGGGATGGGCGAGGATTCCGCCGCCGCACATGAACATGAAATCGGCGCTCCGCGCGGCCTCCATCGCCGAGGGCAGGGTGCCCGCCCATTGGCCGGACGAAAACGCGGGCATCACTCGGTCGTCGGCGCCCTCGGTGAGCGGTGCGAGGCAGGCGCGTGCCGCCTCGGTCACCTCTTCGGCGCTGTCCACGAACTTGCCGCCGATCCCATGGACATGCATGTGGTCGACCCCGGCGAGCCGGAACAGGGTCTGGTAGGCCGGAAACGCAATGCCGAGCGCGGGGTGGCGGCTCATCGCGCCGAACCCGTTGCGGTGCGCATGGATCGCAAGGTCGGTATGGCTACGCAGGCTCTCCATGCCCGACAGGCCGCACCAGTTGAGCGAGGCCATCACGCAGGTGCCGCCGTTCTCGGCCACGAGATCGGTATGGCGGCGCATCGCGTCCACCTCGTCGGTGATGTTGAAGGCCATCATCACGCGCCGACCCGAGGAGTCCTCGGCCCGTTTGATCGCGTCCATGACCAACGGAACCCGTTCGGCCAGCGGGGCGATGTCCGGGTTCGCGCAGACCTCGTCATCCTTGATGAAATCCACACCTGCGGCACAGAGGTCGGCGACCAGTGCGGCGATGGCTTCGGGTGTCATGCCCACGTTGGGCTTGATGATCGTGCCAAAGACCGGTCGGTCCGCAACGCCGAGGCTCGCGCGGGTGCCTTCGATCCCCTGCACCGGCATCGGGTAACGGGCGCGATACGCGGCAGGAACCGCGACGTTCAGAAGCTTCAGCCCGGTGATCTCGCCGATATCGTAGAGATTGCCCGAAACGGTCGCGGCCAGCGTGGGCAGGTTGCGCCCGATGTTCCCGGTCGGAAAGGCGATGCGGACATGCGCGCGCCGGACCGGGCCGGGCGCGCCCTTGCGCTCGACATAGGCCGAGGCGAGCGTCGGCGCAGGCACTTCGCCAAGATCTTCGATGCTCAGGACTTCGGCGGCGGACCGCGCGCGCAGTTCGTCCGTTTCGCCGGCGACGCGCACGAAGGTGCCCGAGGATTGCTCCCCCGCCATCATCGCGGCCACCTCGGCCACCGGGAACGGCGTTTCCAGCAGGTAGTCTGCGACGACGCGGTCCATGTCAGATCGCCGACAGGTCCGGGAAGGGCCGGATCGGGTCGCTCCCGTCCCAGTCGACCGACGCGGCGCGGATCATGTCGAACATCCGGCCCTTCGGCCCCATGACCTCGGACAACTCGATACAGGTGCCGGGATGGTGCTCTTCGGCGAAATAGGCGAAGCGGCCGTTCTCACCCACGCAGCCCGACATCTTCACGGTGAACCCGCGCGCTTGCATCATGGCGAGGTCGGCATCGAACGCCGTCGTCCAGAATGCGACGTGCTGAAGCCCGCGCAGACCCTTCTGCATGAAGTCGCGATACATCGACGGCACATCATTGCGGGTCTGGATCAACTCCACCTGCATGTCCCCGGAATTTGCCAGCGCCACGGAATTGTGCGGTTCGTAGCTTTGGCCGTCATAGATGTAATCCACGATCGGCACCTGCGGGTTGTAGAACCACGGGCCGACGCCCATGACGTCGGACCAGTGCTTCATGCCGGCCTCGATATCGTCCACGACGATACCCAGCTGGCGGATCGGGCCGAGTAGATTGCTCATGCGCGCCTCATTTCATCAGGGTGGTGGGGAGCCAGGTGGACAGCGCCGGGACCGCGGTCACGACCAGCAGGCTCAGGATCAGCGGAAGGAAAAAGGGCATAACCCCTGCGATCACGCGGGTGATCGGCATCTTCGTGATAATGGTGATCATGTATAGCGACATGCCAACCGGCGGGGTCAGAAGCCCGATCATGAGGTTCAGGACGAACACGATTCCAAGCTGGAGCGGATCGACACCCGCCATCGTGAGCGCCGGGGCCACGATGGGCGCGATGATGAGGATCGCCGCGATGGATTCGAGGATCATGCCTACGACCAGCAAAAGCAGGTTTACCAGCAAAAGCAGCACCAGCGGGTTCTCGGACAGTCCGAGGAGGAGGCCGGAGACCTTCATCGGAACCTGGTCGAGCGTCAGAACCCATGCGAAGAGCGCGGCCGTCGCGACGACGAAGAGGATGTTGGCTGTCGCGATGGTTGTCTCGCGCAGGGCGGCGAGGAAACCGCGCAAGGACAGGCTGCGATAAATGAAGATGCCGATCAGGGTGGCATAGGCGACGGTGACGCCCGCGACCTCGGTTGGGCCGAAATAGCCCGACATCAGCCCGCCGATCAGCAGCACGGGGGCGAGCAGGGCAGGGAAAGAGATCACCGCCTTCTTCGCCACATCCGCCGGGCGGGCCGCGATGTCGTCGCGGGGCAGCGATTTGGTGCGCGCGACGACCGCGACCTGTATCATCAGGAATGCTGTCAGGAGGAGGGCAGGAACGATCCCTGCAAGGAGGAGCTGCACCGCCGACACGTTTGCGACGCTCGCGTAAATGATGATCGGAATCGAGGGCGGGAAGATCGGGCCGATCGTGGCGGCGGCGACGGTGAGGCCCGAGGCGAATTCCGGGCGGTAACCCTGCCGCGTCATCTGGTCGATCTGGATCTTGCCAAGCGCGCCGATGTCGGCGAGTGCCGCGCCCGACACGCCCGAGAAGATCAGCGAGACCAGGATCGAAACCTGCGCCACGGCGCCACGGATGCGGCCCAGGACCATGCGGACCAGGTCGAAAAGATGCGTTGTTACGCCTGTGGCGTTCAACAGCGCTGCAGCGAAGATGAACAGCGGGACGGCCAGCAGGGGCGAGCTGTCCAGCGCATTCAGACTGCGTTGCGCCAGCACCGAAACCGGCAGCCCGTTGGCCACGATCACAACGGCCGACGACAGGCCGAGGCAGACCGCGATGGGCGCGCCCGCGACAAGCAGGACGACGAAGATGGTCAGGAGAAGGGCGGTCATGTGGTCTCCAGCGCCTCTTCATCCGAGGCGGCGCCATAGGGCGCGGTCGCGGACTGCCCGCGCAACGTGGCGATGATGCGCTCGGCTGCGACCAGCGTGAGGAACAGCGACCCGGTCAGGGCGAGCGCGTAGTAGAACCAGTTCGGCACGCGCATCGCAGGAGTCAGGAACTTGCCTGCGCGGGGCAGGAACTCGGCGAAGCTCCACAGAAGGAGCACACCGAATGCGAGCGTGGCGATGTCGGCCAGAAGGGCGAGCCAGCGCGCGGGCCGCTCGCCCAGAAGATCGGGGAGGAGCGAGACCGAGACGAGCGCCTGGCGCCCGGCCAGCGCAGGGACCGACAGGAACACCAGTCCGATGCAGGAAAAGCGCGCGAGCTCGTCTGCCCAGGGCAGACCCATGTCGAAGAAATTGCGCGCCGCCACCTGCAGGACCACGAGGCTCGCCATGAGGGCGAGCAGGGTGAGGCCAAGCCCCACCCCGAAACCCGCGGCCCGCCCGAGGGCGGCGCGAAGGGAGGAAACCTCCCCGTGCATCAGCCGACGGCTGCGATCTTGGCGTAGAGGTCGCCGTATTCCGCGCCGAAGCGTTCGTCGACCAGCTTGGACACGCCCTCACGGAAGCCCGCGATGTCGAGCCCGTCCTCTTCGCCGATCACGGTCATGCCGAGGTCGCGCAGCTGCTGGGTCTCGCCGGCTTCGTTGTCGAGAATGGCGTTGGTCGCTTTTTCGCGGGTCTGGTTGGCGGCTTCGCGCACCGCGTCCTGTTCGGAGGCGGACATGCCCTGCCAGACGTCTTCGTTCATCACGACGACTTCGGCGTTGGACATGTGGCCGGTGAGCATGAGGTGGCTCTGCACTTCGTAGAGCTTCACGTTCAGGACCACGTTGACCGGGTTCTCCTGCCCCTGCACGACGCCGGTGGCGAGCGCAGTGGGCACTTCGGACCAGTCGACCGGCACGGCGACGGCGCCCATGCCCTCGACGGCCGTGGTGTAGATCGGGAACGGCACGGCGCGGATCTTGGTGCCTTCGAGGTCTTCCGGACCCATCACCGCCTTATTGCAGGTGAGGTTGCGGCGACCGAAGTAGTGGGCGTAGATCACGCGCACGTTGGCGGCGTCGATCAGGCCCTGGTTCAGCTCTTGCATCACCGGGCTTTCCACGTCCGTGACCGCCATCAGGTGATCCACGTCACGGTACAGGTAAGGCGTGTCGAGGGCCGCGAAGGGCTGGTAGAGCGAGCCGAGCGCGCCCGCGGTGTTATGCGAAAAGGCGATGGTGCCCAGCGACACGGCCTCCGCCAGTTCCTGAAGCTTGCCGAGTTGCGAGTTCGGAAAGACCTGCACTTCGATATCGCCGCCCGAGGTCTGGCCGAGCGCTTCGGCGAACCAGTCGGCCTGCGCACCCGCGACCGAGGCGACTTCGTTGTTGTGTCCATAGCGCAGCGTGGTGGCTGCCAGCGCGGGGCGGGCGACCAGGGGAGCGGCAAGGGCCGCGCCGCCAAGGGCGAGCATGGAGCGGCGGTTCAGATTGAACGAGTTTTTCATCTCTCTCCTCCCAGAGTAGGTGACGTATTTTGAGGGGTGGTTACTGAAAACCGACGCGGTCCCTCCCAATACACGGCGGCTTTGACGAATGTTAGGGATTCGGGGCATGATTGGTCCAGCGAATTGGAATGATGGTTTTTGAGGGACTGTGACATGCCCGACAGTGGAGAGCGCCCACTCCTGATGGATATCGCCGCGCGGGCGGGGGTGTCCATGGCGACCGTGGACCGGGTCATCAACCGCCGCAAGGGCGTGGCCGAGCGCACGCGGCGCCGCGTGCTGGAAGCCGCCCGGACCGTGGGGTACCTGGGCGAGGACGAGGTTGCGCATATCGGGGCGGCCCGGCCCATGAACGTCACCGTCCTCTTGCCGGCCGGCACCAATCCTTACCTCCGCCTGCTGGGCGACCGCGTGCGCGACAGGGTGGGGCGCTCCGGTGCGTCGGAACCGTTCCTGAGGTGCTACTTCATCGACAGCTTCGACGCGGGCGCCCTTGCGGATGCGCTGCGCAAGAGTGCCGGCTGGGCGGACGGGATCGCGTTCTTCGCTATCGAACATCCCGAGGTGCGGGCGGCCGCGGCCGAGGTCGCCGCGCAAGGGACCAAGCTCGTCACCATCGTGTCGAACCTCGGCGAAAGAGCGGGCGTCGCGCATGTCGGGCTCGACAACCACGCGGTCGGAAGGACCGGCGGACTTCTCGTCGGGCGGCTGGCGGGACGGCGTGAAGGCGCGGTCGCGCTGGTCGCCGGCAGCCGCAACTACCGCGCCCACAGCGAGCGCGAAGCCGGCTTCCTGAGCGTCATCGACGAAATGTTTCCTGGGCTCAGGCTGGTCGGGCTGCGCGAAGGGCACGACGACGCCGGCGAGAATTACAGGCACACGCTCGCCCTCGTCGGACAGGAGCCGGAACTGGTCGGGATCTACAACGTGGGCGGTTCGTCCGGGGGCATCACGCGGGCTCTTCGCGAGCTGGGGCGCGAGGATATCGTTTTCGTGGGGCACGGCCTGACCGCCGACACGCGCCGCGCGCTGCTCGACGGAACGATGGACGTCGTGTTCGACCAGGACCCGGACCTGCTGATCGACCGGGCGATCCGAATGCTCGCGGACCCGCAGGCGCGCCCCGACCCCCTGAAACTGGACATCTATTTCAAGGAGAACCTGCCCTGAACCTCTCGGCGCGCGCACGGCCATCCGCCCGGTATCGGGACGACCCTAGCCGGTGTAATCGCGCACCGCGGTTCCGGTGACGAAGGGCCGGAACCGCTCGTCGAGCTCGTTTTCGTCCCAGACGCCCAGGTAAATCCCGGCCTCGAATGCCCGGCCCCGCGCGCCGATCAAAGCGGTATCGGTCATTGTCGTGCGCTGGGCGTTGCGCCGTGCCCAGCGGTTCAGCCGCGCCATGAGGCGCGCGACTTCGTCCGCGTGGTCCGGGTCGGTGCCCAGATCGGTCAACTCCTGCGGATCGCTGGCGAGATCGAAAAGCATGGGCCGGAAGCCTTCGGCATGCATGAGTTTCCAGCGCCCGTCGAAGACCATGAAGAGCAGCGCCTCTTTCGGCCCCTTGCCGAGATCGTCGGCCATGGTCGTCATCGTGTAGTCGTATTCCGAAAACACCGCGTCGCGCCATTCTGGCGTTTCGCCCCGCAGCCACGGCAGGAGCGAGCTGCCCTCCAGGATATGGCCCGGCACGTCGCCGCCCATCGTTTCGACGAAGGTCGGGGCGAGGTCGATGGCTTCGACCAGGGCGCCGCAGGTCGTGCCGCGCGTGCCATCCGCCTCTGGCGAGGGGTCGTAGACGATCATCGGCACCTTGGCCGAGCAATCGTGAAACAGGTCCTTTTCGCCCATCCAGTGATCCCCCATGTAGTCGCCGTGATCGGAGCAGAGCACGATCATCGTCTGCTCCGCCTGTCCTGTCGCGTCGAGGTGGTCGAGCAGGCGGCCCAGTTCGGCATCGCATTGGGCGATCAGCCCCATGTAGGCGGGGATCACCTCTTCCCGGACACCCTCGCGGCTGAACGTCGTCCCGATCGGGTTGTCCATGAAGGCGCCGAAGACGGGGTGCGGATCGCGCCGCTCCGCCTGCGACCTCACGACCGGCACGACATCCTCGGGTCCGTACATGTCGTTGTAGGGCGCGGGGGCGATATAGGGCCAGTGCGGCTTGATGTAGCTGACGTGGCAGACCCACGGCTTGTCGTGTTCGGCCTCGAGGAACCGGATCGCCTCGGACGTCAGCCAAGGCGTCTCGCTGTCCTGCTCTTGGATATTCGCCGGTCTGCGGGCGTTCTTCAGCAGCCATCCCGAGGCGATGCTCCCGTCCCCCTCGATCCCGGCGTTCGCGTTTTCGTGCCACGGGTTGTCGGCATTGTAGCCTTTCGCGGCAAGGTAGTCGTTGTAGGCCGAGGGAAACGCCTTGAACCGCCCGAGCGGCCCCTCCGCGACGATTCCGTCGTCGCGCACCCAGACATCAAAGCCGCATTCGGCCACCCGCGCGCCGATGGGTGTATCGGCGGCGAGGCCGAGGCGCGACATGCCTTCGGCGTCGACGACCATGTGGGTCTTGCCCACGAGCCAGCAGTCCACCCCGAGTTTGCGAAGATGGTCTCCCATCGTGATTTCGCCCACTTTCAGGGGGTAGAAGTTGCCCGCGGCACCGTGCGAATGGACGTAACGCCCGGTATAGAAACTCATGCGGCTCGGCCCGCAGACCGGAGACTGAACGTAGGCATTGGTGAAGCGCACGCCCTTCGCCGCGACACGGTCGAAATTGGGGGTTCTCAGGGTCGGATGGCCCGCGCACGACAGGTAGTCGAACCGGAGCTGGTCGTACATCACGAAGAGGATGTTCTTTGCCTTGGCCATGTAAGGACCCCTTTCTCAGACGCGGCGCCCCGTGAGTGGGGCGCCGACAAACTTCGGTGGCACCGGCGCAGGACTGGCCGGTCCCGGATTTTCCGGCGATCTATTCGACGAGGTCGAAGAACCGGAGCGGCGGGAACATGTAGCCGGTGACCGATGCCGCCTCGATATCCGGGGTCGTGTAATAGGTTGAGGTGGGCTGATACCAGATCGACCACCACGCGAGGTCGAGCAGCTTGGCATTCACTTCGTCCACCTTCTCCGCCTGAGCGTCGCCGGTCGCCTCGAACGCGGCGTCGATCAGCGTGGCGAGTTCCGGGTAGGCGTCCACCGACGGGTTCGGGTTGAACCACTGGGTCGACGTCACCTGTTTCTTGATCGTTGCCATCGGGTTCAGATCCATGGTGAGACGCGCGATGAACATCGGGTATTTCGGCGCGTTTATCTGGTAATCGGGCATCTGCATGTTGTCCCAGGTCACCTTGACGCCGATCTGGCTGAGCGACTGCTCCACGACTGGCTGCCAAACGGCGAAGATCGGCGACATCGGCATGGTCAGCTCGAAACCGTCCGGATATCCCGCCTCGGCCAAGAGCGCCTTGGCCTTGTCGATGTTGTAGGCATATGCGTCGTTCAGAGACGGGTCGTTGTAGTCGGTGTTTGCCGGGAAGATCTGGTTCGTGGCGACCCCGGCGCCTGAGCCGATGGCGCGCAGGATCCCGGCGCCATTGAATGCGTGGTTCAGCGCGCGGCGCACTTCCAGCTTGCCCAGCGGTTCCAGCATGTCGCCGGTCCTGTCGACGAATTGGAGCCCGACCCAGCCCGAGGGCGCATCGGCGATGTTCCAGCCCTGCATCTCGGCCTGGCCGCGATCGTTGGCATCGCCGAAGTTCGCGTTGATCTGTCCCGACAGCATGGCGTTGTGGCGGGCGGTCGCGTTCAGGATCGGGTAGACCGCGACGCTTTCGAACGGAAATTCCGCATCGGCCCAGTGACCGTCGACCTTGTCGAAATGGTATTCGGAGCCCGGGATCGTTGCCTCAGCGTCCAGTGTATAGGGGCCGGACCCGACCGGAGCCGAAAAATCTCCAGATGCGAGCACCGCGGGCGATACCATGTAGGAACGGGCGAGCCCGAGCGTGTAGAGCAGGGCATCGTCCCGTCGCTTCATCGCGATTTCGATGGTGTCCTCGTCGATCACCGTCACGCGTTCGATGGACGACAGCTCCGAGCCGGCCATGGTGCCAGCCATGTAGTGCTCGATGTTCGCCTTGGCCGCCTCCGCGTCGAACGGCATGCCGTCGGAGAAACTCACCCCGGACATGAGGTTCATCGTCAGCGTCATGAGATCGTCGGACCACGCCCAGTCGGTCGCGAGCGCCGGATGGACCGCGCCGTTTTCGTCGATGACGAGGAGCGGGTCGTAGACCGCCGACAAGTAAGGACCGTTGAAGCCCACATCGGTTTCGGCCGGATCCCAGGATCGGACATCGAGCATGTTTCCGATCTTCAGATCCGCGGCATTCGTTGCGCCGGCGACAATCAGCGCCGCCATCGTGGCGGTGCCTGCGACCGTGGCGCGCAGTTTCTGGTTGAGCATCATGTGCGTGTCTCCCTGAGGCTTTTGTGACCGTCCTCGCCGTCGGAGCAACTCTTTCGCGAGTATCCTTGCCTGATGCGGGCCGGTGAGTAAAAGTCTACGTGTGTGGAATAAAAAATCAAGCCCGGCATTGTTAGGGGCGCGTGTGTCTACAGTTCGGGGACGTGGTTTCGGCGCGAGGTTCTGGTCCGGCGTCAACGCTACGAGCAAGGCCCCTTAGGTCGAAAAGCATTTTTAATTAACATGTTAATCCCTTTTGGGGCGGGCACCGGGCCCAGCCATTTTCGTCTCGGGCAGGGTCTCGGGGCGATGGAAAAGGGACCGAGGGCATGGCGCTGGGTTGTCTTTCGTCTACATACGTGGAAATATAAACCGGACTGAACCAACAACGGCGAGACGTCCAGATGACCCCCGATTCCCGCGCGACGCCAGCTGATTCCCAAGAAGCGCCCGAGCTGATTCTGGTCGGCGGAACGATCCACACGCTTGACCCGTCCGATACGGTGGCGGACGCGGTGGCAGTGCGTCGCGGAATAATCCAGGCGGTCGGAGCCGCGGAAACGATCCGCACATTGGCCGGGCCGGGGACCGAGGTCCTCGATCTCGCCGGGCGCACGGTCCTGCCCGGCATTAACGATGCGCATGTCCATGCCGCCTGGCTCGGGGCGAGCTGGCCGAAGCTCATGTTCGAGAACCCCGAGAAAGACTGGCACGGACGCTTTGCCGCCGACCGGGCGGCGCGCAAGGCGGCCATCAAACGCGCAATGCGGCTGTTCGCGTCAATGGGGATCACCAGTTTCACCGAACCCGGTCTTGGCCCGGGAGAAGATCACGGGCCCACCGGCTGTTTCGGCTCGGACGTACTCGACCTTTATGCCGAGATCGCGGCGGAGGGCTCGGCCACCGCGCGCGTGACAGCGCTGCGCCTGTTCGGTCTTCTCGACGGTGCGAGCGACCTTGCGGCGTTCGAGTCCGGCGTTGTCAGCCCCGTTCCTGCCGCCGATTCCCGCTGGCTGACCGTGAACGGCATCAAGATTTTCGGTGACGGCATTCCTCCGATGAAGTCCGCCTGGGTCATCGACCCTTACGGGGACGGCAGTTTCGGCGCCCTTCTGACCGGGAACGGCAACGCCGCCGCACGGCAGGCAACGCTCGAACGGATGATCCGGATCGCCCACGAGAGGGGGGACCAGATCGGCATTCACGCGACCGGGGACCGCACGATCGAGGTTTTCCTGTCGACGGTCGAGGCGCTGGGCGGTGCGCAGGATCACGGCCATTACGTGATCCACGGCGACCTGCTGCGCCCGGAGCAGCAGAGCCGGATGGAGGCGGCGGGCGTCGGGCTTGCGCTTCAGCCCCTGATCGCAGAACGGTCGCGCGGCTGGATGACCGACAGCGTCACGCCCGAAGTGGCCCGCCGGTCGTTTCCCCTGGCCGAGGTCTTTGCCTCGTCGATCCGCGCCGTCCTCTCCTCGGATGCGCCGATTGCCAGCCCCGACTGGCGGCGCATCATCGCATCTGCGGCCCGCCAGTGGGCTGCGGACGGGCAGGAGATCGGACGTGCCGAGATCACCCGTCTCCTGCGTATGTACACGAGCCGGCCGGCCGAGCAGGATGGCGCGGCGGCCTGGAAGGGGACTCTGGAGCCAGGCAAGGTGGCGGACCTCTGCATTCTGTCGGCGGACCCTTACCTGGTCGGTGTCGCGGGGCTCGAGGCCCTGAGGGTCGAAAGGACCCTGGTCGGCGGGCGCACCGTGTTCGACGCCTCAACGACCCACATTCCGGCATGAAAACGGCGCCTTGCGGCGCCGTCTCGGGGAGCATGGCCGGGTGGCTCATTCATGCGGCAGGTCGAGAACCCGGCGCAGCCACGAATAACGAGATCGGGTCGCCGCCCGCGCAAGCTCCGTGTCGGGGGCGAAGACATCGAAACCGTGGAATCCACCCTGCCAGACATGCAGTTCCGCCTCGCCGCCCACGGCCCAGATCCGCCTGGCAAAGTCGATATCCTCGTCGCGGAACATCTCGGCGCTTCCCACTTCGATAAAGGCTGGCGGCAGGCCCGACAGGTCGCTCGCCCGCGTCGGCGCGGCATAGGGCGACACGTCGTCGGTGCCGACCCGCTCTCCCAACAGGCACTCCCATCCCAGCAGGTTCGAGGAGCGCGGCCATGTCGTGCCGGTCAGGAACTGGTGTGAGGAAGGCGTGGAGTTGGTGTCGTCGATCATGGGGCACAGGAGCATCTGGCCGGCGATCTCCACCGTGCCCCTGTCTCGTGCGATGAGCGCGACACCGGCGGAAAGGCCGCCGCCCGCACTCCCACCCGTGACGATGATCTTATCGGGATCGACACCGAGCACCCGGGCATTGGCGGCAAGCCAGACCAGGCCGGCATGACAGTCCTCTACCGGGGCCGGGTCCGGATGCTCCGGCGCCAGCCGGTATTCGACCGAAACGGCGACCATGCCGAGCGTCTCGACCATCCCGACGATCCGGCCCGCGTCCAGTTGCCGGTGACCGACCATCATTCCGCCGCCGTGGATATTGTAGAGCGCGGGGGCAGGCGCGTTCAGGCCGCGTGGCGTCAGGATCGATACCATCAGGTCGGGCGCGCCCTCCGGCCCCGGTATCTGGCGGTCGACGAGATCGATCTCCTTGCCTTTGATCGCTTCTGCGAAACCTGGCCCCATCTGCGCTTTCATCATCTCGCGCGCGGAGGGGATGTCGGCGCGGGTCATCGCCGGACGATCCGTAGGTGCGATTTCTACAAGCGCATCACGCATCTCCGGGTCCACCGGGATCTGCGGCATCTCAATTCTGTTATCCATGACCTGTCCTCTCCTTGAAACTCACGGCCCTTCGGGGTCCACGATCCCCCGGTCGCACCAAAGCGGCTCCACGGCGTCGCGCAACGTCCCCGCCCCGATACGGTCGACCAATGCGACAGCATTCAGCGCCTGTTCGAGTTGCGAAAGCTTCGACGTGCCGACGAGCGTGTTGACGAGCGCGGGATGCGTGAGGGTGAAGGCGACGCATATCTCTGCCGGCGTCGCCCCGAACCCCTCGGCGATGGCGGCGAGTTGCCGGGCCGCGGCTTCGATCCGGCCGCGGATTTCGCCCGGATCCCGGCCGACTTCGCGCTCAGGCGGCGTCGGCTTGACCAGCACCCCGCCTTCCATCACGTCCGAGGCCTGGAGCGACAGTCCAGCGGCAAACAGCGCCGCGAAAGGGTCGCCGTCGGGGATCGCGCGCCGCGCGACGGAGTACTTGAGTTGCGCCATCTTCGGACCGGGAACCGCGCGCTCCTGCGCATAAGCTTTCACCGCTTCGATGTTGGTCGCGGACCAGTTGTTCACGCCCCATGCACTGATGAGACCCTCGGCATGAAGCTCTCCCAGCGACTGAACCACGGCGGCGAGGTCGGTCGCAGGATCGCGCACGTCTCCGAGAACGACGAGGTCAGCGTGGTCGGTGCCGACGCGAAACAGGGCGTGTTCCAGTTGGGGCCGGAAACCCTTGTCCGCATCGAACCCTTCGAGCCAGAGCTTTTCGGACAGGACGTAGTCCTCGCGCCGCAGTCCCGCGCCGCGGGCGATGGCCGAAAACAACACGTCCGTCATCGGCGGAGGCGTGGTTTCAGGCGTGCCGTAGACGCCTATGTCGAACATGTTCGCGCCTGCATCGACCGCCCGGCGGACCATGGCCACCGCGTCACCGAAGTGCATCCGGTCATAGATGTGCCAAGAGCCCAGCGACAGGATCGGCAGGGTCAGCCCGCTGTCGCCCAGCGGGCGACGGGGTATCGTGGTGGTATCCAGCATGGTTTCTCCCTCAGTTGAGACGCGGGTCGATGACCGCCTTGATCATTGTCTGTCTGTGCATGGCCGATATGGCCTCGCTCGCTCCGGCCAGCCCGACGGGTTCGGCAAAGAGTGCGTCCCATGGCATGGAGTCGGCGAAGCGCTCGAACACGCCGAGCGCATGGGCATAGTCCGACACATCGCCGTTCAAAGATCCGACCAGCGCAAGTTCCTTGCGCATCACCTCGCCAAGCGAGAATGGGTCGCCTGCTGGACCCGTGCTGCCAACGATGGCGACCCGGCCGCGCTGGGCGGCCATGGCAACGGCCTCGGGTCCGACACCCGGGGCGCCCGCGAAATCGAACACGTAATCCGCGCCCCGCCCGCCCGTCAGTTCCATGACCCGCTCCACTGTGGCCGGACCGCCCTGGGCGATGTCGAGCACGTGATCGCTTCCGAAGCGCTCCGCGAGCGAGAGCCGCTCAGCCGGCGCACCGATCGTGATGACCTTGCCCGCGCCGGACAGGCGCGCGATGGCGGCGGCGAAGATGCCCAATGCGCCGGTCCCCTGAATCACGACCCGCGCGCCGGTGCGGATATGCCCGACGCGGTCGAACGCCCGCAGCACGGTCTTTGCAGCGCAGCCGGCCATCGCGGCCCATGTGTCCTTGACCGGAGCAGGGATGACGAGCTTGGCAGAACCGGGTTTCACATAGGCGTATTCGGCCAGGCCGCAGGTCGAAAACGGCGGCCGGTCGGCACGTTGCAGAAAGCCGTAACCCCGGTGTTCGCAGGCGACAGGCTCACGCAGGACCGTGCAGCCATGGCAGTGTCCGCATGTCGATTCCGACCAGCCGATGCGGTCGCCCACCTTGACTGGATGTCCGAGTGCATCCGTTGTGCCGTCGCCCAGGGCGACGATTTCTCCGACCATCTCATGACCGAGCACCATCGGAAGCATGCCGGGAAAGCTCATCTTGCCCGACCATATCTCGATGTCGGTGCCGCAGAGCGTGGCGCAGGTCAGGCGCACGAGGGCGGCGCCGGGCTCGATATGATCGGGGAGGGGCAACTCCTGCAATACGAGCGGTTGACCGTATTCGCTCAGGACGGCCGCGCGGGTGGTTGTGGGGTGCATCACGATCTCCTTCAGGTCAGCAGTTGTCCGCCGTCCAGCGCAAGCGAGACACCGGTGATGTGGGCGGCGGCCTCCGAGGCGAGGAAAACCGCCGCCGGAGCGACCGTTTCGACCGAGGCGACCTGTCCGAGCGGGATGCGCGCTTCCCAGGCGGCGCGGGCCTCAGGGTTGTCGACCAGCCCTTGCGTCAGAGGTGTGATGACCGGGCCGGGGGCGATCGCGTTTGCGCGGATGCCGTGCGCCGCGAGTTCCATGGCGGTCGTGCGGGTGATGGCGTCGACGGCCGCCTTCGTCGCTTCGTAATGGCCGAGCCCGGGCGTGGGCTGGCGTGCACCGATGGACGAGACGTTGACGATCACGCCTCTTCCGGCGTTCACCATCGCATGTCCGACCGCCTGGGTCATGAGGACAGTGCCGCGCACGTTCACGGCGAGTGCCGCATCGAGGACGGCGATGTCGAGGTCGAGGAGCGGGCCACCGGGGCCGACCACGCCGGCGTTATTCACCAGCACGTCGATGCTTCCGAGCCGCTCGACGAGGCCCGCCACCCCCTCGGTCACCGACCGCGGGTCCGAGATGTCGAGGGCGAGGGACGTGCCTCCGATTGCCTCGGCGGCGGCGGATGCGCCCTCGGCATTCAGGTCTGCCACGATCACGAGATCTCCAAGCGCGGCAAAGGCCTTGGCGATTCCAAACCCGAGCCCTTGCGCCGCGCCGGTCACGACGACGTTTCTGCGTGCTGCCATCTGATCCTCTCCCGATGTTCCGAACCCTCTGGAAAGGGCTGCGAATTTTTTTTATACAAACGTAGACAAAAAGTCCAGACAGGTCCGCACGGGACCTTTGAGGAGGTTGAGATGACAGAAATTCACGTTCCGAAACGGAGACTTGGGCCGAATGGGATCGAGGTTCCGGTGCTTGCGCTCGGCTCCTGGAACACTTGGGACAGGATGGGTGGAGACGAAGCGGTGGCCATCATCCGGCGGGCCGCAGAGGTGGGCGCTGCCTTCTTCGATGTCGCCTATTACAACATGGGACCGCACAGCGAGCAGTCCCGTACCGATGTTCTGTTCGGAGAGGCGATTCGCGGCGCCGGGCTGGCGCGGAGCGGCTTTCAGGTCTGCGGCAAGCTCTGGCTCTGGGAGTATCCGAACCTCGATTTCGCAGGTCAGATGGAAACGTCGCTCGACCGGGCCGGGCTCGACCGGTTCGACTGCGTGGTCGTGGGCGACTACCGTGACCGGCCCGACATCGCGCGAATCGTGCGCGAGGTGAACGCCCAGATCCGGGCAGGTCATTTCGATAGCTGGGGCATCAACAACTGGCTGATCGGCGATACGCTTCAGGCGCTGGACGTGGCGCGTGACGAGGGGCTCGTGCCTCCGGTCTTTGCCCAGCTCAAGTACGGGATTGCCCGGCGCACCGTTGCGGAAGGCCGTGGATACGGCGCCCTGTTCGCCGACGGTACCCTTTCGCTCCAGGCATCCGATTGTTTCGAAGGCGGGCTCCTGCTGCATGGCGATGCGCCACGACGGAAGGTGGGGGCCGACGTGGGAAACATCCAGGACAAGGTGCGCGCGGCCGCGCCGCGCCTGCGCGAGATCGCGGGTATCCTGAGTGCGACGCCGGTCCAGGTCGCTCTGGCTTTCGCGCTGACTCATCCGGCGACGGCAAACGTCCTCTTCGGTGTATCGAAGATGTCCCAATTCGAGGACAATCTTGGGGCGCTCGATCTGGCAGCGAGGCGTGGCGAAGAGGTGCGGGCGCTGTGCGCTACACTCTGGCTCGACAAGCACGTTTCCCCGGACGGCGGATTCTGAGGCTTGACGCCAGCTCGTTTTTAAATCTACAAACGTAGAAATAAAAAACGAGCCGCCACGGCCGCGACACCAACCGGAGGTCCGGACATGCTAGTTTTCCTTGCCAAACGTGCGCTCGCGGGCCTGATCCTGCTGGCTGCCGCTTCGACGGGCACGTTCTTCCTGGCCCATCTCGCCATCAGCGATCCCACCCAGGCTCTTCTGGGCACCGCTGCCACGCCCGAACAGAGCGCGGCGCTCGCCGCCAAGCTCGGTCTCGACCGACCGCTCCTGGTTCAATACTGGGACTGGGCACGCGGCGCGGTTCAGGGCGATCTCGGAACGTCCTGGCGCAACGAGCGCCCGGTCGGCGAGCTCCTGTCGCTTCGGGTTCCCGTGACACTGTCGGTCGTCGGCTTCGCCGTCCTCATCGCCGGCGTGTTCGGAACGATTGTCGGCCTGATCGGCGGGCTCAACCCGGGAAGCGTCTTCGACCGGATCGTGCAGGGGATCACCGTGATCCTTTTCGCCCTCCCGGGTTTTTGGCTTTCGCTCCTCCTGATCCTCTGGTTCGCGATCTGGCTCAGGTGGTTCCCGGCCGTGGGCTACGTACGCTTCGGCGATGACCCGATCGGCTGGCTCAGATCGATCTCGCTTCCGTCCGTATCGCTGTCGCTTGGTGCTATCGTCATGGTGGGCGAGCAATTGCGCAACCAGGTGATCGCGGTCTCCAAGATGGATTACGTCCGCACCTTGCGCAGCCGGGGCCTGCCGGCGCGGCATGTGCGCCTCCATATCCTGCGCAACGCGGCTCCGGCGGCGCTCACCGTTCTCGCGATCATGTTCGCAAGCCTGCTGTCCGGCGCCGTGGTGGTCGAAGCGATCTTCAGCCTGCCGGGCCTGGGCGAGCTGACCCAATCCTCCGCCCAGATCGGCGATATTCCCGCGCTTCTCGGGATCACGGTCGTGTCGGTTTTCTTCGTCGTCCTGATCTACATTCTCCTCGACATGGCGATCGGCTGGATCAACCCGAAAGTGAGGGTGCACTGATGACGTCCAGGATCGCCTCCCGCCGCCCAACCCGCGCGCACCGCTTCTTCCGCCATCCCGTCGGACTTGCCGCGAGCGCAGTTTTCGGACTGATCTTGCTTGTCGCCCTGTTCGCCCCGTGGCTCGCGCCGAAAGACCCGAACTTCGTCGACCTCCTGATGGCCAAGGCTCCGCCGGGCGACGGCTACCTCCTCGGCGGCGACCCTACCGGGCGCGACATCCTGAGCCGGCTGATCTACGGCGCGCGCACCACGCTGTTCGGGGCCGCGATCACCATCGTGACCGCGATCCTGATGGGCGTGCCCAGCGGTATCCTTGCGGGCTACTTCGGGCGCGGCAGCGACCGGGCCCTGTCCTGGGTTTCGGATGCGATCCAGGCGGTGCCGGGCATGATCATTCTTCTCGTCGTGGCCGCCGGGACGCGGTCCAACTTCGCGCTTATCATGGTGACGGTCGGGTTCATCATGGCTCCGGGCTATTTCCGGATCGCACGTTCGACGACCATGGCGCTGCGAGGCGAAGACTACATCACCGCGGCCCGGGTCGCGGGCCTGACGCACCTGCGCGTCCTGCGCACCCATATCCTGCCGGGGATCATCGCGCCGATCATCATCCAGACCGCACTCGCCGCGGGCCTCTCGATGGGCATCCAGGCGGGCCTCCAGTTTCTCGGTATCGGCGATTCCAACACGCCCAGCTGGGGCGCAATGATGGCCGAGGGCTTCCGCTTCATGCTAACGGACCCGTGGCTCCTGTTCTGGCCCTCGGCGGCGCTCGGGGTGACGATCGCCGCGCTCGCGCTGATAGGGTCGACTCTCGCCGAGATCATGCGGATGCCGGCCGCGCGAGCGCGGGCCCAGGCGCCGGTCCGCGCCTTGCCCGCGGCCGCCAGCCCCGAGGGGCACTTCGTGTCCACGCCCGAAGCCGCGGCAGCCCGGGTCGAGAACCTGCGCGTGGCGTACCGGGGCGAGGGGGGCGAGAAGCAGGTCATCCACGGTATTTCCTTCGACGTCGCTCCGGGCGAAGTGCTGGGCATCGTGGGCGAAAGCGGCTCGGGCAAGTCCCAGACGGTTTTTTCGCTCCTCGACCTTCTGCCGCACAACGGGCGCTGCGAGGCCGACGGCATCTGGGTTCATGGGCGACGGATCGACAACCTCGCGCCCAAGGACCGCGCGCGGCTCTTGGGGAGCGAACTCGGATACGTGCCGCAGGAGCCGATGTCGAACCTCGACCCGTCCTTTACGATAGGGTTCCAACTGACCGAACCTCTGCGCGTCGTCCACGGGATGCGCCGGTCGGCGGCACGCGAGAAGGCCAGGGCCGTGCTTGCGCGTGTGGGCATCGCGGATGTGGACCGCGTGATGCAGGCCTACCCACATGAAGTGTCCGGGGGCATGGCGCAACGCGTCCTGATCGCGGGGGCCATCCTCGCGGAACCGTCCGTGCTCCTGGCGGACGAGCCGACCACGGCTCTCGACGTGACGGTGCAGGCCGAGGTTCTCGAACTCCTGCGCGAGTTGCAGGCCGACACCGGCATGTCGCTGGTGCTCGTCACGCACAATTTCGGTGTGGTGGCGGACATCTGCGACCGAGTGATCGTGGTGCGCGACGGGGAGATCGTTGAGAGCGGCGCGGTCGAGGCGATCTTCTCCAACGCCCGTCATCCCTACACCCGGGAACTTATCGCGGCGGCCGTGGATACCGAAACGCTGCGCCGGGATCTCGACCTGCAGGCCGGGGCGCATCCGCGCGACCATCAGATCATCGAACTGGCGGAGGTGACGAAATGACGGAAGCACTTCTCAATATCCAGGGCCTCGGGGTCGTCTACGGCTCCCCGCGCCACGGGTTTCGCGCGCTGACGGATATCTCGCTCGACGTGGGACGCGGCGAATGCGTCGGCGTGGTCGGTGAGAGCGGCTCGGGCAAATCCACGCTGGGGAAGGCCGTGCTCGGGCTGGCTCCGGTCAGCGAAGGGCACATCCGCTTCGACGGTCGGGACATCACACGCCTGAAGCCGCGCGACCGCCGCAAGCTCGCCAGCCGTATACAGGTGGTTTTTCAGGACCCATACGGCTCACTCGACCCGATGATGAGCATCGGCGACATATTGGCAGAACCGCTCAGCGTCGAAGGCCTCTCCTCCGTCGAGGCTGGACGCCGGGTGGCCGATGTGCTCGACCGGGTGCGCCTGCCGGCGTCCGCTGCCGACCGCTACCCGTCCGAGTTCTCGGGCGGCCAAAGGCAGCGCATCGCAATTGCCCGCGCCCTCATCCGGCGCCCGCAACTCATCATATGCGACGAACCGGTGAGCGCGCTCGACCTCACCACGCAGGAGGCGGTGGTCGACCTTTTCATCGACCTGCAACGCGACACCGGCGTGTCATACCTGTTCATCTCGCACGACCTCGGAGTCGTGCGCCGCATCTGTCATCGCGTCGCCGTCATGCAGGGCGGGCGGATGGTTGAATTCGGCGACGGGGCGGAGGTGACGATGCGTCCCGGCCATCCCTACAGCCAGCGCCTTCTCCTCGCCTCGCCCGTGGCCGATCCCGCCGCTCAGGCGAAACGGCGGGCGGAGTGGCTTGCGCTCAGAGGCGAGTCCCATGCGCGCTGAGGTTGCCGAACGACGCCGGTGGCGCAGCCCGGCCTCAGGATGTAATCCTCGGTGTCGGAAAAGGACTTCAGGACGGACCCATGCCCAAGATCGTCGATCACGACCAGAGACGCCGCGACATCATCGAGGTCGCGCGTCGGCTCATCCTCCAGGGCGGGTTCCAGGCAGCCACCATGCGCAGTATCGCCGCCGAAGCGGGCTTTGCGAACGGAGCCTTGAAGCACTTCTTTCCGGGCAAGGATTCCATCATCGCCGCGACCTTCGAGTCGATGCTCGTGGAAATGGACCCCGAAGGACGCCTGTCGGCCCGCTCGGTCGATTCCGGGCTCGATCCCAAGGATCGGCTGCGCAACGTGATCGCCGAGGTGCTGCCTTCGACCGAGGACGAGATCACCGCGGGACGTGTTCTCTTGGTTCTGTGGGATCATGCCGCGTCGAATCCGGACCTCGCCGAGCTATACCGCAGGACCTTCGACCGCTGGAAGGCGCAACTCGTGACCAGCATCGGCGAGGCGGCAGGGCCGGAGACGCGGGCGCGCGGCAACTACGAGGCTGTCGCGGTCGAGATCATGTCGATCACGATCGGCGCGAACGTGGTCAATCTCATGCATCCGGACGGGACCTATGTCCCGACCTACGACGAGATCACGGACAGCATTACGGAGCGCATCTCGCGGTAGGGCATTCCGCCCGCGCGGACGGCGCGCGGGAGAGGAGAGCCCGATGACACAGCAGACTTCACTGGCCATCTCGCGTTTCGGCGACACAGCGTCGCACGAGCCGCCCGTGCTTTTCATACACGGTTTCCTGTCCAGGGCCGAAAGCGATTGGCCGCACGAGCACTGGTCCGCGCCGCTCGCCGCCCGTGGGCGGGGCGCCATAGCCCCGGACCTGCCGGCCCACGGCGCGTCGGGGCCGGTCGACGATGCCCGGTCGGTGACGGTGACGTCGCTGGTTGAGGCGCTGGCGGGTCTGCTGGCCGGACCGTCGGACGTGGTCGGGTATTCCCTCGGCGCCCGCCTCGCATGGAGTCTCGCGGCGCGCTATCCGGACCGGGTCCGGCGGCTCGTGCTGGGCGGCCTGAGCCCGGGGGATCCGTTCGCCGCGCTCGACGTCCCGGCGGCCCGTGAATTTGCCGAAACCGGCGCAGAGCCGTCCGATCCCATGACCGCGATGATTTCGGGAATGGTGGTCGGGGCAGGGGGCGATGCCTCATCCCGCATCAACCTGATGGAAGGGCTGGGTTCCGAGGCGTTCGATCCGGAGGCCGAGGCGCCCCCGATGTCCGCACTCTTTCTTGCCGGGGACGCCGATCCAATGACCGCCGACCTGGATAAGCTGGTTCATGCGCGCGGCGATACGCTGATGCGTGTGCCCGGCGATCACGCGACGGCGCTTCATTCCCCGCAATTCCGCGACGCCATCCTGGCGCATCTCGACTGATACCGGGGGCGCCCCGGACCCACGACAAGAAAAGGACAGATCATGATCCACGCCACTCCCGCGACCGCCGACCCCAACCCGATCGTCGACATCGCAATCGGTTTCATGGGCGCGCAGCAGCTCTTCGCCGCCAACCGCATCGGATTGTTCACGGCGCTTGCGGACGGTCCCCGGGACGCTGCTTCCCTCGCAGCCGATACCGACACTGCCGAGCGTGTGACGCGCATCCTCGCGGATGCGATGGCGTCCTTCGGGCTCCTGAAGCGTGAGAATGGCACCTATTCGCTGTCCGCGTCTTCCAAAGCCTATCTGACCGGAAACAGCGCGCAGCTCGACCTGTCGCCCTATCTCACTTTCCTTGAGGAAATCAGTTACCCCCATTGGCTTCAGTTCGCCGAGACGGTGTGCACGGACGCGCCCGGCGATCTCGGGATGACGGACGAGCGCTGGGGCACCTTCCTGGGCGGAGTGATGACCTACAACCGCCTCCACGCAGACATGTTCGCGGCCAGCGTCGACGTGACCGGCCACGAACGGCTTCTGGATCTCGGCGGCCTTGCCCCCTATTTCGCGATCCGTGCGATGGAAGCGAACCCCGCCCTCACCACGACTTTTGCCTATGCCGAAGGGTTCGCAGACAAGATCACGGGCGATATCGAAGCCGCTGGCTTCATGGACCGCTCCACGGTCGAGGAGGTGGCGACGCCGCAGGCGCAGCCCGAAGGTCCCTACGACCTCGTTTTCCTCAACCATGTCCTGCACAGGTTCGATGCTGCGGAAAACCGGCAGATCCTCGAACACGCCCGCGCGGCGGCGGCTCCGGGTGCAAAGCTCGCGATGCTGGACTTCTTTCTCGACGATGACGCCCACCAGCGGCCCATCGACGCGATGCATGCGGGTGAATACCTCGTGATCGACGGCACCGTGGTCTACCCCGAGTCGGTGGTCGTGGAGTGGCTGACCGAGACGGGGTGGGAGAAAGCGGACATCATCGCGCTGCCCGGCAGCCCGCGTGTGCTGATCGCGACAGCGGTCTAGCGGCTGCGGCCGGCGCCACAAAGGGCGTCAATCTCATGCACGAGGCCGGGGTTCGCCGCCCCGGCCGAGCTTGTGTTCGGCGGCACCGTAGGGGCGGCGTGGTCACGAGCGGTCCCGAATGTGGTGAAGAACGCGAACTCGACGGAGGCCAACGCTTCGGGATGGGCGCAATCATAGGCTTAGCTCGCGGGAAACTCGGAATGGATCGCGCCTTCCTCGTGCTCGTGATCCTCGCCCGCGACGCGTCCGACAGGCTCTCGCCAAGGGCGTCGCGGACGTCGAAGGTGTCCGCGACCGGAAGGGATTCGGAAATCCCGGTCGATTCGATCGGGAGAGAGCACCCTCGACGGAATGCCTCGCGAAGTGAAACGTCGCGGAGCGCAGGTTCGCCGGCATTCCTTCCCCGGCCTCCACCACGTTGAATCTCCCGTCGGCGAATTGGTATCTTCCGCGACATGCGCCTGCTCCGCTTCCTCCTGATCCTGGCTGTTGCCGTCCTTACGGTCGGCGCGCTGGCGCGCCTGTTCGACCTGTCATCTGTCATGGTCTGGGCTTCTGGCGTGCAGCGCGACGTGCAGAACGCGATGGCCGGCAGCTTGCGTGCGATCCGGGCGGGCGATCCCCGGGCGATGCTCGGCCTGTGCGCGCTGACCTTCGCCTATGGGTTCGTTCATGCCGTCGGGCCGGGGCACGGCAAGTTCCTGATCGGCGGGACGGCGCTTGCCAACCGCGCGACGCTGCGCCGCCTCTCCGCCCTGACCCTCGCGGCCAGTCTCGCACAGTCCTTGACTGCGGTGGTGTTGGTGTTGATCGGCACGGGCCTTTTGTCCCTGACCAGTTCCTACCTCGTGGACATGACCGAGGACATTCTCGCCCCGGCGAGCTATGCCGCCATCGGCCTGATCGGCGGCTATCTCGCGCTGCGCGGCGGGCGCAGCCTGTGGCGTGCGCTTGCGCCTGCCGTCGTCCCCCCGGTCCCGAGCGACCGCCACCACCATCAGCTCGGCCACGCTCATGACGACGCCTGCGGCTGCGGCCATGCCCACGGCCCGACACCCGACCAGGTCCGCGAGCAGATGGGGCTGCGCGAAATGGCTGCCCTCGTCGCGAGTATCGCCCTGCGTCCCTGCACGGGCGCCTTGTTCCTCCTCGTGATCGCGTGGGGCCTCGGGCTCCTTCCTGCCGGGATCCTCGCGACATTCGCCATGGGGCTCGGCACCGCCAGCTTCAACGTGATCGTCGCCGGGTCGGGCGCTGGCGCGCATGCCATGATGTCCGTTCTCGGAGGGGGCAGCCGCCTCTCGCCGCTCGTCTCGCCGGTGGCGCAACTGTCGGCCGGTTTGATCGTGGTGGCAGCCTCTGCGGGAATGCTGGTTCTCTACCTCTGAAGCGGGCGAAGTCCCGCCTCTGCGCCTGAGGGCGAATTGCCGCCAGCACCCATCGGCAGTAAGGCTTTCCCATGCGAAAGTCAGCGATCCTCGGCGTCCTCGCCCTCGGCCTGTTTCAGCACGGCGCGGCCGTGGCCCATCCGCATATCTTCATCGATACCGCCTTTACCCTCGTGGTCGAGGGTGACCGCGTCACGGCGGTTCGGGTCGACTGGGCCTATGACGAATTCTACACGATGCTCATGATCGAGGAATACGGGCTGGACGGCGACGGAGACGGACTGCCGGACAGCGACCTGCTCGACGCCTTCGCCGGACAGGACGTCGACTGGGACGCCGGGTTCCCGGGTCATTTCGCGCTAACGCAAAACGGTCGGGACGTCGCGCTCGCGGGGCCGGTAAGCCACGCGGCGCGTTTCGAGAACAACCGTGTGATCACATCTCACACGCGCCCGCTGGAAACACCGGTCCCCGTCGACAGCGGCCTGATCGCGCGGGCCTACGACCCGTCCTATTTCGTGGCCTACGACGTGCCCGAAGCCCCCGCCGTGGCGGGTGCGACCGCGTGTCGTTTCGAGCGGGAAGAGGCCGACCGCAAGGCAGCCCAGGCGGAATACGGGGAGAAACTCGCCGCCATCGACAGGGCCGAGGATCCCTTCGAGGTCATCGAAATCCCAGACATCGGCATCCTGTTCGCCGACAGTTTCCACCTGCGCTGCGGGTCCTGACCGAGGCCGATCACCTGGGAAAATGCGCGTCCGCGGATTGAGGTGTTGAAGCCGAACGCGTCGATCTCTAGACAGGTAATGTTATGTAATCACATAACGCAGAATCGACACATCAGAAACGGGAGCCCCCAATGCAATACTTCTTGGCCAGAATCCTCGGCATCGTCACGACCTCCACCCTGCTCGCCATGTCTGGAGTGGCTTTCGCAGCGTCGTCGCACGATCACGGCCATGAACACGCCGAAGCGCACACGCATGCGTCCGATGACATCTACAAGGGCTACTTCGACGACGATCAGATCGAAAACCGCGATCTTTCCGACTGGGAGGGCGATTGGCAGTCCGTCTTTCCGCTCCTCGAGAATGGAACGCTCGACGCGGTCATGGCGCACAAGGCCGCGCATGGCGACAAGTCCGCTGAAGCGTACCGAGAGTACTACCTGACCGGGTATCGAACCGACGTCGACCGCATCTTGATCGAAGACGGCAGCGTGACGTTCTACCGCGATGGAACGTCCGTGCAGGGGCAGTATGCCGACGACGGTTACGAGATCCTGACATACGACGCGGGCAACCGTGGCGTCCGGTTCATCTTCGAAAAGACCGGAGGGGATGCGAACGCGCCCGCCTACATCCAGTTCAGTGATCACCGGATCGCGCCTGAGAAGGCCGATCATTACCACCTCTACTGGGGCGACGACCGCGCCGCGCTGCTTGAGGAACTCACGAACTGGCCGACCTACTATCCTGCCGCCCGGACGCCGGGCGAAATCGTGGACGAGATGCTCGCACACTGATCGGATGTCGGATCCTGCCGGACACCCCGTGGTGTCCGTGGCGCGCCGGGCAATGACCCGGCGCGTCTTCCTGCGGGTTGGTGCTCGCGCCGGGTGCGCCGACTGGGTCAGGCGTTCGCGGTCCGGCGCCGTGCGACGCCGTGATGCAGCACGACCAGCGCGAGGGCGAGGGCGGCGGCAGTCCAGTGGACCTCCGGCGCGCGCAACAGGATCGCGAGCGCGAGGCCGAGGCGCGCGGCAATCTCCCACCGGGACAGCCTGCTGGCGTCGAACCGGGTCAGAGCACTCGCGATGAGATAAAGGGCAAGGACCAGGCGGGCAAGCAGGAGCCCGAGCGCCGGCCAGTCGACCCCCGGCCCGTAGCCTTCGAGAAAGGCGTTGGCGCCCGGCGTGGCGAAGGGGTCCATCTTTGCGGCGTCGATGAGCAGGAGCTCCGGGTAGAAGGCGAAGATGAAGGGTAGAAGGAACATCACGATCCCCGCGCCCACGGCGGCGAAGCCGGTCTTCATCGGGTCCGCCTTGGTGATCGAGGCTGCCGCGAAAGCCGCGACCGCCACGGGTGGCGTGATCGCCGAGGCAACGGCGAAGAAGAAGATGAACATGTGCGCCGTGAAGGTGGCGATGCCCAGCCCGATCACCAGCGGTCCCATCAGGAGCGCGACATTCACGTAAGCCGGCACCGTCGGCATCCCCATCCCGAGGAGGATCGCGAGCAGCATCGTCACGAAGAGCGCCGCGAAGAGGAAGATGCCCCCGTCCTGCAACTCCGGCCCGAACAGGCGCAAAAGCCCGGTCACGTCACGGGCAATGAACCCCGACAGCCCGGTGAAGTTCAGGCAGAAGTCGATGACCGACACGGTGAGGAACATCAGGTAGAGCGTCGAGATCAGGATGCCTGCCTCGGACAGCGCGCCGAACATCTGGGTCGGCTTCGCGCGGAACTTGGGGTCGAGGAAGAAGAGCGCGATGAGCAGCATCACCGCCCACCAGCCAGCCGACCCGGCGTCGCCGGCGCTGTTCTGGACAAGCTTGAAGAAGAACGGAAGGTCCGGCGCCCGGCATGTGTCGCCGGCCACGATGGTCTCGATCCCCAGGAGGGCGGCGAAGGGGCCGCAGCCGATCGCCTCCTTGGGCGTCACCAGAAGGAACAGGATCAGCAGGATCGGCGCAAAGATCATCACGAGGTTGAGGTAGTCCTGCCGGTTCAGCAGCATGTCCGGGGTCTTCTCGCCAACGGGCTCGATCCCCTGTTTGCGCGCCTGGAAGACGACGGTGAGGAACAGCACGCCGAAATAGGCCGCCGCCGGGATGATCGCGGCGATGATGACCTCGCGATATGGCGTGACGGTCATGGCGGCCAGGACGAAGGCGGCGACGCCCATCACCGGCGGCATGATCTGCCCGCCGGAGGAGGCAGCGGCCTCGACCCCGCCTGCGAAGGTGCGCTTGAACCCGCGCCGGAGCATCATCGGAATGGTGAGAACGCCGGTCGACAGCACGTTGGTGACGGGCCCGCCGGAGATCGTGCCGAACAGCGCCGAGGAGACGATGGCGGCATGGGCCGGGCCGCCGCGCAGGTGCCGGGTCCACAGGAAGGCTACCTTGATGAGCGACTGGCCCCCTGCGGAAATCCCGAAAAGCGAGCCGAGGACGATATAGGGAAAGACCGACGACAGGAGGATGCCCATGAACCGGCCCAGAAGGCCCTGGGACGTGTTGGTCAGCACGTCCTCCACGTTCGGCCGCCCGTCCATGAGTTCGCGCGGCTCGCCCCCCAGCTTGGTGATCGCGTACTTGTTCATGTCCTCCGAGCCGAAGACGTACCAGATCGCGACGGTGATGAGCGTGTAGGCCGCGATGAGCATGGCGACGGCGACCAGCGGAAAGCCCCAGACGCGCACGTTGTAGGCAAGGAATACGGCAATGGCCGCGCCCACGATGGCGAAGATCCACGTTCCGGTCGTGTTGATGCAGGCGGGATCGTCGACGCTCGTCGGTTCCGGCAGGCCATAGAGTTCGGCGAACTCCTTTTCCTCCTGAAGCGCGCGGGCGATCAGGTCGGCCCGTTCACCGGTGAACTGGTCGATGAGGCAGATGGAGTCGATCTCGATGATGTAGGTCAGCGACACCATGATCGCCATGGTGACCAGCGCCACGTCCATGAAGATGGCGAAGGCCCTGCGAAGCGGCCCTTTTTCGCGATCCTTCATGTAGAACGAATGTTTCGCGACCACGATCAGCATCATCAGCACGAAAGCGAGCGGATAGAGCCATTCGTAGGGAAACTTGCGGATCACGATATCCGGGTCCCCGGTGAGACTGGCGACGGTCTCGTCCAGTCCGGGGATCGAGGGGATCGTGTTCACGAGGCCGATGAAGACCAGCACGAGGCCGAGCGCCTTGGCGATCGGCAGGAAACGGTTGACGGGCGGCAGGGATTGCGTGTCGTTCGCGCTCATCGGTCTCTCCGGGGTGCGGGTCTCTGCGTTTCGGTCGGGGCGGGCCCGTTCGGCCCCGCCCCCGTTCGCGGAGTGGTGGTGTCCGGGCGGAGCCCGCCCGGACCTGCGATCATTCGGGCTTGGCGCAGTCGGGCACGTCGTAGCCCGCCTCTTCCCAGGCCGCGACGGCGCCGGGATGGTACTTGAGCGACAGGCCGCCGCAGAAGCCGGTCGTCTTCTGGTCGAGCACGTCGAAATTCACCGTCTTGCCGTAGGGCGCACGCTGCTTGAGCTCGTCGAGCGACGCGATGTAGGTCGCCGTCAGTGCCTTGACCGTGTCGAAGTCGAGCCCGGCGCGCACCATCGTGGCGAAGGGCACGCCCGGCGACCGGAACACTCCGTCCTCCGAGATCAGGTGAACGCCCTGGTCGCCGTAACCCATGTCCGCTTCCGCGACTTCCACCGGCGCGTTGCCGGGGGCCGACAGAAATTTCTGCATCGCCTCGCCTTCCCAGATGTCCTTGGGGATCGAGATGATGTTCACGTCACCGGTCGACAGCATCGTGACGACGCGGTCCGAGGGCGAGGTGATCGGCACCATCACGGCGTCGGCCGACCCGTCGACGAGGACCGAGGGAAGCTCGCCCCAGTTCGTCTGGTAGCCCTTGTAGTCTTCACCATCCTTGTAGCCGCCCGATCCGAACAGGATCGTCTGGCGTCCCACGGTCAGCGCCGCCCCGCGGGGCGGGCCGTTCCAGACCGTCTTGCCCGCGAGGTCCTGGTAGCTGGTGATCCCCGAGGCGACCGGGGTGATGAGGCCGTAGGCGCCCGCGTTGTAGGGCGCGATGGCTTGCACGTTCGCGGCGAGGTCCGCGCCCGCTTCGCCGATGGACGAGAACGGTCCGCGTCCCGCTTCGAGCAGGAAGTGCAGGACGGTCGGGGCGGTGACGAGGTCGGATTTGCCCTCGGCCACGTTCACGATCGAGTTCGTGGCGGTCTGACCTTCCTGAACCTGGATGTCGGCCACGCCTTCGCGCGCCGCCACGTCCGCGAGGTGAATCATGTTGAGATGGGGCGAGTTGCCGGGCGAGGACGTCTCGCCCGTCAGGTTGGCTTGTGCGCCCGCGACGCCGGCCGCGAGCGCCACGGCCCCTGCGGAAACGGCGGCGAGCGCCGCCTTGCGGATCGTCAGTGTCATTGGTCTCCTCCCTGTTGACCTTTTGGCCGGGTCACGCCCGGCGCGGTTGCTTGTCGCGCATGTCCGGCACCTTTCGGTTCCGGTACTTGGCGGTCAGCTCGTCGGGCAGGTCTTCCTCCGTGACCACGCCGATGAGCACACCTGTCCGCGCGGGGCCGGAAGACCGGACCGCACGGATCGTGTCGTTGGAAATGGTGGTCCGCGCTGCGGGGCGCGCGGTCCAGTCGAACAGGCGGTCGTACATCATATCGATGACATCCGCATGGGCGTTGGACCCGCCCAGGTCGTTGATCTCGCCCGGATCGTCCTTGAGGTTGAACAGCATCGGGCGATGGCCGCTCTCAAAATGGATCATCTTCCAGGTCTTGTCGGCGACCATGAACATCCGCGCGTCCTTGGGGTCGATATCGAGCCGGCCGGCCAGCGGGCTGGTCGAGAAATCGTATTCGCAGATCACGTAGTCCCGGTCGGGGGCAGTCCCCCCGCGCAGCATCGGAAGCAGCGACTGACCTTCGAGGATATGGTCGAGCTTGGTCGCATCGCCCCCCGCCACATCGACGAAGGTCGGCAGGAAATCGATGCACTCCACCAGAGCGTCCGTGGAGGTGCCGCGCGTCGCATCGGCCTCCTCGGACGGGTCGTAGATGATGAGCGGCACCTTGACGGAGGCATCGTGGAAGAAGGTCTTTTCCCCCATCCAGTGATCGCCCATGAAATCGCCGTGGTCCGACGTCACGACGATCATCGTGTCCTCCATCCGCCCGGACTTTTCGAGGTAGTCGAACAGCACGCCCATCTGGTCGTCGCACTGCTTGATCAGCCCCATGTAGGCCCGCAGAACCTTGCCCCGCACATCGTCGCGCGAAAACGCCTTGCCGACCGGCGAGTTCTGGAAGCCCTTGAACACGGGGTGATCCGTCTCGCGCTCCGCCTCGCTGCGCACGGGGTCGAGGAAGTGCTCGGGGCCATACATGCTCGCGTAGGGTTCCGGCACGATATAGGGCCAGTGCGGCTTGATGTAAGACAGGTGACAGCACCACGGCTGATCCCCCTGCGCCTCGATGAACTCGATCCCGCGCCGGGTCAGATAGGGCGTCTCGCTGTCGTCCTCGGCGATGTTCGCGGGGAGGTCGGAGTTTTCCAGGAACCATCCCGAGAGCACGTTGCCCGCGTCGTCGCGCGCCGAATTGGCGAAGTCGTGCCACGGGTTGTCGCTCTCATACCCCTTGGACCGCAGGTAGTCGTTGTACTTGAGCGCACCGCCTTCGTCATAGAAGCCGTCCGGGCCTTCGGGGCGCATCCCGTCGTCACGCTCGTAGACGTCGAAGCCGCATTCCGACACCCTCGCACCGATGACGCTGTCAGGCTCCAGCCCCAGCCGCCGCATCCCCTCGGCATCCGCCGCCATGTGCGTCTTGCCGATCAGCCAGCATCCCATGCCGAGGTCGCGCAGATGGTCGCCCATCGTCAGCTCGCCCACCTTGAGCGGCGTGTTGTTCCAGCTCGCCCCGTGGCTGTGGACGTAGCGCCCGGTATAGGTCGACATTCGGCTCGGCCCGCAGAGCGGCGACTGGATGATCGCCCGGTCGAAGCGCACGCCTTTCGATGCGAGACGGTCGAGGTTCGGGGTGTGGAGATGCGGATGGCCGTAGCAGCTCAGGTAATCCCAGCGGAGCTGATCGAACATGATGAAAAGGATATTTCTCGGCGTCCCCATGTGGCCCGGCTCCTCCCGATTGCCCCGCTCCTCGCGGTGTGGAATCGAGTCTTACCGCATTTCGAAGCACGAAAGTAATAGAAGCTGAGGCTGTGTTATTCCGAGATTGATATATCTGCGAATTGCCGCGTCGCGGCACGGACATGATCGGCGAACAGCGCGGCCTCGGCCGAAAGCGCGCGGTCGCGGAAGAACGTGAGGCCCACCGAGGACATGAGTTCCTCGCCCCGGATGCCCAGATCGACGAGTTGCCCCTCGTCCAGTTCCTTGCGCACCGCGCCGCGCGGTATGACGGCCACGGAGCGGTGTTGGGCGAGGTAGGATCGGGTGAACTCGAACGACACGGTTTCGACCTGCTTCGGAAACGCGCTGATCCCCCGGGCCGCGAGGAACTTGTCCATCTCGCGCCGGATGATTGTGCCGGAGAGGGGGACGAGCATCTGCTCGCCTTCGAAATCCTGCACGGACAGCGGCCCATCGACCGATGCAAAGGGATGGTCCGGGCGCGTCGTGAAAATGAGATCCTCGGCATAGAGATGCTCGAACGTGACGCCCTGGAGATGTTCGAGAGAAAGCAGACGGCCCAGAAGAAAGTCGATCTCGCCCCGCGCGAGCCGGGCGATCAGCTCCTCTACATGGGCCCAGTGAACCTCCACGTCGATCTCCGGAGCGACTGCCTTGAACGCGGCGACCGCGTCGACCGAGACCGTCCGCGTAACATTCGGGAGCACGCCGAGCGCGACCTTTGCGGCGAAGCCCCCGGCCTGCGCGGCGACCGCCCCGGTTTCGATCTGGGTTAGCGCGATGTCGAAATGGCGCACCAGCTTGGCCCCTGCCTCGGTCAGCGCGACGCCCCGCCCGGTCCGTTCGAAAAGCGGGTTCCCGATGATCTCCTCGATCTCGGCCAGCGTGCGCGACACGGCGGGCTGCGAGGAGTTGAGCTGGCGCGCGGCATGGGTCACCGAACCCGCCTTGGCCACGGCGAGGAAACAGCGGATATGGCGCATGCGAATGCGGCTTTGCACGTCCGTCCCTCCCGCGACCCGTCCGGCGAGACTAGCCTCGCGGGCGGGCGATTGGCAATCGGGCCCGGGCATGGTCAACTGCCGCCCACAGGAGAGGAGAGAGACATGACCAACCCGCTCTATGACCGGATGGTGGCCGGGCTCGAGAACAGCGACCGGACATTCCTGACCCTGGCGGATGGCACGGCCATCACGGGTGGCGCCTTCCACACGCTTGCGGCGCAGCAGGCGGGTGCGCTCTGCGCCGCGGGGTTGGGTCCGGGGGACCGTGTCGCGGTGCAGGTCGCCAAGACGCCCGAGGCGCTCGCGATCTATGCCGCCTGCGTGATGTCAGGGATCGTGCTCCTCCCGCTCAACACCGCTTACACGGCGGCCGAACTTGAATACTTCATCACGGATGCCGCGGCAGGCGCGGTGATCTGCGACCCGGCGGCCGAGGCGGAGGTGCGCAGCATCGTCGGACCGGGCGGCGCGACCGTCCTTACGCTCGACAAGGACGGGCAGGGCACCTTCCGCGACGCCTGGGTGCGCGAGGCATCGACCTTCGCGCCGGTTGCCCGTGCGAAAAGCGACCTCGCCGCGCTCCTGTACACCTCCGGGACCACCGGGCGTTCCAAGGGCGCGATGCTGAGCCAGGAAAACCTCATCTCGAATGCCGAGACGCTCGTGGACCTCTGGCGGTTCGGGCCCGAGGACGTGCTCCTCCACATGCTCCCGATCTTCCACACCCATGGACTGTTCGTCGCGACAAACGTGATCCTCGCGGCAGGGGCCTCGATGATCTTCCTGCCGGCCTTCGACCGGGGCGAAGCGATGCGCCTGTTGCCGAAGGCGACGTCCATGATGGGTGTTCCGACCTTCTACACCCGCCTTCTGGACGACCCGTCGTTCGGACGCGATCACGCCGCGAACATGCGGCTTTTCATCTCCGGCTCCGCGCCGCTGCTGGCCGAAACCCACGTCGCCTTCGAGGCGCGCACGGGCCACCGCATCCTCGAGCGCTACGGCATGACCGAGACGAACATGAACACCTCGAACCCCTATGACGGCGAGCGCAGGGCGGGCACAGTCGGGTTCCCGCTGCCCGATGTCGAACTCAAGATCACGGATCCCGAGAGCGGAGCGACCCTCCCGCAGGGCGAGGTGGGAATTATCGAGGTGCGCGGACCGAACGTCTTCGAGGGCTACTGGAACATGCCCGAAAAGACGGCGGAGGAATTGCGCCCGAACGGGTTCTTCATCACGGGCGACCTGGGCCAGATGGATGCAGACGGTTACGTCCAGATCGTCGGGCGGCAGAAGGATCTCATCATCACCGGCGGACTGAACGTCTACCCGAAGGAGATCGAACTCGTGCTCGACGACATGCCCGGTGTGCTGGAGAGCGCGGTGGTCGGCGTTCCGCACCCCGATTTCGGCGAAGCCGTCGTGGGCGTGCTGGTCGCTGAGGGCGAGGGTCCCGACCTCGACGCGATCCGCTCCGCGGCCGCCGCGCAACTGGCGAAGTTCAAACAGCCCAAGGCGCTGAAAGTCTTGCCGGAATTGCCGCGCAACACAATGGGAAAGGTCCAGAAACAGAAATTGCGCGCCGATTTCGCCAACCTGTTCGCAGACCGCGAACCGACGGCCTAGGGCATCCCGGCCAGCCGCGCGACGAGGTCGGTGGCGTTCTTCGCCCCCATCTTGCGGAAAAGATTGAGCTTGTGGGTTTCGACCGTGCGGTGCGAGATGTCGATTTCGCGCGCGATCTCCTTGGACGACAGCCCCTCGGCCAGGAACCGCGCCACCTGCATCTCGCGCGGCGAGAGCTGCCCCGTGGGGCGCACGTCGGCGAGATCGGAAAATGTCCAGACGCAGCGCGCGAACGGGTCGTCGCGGTCGAGCGCCTGACCGCGCACCCGGCTCCAGAACAGCCGCCCGCCGCGCCGCTTCATGATCCGCTCGTCGGAATACCGCCCGGTCCCGGCCATCTTCTCCGGCCCGAAATGTCCCATCCGCTCGAACTCGACCATCGACGGGTAGAAGGCGGAGAGGGATTCACCCATCGCCGCCTCCACCGTCGTCTCGAACATCTCCGCGAAGCGCGGGTTGGCCCACCGGATGACGCGGTCCTCGGTAAAGATGACGCCGATGGGGGCGTGCTCATAGGCGAGGGCCGCGAAGTCGTCCATGTGGCTCCTGTGGGTGGTTTACAGCGGGCGTGCCGGCTTAACCTGCCCCACGCAGTCGCCGAAGCCAAGCTGGTAGCCGTCCCCCTTGGCCGCGCCCTTGAGCGTCAGGGTGTCCCCGTCCTCGATGAACGTGCGGGTTTCGCCGCCGTCCAGTTCGATCGGTTCCTTGCCGCCCCAGCTCAGTTCGAGCAGCGAGCCGCGGCTTTCCTTCGTCGGGCCGGAGATCGTGCCGGAACCCAGGAGGTCGCCCACCCGCATCGGGCAGCCCGACGTGGTGTGATGGGCGAGTTGCTGCGCGGCGGAATAGTACATGACGTTGAGGTTCGTGTTCGTCAGCACCGTCTCGGCCCCGCCTTCGGGCCGGATCGTGACCGACAGGTCGATGTCATAGAGCATCGGCCCCGGCTCGGTCAGGTAGTCCAGAAGCGGCTTTTCCCGCTCCGGCGTCGACGTGCGGAAGGGTTCCAGCGCGGCGGCGGTCACGATCCACGGGCTGATCGTCGTGGCGGTCGCCTTGGCCTGGAACGGCCCCAGCGGCATGTATTCCCATGCCTGGATATCGCGCGCGGACCAGTCGTTCAGAAGGACGTAGCCGAAGATGTTCTCGAACGCCTCCGCCACGCTGATCGGCCCGTTCGACGCGGTGCCGACGATGGCCCCCATCTCGAGCTCGATGTCGAAGCGCTGCGACGGGCCGAAGCGCGGCATCTCGTCGTCCGGGCCCTTGAGCTGGCCGTTGGGGCGGATCACCTCGGTCCCCGACAGCACGACCGAGGACGCGCGCCCGTTGTAGCCGATGGGAATGTGCAGCCAGTTCGGCGGCAGCGCGTTCTCCGGTCCCCGGAACATGGTGCCCACGTTGAAGGCGTGGTGCTTGCCCGCGTAGAAATCGGTGTATTCCGACACGGTGAAGGGCATGTGCAGCGTCGCCTCGGCGAGCGGGACGAGGTAGGCGGCGAGGCTTTCGTCTCCGCCTTCGCCCAGCATTTCGGTCAGCGTTTCGCGCAGCCTGGCCCAGTTCGCCTTGCCCGACGCCATGAAGGCGTTCCAGCTGCCGGTGCCCAGCGTGCCGTCGAAGGCGAGCTTGCCGTTGGCCTCCATCGCGGCGAGGTCGAGGACCTGGTCCCCGATCGCCGTGCCGCAGCGCGGTGCGCCGCCGGCGGTGGAGAACACGCCGTAGGGCAGGTTGTTGAGCGGAAAGGGGGTCTCGGCGCTGTTGGCGCTCTCGACCCAGGAACGAAGAAGCTTGGTCATGGTCTGTCCTTGTCAGGTTGCGTCCGGCTGCGCCTCGGGGCGCGCCGCGTCGAAGGCGGGAAGGGCGAGGCAGGCGGCCTCGATCCCGCTCAGCCGTGTGAAGGGGGCGAGGTCGGTGCCCCAGCGCCGCGCGTTGTAGAGCTGCGGGACGAGGCAGATGTCGGCCAGCCCCGGCGTCTCGCCGAAGCAGAACGTGGTGTCGGGGCGGATCAGGCTCTGGAACGCCGCGAACCCCTCGCTCATCCAGTGGTTCATCCAGTCCACCGTGTCGTCCGGACTGTGGCCCATCGTCTTGAGCTGCCCCACCACGCGCAGGTTGTTCACCGGGTGGATATCCGTCGCGATCCCGAGGGCCGCCGCGCGCACATGCGCCCGCGCGACGGGGTCCGTGGGCAGGAGCGCGGGGTCGGGATGCACCTCCTCCAGCCATTCGAGGATCGCCATCGATTGTGTCAGCGTCGCACCGTCGTCGGTGACGAGCGCGGGCACGCCCAGCCCCGGGTTCACGCTGGCATAGTCCGCCGCCCGCTGCTCGCCCTTCACGAGATTGACAGGGACCGGCTCATAGCCGATCCCCTTCAGGTTCAGGGCGATCCGGACCCGGTAGGAGGTCGTGGAGCGCCAGTAGGTGTAGACCCTCATTTCGTCCCCGGCGTGCCGTCGAACTTCTTCTCGAGGCTGTCCCAGCAGTCGATGTAATCGTCCTGAAGCGGGGCTTCCTTTCCGGCGAACTCGGTGAGGTGCTGCGGGAACCGCGTCTCGAACATGAAGCTCATGGTGTTTTCGAGCTTGGCCGGGCCGAGGTTCGAATTCGACGCGCCCTCGAAGGCTTCGCGGTCCGGCCCGTGCGGCAGCATCATGTTGTGAAGGCTCATGCCGCCCGGCACGAAGCCCTGCGGTTTCGCGTCGTACTGGCCGTAGATGTTGCCCATCAGCTCGGACATGATGTTCTTGTGATACCACGGCGGGCGGAAGGTGTTCTCGGCCACCATCCAGCGGTCGCGGAACAGCACGAAGTCGATGTTTGCGGTCCCCGGCACGCCCGAGGGCGCGGTCAGAACGGTGAAGATCGACGGGTCCGGGTGGTCGAACAGGATCGCGCCGACCGGGCAGTAGGTCTTCAGGTCGTACTTGTAGGGCGCGTAGTTGCCGTGCCACGCCACCACGTCGAGCGGCGATTGTGCAATCTTCGTCTCGTGGAACTGGCCGCACCACTTGATCGTCAGCGTCGAGGGTACCTCGCGGTCCTCGTAGGCCGCCACGGGGGCCTTGAAGTCGCGCGGGTTGGCGAGCGCGTTGGCCCCGATGGGGCCACGGGCCGGAAGCTCGAACTTCTGGCCGTAGTTCTCGCAGACGAATCCGCGGCAGGGCCCTTCCAGCACTTCGACGCGGTAGACGAGGCCGCGCGGGATGATCGCGATCTCCTGCGGTTCCACGTCGATCACGCCCAGCTCGGTCGCGAAGCGCAGCTTGCCCTGCTGCGGCACGACGAGCAGTTCGCTGTCGGCGGAGTAGAAGTATTCATCCACCATCGAGGTGGTGACGAGGTAGACGTGGCTCGCCATCCCCACCTGCGTGTTCACGTCGCCCGCCGTGGTCATCGTGCGCATGCCGGTGAGCCACGTCAGGTCGCCCTCGGCCTCCACCGGGTCCCAGCGGTACTGGCCCAGGCTGGTGACATCCTCGGGCGTGTGCGGCGCGGATTTCCAGTAGGGCAGGTCGATCCGGGTGTAGCGGGTCGAATGCTTCACGCTCGGGCGGATGCGATAGGTCCAGGTCCGCTCCGGCGGATGCGCCGTGAAGGCGGTGCCCGACAGCTGCTCGCCGTACAGGCCATAGTTGCACTTCTGCGGCGAGTTCATGCCCTGGGGCAGGGCACCCGGCAGCGCCTCGGTCTCGAAGTCGTTGCCGAAGCCGGGCATGTAACCTTCGTGCGTGCCGGTCGTGTCGGTCGCACGGATCATGCCCTTTGGAAGGTCATGGGTCGTCATGGGTTTCTCCTTTCTCGCGGGCCTCAGCCCTGAAGGGCGTTCCACATTTCCTGATCGCGTTCGGCGGTCCAGACGCGGGGGGTGTCGATGCCGCGGGCCTCGTCGAAGGCGCGGGCGACGTTGAACGGCAGGCAGTGCTCGTAGATCGCGTAGTCCGCGAACTTGGGGTCGCACTCGGCCCGGATCGCGTCCCAGGCGTCCTTGAGCGTGCCGCCCTTGGCCGCCACCTTCACCGCCGGGGCATAGGTCGAGGCGACGAAATCGCGGGTGTTCTCGATCGCCGCGTTCACCATCTCGGAGCCCACGAGCGCGTCACCGCGCCCCGGCGCAATGGCGTCGAGGTCATAGGCCTTGATCGCGTCCAGCGTGCCGGACCAGTCCTTCAGATGCCCGTCGCCGCAGTAGCAGGCGGAATGGTATTCCACGATGTCGCCGGTGAACATCACGTTCTGATCGGGGACGTAGATCACCGCGTCGCCGGCGGTGTGGGCGCGGCCCAGGTGCATGATCTCGACCTTGCGGTTGCCGAGATAGACGCTCATCCGGTCCGGGAAGGTGGTGGTCGGCCAGGTCAGGCCGGGGATCTCCTCGTGCCCCTGGAAGAGGCGGGGGAACCGGCCGAACTCGCTGTCCCAGTCCTCCTGCCCGCGCTCGACGACCTGCCCGCGCGTCGTCTCGGTCATGATGATCTCGCGCGCGCCCTAGGCCGAGGCGCCGAGCACGCGCACGGCGTGGTAATGGGTGAGAACGAGGTGGCTGATCGGCTTGTCGGTCACCGAGCGCACGCAGTCGATCACCTTGCGCGCGAGGCGGGGGGTGGCCTGCGCCTCCACGATCATCACGCTCTCGTCGCCGATGATGACCCCGGTGTTCGGATCGCCCTCGGCGGTGAAGGCGTAAAGCCCCTCGCCAACCTCGGTGAAGCTCACCTTCTTCTCTTCCATGTCGCCTTGCGATGCGAATGCCTTGGCCATTTCGATCCTTTCCGCGCCGCGCGGGCGCTTGTCACGTGTTTGCCCCGATGTATTGTTGCAGATGCAACGATGTCAAGGATTCGATCCGGACTGCGCGGCCCTTCGCCTTGATTTGGGTCATGGGGCCGGGCGCGCGAATGAGACAGTTTCAGTTGAAACGACCGAGCAAAGCGACAATACCGCCCGCATGACCATCGAAACCTTTTTCCCGTACCAACTCGCCGTGGCCGCCGCCGCCCTCTCGGCGGAACTCGAAGACGTCTACCGGCGAGAAGGCGGGCTTTCGCGAGAAGAATGGCGCGTGCTGTTCCTTCTGGCCAATGTCGATGCGCTCACGTCCAAGGAACTGTCCCGGCGCTCGTCGCTCGACAAGGTGCAGATCAGCCGCGCGGCGCACCGGCTGGAGGAGAAAGGGCTGATCCGGGGGGCGCAGTCCACGCAGGATCGCCGGTTGCGCGACTACGCCTGCACCGAGGCGGGGCGGGCGCATTTCCACGCGCTCTTTCCCCGGGTAGAGGCGCGGGCCGAAGAAGTCATGGGCCAGATGGACCCAGACGACCGCGCGGCGCTGGAGCGCGGTGTCGAGGGCCTGATTCGCGCCTCCGACGGTCCGGACTAGTCCCCGCGACGCCCGCCGAACGGCCAGTCTCACAAGGGTTTGAAGCCGGCCCGCGGATTTATCGTTGCATTTGCAATGATATTGCCCCATTCAGTGTGCAAGGCGCCGGCCGCGGCGGGGAAACCGTTGCCGGGTGCCAGGAGAAAACCGGGAGGAGCACCATGCTCGACGATTTCAAGGATCGATATTCGCTGGCGCACAAGATCTACCCCTATGAAAAGCACGCCGATCAGGACAAGCCGCAGGCTGTGCGCCACCCGGTCGTGGTGGTGGGCGGCGGGCCCATCGGGGTGGCCACCGCGCTCGACCTCGGGATGCAGGACATCCCGGTTGTGGTGCTCGACGACCACGAGGGCATCGGGATGGGCAGCCGGGCCATCTGTTTCGCCAAGCGCTGCCTCGAAGTGGCCGACCGCTACGGCTGCGGCGAACCGATGCTGGAGAAGGGCGTCGTCTGGAACCTCGGCAAGGTCTTCCACAAGGAAGGCAAGATCTACGAGTTCAACCTGCTCCCCGAAGAGGGCCACAAGTACCCGGCCTTCATCAACCTGCAGCAACCCTATTTCGAACGCTTCATGGTCGACCGCGTGCGCGCGCTCCAGGCCGAGGGCAAGCCGATCGAGATCCGCGGCAAGAACCGCGTCGACAATATCGAGGTCAAGGACGACCACGTCGTGCTCGACGTGATGACGCCGGACGGGCCGTACAAGATCGAGGCCGACTGGCTCGTCGCCGCCGACGGGGCCAACTCGCCGACCCGCGACATGCTGGGCCTCGATTTCACCGGCAAGGTGTTCCAGGACAGCTTCCTGATCGCCGACATCAAGATGAAGAACGTCGAGTTCCCGACCGAGCGCTGGTTCTGGTTCGAACCGACCCACGGCTCCGGCGCCTCCACCCTCCTGCACAAGCAGCCCGACGACGTCTGGCGCATCGATTTCCAGATCGGCTGGGACGTGGACCGCAAGGAGGAGATGAAGGAAGAGAACATCCGCCGCCGCCTCGACGCCATGCTGGGCGACGTGGAGTACGAGATGGTCTGGTCCTCGATCTACACCTTCCAGTGCAAGCGGATGGAGACCTTCCGCCACGGCCCCGTCCTCTTCGCCGGCGACGCCGCGCACCAGGTGTCGCCCTTCGGCGCACGGGGCGCGAACTCCGGGATGCAGGACGTGGACAACCTGGGCTGGAAACTGGGGCTGGTGCTGAAAGGGCAGGCGCCGGAGTCGCTGCTCGACACCTATTCCGAGGAACGGGTCTACGGCGCGGACGAGAACATCCTGAACTCGACCCGCTCCACCGACTTCATCACGCCCAAGACCGAGATCTCCAAGATCTTCCGCGACGCGGTGCTCACGCTGGCGGCCAAACACGCCTTCGCCCGGCCGCTGGTGAACTCCGGTCGCCTGTCGGTGCCCTGCGTCTACGACGGGCTGTCGCTCAATGGCCCCGACCAGCTTCCGGGCGGGCCCGAGCGCACCCGCGTCGGCGCGCCGATGGTGGACGCGCCGCTGGGCGACGATTGGCTTCTGGGCCAGGTGGGGGGGCAGTTCACGCTCCTCACCATCGACGCCGAGGCCCCCGACAGCGTCGACGTCGACGGGGTCGCGGTCACGCGCCTCGCGCTGAGCGCCGAGGGCAACCCGGAGCTCGCCGCGCGCTACCTGGGCGATGCGAAATCAGCCGTCTACCTGATCCGCCCCGACCAGCACGTCGCCGCGCGCTGGGAGCGCTTCGACACCGCCTCGGTGCGCCGCGCCGTCAACATTGCCACCGCCCGCGCCTGAGGAGGAGAGAGCATGCGCACCCTGAACACCGAGCCCAACATCGCCGCTCCGGACGATTTCTATGCCACGCTTCTGGCCGCCCATGACGGCAAGTCGAAGGAGGAGAGCGACGCGCTCAACGCACGCCTCGTCTTGATCCTCGCCAACCAGATCGGCGACGCGGACGTATTGAACGAGGCCATCGCGCTGGCCGCGGAAGGTTGAGGAGAGAGACCATGAAGATCGAGAAAATCCACCACGTGGCCTATCGCTGCAAGGATGCGAAGGAGACGGTCGAATGGTACGGCAAAATGCTGAACATGGATTTCGTGCTCGCCATCGCCGAGGACCGCGTTCCCTCCACGCATGAGCCGGACCCCTACATGCATCTGTTTCTCGATGCCGGGAACGGCAACGTGCTCGCCTTCTTCGAACTCCCGACGAAGCCCGAGATGGGGCGCGACCCCAACACGCCGGAATGGGTGCAGCACATCGCGTTCAAGGTGAAGGACCGGGCCGAGTTGATCGAGTTCAAAGAGCATCTCGAAGCGAACGGCGTCGACGTTCTCGGCGTCACCGACCACTCCATTTTCCATTCGATCTACTTCTTCGATCCCAACGGCCACCGTGTCGAACTGGCCTGTCCGGACCCGGAAGAGGACGCGATGCTCGCCCGTCTGAACGAGGTGAAATGGGATATGCTCGAAGAGTGGTCGCGCACCAAGAAAGCACCCCAGCACGCCGACTGGCTCCACGCGAAAGAGCTGGCGAAATAGTCCTCGCCTGTCGGGGCGTCCGGGCCATGTGCCCGGCGCTCCGTTCTGCATGATCCGCGACCTGGCTGACGGACATCTCGCCCGCTGCCCGATCAATCCAATCCTCAGTCCGAAAACCGCCATCGCCCAACGAATCCGGGCCGGGCCTGCGCTGTCAGGGGCTGGGCGCGACCGCGTCCGACCGGAGCGATCCAAACCGCCCGGGCAGCTAGTTCTCGTCCGGTTCGTCCTGCAAGGTGCCGATCAGTGCGTCGATTTCTGCCATCAGCGCATCGAGCCGTTCCATGCCGTAGAGGCGGGAAATCTCGGCATAGATCATCGCGCTGTCGGGCGCCGCTCCGAGGATGAGATCGCGCCCCGTGCCGGTCAGCGCGGCGAGGCTGCGCCGCCCGTCGTCGCGGTCGCGGCGGATCGCGACCAGCCCCTTCTCCCGAAGCGACTTCAGGATCCGCGTCAGCGACGGCGGCAGGATCGCGGCCCGGTGGGCAACGGTCGACACGTCGAGCTCACCCCCCTCGTCGAGCACGCGCAGCACCCGCCACTGCTGCTCGGTCACGCCGATCTCGTGCAGCATCGGCCTGAAACGCGCCATCACCGCCTCGCGCGCCCGGAGCAGCATGATGGGCAACGATGTGCGCGTGGTGCCGAGCGCGGGATCGCGCGGTTCGGGTGCGGTCATGACGGCTCTCCGGGTTTCCGATCCGGGCCACGTTACGACAGCCACGCCCCGGCAAAAACCCCGAGTTCGCGCTTGCAGTGATAAAATTAACATGTTAAATAATATCCCGGAAGGAGAATCGCATGCCCCACCTGTCGCTGGAGTATTCAGCCGGTCTCGAGGACCGGACCGACATGAAAGCCTTCATGGCGGCGCTCCATGACGCGATGCTGGCGGCGAAGATCTTTCCTCTTGCGGGCATCCGTATCCGGGCGTTCCGGGCCGACCACGCGCTCGTCGCCGACCGTCACCCGGAGAATGATTTCTGCGCAATGACGCTCAACGTCGGCGCGGGACGCACGCAGGAAGACCTCAAGGCGGCGGGCGACATGATCTTCGCCGCCGCGCAGACCGCGCTGGCGGGCCCGCTCGCCACGACCCATTTCGCGCTGTCCCTCTACATCCGGGAAATCGACCCGGCCCTGTCCTGGAAGGACACGCCCATTCACGCCCGACTGTCGGGCCAAAGCTGAGGAGCCGCACATGAGCGTTCTCGACGACAACATCGCCAAGGCCAAGGCCTACATGCAGCCTTTCGCGGACAAGGGCGTGCTGCATCACATCGGCGGGGCCTCGGTGCCGTCCGATAGCGGCGGGACCTTTGAAACGGTCTCGCCCGTGGATTTCGCGCCGCTCGCCTCCGTGGCACGCGGCGGGGCGGGGGAGATCGACAAGGCCGTCGCGGCGGCCAAGGCAGCGTTCCCGGAGTGGTCGCGGATGCCCGGCGCGGACCGCCGCCGCATTCTCATCAAGGTGGCCGAGGCGATCGAGGCTCGGGCCGAGGAAATCGCATTCACCGAATGCATGGACACCGGCCAGGCGCTCCGCTTCATGTCCAAGGCCGCGATCCGCGGTGCCGCCAACTTCCGCTTCTTCGCCGATCAGGCGCCCGGTGCCGAGGATGGTGAGGTCACGCGCACGCCGACACAGATGAACACCACCTCCCGCCGCCCGATCGGCCCGGTGGGCGTCATCACCCCGTGGAACACGCCCTTCATGCTCTCGACGTGGAAGATCGCGCCCGCGCTCGCCGCCGGCTGCACGGTCGTCCACAAACCCGCCGAGTTCTCGCCAATGACCGCCAAGCTGCTGGTCGAGATCGCGGAAGAGGCGGGGTTGCCGCCGGGTGTCCTCAACACCGTCAACGGCTTTGGCGAGGACGCGGGCAAGCGGCTCACGGAACATCCCGACATCAAGGCCATCGCTTTTGTCGGCGAAAGCCGTACCGGGTCCATGATCATGGCGCAGGGCGCTGCGACGCTCAAGCGCGTGCATTTCGAGCTCGGGGGCAAGAACCCGGTCATCGTCTTCGGCGACGCCGACGTGGAACGGGCCGTGGATGCGGCGACCTTCATGATCTACTCGCTCAACGGCGAGCGCTGCACCTCGTCCTCGCGACTCCTGGTGCAGGATACGATCTATGACGAGGTCTGTGCGCAGGTGGCCGAGGCCGCCAAGCGGATCAAGGTGGGCCACCCCCTCGACCCGGACACGGTGGTGGGCCCGCTGATCCACCCGGAGCACGAGAAGAAGGTTCTGTCCTACTTCGACACCGCCCGTGCCGAAGGCGCGACCATCGCGGCAGGCGGCGAAAAGGTGGGCGAAGAGGGCTGCTTCGTGGCCCCCACGCTCTTCACCGGCGCGACGAACGACATGAAGATCGCGCAGGAAGAGATTTTCGGACCCGTCCTTACCGCCATCCCGTTCAAGGACGAGGCGGAGGCGCTCGCCATCGCCAATGACGTGGACTACGGCCTCGCCGCCTATCTCTGGACCAACGACCTGAACCGCGCGATGCGCATGACCGACCGGCTGGAAGCGGGCATGATGTGGGTCAACTCCGAGAACATCCGCCATCTCCCCGCGCCGTTTGGCGGGGTGAAGGCCTCCGGCATCGGCCGCGACGGCGGCGACTGGTCCTTCGACTTCTACATGGAGACGGTCAACGTGTCCTTCCCGCGTGCCGAGCACCGGATTCCGAAACTGGGCGGGTGAGGCCGCCTTCGCATGAGAAACGCGCGCCCAGCCAGGAGGAGATGAGGGTATGGGAGAAATCGTTCTCGCTGCCAAGATGACCCACGTGCCGACATTGCAGATGTCGGAGCAGGAGGGCCCCATCAAGGGCAAGCGGCAGGCCGCCATCGACGGCCACTACGAAATCGCGCGCCGGGCGAAAGAGGCAGGCGCGGACACGGTCGTGATCTGCGACACGCACTGGTTGGTGAACGCCGGCTTTCACGTCAATGCCAACGACCGGTTCGAGGGCCTGCTGACCTCGTCGGAATTTCCGCAGTTCATCCGGGATCTGCCCTACGATCACGAGGGTAATCCCGCGCTGGGCGACGCGATCGCCGAGGCGGCGACCGACATGGGCGTCTACACGCTTTCTCACCGGCTCGACAGTCTCGACCTCGAATACGGCACGCTCGTTCCGTTGCAGTTCATGTCTCGGGTTCACCCGATGAAGGTGGTCTCGGTCGCCGCGTTCTGCACCGTTCACGACCACGACGAGAGCCGCATTCTGGGGGCCGCGATCCGCAAGGCGGTCGAGGCGTCGGACAACAAGGTTCTCCTCGTTGCGTCGGGCAGCCTCAGCCACAAGATCTGGTCGAACAAGGACTACGCGCCCAACAACGGCACCTTCACCATCAGTTCCGAGTTCAACCGCCAGGTGGACCTCATGGTGCTGGAGATGTGGAAGCGCGGCGATCACGCAACCTTCCTCAAGATGCTGGGCGACTACGCCATGCACTGCTCGGGCGAAGGCTCGATGCACGACACTGCCATGCTCTACGGTGCGCTGGGCTGGGATGCCTACACCGGCCAGTGCGAGGTGGTCACCGAATACTTCCCGTCGTCCGGCACCGGACAGACAAACGTCATCTTTCCCGTTCAATAGGAGCGCGCCATGCCGATCCCCGAACCCGTCCTCAACCCGCCCTTCAACATCCTGCGCCTGAGCCATGTCGAATTCGGCGTGACCGACCTCGCCGCCTCGCGCCACTTTTACGTGGACACGCTGGGCCTGCAGGTCACCGACGAGGATGACGAGACGATCTACCTTCGGGCGATGGAGGAGCGCGGGCATCACTGCCTCGTGCTCAAGAAGCAGGACGTGCCGGGGATCGACTACCTCTCCTACAAGGTCTGGCAGGAAGAAGAGCTCGACAAGGCGCACGACTGGTTCAAGGCCCGGGGCCATGCGGTCGAATGGGTCGAACGCCCCTACCAGGGCCGCACCCTGCGCACGCACGACCACCTCGGCGCACCGATGGAGTTCTACTTCAAGATGGACCGGCTGGAGCCGATCCACCAGAAATACGCGCTCTACAACGGGGTCAAGCCGCTGCGCATCGACCACTTCAACTGCTTCGTGCCGAACGTGGACGAGGCGGTGGATTTCTACGGCCAGCTCGGCTTCCGCGTGACGGAGTATACCGAGGACGAGGAGACGGGGCGGCTATGGGCCTCGTGGATGCACCGCAAGGGCGGCGTGCACGACATCGCCTTCACCAACGGCCACGGCCCGCGCCTGCACCACACCGCGTTCTGGGTGCCCACGCCGCTCAACATCATCGACCTTCTCGACCTGATGGCGACCACAGGCTACGTGTCGAATATCGAACGTGGACCGGGCCGCCACGGCATCTCGAACGCGTTCTTCTTGTACATTCTCGATCCCGACGGGCACCGGATCGAGATCTACTGCTCCGACTACCAGACTGTCGACCCCGACCTCGAGGCGATCAAATGGGACCTCAAGGATCCGCAGCGCCAGACCCTCTGGGGCGCCCCCGCGCCAAAGTCGTGGTTCGAGCACGGCTCCACTTTCACGGGCGTCGAGACCCGCGACAGCGACCTCGCCGCAACCCCCATCATCGCACCCTGAGGAGCGCGCCATGACCGACCGCATCGCGGCGTATCAAGCCGACGGAGCCACCCGCTACGGCGTCGTCACCGACGACGGGATCGTCGATCTCACCGACGTCGCGGGCTATCCCGACCTTCAGGCCGTCGTGACCGAGGGCGCGCTCGCCCGCGTCATCGCGATGGCCGAGGGGCGCGCGCCGACCCATTCCGTGGAGGATGTCACCTTCCTCATCCCCGTTGCGCGGCCCGAGAAGATCATCTGCGTCGGCGTGAACTTCCCCGACCGCAACGCGGAGTACAAGGACGGCTCCCAGCAGCCCAAGCACATGTCGCTGTTCCCGCGCTTCCCGCGCAGCTTCACCGGGCACCGCCAGCCGCTTATCCGCCCGCCGGAGAACCACACGCTCGACTACGAGGGCGAGGTGGTCATCGTGATCGGCAAGGGCGGGCGCCGGATCGCGGCGGAGGATGCCTATGACCACATCGCGGCTCTGACGCTGGCGAACGAGGGGACCATCCGCGACTGGGTGCGTCACGCCAAGTTCAACGTCACGCAGGGCAAGAACTGGGACAATTCCGGCGCCATCGGCCCGTGGCTCGTCCCCTTCACCGATCCGGCCCAACTCGACGAGGCCCGCATCATCACGCGCGTGAATGGCGAGGTGCGGCAGGACGACGAGCTGGCCAATATGATGTTCCCGATCCGCGAGGAGATCGCCTATATCTCCACCTTCACCACGCTGGTGCCGGGCGACGTGATCATCACGGGCACGCCCACCGGCGCGGGCGCGCGGTTCGACCCGCCGAAATACCTCGTCCCCGGCGACGTGGTCGAGGTCGAGAGCCCCGGGATCGGCATCCTGACGAACACGGTGGCCGACGAATGACCCTGACGCGCGACCAGATCGACGCCGCCGCCGCCGACCTCCTCGCCGCCGAGGAGGCGCGCAGCCAGATCGGCCTTCTGTCCCTGCGCCATCCCGGCATGACGCTGGACGACGCCTATGCAATCCAGACCGCGCTCATGGCGCACAAGCTGGCGGCGGGGCGCGAGATCATCGGGTGGAAGATCGGCCTCACCTCCAAGGTGATGCAGGAAGCGCTGGGCATCGACACGCCCGACAGCGGCGTGCTCTTCGACGACATGGCCTTCGCCAGCGGCGACACGGTGCCCGCGGGCCGGTTCATCCAGCCGCGGATCGAGGCCGAGATCGCCTTCGTGATGAAGGCCCCGCTGTCGGGCGACGTGACGCGCGACGCGGTTCTGGCGGCGACCGATTACGTCACCCCGTCGCTGGAGATTCTCGACACCCGGATCGAACGGCGCGACGAAGCCACCGGCAGGACGCGGATCATCACCGACACGGTGTCGGACAACGCGGCCAACGCCGGGATCGTCACGGGGGCCGAGCGCCACGCGCCCGACGCCCAGGATCTGCGCTGGACCGGCGCGATCCTGTCTATGGATGACGAGGTCGTGGCGACCGGCCTTGGCGCCGCCGTACTGAACGACCCGGTGACCGGCATCGTCTGGCTCGCCCGGCGCATGGCGCAGTACGGCCAGCGCATCGAACCGGGGCAGGTCGTCTTGTCAGGCTCGTTCATCGCCCCCATAGAATGCCCATCCGGCACCCGCATCGACGCCGACTTCGGCGCCTTCGGGTCCGTATCGATCCGGTTCGACTGAGGAGGCGACATGCCCGCACCCACCAATCACTTCAAGGCGCGGCTCAAGGGCGGCGATACGCAACTGGGCCTCTGGCTCGGGCTGGGGGAGCCGACCGTGGCCGAGGTCGCCGCGCAGGCGGGCTTCGACTGGCTCGTCGTGGATGCCGAGCACGGTCCCAACCACCTGCGTTCCGTGCGTGACCACCTGCGCGTGATCGAAGGTCGGGCATCGGCCGTCGTGCGCCCGCGCGACGACGACCGGGCGTTCCTCAAGCAATTGCTCGATGTCGGGGCCCAGACGATCCTCATCCCCATGGTCGAAAGCGGTAAGCAGGCGCGCGAAGCGGTGCGCTCGGTCCTCTACCCGCCCGCCGGCGTGCGCGGCATCGGTGCAGCGCTCGCCCGCGCATCCGGGTATTCCTCGATCCCCGACTACCTCACCACGGCGAACGACGAGATCTGCCTCCTGGTGCAGGTCGAAAGCCGGGCAGGGCTCGATGCGCTCGACGACATTCTGGCGACCGACGGCCTCGACGGCGTGTTCATCGGCCCCGCCGACCTCGCCGCCGACCTGGGCCATATCGGCAAGCCCGGCGCGCCGGAGGTGCAGGCGGCGGTGGTCGACGCGCTTACCCGCATCCGCGCGGCGGGCAAGGCGGCGGGCATCCTGACCTCCGACCGGGCGCTGGCGCAGCAATACGCCGAGATGGGGGTCGAATTCCTCGCCATCGGGTCGGACACCGGCGCGCTGGTCAGCGGGCTCAAGGCGATCCGCGACGGGTTCTGAGCCTCACAGGATGACGCGGGGCTCGGGCAGGCCACGCACGCCCGCGGGGGCGCTGTAGAGCACCCCCTGCGCCGCGTCCGGATCGTCGAGGCCCAGCCGCGCCGTCGTCACGAAGAGCGTCGAGAGGTCCGCGCCCCCGAAGGCGGGACAGGAGGCGCGCCGTCCGGCCACCGCGACGGCTCGGTCGAAGGTCCCGTCCGGCAGGTAGCGCGCGACGCGCCCCATGTTCCACTGCGCATTCCACATCGCCCCCTCGCTGTCCACGACCGCGCCGTCGGGCAAGGGCCTTTCGCCGGTCAGGTCGATGAAGACCTCCGGTTCCGCTGCGGGCCAGCCCTCGCCGTCGAGCGCCACGCGCAGGATTTGCCGCGTCGGGGTATCGGTGTAGAAGGCTGCCGTCGCGTCCGGTGAAAAACAGATCGCGTTCGGTACGGTCAGCCCCGCGGCGATCCGGCGAAGCTCTCCGCGGTAGTAGCGGTAGATCGAACCGGCCCCCGATTCGAATTTCTTGCCCATCGTTCCGATCCAGAAACCCCCCATCGGGTCGGCTCGGCCATCGTTCGACCGGGTCTCGGGCCTGTCGGATTCGAGGCCCGCGACGGTCTCACGGGCGCCGGACGCGGTGTCGAAGGTGAATAGCTGTGTCTCAGATGCCACAAAAAGCTGATGCAAATCGACCCAACCGGCGGCCGAAACCGCCTCGTCAAATGTCCATTCGAGCGGTTCTTCATCATCGAGCGAGAGCATCCGGTGCCCGATAATGTCAAACCAGAACAACTGTTTGCGGCCCGGATGCCACAGCGGACCCTCGCCCAGGGCGCAAGGCCGTGCGTCGTGAACCGTCGCTTCGATCATCTAACCACCTTTCGGACGCCAAATCTCTATCTGATCTATGTCAATTCGCCCGCTGAACCGAACCGTTACATTGCATCGGAACACGGGAGGGGCCAATGCGTCTGACACTCAGAACCAACCTAGCCGCAAGGGTGCTGATGTACTGCGGTGTCAACGAAGAGCAGACGGTGCGCTCTTCGGAAATCGCGAAGGCCTGCAACGCCTCGGGCAACCACTTAAGCCAAGTGATCCACAAGCTTCAGCAATACGGCTATGTCCAGACGCGCCGCGGGCGCGGCGGGGGCCTGAGCCTCGCACGCAAGCCCGGCGCGATTTCCATCGGGGCGCTGTTTCGAGATTTCGAGGCCGAGGTGCCGTTCGTCGAGTGCTTCGATCCGGCCAACAACAACTGTCCCCTTGTCGGGGACTGCCGCCTCAACAGCTACATGCAGAAGGCGCTCGACGCCTTCTACACCGAGCTGGACGAAGTGACGCTGCAGGACCTCGTCGATGGCAATTGCGGCCTCGTCGAGCTTCTCGCGATCGCACCTCCGACCCACGCGAACTGCGACCGGGCCGCGCAGGCCTCCTGACCTGAAAACGAAAAAGGCCACCGGGGGGGACGTCCCGGCGGCCTCCTTCAGAAGCGGGTGAACCGGGGAGATCAGGCCGGTTCGCCGTCGCTCCTTTCCGCGAGCGTGACGGTGAACGTCTGCTCGTCGCCACGGCGCAGCACCTTGAGTTCCACCTCGGCGCCCGGCGCGTCGCCGGCAATGGCCCGGGTCAGGTCGCGCGGCCCGTCGATCGGCGTGCCGTTGACCTCGATCACGATGTCGCCCTCGCGCAGGCCGGCTTCCTCGGCGGGGGTGCCTTCCATGACACCACCGATCAGGGTGCCGTTGGCATCCTCGAGCCCGAGGGCCGAGACCACGTCCTCGCTCACCGGCGCGATCTGCACGCCAAGCCAGCCGCGGCTCACTTCGCCGTCATCCGACAGGTCCGCCACGATCTCTTCGACCATGTCCGAAGGCACGGCAAAGCCAAGGCCGATGGAGCCGCCGGTCGGCGAGATGATCGCGGTATTCATGCCGATCACCTCACCGGCCACGTTCACGAGCGGACCGCCGGAGTTGCCCCGGTTGATCGCCGCGTCGGTCTGGATGAAGTTGTCGAACGGTCCGGCCCGCAGGTCGCGTCCGATCGCCGACACGATGCCCGTGGTCACGGTGTTGCCGAGACCGAAGGGGTTGCCCATCGCGATGACGTTCTCGCCCACCTGGATGCCTTCGGACGCCCCGAAGGTCAGCGACGGCAGATCGGTGCCATCGACCTTGAGCAGCGCCACGTCGGTCGCTTCGTCCACGCCGACCACCTCGGCCACGAACTCGCGCTCGTCATCGAGGGTCACGGTCACCTCGTCCGCGCCGCGCACCACGTGGGCGTTGGTCACGATCCGGCCGTCGTCGGAAATGATGAAGCCGGTGCCGGCGCCGCGCGCCTCTCGCTCGGGCATCTGGCGGCCCTGCTGGCCGGGGCGCTGGCCTTCCGGCATCTCGAAGCCGAACCGCTCGGCGAATTCCTCGAGCGGGGTGCCTTCGAACATGTCGGAATTGGCGGGCTGTGCCTGCTGACGCTTGGTGACCTCGATGGTCACGACGGCGGGGGCCACCTGCTTGACCAGATCGACGTAGCCGCCCTCGACGGGGGCCGCGGCGAAGGCCGGGTGGGTTACGGAGTTGATCGCGGTCATGCCGCCGCCCGCGACGAGCGCGGTGACGGCCAGCGCCGGGGCGATGCGACCGATGAATGTCTTGTCAGCCATTGAGTGTCCTTTCCTCGTGCAGACTGCTGTCGTTCTGCGGATGAGGCGAAGATGGGCACCCTTGGTTGCAGGTCTTAGACGGCGACATTGCAAGTGCGTAATCTTCGTCACGCCGCCGTGAGCCGGGCTTCCCGAACGGCGCAGGAACCTGCAAGACCGGCTGCGTATTATTATGTTAAGAGCCAGTCACAAACGGCATGCCATGAAGATACTCGTAGTCGAAGACGACACCACGACAGCTGATTTCATCGCCCGCGGGTTCACCGAGGAGGGGCACTCCGTGGATTGCCTGCCCGACGGGCGAGCCGCACTGGGCCAGGCGATGTCGGGAAGCTACGACGTGCTCGTGGTTGACCGGATGCTGCCTGAACTGGACGGGCTGTCGCTGGTCAAGGCGCTGCGCGCCGCGCATGTGGTGACGCCCGCGATCTTCCTCACCTCCGTGGGCGGCGTGGACGACCGGATCGAAGGGCTCAGGGCCGGGGCTGACGACTACCTCGTCAAGCCCTTCGCCTTCGGCGAACTGTCGGCCCGCGTGAGCGCACTCACCCGACGCCCGCCGATGGCCACCGAGGAAAGCGTGCTGCGTGTGGGCGACCTCGAGCTGGACCTCATGCGGCGCGAGGTGACGCGGGGAGGACAGAAGATCGACCTCCTGCCGCGCGAATTCGCGCTGCTGGAACACCTGATGCGGCGCAAGGGTCGGGTGCAGACGCGGACCATGCTGCTCGAAAACGTCTGGGACATCCATTTCGACCCCGGCACCAACGTGGTCGAAACCCATATCAGCCGGCTGCGCGCCAAGGTGGACAAGCCGTTCGAGCGCGAGTTGATCCGCACGGTGCGCGGCGCCGGATACCGCATCGATGATTGATCGGCGGCGCGCCCGGCTGACCCGTTCCACGCCCGTTCGACAGGCGGTGCTGCTGGTCACGGTGGTGGCGCTGGTGAACCTCGCTTCGCTGGGCGTCGCGTGGCTCACGCTCCGGGGCAACACGCTGGATGAACTCCAGTCGGACCTCGCGCGCGACATGGCCAGCCTCGACATCGCCGCGAGCCCCGGTGCGCTGCGCACGCTGGTCGCGGCGCGGGCGCGCGTCACCGATCCGACGGACACGGTCTTTGTTTTCATCGGCAACGACGGGCGCATCACCGGCAACGCGCGTGCGGTGGTCGAGGGGCGAGACGTCGGCTTCACCGCGATAAGCGCAGAGCGTCGGCTGTCGGACGAGGGCTATATCGACGACGTGCGGCGCCTCTCGGGCGGGGTACTGATCGTGGCGAAGAGCCTCGAACCCGTGGCGCGGCTGCGTGGCACCTTCCTCGTCCTCCTCGTGATCTCGACCCTGCCGACCGTGCTCATCTCGCTGGGCCTGGGGGCATTGATCGCGCGGGCGTCCGCCCGGCGGGTGGAGCGGATCGAGGGCGTGCTGGACCGGATCGCCGCCGGTGACCTCGCCGCGCGGTCGGGCGAGACGGGGGAGGGGGACGACCTGTCGCGCATCGGGGCCCGGGTGAACCGCATGGCGCAGAAACAGCAGGTGGCGACCGAAACGCTCCGGCAGGTGACGACCGACATCGCCCACGACCTGCGCACGCCGCTCCAGCGGATCGGGGTGACGCTCCAGGACCTTGAGGCGCGCCTGCCCGAGGGCGAGACCCGCGACCTCGCGGGCGCGGCGGCGGGGGAGGCGGAGCGGGCGGTCTCGGTCTTCCGCGCGCTGCTCCAGATCGCCCAGATCGAGGGCGGCACGGCGCAGGAACGCTTCGGCCCCGTCGACCTCGCGGGCGTCGCGACGCGCATCGCGGAGCTCTACGAGCCGTCGGCCGAGGATCGCGGCGACCGGTTCGAGGTGGCGGTGCCGGAGGGCCCGGTCACGGTGACGGGGGACGCCGACCTGATCGGACAGGCGCTCGCCAACCTGATCGAGAACGCCCTGCGCCACACGCCGCCCGGCGGCGCCATCCGCGTGGGCGTCACGCGCGACGGGGTGCTGACGGTGAGCGACAGCGGTCCCGGCATCCCCGAGGGCGAGCGCGACAAGGTCCTGCGCCGCCTCTACCGGCTCGAACGGTCGCGCACGACGGCAGGCAACGGCCTCGGCCTCGCCCTCGTCGCCGCGATCGCTGAAAGCCACGGGGCCGACCTGTCGCTGGGCGATGCGGCCCCGGGCCTCACCGTCACGCTGCGGTTTCCAACGTAGGGTTCCTTAAAGGAGCGCGCTGGCGCGCGCGCAGGGTTTGCGCCATCCCGCCTTTGGCGGGTTGTCGCGGTGGGGGGAGGCCAGCCTCCCCCGCGGGTTTGCGGGCAAACCCGCCCCCCCTCCGAGGTTTTTCGAAACAGAGAAGGGGGCGGGGTCAGTTCATTCGGCCGGGGCGTGGACGTCGTCCGGGGCCTTGGGCGTGAAGCGCGAGACGAAGCGACCCAGGCCGTCTGTGTAGGTCAGGATCACCGGGACCACCACGAGAGTCAGGAGAGAGGACGAGATCAGCCCGCCGATCACCGCGTGGGCCATCGAGGCGTTCTGCCCGGTGCCGCCGTGGATGTTGAGCGCGAGCGGCAGCATCCCGAAGATCATCGCGAGCGTCGTCATCACGATCGGCCGGAAGCGGGTGCGCCCGGCGATCACCAGCGCGTCGTAGAGGTTGAGCCCGTCGTCGCGGACGTGCTGGTTGGCGTTGTCCACGAGCAGGATCGCGTTCTTGGTCACGAGGCCCATGAGCATGATGAAGCCGATGATCGACATGACGTTGAGCGTCGAGTTGAACACGAGCAGTCCGCCCAGCACGCCGATGAGCGCCAGCGGCAGGGACGACATGATCGCGAACGGCTGCAGGAACGAGCCGAACTGCGAGGCGAGGACGAGGTAGATGAAGATCACGGCGAGCGCGAGGGCGGCGGCCGCCGCGAGCCCGAGATCCTGCATGTCCTCGACGTCGCCGCCCGCGCCCTGGCTGTAGCCCAGCGGGTAGTCGAGCGCCGCCGCGGCTTCCTGCACCTCGGCCGAGACGTCGCCGGGGCGCACGCCGCTCTCCAGGTTGGCGGTCACGCGGACGGAGCGTTCGCGGTCCTCGCGGTTGATCTCGCCCGGTCCTTCGGAGCGGGTGATCGTCGCCACCTGGTCGAGCCGGATGACCTCGGCCGAGCCGGTCGCGCCGGATTGGGCGATGGGCAGGGAACCCAAGTAGTCGGGATCGCTGCGCGCGGCGTCCGGCAGGCGCACCACCACGTCGAGGCTCTCGCCGCGCGGCGACGTCCACTCCGAGACGGTCTGCCCCTCCAGCATGGACGACAGGGTGTCGCCCACCGAGTTCAGCGACACGCCGAGGTCGAAGGCCGCGTCGCGGTCGATCTCGATCCCGAGCGTCGGCTGCGGGTCGTCGAGCGTGGTGTTGATGTCCACCAGCCCCTCGATCTCGTGCATCTCGTCCGACAGGTCGCGGGCGAGGCGCTCCAGCACACGCAGGTCGGGGCCGAAGATCTTGATCTCGATCGGGGGGGCCACCGGACCCATGCCGCCCGAGGCACCGACCGAGAACTCCACGCCCGGAATGGCGGCGAGCGCATCGCGCACCGGGCTGGTGAGCTCCTGCGGCGAGCGTTCACGCTGATCGGACGGCACGAGAACGCCGATGATCGTGGCGTTGTTGTCGCCCGAGGTGGTGCCGGAGTTCACCGTCGCATAGGTGCGCGCGATCTCGGGGAACTGCTCGCGCAGGAGCGCGTCCACCTGCGTGATCTTGTCTGCCGTCCGGTCGAGCGAGGTGCCCACCGGCGCCTTCATGTCCACCTGGATCTCGCCGGTGTCGGCGGGCGGAATGAACTCGCCCCCGATCAGCGGGAAGAGCGCGAAGGCACCCGCGAAGGCGGCGAAGGCCACCGACAGGGTCGTCTTGCGGAACTTCAGCGCCTTTTTCAGGAGCTTGCCGTATTGCACGCCGATCCATTCGAACAGCCGGTCGAACTGCGCCACGGCCCGCCCGATGATGCCGCGCTTGCGGTTGGGGTCAGCGGCCGGGTCGTACCAGACCGAGGACATCATCGGGTCCAGCGTGAACGACACGAAGAGCGAGATGAGCACGGCCACCGACACGGTGATCCCGAACTGGAAGAAGAAGCGGCCGATGATCCCTTCCATGAACGCCACGGGCAGGAAAACCGAGACGATGGATAGCGTTGTCGCCAGCACCGCGAGCCCGATCTCGTTCGTGCCGTCGAGCGCGGCGCGAATGTGGGATTTGCCCATGTGCAAATGTCGCACGATGTTCTCGCGCACCACGATCGCGTCGTCGATCAGGATGCCGACCGACAGCGACAGCGCCATGAGCGTCATCATGTTCAAGGTGAAGCCCATCGCGTAGATCGCCGTCATCGTCGCGATGATCGAGATCGGCAGGGTCAGGCCGGTGATGACGGTGGAGCGCCACGAATTGAGGAACAGGAACACGATGATGGTTGCGAGGATCGCCCCCTCGATGATCATTGACTGGACCGAGTGGAAGCTCTCGATCACGGGCTTGGAGTTGTCGCGCAGCACCTCGATCTGGATGCCGTCGAACTGGCTGTCCTCGTTCATCTTGTGGACTTCCTCGATAACCCGTTCGGCCACGTCCACGGTGTTCGCCCCTTGCGTCTTGAGCACGTCGATCGACAGCGCGTCCTGCCCGTCGAGCATGGCGAGGCTGTCGCGCTCGGCGAGCCCGGTGGTCACGTCGGCCACGTCGCCCAGCCGGATCGGCTGACCGCCCCGGCGCGCGACGATGATGTCCTCGAAGGCGCGCAGGGTTTCGATCCGCCCCTCGACCTGCACCGACTGGCTCTGCCCGCCGGAGGTCACGGCGCCCGCTGGCACGTCCTGGTTCTCCTGTGCCACGGCGCCCGACACTTCGGCGATACCGACGTTGAGCGCGGTCTGCCGGTCCGGGTCGATCTCGATCAGCACCTCTCGGGCGCGTCCGCCGACCACGTCGGCATTGCCCACGCCGCGCAGGTTCGAGATGCGCTTGGAGATGTAGTCCTCGGTGATCTGCGTGAGCGTGCCGATGTCGTATTCGTCCGAGCTGACGCCGATCGACAGGATCGGAAGGTCGGAGGGGTCGAAGCGCAGGATCTGCGGATCGTCGGCATTGTCGGGCAGGAGCGGGCCGATCTGGCTCACCCGGTCGCGCACGTCCTGCACCGCCGTCGCGCTGTCCACCTCGAGGTCGAACTGGATGATGACGAGCGACGAACCGGTCAGTGCCGTCGCCTGGATGTTGTCGATGCCCGCCAGCGTGGACACGCTGTCCTCGATGGGTTCGATGATGTCGCTCTCCACCGCCTCGGGCGTGGCGCCCGGGTAGGAGGTGACGACCGCGACCACCGGGAAGTCCACGTCCGGAAACTGCTCCACCGGCAGGCGGGAGTAGGAGAAGATGCCCACGACCATCAACGCCACCATGACCATGGTGGCGAAGACGGGCTGGTTCACGCTGATGCGGGTCAGGAACATGGCGGATTACTCCGAGAGCGCGATTTTCTGGCCCGCGCGAAGCTCGGGCAGGGGGGCGGAGACGACCGTGTCGCCGGGCGCGAGGCCCGAGGCGATCTCGACCTTGGCCCCGTTGTCCCATTCGCGCGCGACCTCGACGGCGCTGCGGGCGAGCGCGCCGTCCTCGACAGTCAGGACGAAGGTGCCCTGCGCGTCCTCGCGGATCGCCTCCACCGGGACCCAGAGTGCGTCGCTTTTCTCCTCCAGCGTGATGCGGCCGGTGGCGAACATGCCGCCGCGCAGCGCACCGCTGGTGTTCTCGAGCGTGATGTAAACCGGCAGCATCCGCGAGCCGGAGATGGCCATCGGGTTCAGCCGCTCCACTTCGCCGGTGAAGGTCTGCTCCCCGAACCCCTCGACCCGCAGCTCGACGGTCTGGCCCGCCGTGATCTTGTTCGAGATCGACACCGGCGCCGTCGCCTCGACCTCGAGCGAGGTGAGATCGACGATGGTGAAGAGGGGGGAGCCGGTGGCGACGAAGGCGCCCGGGTCCACCTGCCGCTCGGCGATCACACCGTCGAACGGGGCGGTCACGCGGGCACGGTCCACGGCGGCCTGCGCATTCTCGACCGAGGTCTCCTGCGCGGCCAGTTGCGCACGCAGTTGTTCGAGCCCGGAGCGCGCATTTTCCAGTGCGGTGGGCGCGGCGAGTTCACGCTCGACCAGCGTCTCGGTCCGTTCGAAATCGCTCTGCGCCTTGTTGAACTGGACCCGCGTCGCCTCGGCGGTCGATTGCGCCTGCGCCAATTGGTTTTCGAGCGAATCCACGTCGAACCGGGCCAGAAGCGCGCCTTGCTCGACCGAGTCGCCTTCGCGCACCGTGACCTCCTCGAGCCGGGCCGAGACCTCGGCCGACAGGTGGACCTGCTGTGACGGCGTGAGAGAGCCGGTGACGCGCAGGGTTTCGGTCAGGGTGCCGGGTACGACGTTCGACACCTCGAACGGCGCGAGGCGCACGACCAGTTCGGCGGGCGCTTCGGGTTCGGCGGCGGCGGTCGGCTCAGGCGGGGTCGGGAGCATCCCGTTCTGCTGGGCGTAATAGCCGCTTCCGGCCACGCCCGCCACGATCAGGAGCAGCACGATCCACGGCCACTTGCGTCGTTTCGGCGTCTCGCCCCTGGCGATGGCCTCCGCGCGGGCCTTCTCGCGCTTGTTCATCGCCCAGTCGGGCTTGGGGTTATGCATGTTCACGTCTCTCACTCCGAGTCTGCCGTCTGGCGTTGGGCGCGCTTGGTCCATTCGTCGAGAAATTCGGCGGATGTCCGGAAAAAGTTGGCGAATTGGGAGACCCTATCACGGGCACCGTCGTATGCGGCCGGAAAGTCCGACGCGGCGTCTTCCATCGTGCGGGCACGCTGGCGGAACCGGGCGGCCATGCCTGCCAGCATGTCCTCGGCCGGGTTGGTCACGGCCATGTAGCTGTCGGCGCGCGATCCCCTCACGGCGACGCGCGTGAGGATGCCCTTGTCGGCGAGCTGCCGGCAGTTGGTCGAGGCCGACCCCTTGGAGATTCTCAGCGCCTCGGTGATCTCGGCGAGCGTGCGCGGCTCGCCCTCGACGATCAGGTAGCCGAGGATCTGCCCCGCGATGCGCGGCAGGCCGTCCTCCTGGGTCATGAAGCCCATCTGTTCGATGAAATGGTCGATCGGGTCACGGTTCATGGGTGGCGATATAGGTCCGGTTGGTTCAGCGTTCAATTCAAATTGAACATATTGAACCAACTAATTCCGCACTGCGGCGGAAATTTGACCGGGGGTGGGGATTTTCGTGTGAAGGTGCCGATCGTATGTACAGTGTGTGTACAGGATGTGTACGCCCTGTGCCCGGTCGCGCGGACGCCTTTGTCATTGCTACCGGGCGGTCTTGGGCGTAGACACGCCCCCGTCCCGCGCGAAGGAGAGAGACATGGCATTTTACCGTTCCCGCCGCTCCACCCACGGCCGCAACATGGCCGGTGCCCGCGGCCTCTGGCGTGCCACAGGCATGACCGACGAGGACTTCGGCAAGCCGATCATCGCGGTGGTGAACAGTTTCACCCAGTTCGTGCCGGGCCACGTCCACCTCAAGGATCTCGGCCAGCTCGTCGCGGGCGAGATCGAGAAGGCGGGCGGTGTCGCCAAGGAATTCAACACCATCGCGGTCGACGACGGCATCGCCATGGGCCATGACGGCATGCTCTACTCGCTGCCCTCGCGCGAGATCATCGCGGACAGCGTGGAATACATGGTCAACGCACACTGCGCCGACGCGATGGTCTGCATCTCGAACTGCGACAAGATCACGCCGGGGATGCTGATGGCCGCCATGCGGCTGAACATCCCCGCGATCTTCGTGTCGGGCGGCCCGATGGAAGCGGGCAAGGTCACCGTGGACGACCTCGAAAAAGCCGTGGACCTCGTCGACGCGATGGTCGCCGCCGCCGATGACAAATACACCGATGAACAGGTCGCCGAGTTCGAACAGAACGCCTGCCCGACCTGTGGCTCGTGCTCGGGCATGTTCACCGCGAACTCGATGAACTGCCTTGCCGAGGCGCTTGGCCTCGCACTGCCCGGCAACGGATCCGTCCTCGCGACCCACGCCGACCGCGAGCGGCTGTTCCGCGAGGCGGGGCGGCGGATCGTCGAGATCACGAAGCTGCATTACGAGGTGGAGGACGAAGGCTACCTCCCGCGCGAGATCGCGACCTTCGAGGCGTTCGAGAACGCCATGTCGCTCGACATCGCGATGGGCGGGTCCACGAATACGGTGCTCCACCTGCTTGCCATGGCGCACGAGGGCGAGGTCGATTTCACGATGGACGACATCGACCGGCTGAGCCGCAAGGTGCCGGTCCTGTGCAAGGTCGCCCCGGCCAAGGACGACGTCCACATGGAGGACGTTCACCGCGCCGGTGGCATCATGGGCATCCTGGGCGAGATGCTGCGCGGCGGCCTCCTGCATCCGGACGTGCGCACCGTCCACACCGCAACGATGTCCGAGGCGATCGCCAAGTGGGACGTGATGGTGGCCAACGATCCGGATACCGAGAATTTCTACAAGGCCGCGCCCGGCGGCGTGCGCACAACGCAGGCCTTCTCGACCGAGAACCGCTACAAGGACCTCGACCGCGACCGTGAAGGCGGGGTTATCCGCACCGTGGAGAACGCCTTCTCGCAGGATGGCGGGCTCGCGGTCCTGTTCGGCAATATCGCGGAGAACGGCTGCATCGTGAAAACGGCCGGCGTGGACGACTCGATCCTCAAGTTCACCGGCACTGCGCGGGTCTTCGAGAGCCAGGACGCCGCCGTGAACGGCATTCTCACCGGGCAGGTGAGCGAGGGCGAAGTGGTGGTCATCCGCTACGAGGGACCGCAGGGCGGGCCGGGGATGCAGGAGATGCTGTATCCGACAAGCTACCTCAAATCGAAGGGGCTGGGCAAAGCCTGCGCGCTCCTCACCGACGGGCGTTTCTCCGGCGGCACCTCGGGCCTGTCGATTGGGCACGTTTCCCCGGAAGCCGCCGAGGGCGGGCTGATCGGGCTGGTCGAGACCGGCGACACGATCGAGATCGACATCCCCAACCGCACGATCAACCTCGCGGTGGAGGACAACGTGCTCGCGGCCCGGCGCGAGGCGATGGGGCCGCTGCCGTGGAAACCCGCCGAGCCGCGCAAGCGGGCAGTGTCCACCGCGCTCAAGGCCTACGCGCTCCTCGCGTCGTCGGCCAACAGGGGCGGGGTCCGCATCCTGCCGGGCGAGGGCTGAGACGACCGAATCGTGCGGGCTGACGCCCGCGCAGGTTCAGCCATGAAGACCGGTTCCCGGTCTTCATGGCGGCACGGGGGCCAGCCCCCGTCGCGCCAGGGCGCGACTCCCCCGAAGTATTTCGGGATCGGTGAAGAAACGGGGCACGGGACAGAGAACGCATGGCAGAGCTGAAGGAAGACCGCGAGAAATCCCGCCGGATCGGGGCGCTCAAGGGGCTTTGGCGGTTCCTGAGCCCCTACAAGCCGATGCTCGTGGCTGCGCTTCTGGCCCTCGTCTTCACGGCCGGTATCTCGCTCGTTCTGCCGCTTGCCGTGCGTCGTGTCATCGACGGGTTCTCTACATCGGAGGATGCGCTTCTCGACAAGTATTTCCTCGCCGCCATGGGGATCGCCGTGCTGCTCGCGCTGGGCACGGGGCTGCGCTACTATCTCGTGACCCGGCTGGGCGAACGGGTCGTCGCGGACATCCGCGAGGCGGTCTTCGACCGGGTGATCGGGATGAGCCCGGCGTTCTACGAGAAGATCATGACGGGCGAGGTCCTGAGCCGGATCACCACCGACACGACGCTGATCCTGTCTGTCATCGGCTCCTCGGTTTCCGTGGCGCTGCGCAACGTGCTGATCCTGCTGGGCGGGGTGGTGATGCTGCTCTTCACCTCCGCCAAGCTTACCGGGCTCGTCCTTCTGGTCGTGCCCGTGGTGATGATCCCGATCATCGTGCTGGGCCGGCGGATGCGGGTTCTGAGCCGCGAGAACCAGGACTGGATCGCGAAGTCGTCGGGCAAAGCGTCCGAGGCGCTCTTGAGCGTGCAGACCGTGCAGGCCTTCACCCACGAAGGGCCGTCGCAGGCGGCGTTCCGGGATGTGACGGAGGAGAGCTTCCGATCGGCGAAGAAGCGCATCAGCACGCGCTCGGCCATGACGGTCATCGTGATCACGCTGATCTTCTCGGGCGTGGTCGGTGTGCTGTGGATCGGGGCGCGCGACGTGAGGGCGGACGAGATGTCCATCGGCGCGCTGGTGCAGTTCGTGATCTACGCGATCATGGTGGCGGGTGCCGTGGGCGCGCTGTCGGAAATCTGGTCAGAGCTTCAGCGCGCGGCAGGGGCAACCGAGCGGCTCGTGGAGCTCCTGAACGCCCAGGACGAGGTGAACGACGATCCCGCGCCCAGGACCCTCGCAGAACCCGTGAAGGGCGCGATCGCCTTCGAGAACGTCACCTTTCGCTACCCGGCGCGGCCCGAGCATATTGCCCTCGATGGCGTGTCGCTCGACGTGAAGCCGGGCGAGACGGTGGCGCTGGTCGGGCCCTCCGGCGCGGGCAAATCGACCATTATCCAGCTTCTGCAGAGGTTCTACGACCCGGCCGAGGGGAGCGTGCGGATCGACGGGATCGACCTGCGCGACCTCGAGCGCCGGGCCTTCCGCCGCCACGTCGCGCTCGTGCCGCAGGATGCGGTGATTTTTGCCGACACGGCGCGCGAGAACATCCGGTTCGGGCGGCCCGGTGCCAGCGACGCGGAGGTGGAGGCCGCCGCGAAAGCGGCCGCCGCGCACGAGTTTCTCACGCGGCTGCCCGAGGGCTACGACAGCTACGTGGGCGAGCGCGGCGTGATGCTGTCGGGCGGACAGAAACAGCGTATCGCCATCGCACGCGCGATCCTGCGCGACGCGCCGATCCTGCTTCTCGACGAGGCGACGAGCGCGCTCGATGCCGAAAGCGAGCAACTGGTGCAGTCGGCGGTGGAGAAGATGGCGCACGGGCGCACGACCCTTATCATCGCGCACCGCCTTGCCACGGTGAAAAAAGCGGACCGGATCGTCGTGTTCCAGGACGGGAAGATCGTGGCGCAGGGCACGCATGACGCGCTCGTGGCCGAGGGCGGGCTATATGCCCGGCTGGCCCGGCTTCAGTTCACCGATGGCATCGCCGCGGAATAGCGCAGTCACGTCACCCTTGCGGCTTTCTCGGAAAGCGCCCATTTTCCCTTGAAATACAGCCGATCACCGGCACCAGGGGAGGAACCATGGGACGTTATGAATTCAGCTCGATTGCCGCGCGCGACGAGATCGAGGGCGAGAAGCCCTGGAGCGACCGCAATGTGCCGGTCACGCTCTACGACCTCTTGTCGCAGACGGTGGACAAGTTCGGCAGCCGCGACGCGCTGTCGTTCCAGATCGAGAGCGGGCCGACCGAAAAGAAGGAAACGCTGAGCTGGCAGGACCTGCACGACAAGAGCGTGCAGGCGGCCAACCTGTTTCGCGAGCTGGGCGTGGGGCAGAAGGACGTGGTGGCCTATGTCCTGCCGAACTCCAATGAAACCGTGATGACGCTCCTCGGCGGGGCCTTCGCGGGGATCGTGGCGCCGATCAATCCGCTTCTGGAGCCCGAGCAGATCGCCTCGATCCTGCGCGAGACGAGGGCGAAGGTCGTCGTCACGCTCCAGGGCTTTCCCAAGACCGACGTGGCACAGAAGGTGCATGAGGCGCTGGAGGATGCGCCGGACGTCAAGCACGTGCTGGAGATCGACCTCAACCGGTACCTCACGCCGCCGAAGAAGTGGATCGTGCCGCTGATCCGGCCGAAGGTGCAGCCCAAGCATTCGGCCAAGGTCCAGAACTTCAACAAGGCCATCGCGGGCCAGCCCAAGACGTTAACCTTCGAGGACGAGAAGATCGACCGGGTCGCCGCCTATTTCCACACGGGCGGCACCACCGGGATGCCCAAGGTGGCGCAGCACAAGTTCTCCGGCATCATCTACAACGGCTGGCTGGGTGCGAACCTCCTCTTTGACGAGACGGACGTATTGATCTGCCCGCTGCCGCTCTTCCATGTCTTCGCCGTCCACGTCGTGTTCATGGCCGTAATGAGCTCGGGCGCCCACGTGGTGTTCCCGACCCCGGCCGGCTATCGCGGCGACGGGGTGTTCGACAACTTCTGGAAGCTGATCGAACGCTACGGCGTCACCTTTGTCATCACCGTGCCGACCGCCATCTCGGCGCTGATGCAGCGCAAGGTGGACGCGGATGTCTCGACGCTGAAGGTGGCGTTTTCCGGGTCCTCTCCCTTGCCGCGCGAACTCTTCAACCGGTTCGAGAAGGCCACGGACGTCAAGATCGTCGAAGGCTACGGGTTGACCGAGGCGACCTGCCTCGTCTCCTGCAACCCGACGGACGGGGTGAAGAAGATCGGCTCGGTCGGTATCCCGTTCCCCTACACGGACGTGAAAATCTACGACTGCGCGCCGGACGGGACAATCAACAAGGAATGCGGCGTGGACGAGGTCGGGGAGATCTGCGTCTCCAACCCCGGTGTCTATGTCGGCAAAACCTATACCGAGGAGGCCAAGAACAAGGGCCTCGTCGCGGGCGGCAAGTACCTGCGCACCGGCGACCTGGGCCGGATCGACGAGGACGGGTATCTCTGGATCACGGGCCGCGCCAAGGACATCATCATCCGGGGCGGGCACAACATCGACCCTGCGGAGATCGAAGAGGTTCTCGCGGGACACGACGCGGTCGCTTTCGTCGGCGCGATCGGCCAGCCGGACGCGGTGGCCGGCGAGTTGCCCTGTGTGTTTGTCGAACTGGTCGAAGGCGCCACGATCACCGAGGACGAACTCCTGGCCTATGCCAAGGAGCACATCACCGAACGGGCGGCGGTGCCGAAATATATCGAGATCGTCGACGAACTGCCCAAGACCGCCGTGGGCAAGGTGTTTAAGCCCGACCTGCGCAAGAGCTCGATCACGCGCGTCTACAACGCCGCGCTCGCCGAGGCCGGGCACAAGGCCGAGGTGGTCGAGGTCGTGGAGGACAAGAAGCGCGGCCTGGTCGCCAAGATCGAGGCCAAGGGAGACGTGGACCGCGCCGCGGTCGAAAAGACGCTGGGCGAGTTTACCCGCCCGTTCGACTGGGTCTGACGATGTAAGGAAAGGGGTCCGCCGGTCGCGAACAGTATCGGCTGGTGGTCCCCGCTCCCCGTGACGCCTGCGTCACGACACCCCCCAGTGTCGGCGGGACCGGAGGCCGGTCAGTGCAGCTTGTCGATCAGGTCGATGGACACGACCTGGTTGCGGATGCCGTCGATCTCCATGACGCGCCCCGCGGCCCTGGCATTGAGCCCGCAGCGGCGTGCCCAGCGGGGCCAGTTCGCGGGGATGAGGCCGAGCACGCGGCTCGCCCCGAGGTCACGCGCCGCCTTGGTCATCTCGGTGATGAGGTGAGCGTGGACGACGCGGCGGATGCGTTGCGGCGTGTCGTGAGCCACGAAGACCCGCGAGCTTTCCCAGGTCTGTTCGTCCACTGGCGCCTCGCCGAACAGGAGGTCGCGCGGGATGGCGTCGAGCAGGCCAAGCTGCGCGTCGCGGATCATGTAGCTGTAGATACCGCAGCGCGCCGTGGTAGGCGTGAGCCGGATTCCCGCGAGCACCTGTCCAAGCTGATGTACCGCGACCCAACGGCTCGCCGGGGTATCGTACTGGTCGTACTCCATGCCCATCGCTTCGGGCAGGTTCCACTTGTTCTGTTCGATGAATGACTTTCGTCTAGCGCGAAAAACATTCGCCATCAACTCGCCATGGTTGTGCATGTTGGCGAAAGAGAGTGTGGTGGTCTGCATGGGTCAGCCTCCTTGTCAGATGATAGATTGCAGCCATCCGCCAGGCCGCGGCGTGGCCCCATGAGGCGTCTCGGACGGCCCGATCAGATCAGGCGGTAGTCCCGGGCGCGTTGGAGGGCTTCTGCTGTGGTCCTGGCGAATAACTTGCCGCGTGCCGCTGACAGGCGCGCCTTGAGCGCACTTTCGGAAATCCCGAGGCGCGCGGCCCCGGCGGCATAGCGGTCCCCGGAGGCGATGACGTGCAGCGCTTCCTTTTCGGCGGGGGTCAACTGGTCTGGAGGCTGAGTTTCATGGTGCAGGCGCAGGACCGTGCCGGTGATCGCGGACATTTCCTCGTCTCCGAATTCCCGGTCTCCCCGCGCGACGCCGGCGATGGTGCGCGAGGTCATGGGACCGCAGGAAATGCAAAGTCCGTAAACGAGCCCGAACTGTGCCGCTTCGGTCATGATGCCGAACGGGTCGGGCAGGTCGATATCGCTCCACCGGGACGCGCCGGTCGTTGCGATGCCCCAGGCGACCATCGGGTCGCGCAGGGCGTAAGCGTTGCGGGAGTAATGGTCGATCCAGGCCGGGTTATAGGTCTGCACCATCATCAGGGGGGCGGCGAACCGGATATGCAGGGCGAGAAAGTAGCCGGCAGGGGCCTGTTCCCCGAGTTCGATCAAAAGATCGTCGATGATCTGATTTCGCCCCATGTCTTTTAGTTAGGAGCCGGGCTCGCGGATTCACAACCCATAATTGTTCGGTTTCGCCAAAATTGCGGAATTGACCGGAGAGCGCACTCGTTAGACGAGAAATGGCCGACGGCGAATCGCAGTTTGCGAACGCCCATGAGCGCCGCTGCGAACCCGCCGGAACCGGGACTCCCCGCGAATCGCTTTTGCGGGCAAACTTGACGCCACGGAAGGGCGTAGGCATGGGATGACCCGGGTGACAGGCGGGACCGGCGGGGTGGGGCCCCGGCACGCGGCGGGCCGGTGGATGGCCGGGCTTGCGGCTGTCCTCATTGCGGTCTTGGCCTTCCTCCCGGCCCCGGCCTTCGCACAGGATCCGCGCGGCCTCGCGGGCGGTCCGGTACTGGGTGACGGATTTCGGAATCTCGAGAAGCGCGTCACCATCTGCCCCTCCTGCACGGAGGCGCAATCGGCCTATCACGCCGCTGTCGACAACTATCGCGGCGAAAGGGCGAGATACGATGACCTCGCAGGCGAGGTGCGCGCTGCGGCCGAGCGGTTCGTCGAACAACGCGACCTGATCGACACGTTGCAGAAGACGGCCTCCCGCCTCGACGCTCTTGCCGACGAGATGCGGGCGGAAGACGCCTATACCCGTGATGACTACGTGCCGCAGGACGAGGCGAGCCGGAACGCGGCGGAGGCCTACAGTCAGTATTACGATGCGCGCGAGGACCTGCCTGCCGTGCGGGCCGAGCTCGACGCCGCCCTCGACCGGCTGGAAGTGCAGCGCGGTCGGGCCGTGGCGGCGATGCAGACGGCGATCGGCCTCGAACTCGCCATGTATCGCTGCGAATTCGCCTGCGAGACGGACGAGCTGGACCTCGACATCCGCGTCGGGCAGCCGGAGCCGCCTGCAAGCCCCAACCTGATCGACCCATCGCAACTCCCCGAGATCGAGAACTTCGTGGGAGTCGTGGCGGCCTGTGCCGAGTGCCTGCCGCTGTCGGAGAAGGTGAACCAGCTCCGATCGCACCTTCGCAGCTTCGCCTCGGCGGCGCATTCCTTCTACGAGAGCATGGTCAACAACCAGCAGCGGCTCGACCGGCTGGCCCGGGAAGCGACCGCGCTGGAGGCCGAGGAGCGGCAACTCTACGAACAGCTCGCCCGGGATTTCGAGGGAAGCGAGCCGCCGGACGGAGCCGAGCGGATCGACTGGATCCTCGACAAGCTCGACCAGCGCGAGGCGACCGACGCCTTGCGCACCATCGCGGCCCGCCGCGCCGAGGTCTCGCGCGAGATGGCGGGCACCGCGCGCACGGTGCAGGAGCAGTTCCAGGCGGTGCTGGAGAATATCGCGAACTACCACGCCCACACCGTGCTCCTCGCCAACGCCCAGCGTGCGCTGGAGGAGTGCGAAAAGAACTGCCCGCCGCCACCACCCGACCCGGCGACCGATCCCTTCATCGACCCGAGCTACCCGATGCAGGAGAATTTCGGGCCCGAGGTCGCGAAATGCTGGGAGTGTCAGCCGCTGGTGGAAGCGCTGACCAAGACGCGGCTGGAACGGCGCAGCGTCGCCGGGGATATCCAGACCACCGTCTGGCTGCTCAAGGGGCGGCGCGGCGAGATCGAGCGCAAGTCGGCCCGCTACGACGAGTTGGAGGCGGAGACCCGTGAGCTTGGCGAGCTCCTGCGCATCGGCGAGGAGGGCGGGGCGAATGTCGATTACGCGCTCCGGCGCCTGTTCGAGATCGAGAACGAACAGACCCAGCTCACGCAGGACATCGTCGCGGCGGAATTCGAGATCCCGGAGCTGCAATCCCAACTCGACACCCTCATGGCCCGACACACGGCGCTGTCCCGGCTGATCGAGGAACAGCGCGCGGCGGTCGAGATCTGCGAGTTCAACAAGTGCAAGGGCGAGGATGGCCGGCCGCTCGTCAGCCTAACGCCGCCGCTGGTCGATTCAGCCTACCCGGTGCCGGAGCCCTATACCTATGCCGCCACCGATTGCCTCTCCTGCCAGCCGATCGCCGACCAGATCAACGCGCTGCTTCTGGAGCGATACACGCTTGCGGGACGGATACAGTCCACCGTCGGTCAGATCGCGTCGGACCGCGCGGCGCTCGCCGACCTGGAAGCGCAGTTGCCGGAGCTCGCCGACCGGATCAGCGAGGCGGGCTGGCCTTACCAGAATGCCGAGACGCCGGAGGAGCGGGCGCGGACCGCCGTGCCGCTCGACGCGGCCATCGACGCGGAACGCCGGGTCGAGGCGGAGATCGAGACGTTGCGGCAGGTGATCGCGGAGAAAGAGGCAGAGGTCGAGACGATGCTCGCCCGGCACGCGGCGATCCGGGGCGAGTTGCGCGACCTTCAGCGCCGCCTGGCGGTCTGTGAACGCAATTGCGCCGACCCCGAGGAGGAGGACATCTTCCTCGCCGGGCAGGACCCGTTCGTCGCGACCGATTGCCCGCCCTGCGTCCAGCTCGCCTCGCAGGTCAATGACGCGGTCGGCAGCCTCATCAATGCGCGCCGCGCGCTGGCGGAGGCGCAAAAGGCGTTCGAAGATCTCGCCAAGGAAGCCGATGCGCGGCGTGCGCGTTTGAGCGAGGTGGACGCCGAGATCTATGACCTCGCGCCGCGCTGGAGCGCGGCCTACGCCGCCGACCCGCGTCCGCCGGAATACGAAGAGATCGACGCGCGGTTCGACGCGTTGGACCTCGAACAGCGCCGGCTGCAGGAAGAGCAGGCAGGCGAAGCCGAGGCGCGGCGTGCGGCGCTTGCCGATATCGACCGGGCGCAGCAGCGGGTCGACGACCTCACCACCCTGATCGCGAAGCTGAAGCTCGACCTCCTGGACTGCGAGAAACAATGTCAGCCGCCGGACGAGGATGGGCAGGTGGCGTTGCCGGAAACGCCCTTCGTCGCGACGGATTGTCCGCCGTGCCAGGTCCTCGCCAGCCGTGTGAACGACGTTGTCGGCAGCCTCATCTCCCTGCGCCGCCAGCTGGCCGAGGCGCGGTCGGGCCTCGACGCCCTGCGCACCCGGACGGAGGAGCTGGAGACGGCCAAGACGGCGGCCGCCGAAGCCTATGACCGGCTTCAGGACGAGTTCTTCAAGCCCGAGAACCGCGACCGGCAGGACGACCTGAGCGATGCGCTCTACGAGGCCGACGACGCCCAGCTCGACGCCGAGGACGCGGTGCAGGAGAACGAGCGCGCCATCGAGGACGCGATGGCCGGGATCAGGTCGCTGGAGGCCCAGATCGCGCAATACGAGGCTGCCGAGACGGACCTGCGCGGGCAGCTCGCGGAATGCGAGAAGGAATGCCAGCCGCCGGAGGAGGGGACCGAGACCGCGCTGCCGGAAACGCCCTTCGTCACGACCGATTGCCCGGACTGCGCCCGGCTCGCCTCGATGGTAAACGACGTGGTCGGGTCGCGCATCGGGACCGAGCGGCGGCTGGCCGAGGCCCGCGCGGCGCGGGCGGTGCTGGACACGGCGGCGGCGGACCGCGACGCGCGGATGGATGAGCTGCGCGATCTCCTGCGCGAGAACGAACGGGCGCGCGACGGCATCGCCGATATCGACGAATACACGCCGTTCTTCGACGAGGCGGAGCGGCTGGGCAGCGAGCTTGCCCGCCTTCAGTTCGAAAAGGACGACGCGCCGGGCGAGATCGAGAAAGCGGAGAAGGCCGTCGCGGACCTCGAGGACGACTTCGCGCGCCTCACCCAGCAGGAGGCCGACCTGAAGGCCCAGCTGGCGGAATGCGAGGAGCGTTGCAACCAGCCGGAAGAAACGGCGCTCGCCCCCGATCCGGACCACAGCCCCTTCGTGCGCACGGATTGCCCGGCCTGTGCCCGGCTCGCGTCCATCGTGAACGACGCGGTCGGGTCCCACATCGGGGCCGAGCGTGCGGCGCAGACGCAACGGGGGAAGATCGAAGAGATCCGGGCCGACATCGAGGAGATGCAGGCCAGGGTCGCGGCAGAGACGGATGCGGTCGACAAGTCCTTCCTCGAGGACGATCTGAACCTCCTCGAACTGGACCTGGAATTCGCCGAGGATGACCTTGCCAAGGCCGAGGCGCGGGTGGCTGACCTCGCCCGGCAGGTGGCCGCGCTGAAGGCGCAACTCGCGGAATGCGAGCGCGAATGCAACGAAGGGGACGACAGCACGGACGAGACCGCGCTCGCCCCGGAGCCCGAGCCGGAACCCGACCCGCGTTTCGCGCGCACCGACTGCGAGCCGTGCCTGCAGATCGTGGCGGCCCTGAACGACGTGATCGGCAGCCGGATCGGCACCGAGGAGCGTCTGGCGCAGGCGCAGGCCGCGCATGACCGGCTGGCCGCCGAACTGGCCGAGGTGGACGCGGGCGTTCAGGCCGCGCAGGACGCCTTTGCCGCGGCGGCGGTCGAGAAGGCCCGGCTGGAGGCTGCGGACGAGGATGCCTCGGCCCAGGAAGCCATCTTCGACGAGAATCTCGACCGGGCGGCGGAGCTGTCCTTCGATTCCGACGCGCTGTTCCCCGGCGTGCAGGCCGCGCTGGAGCGGGTGCGGGAGGTGGAGGCGGAACTGGCCGCGCTCGATGCCGAGGAGGCGCGGCTGCGCGCGGCGCTCGCGGAGTGCGAGGATCAGTGCGGCGGGGCGTCGGCGGCGATGCTCCCGGACATGCTGCTCGAGAAACTGCAGGAGGCGGAGTGCCGCGCGGGCGGCGCCTGCACCTTCGAGCTGACCGCGACGAACCAGTCGGACGCGGACTTCTCGGGTCCGCTGTTCCTGTCCGAGACGGGTCGCGTCGAGGCGGGCGGGAACGGTGCGCTCTTCGGCGGCTGGCATTGCTCGCCCGCGGCGGGTGGCGCGTCCATCTGCCTGCACGAGGGGGGGATCGGTGCGGGTGAGGCGGTGGGGCTGTCCATCCCGATCCGCCTGCCGGGCTACGTTGCGGCGGGGAGCGAGAATTGCATCCGGCTCGAATTCGCGACCGATCCGCGCAAGCTCCTGCAACTCATCCAGGCCGGGCTGGCCGCGCGGGGCCTGAACCCCGGCGCGGCCGACGGGCTGATGGGGCCGCGCACGCGGGCCGCGATCCGGGCCTTCGGCGAGGCGACGGGGCAGGAGGTCGATCCCAACGACCTGCCCTCGGTCTACCGCGCGATGTTCAGGCGCAACCCTTCTGAGGCGCCGGAGAACGCGGCCGAGGCCTGCATCGAGATGGAGGTCGAGAACCCGCCACGCACCGCGCCGAGACCGAACCGGACCACGACCAACCGCACCACGACCAGCACGACCCAGCCCGCGCCCCAGCCCCAGCCGCGCACCGGGATCGGCATCCCGGGTCTTCAGATCACCATCCCGTTTGGCGAAAGCAGCGGAGAGAGCCGCGAGGGCGGCCATGCAAGCCCGGGCGGCTTCGGACTTCGGCTGAATTTCGGCGAGTAGCTCGGTCTCCGGTGGTATTGGAACTGCCAATGCCTCCGATCTTTCAAATCGATTTTTGCAATACTTTCGTCCCTGCTAGACACTTCCCCAAGAGGAGAGGGAGGCAGGCACGTGAACTCCGAAACCACTTTCATCACGTTGGGCACTGGCGGCGGGCCGATGCAGCAGGAAGGCCGGGCGCAGCCCGCGCACCTTCTGCAAACCGGCGGCCGTTCGATCCTGATCGACTGCGGTGAGGGCGCGGTCACGCAGATGAAGCGGGCAGGGGTGGAATACCGCGACGTGGACCACGTCTTTCTCACGCATCACCATTTCGACCATATCGGCAGCCTGTTCGCACTTCTCGGGCTGAACATGATGACACAGCGGCCCCGTCCGCTCACGGTTTACGGACCGCCGGGCACCGCCTCGGTGATCGCTGGCCTCGTTGCGGCGTGTGACGTTCCGAACGACATCGGTTTCGGTATCCCGGGCCAGCAGCTTCCCCATCCGCGCGACTTCGTCGCCGTGCGCGAGATCGTGCCGGGGGATGAGGTCGAGATCGACGCGCTCCGGGTGAGCTGTTGCGAGAACACCCATTATCGCGGTGAAGCGGCGCATGGCAGCGCGGGGCACCTGTCGCTCTCGCTGCGCTTCGATGCGCCGGACCGGTCGGTCTGCGTCACCGGGGATACCGGGCCCTGCACGGCGGTCGAGACGCTCGCACAGGGCGTCGACCTGTTCGTGGGGGAGATGATGGACGTGGACCTCACCATGTCGCGCGTGCGCGCCGCGAACCCACAGATGCCAGAGGCGCGGGTGGCGATGATCGCCGCGCACCTCGGCCAGCACCACCTGAGCCCGGAAGACCTGGGCGAGATGGCGGCGCGGGCAGGTGCGCAGGCGCTTGTCGCGGTCCATTTCGCGCCGGGCATGGTCACTCCGCAAAGCGCGCCGGGCTACCTCGCGCGGGTGTCGGCCGTATTCGAGGGCGAGGTCCACTTGAGCGAGGACCTCGGTCGTTACTGAACGCAATGCGGGCAATCGTATCCGTCGGATCAATGCGTGCCATTGATCCAATCAAATTCTCAAACCCAACAGGTGCTGCCTACACTGGCGCGAGCCCGCAAAGGCACCGGGTTTGACACTCAGGGAGGAACTCATGGGAAAGACCTTACTGGCCGGCGCACTTGCCGCCGCCACCGCTCTCACGCCGCTGGCGGCGACGGCTGAATCGCTGATCTTCGGGACCGGCAACGTGCCGATGCACCCGCTCAACAAACGGATCATGGAGCCGTGGGTCGAAGAGGTGAACACCGCGGCCGGCGGCGCACTCGAGATCAGCGCGCGCCACGGTCCGGCGCTCGTGTCGCCGCAGAACTATGTCGACCGCGTAACGGACGACGTGGTGCAACTCGCCTGGGGCATGCTCGTGTTCGATCCGGGCCGGTTCCCGCGCTCGCTCGTTGCGACCATGCCCTTCATCGAAGGCTCGGCCGAGGCCGGGGCCATCGCTTTCTGCAGCCTCTACGAAGAGGGGGCGTTCGGAGAGGAATTCGCCGACTATCACCCGCTGTTCTTCGTCCCGTTTCCGCAGACGCGCATCCACCTGAATGGGTCTGAACTCACGTCATACAGCGACCTGGAAGGCAAGAAGGTGGTGGTCGGCAGCCCGGTCGGTTCGGCCATCGTGTCAGCCAACGGCGGCACGCCGCTGTCGATCATTCTGCCGGACCAGTACCAGGCGTTGCAGCGCGGCACGGCCGAGGGGACCATCATCAACTACACGGCATTCCCGGCCTTCAATCTGCACGAGGTCACGACCGATCACCTCGACGCGCCGCTGGGCGGGGCCATCGGCATGGTCTTCATGCTGAAAGAGCGTTTCGAGGCCCTGCCGGACGAGGCGAAGGCGGTGCTCGACGCACATTCCGGCTGTGACACGACCCGCCAGATGGGCGCGAAGGTGGACCAGTGGGAAGCCGATGCGAAAGGCTTTGTCCAGTCGCAGGATGGCCACACCTTCAACGAGCCCTCGGCAGACGAGACCGCTGCGCTGAAGGCGCGCGTCTTCGACGGGATCGTTGCCGGCTTCGCCGAGCGTGTGCCGGGTGGCGCGGAACTCGTCCAGCAGTGGGAAGCGGCGATGGCCGCCGCGCGCGAGGAGGTCGGCGGCGGATCCTGACCAGCCCGCTCCGAGCGTCGCGAAAAGCCCCGGCCAGAGCGATCTGGCCGGGGTTTTCCGTCTCTGGCGAGCTGCGGATCGCGCTGCACATGAAAAAACCGGCCGGGACATCCCGGCCGGCGAATTGTTCCAAGACGTTCCGGTCCGGCTAGTTCATCGTCGAGGGCAGCCAGAGCGAGAGGGCCGGGAAGGCGATGATGAGAATGATCTTGAACAGGTCGGCCACGATGAAGGGCAACACGCCGCGCATCACGGTGGTCAGGCTGATCTTCGGATCGATGTTCTTGATGATGAACAAGTTCATCCCGAATGGCGGCGTGATCATTCCGATCTCCACCACCACGAGCATCAGCACGCCCCAGAACAGCATGTCGTAGCCCAGGTCGAGGATGATCGGCGTGACCACTGGCAGGGTGATGATCATCACGCCGAAACTGTCCATGACGGAGCCGAGCAGGAGGTAGACAACCACCAGCAACGCGAGGATCAGGATCGGCTTCGCATCGATCCCGGAAATCCATGCGGCGACCAGCCCCGGGGTGCCCGAGAGGTTCACGAAAAACGCGAACATCAGTCCGCCGAAGATGAGGGCGTAGATCATCGCGACGGTCGTCGTCGTTTCGGAAAAGACCCGCAGCAGGGCCGCCCGGTTGAGCTTGCCGCGCATGACGGCAAGGCCGAAGGCGCTGATCGCGCCGACGGCCGCACTCTCGGTCACCGTGAACAGGCCACTGTAAAGCCCTCCGATCACGACCGTGAACATCGCGACCACGGGACCCGCGCTCAGGAAAGCATCGCGGATCTCGGCCAGCGAGGCCCGCTCGGCGGTGGGAGCGGCCTCTTGCGAGAGGGATACGACCGCGAAGACGGCACAGAAATAGAGCGCGATGGCGAGGACTGCGGGGATCATCGCGGCCACGAACAGCGCGCCGATCGATTCCTCTGTCAGCAGGGCGAAGAGGATGATGACGCCCGAGGGCGGCACCAATGCGCCAAGCGTGCCCCCGGCTGCGACTGTCGCGGTCGAGAGGGTGGGGGCGTAGCCCAACTTCTTCATTTCCGGGAGCGCCATGCGCCCGAATGTGGCCGAGGTGACGATGGAGTTCCCGGACACCGCGCCGAAGCCGGCACAGGCGGCGATGGTCGCATAAGCGAGCCCGCCCTTGAACGAACCGAGCAGGACATGGCCCAGCCGGAACAGGTCATGTGATACGCCGGCGGCGACCGAGAAAGCGCCCATGATGAGGAACAGGGGCAGGGTGGCCACCTGGTCGTTGCGCAGGAAATCGGCGGAGTCGCCGCCGAAGGTGTTGACCGCCGCGTTGGGTCCCAGGACCGCGAGGGCGCCGACCACGCCGATGACGGCGGTGACCGAGCCCAGCGGAAACTGCAGAAAGACCCCGAGCCACAGAAGCGCGAAGCCCGCGATCACGGTGGTGCCCGGGTTCATCAGCACGAAAGTGGTGAAGCCGCCCATGTCGGTCAGCGCCCAGAAAAGGATGCCCACGCACATTAGGGCGAAAGCTGCGGCGAGGAGGTAGACGACAAGGCTCGTGCCCTGTCCGCGCGGCGTGGCGAGCGCCGTGCGCAGGTCACCTGCGACATGAATGACTTGCACCACCGCGGAGGCGGCCATCGCGAGGGAGATCACCACGTAGGCCGGCGTGAGCGGAAGCTCGAGGAGCGCGGTCGCCCGTCCCTGGTCCGCGTAGCGCAGGGCGAGTCCCCAGATGCTCCACGCGAGCATGAGGAAGAAGGCGAGCAGAAGAAGCGATCCGACGACGTTGAGCCACGCCGTCATGCGAGGGCCGGTGAGAGGGGCGAGCAGGTCGATCTTCAGGTTCACCCGGTTCGCCGCTCCCGCCGGAAAGGTGGCCGCGACCGCGACGGCGAAGACCAGCGACATGATCTCATTCAGCGCGAAGACCGACGTGCCCACGAGCCAGCGGCCCAGAACGTCGACGACGATGACCCCGGCCCCGAGCAGGATCCCCGCGATGGCCGCTACGGCGATTGCGCCGGTGATGTCACGCATCCAGCGCGTCGTGGCGGACGGTGCGGTCATGGTTGCGGTTTGCATGTGTTCTCTCCCCCTCGTGCCTGAGCACCTGTGCACCTGTCGCCGGTTTCCCGTCTCCTCCCGGAACCGGCGAAACGGGCGGCTTGTGACGGGCCGCCCGTTCCTTGCTGATCGCTGCGCTACGGATCGGTCGCCGTGTTCACGACTTGCCCGGCGGGCCGCCCGGCGCCCATTTCTCGACGTTCTCGAACAGGAAGAGCTGTGCGGTTTCCGCGCTCATCGGCGCCTCGCGCTCGGTCCACTCGCCATCGTGCAGGTCCATGTCCGCATCGTATTCGATGTTGACCGCAAGCGGCGACGAGAAATACCAGAACCAGTTGGAGCCGAACTTGTGGCGGCCCGGTCCCCAGAAGCTTTCGTAGCCCTTCTGAACCATGCGCGAGCCGGCAAGCATGAGCTCGGTCGGCCCCTGCATGTGAAAGGCGAGGTGTTCCATCCCCTGCATGTACTCCGGTGTCTGGATCATGAAGAGCACGTGGTGGTCATGGTTCGCCTGCGGTCGCAGGAACGGCCCGGTATTGGTGAACTTGTCGGTGACGACGAAGCCCAGGCGGTCGATGTAGAACGACGACATCGCGGCCATGTCGGGCACGAAGTAGACGATGTGGCTCAAGGTGCGCGGGCGGGCCGGCGCGTCCTGGACGGCCCCGATCTCGTTCGGGGCGCGGCCCGGCGCCGCTCCCGGCGAGTTGATGCGTTCGGGCGGCAGGTCGAGCGGGATGCGCCGGGTCACGCGGAAGGCGATCTCGAAGTTCAGGTCGTCCTTGCAGGAAATCGTGCCGTCCGCGGCCTTGTGAACCTCGCGGTCCTTCGACAGTTCGGCCTCGATGGCATCGAGGTTTTCCTGGTCTTCGACGCCCCAGATCGTCTGCCGGATCTTCGTGCTCGTGGGCAGAGGCGGGGGCAGGTCGGGGTCGTCGGACGGCCTGATGCGCACGGCCGTCTTGTCGAGAGCTTCGAACAGCCCCTCCTCGGTCTCCGTCAGTCCGTAGTCGGACAGGAACGCCCGGCAGTCGTCGATGTTGTCCACGCCGAAAACCAGCTCATCCGGCCCGATGATACGCATGCGATGATCCTCCTCATTCGTCCGCGTGAATTTAGGAGGCATTCACCTATTCCAAAAATGGATATTCCTCATACGAAGCATTGATGAAACGGATTGGTTGCACCGCTTGGTCAGGGCCAGTCGGCGAACCCCGCGATGCCGTCCTCGCGCGCGGCGCGCGGTCCGAGGAGTTGCTTGCGGTAGGCGCCCGGAGTCTCGCCCGCCATCGACTTGAAGAAGTGGTTGAACTGGCTTGCCGAGGAAAAACCGAGCATGGCGGCGATGCGTTCCGAGGACAGCGACGTGCGTTGCAGCAGAACCCGCGCCTCGTGCAGCGACCGCTCCCGGATCAGCCGGGCCGGGGGCTTGCCGACGAGTCGTACGCAGAGGTCGTGCAGCCGGTCGTAGGTGATACCCATCTCCTCGGCATAGTGGCGTGCGGTCCAGCGCGCGCGGAAATGCGCTTCGACGAGGTTGCGGAACACGTTGATGTCTCCGAACCCTTGGCTCCGCGTCTCCTGCGGAATGATGTCGCGGTCCACGCTGCGCCAGAACAGGACGAGGAGGAGGCGGATATAGGCCGAGATGGCGATTTCGCTGCCGAATTGGGGTGTGACGGCTTCGGAGGTGATCCGCTGAAACAGCGCGTCGAGCCGCTGGCCGAGCGAGTCGCTGCGCTCGAAGGTGGCGACGAGGTGTTGGCTCGCGAACATCCTGAGGTCCGCCCCCTCCGCGGCGAGGCCGATGGCATCCTCGAAGATCGGGGTGCCGAAGAACAGGTAGTAGCCCTCGCTCCCCGCCGCGATCCTGAGTCGGGTGTGTTCGTCCAGCGGGCCCCAGCGCAGAGCCGGGCCGGACATCTCGAACTCGCCGTCAATGGTCTCGGCAACCGCATGTCCGCTGTCGAGGTAGAAGACGAACCATTCGTGCTGGGATGTTGTCGAACGGGCGGCCACGACCCGCTCCTGCAGGGCGCATTCAATGTGTCCCGCGCGAAACCGCGAAAGCGGCGAATCGAACATGGCCTCCTCCCAGATCCGTGCTGCGCGGCCATCATACCCATAAATTCACAATCCATGCCCACATTTTAGCATTATTTTTCCCGCGAACCTCGGTCATGCTGTCTGTCACGGTCACTGCGAGGACACGCCGCCGGACCCAGGGAGGAAAATGTTCGAAGCCAAGCTTCATATCCGCGGTGCGGGTGTCGAGGCACGCGACGGCGCCGTTTTCGAGCGGCTGTCGCCTGTCAGCGGCAACCCGGTCACGCGCGCCGTGGCGGCCGGGCCGCGCGATGCGCAGGACGCTGCCAACGCCGCCGCCGCCGCCTTTCCGACCTGGCATGCGATGCCCAACGACGAAAAGCGTGCGCTGCTGGGGCGGGCCCGCGACGCGTTGATCGCGCATACCGAGGATTTCGTCGAGATTGCGCGGGAGGAGTTGGGTTCGACCCCCGACTGGATCCGGTTCAACGTCGCCATCGCGGCGGACGTGTTCAACGAGGCGATGAAGATCCCCGATCTCGTGAGCGGGTTCGAGGAGGTGTCGGAGCGTGACGGTGTTCGCTCCACGCTGATCCGCGAGCCGGTGGGCGTGGTGCTGGCCATCGCGCCATGGAACGCGCCGGTGACGCTCGCGGTGCGCGCGATCGTCTGGCCGCTCGCCTGCGGCAATACGGTGGTGTTCAAGGGCAGCGAGCTGTGCCCGATGCTTCACGCGCGGATCGTCGACGTGCTCTGTGAGGCCGGGCTTCCCGAGGGGGCGCTCACCTCGGTGATCCATGCGCCCGAGATGGCCGAGCCCGTGGTCGATGCGCTTGCCGGGCACCCGGCGGTGCGACGCATCAACTTCACCGGCTCGACGCGCGTCGGGCGGCGGGTGGCCGAGATCGGGGCGCGGTATCTCAAGCCCTGCCTGCTGGAGCTGTCCGGCAAAGCCTCGCTCATCGTGCTGGAGGACGCCGACATCGAGGCGGCTGCGCTGGCCGCGACCTACGGCGCCTACTTCAACCAGGGCCAGATCTGCATGACGACCGAACGGGTCGTGGTGGTAGACGAGGTGGCCGACCGTTTCCTCGCCGCGATGGAGACGCAATGCGCGGACCTCCTCGCCCGCCACAACCGCGCAAAGGTCGGCGACCTCATCAGCGCCGATGCCGCGCGGCGGGTCGGGCGGCTGATCGATGATGCGCTTGCGCGCGGGGCCACGCTTGTCGTGGGCGGCGAGGTGTCTGGGACCTATGCGCAGCCCACCTTGCTCGACCGGGTGACGCCCGAGATGCAGATCTATTCCGAGGAAAGCTTCGGCCCGATCGCTGCGATTGTCCGCGTCGAGGACGAGGCCGAGGCTGTCTCGGTCGCAAACGATACACAATACGGCCTCGTCGCGTCGGTATTCACCGCTGACGAGAGCCGCGGCCGCGCCATCGCACGCCGCCTCGAGACCGGCGTCTGCCACATCAACGGGCCGACGGTCTACGACGACCCGTCGAAGCCCTACGGGGGCGCCAAGGCATCGGGCTACGGCCGCTTTGGCGGCACGTCCGCCATCCAGGAATTCACCGAGCTCCGGTGGATCACCGTCCAGGAGCCGAGATCCGATTACCCGTTCTGGACGTAATCAAGGCGCGGATGACCGCGCGAACTCAGGGAGGAGACACATGAAACGGAGAACTTTCTTCAAGGTAACGACGACGCTGGCGGCAACGCTGGTGGCCGGTGCGGCCTTCGCACAGGACAACATCATCGTGGGCGCTGTGGCGCCCAAGACCGGCCCGCTCGCAGGTGGTGCCGCCGTGACCCACTGGCCGAACATCGCGCTCTGGGTTGAGGAAGTGAACGCACGCGGCGGGCTGAACGTGGGCGGCGAGCAGCGGATGCTCGAAGTCATCGAGTATGACGACCAGACCAACCCGTCCGAAACGATCAAGGCGGTGCAGCGTCTCGCGACGCAAGACAACGCCGACATCATCCTCGCGCCCTACTCGACCGGCCTGAACATCGCCGCCGCACCGATCTTCGACCGGCTGGGCTTCCCGCAGATCACCTCGTCTGCGGCGACAGACCAGATCGGTGAGCTATCGGGCCAGTTCAACGACATGTTCTTCCTGCTCGGTCGCTCCAGCGACCTCGCCGAGGATGCAGTCGAGGTCCTGTCCGATCTGCGCGAAGCCGGCGAGATCGGCAATCGCGTGGCAATGGTCAACGTGGCCGACGCCTTTGGCATCGAGTTGATGGCGGTCGCCAAGCCCGCCGTCGAGGCGGCCGGGTTCGAACTTGTCTACGAAACCTCGTATCCGCTGGGCACCCAAGACCTCTCGCCGATCATGAAGGCGGCGAAAGCGGCCGAACCGGATGCCTTCGTCGCGTGGTCCTATCCGCCGGACACCTTCGGTCTGACCGAGCAGGCGATGATCGAAGAGCTCGACGTCAAGGCGTTCTACACCGCCGTGGCGACCGCGTTCCCGTCCTTCGGCGGGCGCTTTGGTGCGGCGGCCGAGGGCATCATGGGCATCGGCGGCGTGAACACCGCCTCGCCGGAGTTCCAGGATTACGCCGCACGGCTTGAGGCCGCGACCGGGTCCAAGCCGGACTACTGGGCATCGGGCATGATGTATGCCTCGCTCCAGATCCTCGAGGAAGCGATCGAGACCACCGGAACGCTCGACATGGCCGAGGTGACGCAGTTCATCAAGGACAACAGCTTCGAGACGGTGATGGGCACCATCGACTTTGGCGAGCAGAACTCCAACACCGCCTACTGGACCGTCGGTCAGTGGCAGGACGGCGAGTTCAAGGGGATCAAGGAAACGGGCCGCGAAGGCGCCGTGGAGCCGATCCTGAAAGACGGCTGGGAATAATCCCGTCTGATGCTTTGCGGGTCCGGTTCGCGCCGGGCCCGCGCCCTCACCCGGAGACGTCATGGACATCCTCATCACAGGTATCATCCTCGGCGGCACCTATGCGCTCATCGCGCTGGGGCTGAACCTGCAATACGGCGTGTCGCGCATCATGAACCTCGCCAATGGCGAGATGCTCGTGATCGGCGCCTTCGCCGCCTTCACCCTGTTCACAGTGGGTCAGGTCAGCCCGCTGCTCACGATCTTTCTCGTGGCCCCATTGGCCTACATGCTGAACTGGCTGATCTACCGCATCATGCTGCGCCCGCTGGTGAACCGCGCCAAGAACCGCGGGATGCTGGAGGTTGACGCGATCCTCACCACGTTCGGTCTGTCCTTCGTGATGGTGGGCATCATGATCTGGATCTTCGGGGGCGACTACTTCAGCTATTCCTACCTCGCGCGCCCGATCACCATCTTCGGTGACAACTACGGCCTGAACCGCGTGGTCGCCTTCGCCTGCGCCGCTATCCTCTGCGCGGCCCTGTTCCTGTGGCTCAACGTCTCACGCGCCGGGATGGCCATTCGCGCCGTCGCCGTGTCGCCCGAGAACGCGCGCCTCGTGGGCATCGACGTCCCGAAACTCTCCGCCCGCGCCTTCGCGCTCGGCGGCGCGGTGACCGCCGTGGGCGGCGCTGTGATCTCGACCTTCCTGACGCTCGATGCCTCGACCGGCGTGATGTTCACCATGAAGGCGCTCATCATCGTCATCATGGGCGGCGTCGGTGACGTGCGCGGCACGATCCTCGCCGCGCTGGTGCTGGGCGTGGGCGAGACCTTCGTCGCCTCTGTCATCGACCCCGGCCTCACCCTCGTCGCGGCCTACGCGCTCTTCATCCTGATCCTGCTGTTCCGTCCGCAGGGCTTCTTCGGAAGGAAACCGACATGAAGACGCAGGAATGGAAGAACCTCGGCTGGGGCGCGGCCCTGCTGGTCGTCGCGGCGCTCCTGCCGCTCACCAATGACGGCTACCTGATCTCGCTCGGCGTCTCGATCGCGATGTACACGGTGCTCGCGACAAGCTGGGCGCTGTTCTCCGGCCCGACCCATTACATCTCGCTCGCCACGGCGGCGTTCTTTGGGATCGGCACCTATGTCATGGGGTCGGGGATCGAATACATCAATTATTGGCTGCTCCTGCCCATCGCCGGGCTGACCGGCGGCGTGATCGCCGCGCTCGTCGGCCTCGCCACTCTTCGCCTTTCCGGCGTCTACTTCGTGATTTTCACACTGGGGCTGGCCGAAATGACGCGCCAGGCGGTGACGTGGTATCAGAACCAGACCGGGCACAAGGGCACCTACGTCCTGACCGAATTCACGGATCCCGACATCTACTGGCAGCTTCTGGGCCTCGCGGCCCTCGTGTTCCTGCTCGGCTGGGCCATCGGCCGCTCCAAGCTTGGCTTCGCGCTGCGCATCATCGGGGATGACGAGGATGTGGCGCGTCACGTCGGCATCAACACCGCGCTGTCCAAGGTCGCGCTCTTCGTCGTCTCGGGGGCCACGGCCGCCATCGTCGGCGCCATGATCGCGCCGCGCTACATCTACATCGAACCGGCCACCGCGTTCACCCCGATGCTGTCCTTCCAGGTGGTCATCATGGCGCTTCTGGGCGGCACCGGACGCCTCTGGGGCCCGCTCGTCGGCGTCATCCCCTTCACCCTGTTGTGGGAGGCGATCTCGTCCTCCTTCCCTAACCAGACGACGCTCCTTCTGGGCCTTAGCTTCCTCGCCATCGTCTACCTGCTCCCCGGCGGTTTCGTCGGTCTCTACGACCGGCTCAAGGGTCGCGCGAAAAAGCGGAGTGCGATGGCATGATGGCGAACACGGTCATATCGCTCAGGGGCGCGACCAAGCAGTTCGGCGGGCTGGTCGCGGTCGACAACGTGAGCTTCGACGTGCGCGAGCATGAAGTGCTAGGGCTGATCGGCCCGAACGGGTCGGGCAAGTCCACGACGCTCAACCTCATCTCCGGTGCGCTGCCCGCGACGGATGGAGAAATCTCCCTGCGCGGCGGCACGATCACCGGGCTCCCCGCCCGCCAGATCGCGCGCAAGGGCGTGTCGCGAACCTTCCAGCTCGTCCGCCTCCTGCCGTCGATGAACGTCCTCGAAAACGTCATGGCGGGCGGCGTCTTCGGCCACCGTCGCCGCTGGGGGCAATCGGCCGAGCGTCACGCGATGCAGGTGCTCGAAAAGATCGGCATGGCGGACAAGGCCAAGGCCCATGTCGGCCAGCTCACTTACATCGACACGAAACGGGTGGAACTGGCCCGCGCACTTTCAGGTGAGCCGGAGGTGCTGTTGCTCGACGAATGGCTCGCGGGGTTGAACCCGACCGAACTCACCGAGGGCATCGACCTCATCCACCGGCTGCGCGACGAGGGACGCACGATCATCCTCGTCGAGCACGTGATGGATGCGATCCGCTCGCTCTGCGACAATTGCGTGGTCATGTCCTCGGGCAAGAAAATCGCGGAAGGGACGACGGACGACGTGCTGTCCGACCCCGAAGTCATCCGCGCCTATCTGGGGGACGACGATGCTTGAGGTGAAGGGACTTTCCGCCGCCTACGGCCAGCATCCGGCGCTGAACAACGCCTCCGTGCGCGTCGGTAAGGGCGAGATCGTCGTGATCCTCGGCGCGAACGGCGCGGGGAAATCGACGCTCTTGAAGGCGATCAGCGGCATTTGCGAGGGCAAGGTCACGGGATCGGTCCGCATGAACGGCCACGAACTCGTCGGCATGAAGCCCGACCGGATCGTCGAGGAGGGCGTCGCGCTGGTGCCCGAGGGGCGCGGCATTTTCGGCGACCTGACGGTCGAAGAGAACCTGACGCTGGGCGCATATTCCGAACGCGCCAAGGATGCCGAGCGCACCAACCTCGACCGGGTCTATGCGCTTTTCCCCAAGCTCTTGGAGCGGCGGCGGCAGGTCGCGCGCACCATGTCGGGGGGCGAACAGCAGATGGTCGCCATCGGTCGCGCGATGATGTCGAACCCGGCCGTCTTGACGCTGGACGAACCCTCGCTCGGCCTCTCGCCGCTATTGTCGAAGGAGCTGTTCCAGAGCCTGCGGGCGGTGCGCGACACGGGCATAGGGATTTTGCTCGTGGAGCAGAACGCCAAGGCCTCGCTCGCCATTGCGGATCGCGGGTATCTCTTGGAGAACACGGAGATCATTCACGAGGACACCGGCGCGAACCTCGCCAAGGATCCGGCGGTGCAAAAGGCCTATCTCGGTGGTGCTGCGGCCAAGGGCGGCGCAGGCAAGGCGAAACCCGAGGCTTCACCCATGCCCGCGCCAAGCGCCCCGCGCCCCGCCAAGGGGCCGTCGCCCTCGGACATCGCAGCCCAGGCCATGAACCGGATCGCGCCCGCGCGTCCGCCTAAACCCGCACCCGCGCCGGAACCGGCACCACGTCCAGCACCGCCACCGACCCCGCTTGCGGCCAAACCGGCACCGCGTCCCGCGCCCGCTGTGACGCCAACGTCCTCCGGCATCGACACGGCAAGCTACGTGTCCAAGGCCGCGACCCAGTCATCGCGCCGCGACGCTCCGCCCAGCCTGCCACCGCGCCCCGCGCCGATGCCGGAGCCGCCGAAACCCGCCCGCGTGAGCCAGCCGACCCGGCCCATGCCGGACCTCGGCAGTCACAGCGACCGGCTGCGCGACGTTCTCACCGAAATTGAAACCGCCGCCGCCCGGGCCCGCGACCGTTCGCGCACCCGCACGCGCGGCAAACCCTAAGGGAGAGGAGGCACCATGCTCGACAGTCCCAACACCGCGCCCAACATCAAGGGCATGTATATCGACGGCCAGTGGACGCCCGCGTCCCGCACTTTCGACGACCTGAACCCATCGGACAATTCGTTTTACGCGCGCATTCCGGACGGCTCGCCGGACGACGTGAAACGCGCCATCGCGGCGGCCAAGGCGGCGTTCCCGGCGTGGTCCGGCCTCGCATTTCACGAGCGTGCGCATTACCTGCTCAAGATCGCCGAGGTCTGGGACAAGCGCCAGGGGGACTTCATCAATGCTGCCGTGCAAGAAGGCGGCGGATGGTTCGGCAAGGGCGTGTTCGAGGCAGGCTACGTGGCCGAAGTGTTCCGCTCCGCCTCGGCGCTGTGCTACCAGAACATCGGCGAGGTGCTCCCGTCCGAGCACCACAAGTTCATGATGGCGACGCGCTTTCCGCTGGGCGTCGTCAGCGTCATTTCCCCGTGGAACATGCCCGGCATCCTGACCTCGCGCGGCTTCGCGGCGGCGCTGGCTGTGGGCAACACCGTGGTCCTGAAACCATCAGAAGACACGCCATACGCGGGCGGATTGTACTTCGCCGAAATCCTCGACGAGGCGGGCATACCGCCTGGGGTGTTCAACGTCGTCACCTGTTCGCGCGAAAGCGTGGGCGCCGTGGGCGACGAGATGATCGAGAACCCGACGGTCAAGGCCGTGTCCTTCACCGGATCGACCGCCGTGGGCCGCCACATCGCCGCCAAATGCGGTGCACATCTGAAAAAGGCCTGTGTGGAACTCGGCGGCAAGGACTCCATGATCATCATGGACGACGCCGACCTCGACCACGCCGCCAAGGCCGCCAACTTCGGTTCCTTCATGCACCAGGGCCAGGTCTGCATGTCGACCGAGAAGATCCTCGTGCAGGAGGGCGTCTACGACGACTTCATGCGCCAGTTCCTCGCCCGCGCTGCCAAGCTCAAGACAGGGCACACCAAGGACAAGGACAACGTGATTGGCCCGCTGGTGAACACGCGGCAGGCGATGCGCGTCAAGGCGCTGATCGACGATGCGGTGGCCAAGGGCGCGGCCGTCGAACTGGGCGGCAACGCCTGGGACAACTTCGTCGAACCCACGGTGCTCACCAACGTGAACGCCGACATGGATATCTGGCATGACGAAACCTTCGGCCCCGTCGTCATCGTCGCACCCTTCCGGACGGAGCAAGAGGCGATCGCGCTGAACAACGACACCGAATACGGGCTGACGGCCGCAATCATGACGCGGGACGAGGCCAAGGCCCTGCGCATGGCCGAGCACATCGAAACCGGCATCTGCCACGTGAACTGCCAGAACATCAACGACGAGCCGCACGTGCCCTTCGGGGGCACCAAGGCCTCGGGCGTGGGTCGCTACGGCGGGCGCTGGTCGCTCGACGCGTTCACCGAGTTGCGCTGGATCACCCTCGACCGTGGCGGGCGTCATTTCCCGCCGGTCTTCTGAGAAAGGACACGCCATGACTGCGATTGGATGGATCATCCTCCTTGTCATCGTCGCCGCCATTCTGATCGCGCTGGCCGCGTGGTTCTATGAACGGGCGACGAACGAGATCAGCCTCGTTAAAACCGGGGTCGGCGGCCGCAAGGTCGTCATCGACGGCGGCACGCTGGCGATCCCGTATTTCCACGAGATCAACCGCGTGAACATGCAGACGATCCGTATGGACGTGGTGCGCAAGGGCAATTCCGCGCTCATCACCAAGGACCGGATGCGCGTTGATGTGGGGGCGGAGTTCTACGCCTCGGTCGTGCCCGAACCCGAAGCCATCGCGCGCGCGGCCCAGACGCTTGGGCGGCGCACGTTCCAGCCGGATGAATTGAAGGCGCTGATCGACGGCATGATGATCGATGCGCTGCGCACGGTGGCGGCGCAGATGACGATGGACGAGCTGCACGAGAACCGCGCTGAATTCGTGCGTGAGGTGCGCGACATTCTGGGCGAGACGCTCGGGCGTTACGGCCTGCAACTCGACAGCGTGTCGTTGACGGATTTCGACCAGACGCCGTTCAACACGCTGGACGAGACCAACGCCTTCAACGCGGTCGGCATGCGCAAGCTGGCCGAGGTGATCGCCAAGTCGAAACGCGAACGCGCCCAGATCGAGGGCGACAGCGACGTCGAGGTGCGGCGCACCGCCATGGAAGCCTCCCGTCGCAAGCTCGAGATCGACCTCGAGGAACGCCGCGCCGAGATCGCGCAAGCGCAGGAGGTCGAAACCCTCATGGCCGCGCAACTGGCCGAAGTGGCGAGCCGCAAGGCCGATGCCGAACGGTCGGCGGCCCACGCCCGCATCCGGATGGAGCAGGAAATCCAGTCCGCCGACATCGCCCGCGAACTGGCGATCCGGGAGGCCGAGATCGCGCAGGAACGCGCGCTCCAGATCGCGGAACAGGAGCGGCAGATCCAGATCTCCGCCAAGTCGCAGGAGGAAAGCCGCGCGCGCGCCGAGGCCGATACCGCCCGTGCGGAAGCGGTGAAGGCGGAAGAAGCGATCCAGACCGCCCGTCAGATGGCCGAGGCCGAGCGGCGAAAGGCCGTTGCGCTCCTGGCTGCCCAGCAGGACGCCGAGACCGCGGCCACGCGCGCGCGCATCGCCGCCGAAAGCGACAAGGCCACCGCGAAGGACAAGGCCGAGGCCAAGCGGGAGGAGGTCGAAGCGATGAAGTACCTCCAACTTGCCGAGGTCGAAGCCGAAGCCGCGCGGATCAAGGCGCAGAACGCCCGCTCCGATGCACTCGCCGCGCTGGAGATGGAAAAGATGCGTCTGGACGCCATGCCCGGCATCGTGGGCCAAATGGTGAAGCCTGCCGAGAAGATCGACAGCATCACGATCCACAACGTGAACGGCCTCGCCGGTCGCGGTCAGGGGAGCGGCGAGTCGGTGGAGCGCGGTTCGCCCGTATCCCAGATCGTCGACTCGATCCTCGACCTCGCGGTGTCCGCACCGGCCATGAACCAGCTGGGCGAGATGATCGGCGATCAGGTTTCCGGCAAAGGTGGCAACAAGGCGACCGACACCAAGGGCTGACAGGCCGTAAGCGCCAACATCGACGGCCCGGGCCCGGGCGGCCCGGGCCGTCCGTGTGTTCCCGTGTGCCAGGCGCAGCGTGGCGAGGTCGGTCCCCGCGACAACGACATGTCCGCGAGCCGCGGTGACGATGCCGCAGATCAACGAAAGGAGCGTGGATTTGCAGGACCCGCTCTCGCCCAGCCCAGCCGGAGGACGCTCTCCCCGGCTCCTTCCGAACCCCGTCAGGCTTGCAGCGTGAATTCCCTTGGCGAGACGCGTTCGATCATTCCCGCGTTCCGCAGTTGGGTGAAGGCGCGGCTGACGCTCTCCGCGCTCGTGTCGAGGTAATGGGCGATCTCGCTGCGCGACATGGGCAGGCGCACCCGAGGCCCGCCCTGCCGGGCGGCGAGGTCGCGAATGAACCAGTGCAGCCGGTCGGGAATCGTCCCGCTGCGTGCGTGGATGAGCCTGCGCTGGTCCACGCCGGCCTGGTCCGCGACAGCCTCGGCAAAGGCGTTCACGATCTGCGCGGCCCCGGGCAGTTCGCGCGCGATCCGGTCGGGGCGCACATCGCAGATAACCGTCTCCTCGAGCGCGGTGATGGCGACATCCTCGGTCCCGATAGAACAGACGAGCGGCTCCCCTGCGAAGAGGAACCCCGACACCTCGGGCTGACCGTCAGTATTGAGGAACTCCACCTTGAGCGCGCCCCTGCGCACCAATGCGAAATGGTGCGAGAGATCCTCGCAGGTACGCACCTGGCCCCGGGCGAGGGAGATGGTCGTGATCCCGCCCGCGACGGCATCCAGCGCATCGGGCGCAGAGCCGACCGCAAGAACGGGGCAAGTCGCGCATAGCGTCGGCGTGTCGATCAGCATTCTTCAGGTCCTTTCAATGGCAATCGCGATCCCGCACCACGAGAACCCTTCCCATGATCACAGAAAACTGATGCGCGTCAAAAACTCAACCTTGAGATGTGAAATAGTCGCAGCGAATCGTGACCGGCACAGGGAGGCAGGCTGATGGCTGACCCGGATACCCAGGACGGCTCAAGGCCAAGCACGAAAGGACAGGAGACGGTCGCATTCCTGTTCCTCGCTCTGGTGCTATTCCCGATCCTCGCCATCGCATTCGTCGGCGGCTTCGGTTTCGTCGTCTGGATGGAACAGCTTCTCTTCGGTCCGCCGGGGAGCTGATCGGGAATGGGCGCACGGGCGGCAGCTACCATGTCACGAAGAGCCTTTCTCGGCGGTGCCGCCGGTGGGGATGTCATGCCCTGGACCGATTCCGAGACGATGCGCACGCATTGCACGGGCTGCGGAGCCTGCGCCGATGCCTGCCCGGAGGGCATCGTCACGAAAGGGCGGGGCGGCCATCCGGTGCTCGATTTCTCCGCCGCATGCACCTTTTGCGCAGCCTGCGCCGAAGCCTGTGACGAGTCGGTCTTCGACCTTGAGCGCGACCCGCCCTGGGCCGCGGTGGCGATTATCGGCGAGGGATGTTTCGAGCCACGCGGCATTTCCTGCCGGGCCTGCGAAGATGCCTGCGACGCGCGCGCCCTCAGGGCGCGTCCGCTGCTGGGCGGGCGGGCCGAGATGGTGGTCGATCCCGAGGTCTGCACGGGATGTGGCGGATGCGTTTCAGTCTGTCCGGCGCGGGCCATCGACATAGGCGAACCGGAGGTGACCCGTGCCTGAACATCACCTGTCGAGCCTTCTCGTTCATACGCGCCCGGAAACGCTGGACTCCGTGTCCGCCGCGCTCGAGGCAGAGGGGTGCGAAGTCCACGCTCGCGTGCCGGAGGGCAAGCTCGTCGTCACGCTCGAAGCGGAAGGCCGGCGCACGCTCAACGACGCGCTGACGCGCATACAGCTCTTGCCCGGTGTCCTCGCCGCAACCCTCGTATTTCACCACGTCGACGATCCGGAGGCGCTCGCGCGCCCCGTGTAGTCCGCCAAGCCGCAAGCCAGGAGAGAGACCATGGAACTGACGAGACGAGACGCGCTGAAAGCCAAGGCGATCGCCGCGGCCAGCGCCGCGGCCGGGATCGCCGCCCCGGCACTCGGGCAGAATATCCCGACCGCACGCGAGGACACGGAACTCACCTGGTCCAAGGCGCCCTGCCGGTTTTGCGGCACCGGCTGTTCCGTGATGGTCGCGACACGTAACGACCGGGTCGTCGCCACCCATGGCGATGCCGAGGCGGAGGTGAACCGCGGGCTCAACTGCGTCAAGGGCTACTTCCTTTCCAAGATCATGTACGGCGCGGACCGCTTGACCATGCCGCTCCTGCGCAAACGCGACGGGGTCTATGACAAGACCGGCGACTTCGAGGAGGTGAGCTGGGACGAGGCCTTCGACGTGATGGCCGAAAAGTTCTAGGAAACCCTCGCCTCCAAGGGGCCCGAAGCAGTCGGCATGTTCGGTTCCGGACAATGGACGGTGTGGGAGGGGTATGCGGCCTCCAAGCTTTACAAGGCCGGGTTCCGGTCGAACAACATCGATCCCAATGCGCGCCACTGCATGGCCTCTGCGGTGGCGGGGTTCATTCGCACCTTCGGGATCGACGAGCCGATGGGGTGCTACGACGATTTCGAGCATGCCGATGCCTTCGTGCTCTGGGGCTCCAACATGGCGGAGATGCACCCGATCCTCTGGACGCGCCTGACCGACCGGCGGCTGTCCGCGCCGGAGACGCAAGTGGTCGTGCTCTCGACCTACCATCACCGGTGCTACGACCTCGCCGATATCGAGATGACCTTCACGCCCCAGTCGGATCTCGCGATCCTGAACGCCATCGCGCGTCACATCATCAAGACGGGCCGTGTGAACCGGGACTTCGTGGACAAGCACGTCAATTTCAAACGTGGCAATACCGACATCGGCTATGGCCTGCGCCCCGAGCATCCGCTGGAGCAACAGGCTGCGAACGCCGGCGCGGCGGGCGGCGCGTCGGATATGACCCTCGACGAATTCGAAGCCTTTCTCGACCCCTACACCTTCGAATATGCCGAGGAGCTGTCGGGCGTGCCTGCACGCCGGATCGAGGCGCTGGCCGAGATCTATGCCGATCCGGACAAGAAGGTCATGTCGCTCTGGACGATGGGCGTGAACCAGCACACGCGCGGCGTCTGGGTGAACAACATGATCTACAACATCCACCTGCTGACAGGGAAGATTGCCGAGCCGGGCAATTCGCCGTTCTCGCTGACCGGTCAGCCGTCGGCCTGCGGCACGGCGCGCGAGGTGGGCACCTTCGCCCACCGGCTGCCCGCCGATCTGGTGGTCGCGAACCCGGAGCACCGCAAGGTGGCAGAGGACATCTGGAAACTGCCCGAGGGCACGGTCCCCGGCTGGGTCGGGGCCCACGCCGTGCTCCAGAACCGCAAACTCAAGGACGGCGAGATCAACGCCTATTGGATCCAGGTGAACAACAACCTTCAGGCCGCGCCGAACCTGCTCGAAGAGACCTATCCGGGCTATCGCAATCCGGACAACTTCATCGTGGTCTCGGACGCCTATCCGACGGTCACGGCGCAGGCCGCCGATCTCGTCCTGCCGACCGCGATGTGGGTCGAGAAGGAGGGCGCCTACGGCAACGCCGAGCGGCGCACGCAGTTCTGGCACCAGTTGGTGAACGCGCCGGGCGAGGCGAAATCCGACCTGTGGCAGCTTATGGAGTTCTCCAAGCGCTTCACAACCGACGAGGTCTGGCCGGCCGAGATCCTCGACGCGGCGCCGGACTATCGCGGCAAGACGCTGTTCGAAGTGCTGTTCGCGAACGGAAACGTCGACGCCTACGACATCGCCGAGACCGAGGCGCATCCCAACCACGAGAGCGAGGCCTTCGGGTTCTACGTCCAGAAGGGCCTGTTCGAGGAATACGCCCGCTTCGGGCGCGACCACGGCCACGACCTGGCCGATTTCGACACCTACCACCAGGTCCGCGGTCTTCGCTGGCCGGTGGTCAATGGCCAGGAGACCAAGTGGCGCTACCGCGAAGGCTATGATCCCTACGTCACGCCGGGCGCCGGCGTGGAGTTCTATGGAAAGCCGGACGGCCGCGCGAACATCTTCGCCCTGCCATACGAGCCGCCTGCCGAGAGCCCGGACGAAGAGTTCCCCTTCTGGCTGGTGACCGGGCGTGTGCTGGAACACTGGCACTCCGGGTCGATGACCGACCGGGTGCCTGAACTGCACAAGGCCTATCCGAACGCGATGGTCTACATGCACCCGGAGGACGCGGCCGAGCTCGGCCTGCACCGGGGCAGCGAAGTCAGGCTCACGTCCCGGCGCGGCGACATGCTCACCCGTGTAGAGACGCGGGGACGCAACAAGGTGCCGCGCGGGCTGATCTTCGTGCCGTGGTTCGATGCCAACCAGCTTATCAACAAGCTGACGCTGGATGCCACCGACCCGATCTCGAAACAGACCGACTTCAAGAAATGCGCCTGCAAGGTGGAGGCCGCGACATGAGACTTTCCCGGACCTTCCTTCACATCGCCGCCGCCTGTGGCTTGCTCGCGGCCGGAGTCGCGATGGCCCAGCAGTCGACGATTTCGACGCTGCGCCCGACCGCGCCGACCGACGACCGTTCGCCGCCGCCGATGCGCCCGGCCATCGACACCGACCTGCGCGAGGTGCGCAACTATCCCGAACAGCCCCCGGTCATCCCGCACGATATCGAGGGCTACGAGGTCAGCGCGAATTACAACAAGTGCCTGTCGTGCCACGCCCGCGCCGCAACCGGGCAGAGCCAGGCGCCAATGGTTTCTGTGACGCATTACATCGACCGGCACCAGCAGGTGCTCGCGCAGGTGTCCCCCCGCCGCTATTTCTGCACCCAGTGCCACGTGAGCCAGACGGACGACGAGCCGCTCGTGACCAACACCTTCATCGACATCGACACGCTCATCGGCATGAGCCAGGACAGCGAGTAGGTTAGGCATGCGCAGGATCATCAAGTCTTTCTGGCGCGTGATGCGCCGTCCGAGCACGCATTACTCGCTCGGCTTCCTCACCCTCGGCGGGTTCATCTGCGGCATCCTGTTCTGGGGCGGCTTCAACACCGCGCTGGAGGTGACGAATACCGAGGCGTTCTGCACCGGTTGTCACGAGATGGAGGTGAACGTTTACGCCGACCTCAAGCAGACCGTGCATTTCACCAACGCCTCGGGCGTGCGCGCCAAATGCTCCGACTGCCACGTGCCGCACGAGTGGACCCACAAGATCGCGCGCAAGATGGCGGCCTCGAAGGAAGTCTACGGCTGGTTGTTCGGCACCATCGACACGCGCGAGGAATTCGAGGCACACCGGCTCGAGATGGCGCGGCGGGAATGGGCAAGGTTCGAGGCGAACGACAGCCTGGAATGCCGCAACTGCCACAGCTACACCGCGATGGATTTCTCGCGGCAAAGCCCGCGCGCGGCGGAGATACACGAGCGTGTCCTCGGGCCAGGCGACGGCACGTGTATCGACTGCCACAAGGGTATCGCGCATACGCTTCCCGACATGTCGGGCGAACAGGCGTCCCGGCTCCTGGATCAGCCCGGGGCGGCCGGCCACCAGACGGCGGACGTCGAGGCCTATCTTCAACGCGCCTCTGCGAACTGAGCCATGCGTCCAAATGCGAGCACGTGGCGCCTTCGGGGTGCAGGTGTGTCCCGGTGCGGGAGGGTGCTTTTCCCGACCGCGCCGCGTTAACCTGCTCGAACATTGCGCTTCGACAACATCCGGCACGCGAAGGCGCGCTAACTTTGCTTCAGGACATCGAAACCTGAAGGAGAAGTAAGATGTTGACCCGCAGAGCCGCCCTGTTCGGAGCCGCCGGTATCGCTGCCGCACCTCTGATCGCCACCGCCGCGCGGGCGGAGGAAGCCATGACGCCAATGGCGGCCCCGGCCGATCTGTCCAAGCTCAAGCGCATCAAGCGCGAGCTGGTGGCGCCGCCCTTCGTCCACGACCATGAACAGATTGCGCCCGGCGACCCGCGCGTCGTGGAATTCGAGATGAAGATCGTGGAAAAGGAGATCCAGGTCGCCGACGACGCCTGGCTCCAGGGCATGACCTTCGACGGTTCGATCCCCGGACCGATGATGGTTGTCCACCAGGATGACTACGTGGAGCTCACGCTCGTCAACCCGGCCGAGAACCTGATGCAACACAACATCGATTTCCACGCGGCGACCGGCGCGCTGGGCGGCGGGGCGCTTACTCTCGTGAGCCCGGGCGAGAAGACCGTGCTGAGGTTCAAGGCCACGCGCCCGGGCACCTTCGTCTACCACTGTGCGCCGGGCGGCCCGATGATCCCGTGGCACGTGGCCGCCGGCATGGTGGGCGCCATCATGATCCTGCCGCGCAACGGCCTGTCGGACCACAAGGGGCGTCCGGTCGCCTATGACCGCGTCTACTATATCGGGGAGAACGAGTTCTACATTCCGAAGGACGAGAACGGGAACTACAAGCGATATGCCGACGTCGCCGAAAGCTACCCCGACACCGAGCAGATGATGAACGGGCTCATCCCGAGCCACGTGGTCTTCAACGGTGCCGTCGGTGCGCTGACGGGTGACAAGGCGCTCACCGCGAAGGTGGGGGAGAAGGTTCTCTTCGTTCACAGCCAGGGCAACCGGGACTCCCGCCCGCACCTCATCGGCGGGCACGGCGACCTCGTCTGGGAGGCGGGCAAGTTCAACAACGTGCCGGACCGCGACCTCGAAACCTGGTTCATCCGTGGCGGCTCGGCCGGGGCGGCGCTCTACGAGTTCCTGCAGCCGGGCATCTACGCCTATGTGAACCACAACCTGATCGAGGCGGTGAACCTCGGCGCCACGGCGCATGTGAAGGTCGAGGGTCAGTGGGACAACGATCTGATGGAACAGGTCTTGGCCCCGACCGCCATCGTGGGCTGACCGATCCACCACGCAGGAAACCGGGGCGGCCGCGACCAGTGGCCGCCCCTTCTTGTCCGGAGGCAAGCATGACACCGACAATCGCGTTCCCATCAATCCTGCTGGCCGGGTTCTTCGGCCTGTTTTCCGACGAGCCCGCCATGCGGGAAGGGCCGGAAACCGTGCCGATCCCGGCAGGCGAGATCGCCTTTCGACCCTTCGGAAGCTTCAGTTTCGCGGGCAAGACGCGGACGCCCGCAACCGTCGAGACGTCGGTGGCGGGCTTCGAGATCATGAAGTACCAGGTCTCCCGGGCCGATTACGCGGCCTGTGTTGCCGAGGGTGCCTGCAGTTCCGGGGCTCCCGGAGAAGGCCACCGCCCCCAGACCCATGTCAGCTTCCACGATGCCAAGGCCTATGCCGCGTGGCTCTCGCACGCGACCGGCGGTTCGTGGCGCCTGCCCACCGCCGAGGAATGGCAACGTGCCGCCGCCGAACGACACGGGGACGCGACTCCTGTGGCCGAAGATGATCTCGACCCCGGCGAACGGATGCTGGCGCAGTACGAGCGCGGCATCCTTCTGCGCGGCTCCGCGAACGCGGCGCTGCGCCCGCCCGGCGGGTTCGGCGAGAACTCCATGGGCGTGGCGGACATGTCCGGCAACATCTGGGAATGGACGACGGGCTGCATGGAGACGGGCACGCTCGACGCCGCAGGCCGGGTGACGGCGAGCGAGCCGTATTGCACCGTGCGTGTCGCCGGCGGACGCCACAGGGCGGGGATCATCGACTTCGTGCGCAATCCCCGGGTGGGGGGCTGCGCGGTCGGTCTGCCGCCCGACCACCTCGGGTTCCGGCTGGTGCGAGAGGACTGAGCCGTCAGGGCAGAGGGGAAACGCCGATCACGGCGCCGTGGCTCAACAGCAGGAGCACCCAGAGCGCCAGGCCGATCGCGGCCCGCCGGACAAGCCGGCCGACATTCCGCCTGCGCCAGCCCGCTTGGCCGAGCGGCGCGAGGGAGAAGACCGCGGTCGCGGCAAAGAACGCGGGGGCGGCGGCGGCGAGGTCACGGCGGGCGCGGGCGTCGAACACCGCGATGGCGCCAAGCGCGAGACCCGCGAAGGTCGTGAACAGGATCACATGCGCGAGGTCGCCGTTCGGCACGAGGTGCGCGAGGGCCCACAGGGCGAGGGCGAGAAACAGCGGATGGCGCGAGACCGCGGCGAACCCCGGCTGCGCGGGGTCGAACACTGCCTGACGTTTGCCGCCCAGCGTGAAGGGCTGGGCAATCCCGGTTCCGTTGGCGGCAAGGACAAGCGCAACCGGCATGGCGAGGTTGGGCACCCAGCGCGTCCACGGTGCCTGGCCCCAAAGCTCGACAAAGGGCGCCCGCCCGGCGGCGGCGATGACCCATACGAGGAGCGCGAGCGACAGCATTCCGTAGGCTGCGAAATAATTCCGTCGTCCGATCCGGGCGATCAGCCGGTCCCGAATCCCGCCGAAACGGGGGAGGAAGTGACTCCCGAGAAACGCCGCCAGCGCGAGAATGTATTCGAGCCAGCCCATCACGTTGCAGCCTCGGCCCGTTCGATCAGCGACCGGATGTGGCGCGCGAAGGCCCATGTCACGGGAAGGCCGAGTAGCAGGCCGCCCGCGACCGATTCCCAGGGCGTGAGAACGCCCCAGCCCAGCCAGCTCCCGATCAGGGCAGCGAAGAAAAGGTTTACCGCCATCGCTCCCGCCGCGAAGGGGTAGAGCGCCGCGTTCAGCCTGACGAACCCGCGCCGGGTCATCGCCGGCGCACCAGCATGTGAACGGCCAGAAGTGCGCCCAGCATGGCGAGCGAGGCCACGAGGAACCAGAACTCCGCCACGTCGGTCTGTGACTGGGGAACCGGGCGCTCGAAGCTGGCCGCGAAGAGTAAGCCGGGCAACGTCATGGCGAGGAGGGTGAGGCGTTTCATGTCAGGTCTCCAATGTGAGGGTTTGATAGATGTCGGGCAGGGCACGGGGCAAGCGGTCGGCATCTGGCAGGAGTGTGAAGCCCGCGCGCCCGAAGATGCGCGCGAACCAATCCTGCCCGTCGGCGTCGATGATGATCCCGTGGACAGCCTGCCCGAGTGCGCGCGCTTCGCGCACGGCCATGCGGCTGTCCTCGATTCCGTGCTGGCCCTCGTAGTGGTCGAGGTCGTTGGGCTTGCCGTCCGTCAGGACGAGGAGCAGGCGCCGGGTGGCGCCCTCTTCGGCGAGCTGTGCGCTCGCGTGACGGATCGCGGCGCCGAGACGGGTGTAGTGACCGGGGCGAAAGCCGCCGATGCGGGCCGTCACCTCGCCACTCATCGTCTCGTCGAAATCCTTGGCCTTGTGCAGAAAGACCCGGTCGCGGCGCAGGGACGAGAAGCCCCAAATCGCAAGCCGGTCGCCCGCCGTGTCGATCCCGGCCGCGAGGGCCGCAAGCGCCTCGCGCCCCACGTCGATGACGGCCCGGTCGCCCAGGTGGGCTTCCGTCGACCGCGAGCAATCCATCAGGATGGCGACGGACAGGTCACGGGCCATCGGGCGTGACGACTGCCAGACCCGGTCGCTTCCTTCGCGGCCCGCAACGATGTCCGCGCGGCTGGCAACCACGGCGTCGAGGTCGAGGTCGTCGCCGTCCAACTGCCGCGGGAGGATCACCTTGCGCGGATTGAGCGGCGCGAACTGCCGCTTGACCCGCGCGACAAGGCGGGGATCGGGGGCGAAGCCGGTCGCGAGGTCGCCGGGCGCGTCCAGAACGCGCGTATGGTCGGCCATGTAGTCGCCGGTGCGCCGGTTCCATTCGGGATAGGTGAACTTGCCCGCGAGTCGTTCGTGATCGGCGTCCTGCGGGGACAGGTCAAGCGAGAGGCGCAGCCGGGTCGCGGCACGTTTCGCGTTCTGAGACAGCGTAATCTGGTCCTGATCGTCGGCGGCCTTCTGCGCGTTTTCGTCGTCGTCATCCTCGACCATGCGGTTGAGGTTCAGGCTTTCGGCCCAGGACAGGATCGCCTCGAACCGGTGGACGATGAAGCTGTCGCGGCGGTTCGCCTGATCCCGGTCCTCGCGCGCCCCTGCCTTGCGCCCCTTCATTTCGGGTGCGGGGGTGCCCGGGGCCTCATCGTCATTCGCCGCTCCCTGTCCCGGCGCACGGTGCGAAAGGCGCAGCCAGATCGGCACGGGGGCATAGGTCCGGTAGCTACGCGGCGCGGGGCAGTCGAGGCATTCCGCATCCGAAGACCTGCCCGTCAGCTGTTCTAGAACCAGGCGTTCGATCCCGGCTTCGCACCGTGGAAGGCCCGCACGGTCGCGGGTCGCGATCAGGTGGTCGCACATCTCGCCATAAGCCCGGCGAAGACCGGGACAGGCGGCAAAGGCGCGGTCGGCGGCGAGCGCGATGGCACCGATGCCGGCCCGGTCGGCCGCCAGCGGATCGGAGAGGTGCGGGGGGAAATCGACGAAGGCGGCCAGCGCGGCCAGCCAGAGGTAGGCGGCGCGGTTCAGGCGCGCTTCGGGGAATACGTCCATCAGGGGGGGAAGGGCGAGGCGGTCGCCATCGAATCCCGCGACATGTTCGCGGACGCGCGGCGCGCCGATCCGGCGCGGGCCGGTGATGCGGTGGCGCGACGGGGTGGCGGGGACCGGGCCGATCTCGACCCCCTGGCCCCCGCCCAACGCGCGGTAAAGCGTGGCGACGCTCGCGCGCACCTCCTCCAGCTCCACCGCGCTGCCGGCCCGGTTCGCGTCAGCCCCTGACCGCGTCACCATGCCGTGCCAGAGCGTGCCGACGGCCTCTTCCGGTTCGAGGAGATCGAGCAATTTCATGCCGTCACCCGTAGACGCTGGCGGTCAAGTCGCGCAGCGCCTGCTGCACGTCGGGTTCGTCGGACAGGGGTTCGACGATGGCCGCTTCGATGGCGTCCTCGACCCGCAGTCCTTTGGCGATCAGCGTGCCCGCGTAGATCAGGAGGCGGGTGGACACCCCTTCCTCCAGGTCCATGCCCGAAAGCTTGCGGATATGCCCGGCGAGCCGCACGAGCGCCCCGGCCCGGTCGGCCTCCAGCCCCGACTCGGTGGCGACCACCGAGGTTTCCAGCTCCGGCGCAGGGAAGTCGAAGCCGATCGACAGGAACCGTTGCCGGGTCGAGGGTTTCAGCTTCTTCAGAACGTTCTGGTAACCGGGATTGTAGCTCGCCACCAACATGAAGGACGCGGGCGCGACGAGTTCCTCGCCCGTCCGGTCGATGACCAGCCGCCGCCTGTCGTCGGTGAGCGGGTGCAGCACCACGGTCACGTCCTTACGCGCCTCCACCACCTCGTCGAGGTAGCAGATCCCGCCTTCGCGCACCGCGCGGGTGAGGGGGCCGTCGACCCAGACGGTCTCGCCCCCCTTGATGAGGTAGCGCCCGATCAGGTCGGCCGCCGACAGGTCGTCATGGCAGGCGACGGTGTGCAGCGGCAGGCCGAGACGCGCGGCCATGTGTTCGACGAAGCGCGTCTTGCCGCAGCCGGTCGGCCCCTTCAGAAGAAGGGGCAAACCGTTTTGTTGGGCCGTCTCGAAGAGCGCGCATTCATTGGATTGCGGGCTGTAGAACGGCAGGTCAGGGGTCATGTCCAGCGTCATGGGTCACTCCGCCGCTTGTGCGGCCACGGGGCCGGGTTTCACGACTTCGCGGCGCACCACGATCATCGAGTAGATGAAGAGCAGCGCGCCGAGTACCACGGCCACGCCGGAGCCGAAGCGCATGACGTAGAACAGGTCGAGCTGGTCCTGCACGTCCATGTAGTAGTCGCCCAGGATGCGCTGCATGTGCGTCTGGATCGTGCCGGCGAAGGTCAGCGTGAAGGTCATGAAGGCCATGCCGCCGGTCATCAGCCAGAAGGACGCCATGTTCAGCACCTGGTTGTAGGGCGCCCGCTTGCGCAGCTGCGGCATCGCGTAGGTGAACATGCCGAGGTTCAGGGCGACGTAAGCGCCGTAGAACGCGAGGTGCCCGTGGGCCGCCGTGATCTGCGTGCCGTGGGTGTAGTAGTTCACCCCGTGCAACGTGTGCAGGAAGCCCCAGACGCCTGCGCCGAAGAAGGCGACGGTGGAGGACCCGAGCGACCACAGGAGCGCGGCCTTGTTCGGGTGGTTCTTGCGACCCTTCCAGACCATCACGAAGGCGAAGGTCATCATGGCGAAGAACGGGATCACCTCGAGTGTCGAGAAGATCGACCCGATCCACTGCCAGTAGCCCGGCGTGCCGATCCAGTAGAAGTGGTGACCGGTCCCGAGAATGCCCGAGAACAGGGCCAGCGCGACGATGACGTAGAGCCATTTCTCGATCACCTCGCGGTCCACGCCCGTGAGTTTGAGCATCAAGAAGCCGAGGATCGCGGCCATGACGAGTTCCCAGGTCGCCTCGACCCAGAGGTGCACGACCATCCACCAGTACATCTTGTCCAGCGACAGGTTCACCGGGTTGATAAAGGCGAAGACCCAGAGCAGGCACAGGAGCCAAAGGCCCATGAGCAGGATATTGGTGATCGCCGTCTTGCGCCCGGCGAGTGCCGTGAGCGAGATGTTCACGAGGAAGATCACGGCGGCGACGAGGATCCCGAATTTGACCCAGAGCGGTTGTTCGAGGAACTCGCGCCCGCCGTGGATACCGACGAGGTAGGACCCCACTGCGCCCAGCGTGCCCACGAGCAGGATGATGAGCTGGATGTAGGCGAGCTTTGGCGAGAAGAGCTCCCGCTCCGCTTCTTCCGGGACGAGGTAGTAGGCTGCACCGAAGAAGCCCAGCAGAAGCCAGACGATCAGCGCGTTGGTGTGGATCATGCGAACCACGTTGAAAGGAAGGATTTCCGAGAGCGTGTTGGGCGAGATGTAGATCCAGCCCGCGAGGAGCCCGCCCAGCACCTGAATGCCGAACAAGGCAGCGGCGGCGAGGAAGTAGTACTTCGCCACGGATTGAGATTGGTATTTCATTTTCGGTCTCCTTACCCGGCGTCGTTCGGCGGCCAGTTCTGGGTGTTGGTCTGGTCGGCCCACCGCAGGAATTCTGCGAGGCCGCGCATCTCTTCCTCGGTGATCTCGAAATGCGGCATCTGGCGGCGGCCCTCGATGCCCGAGGGCTGCGCTTCCATCCATCCGTTGAGGATCTCGTATGCTCCTTCCGGATCATCGAGGACGCCCCACCGGGTCATCACGTTGCCGACCTCGGGTGCGAAATAGGCGCCTTCGCCGTGCAGCGTGTGGCAATTGATGCAGGAGTGGCGCTCCCATACGTGCTTGCCCAGTTCCACCGCTTCGGTGATCGGCGCGCCCGCCGTCGAGGTCTTGACGATGTGGCGATGGCTTTGCGCCGTGAGGGCCACGAACACCACGACGAAGAAGATACTCCCCCCGTAGAAGACGTTCCTGGCCCGTGATTTCGTGAGTATGTCTGACATGTCACGGTCCCGTTTGGTTGTGTCGATGGGACCGACCTACCCAGAACGACCGGGTCGCTTGTTGTGCAAACGCAAAGAACGCGAAGATCGGACCGGGCACGCTGCGGGGGAAGGAGGCCCGCCATGCCAAGACGCCCGCGTTTCGACGATCCCGACCTGCCGCTGTCCACGTTGTTCGGCGAATGGCCTCACATGGTGCAGGTATTTCTGGGCAAACAGATGCTCTGCCCCGGATGTCCCGTCGCCCCGTTCCACGCGATCGCGGACGCCTGTGCGGAATACGATCTGGACGAGATGGCGTTTCGGGACGAATTGCGCGCCTCGGGCGGAGGCGATCAGCCCTGAGCGCCGGAAAGGAGCACCAGTTCGTGCGGGTTCGTCACGACCACATGCTTGCGCCGTGAGGCGACGATTCCGGCCTTTTCCCAGGCCGACAGCAGCCGGCTCACCGTGTGCAGGGTCGTGCCGGTCATGTCCGAGATATTCTGCCGCGTGATCGGGAACCCTATTTCGATCCCGTCCTCGGTGCGTCGTCCGCTCTGGTTCATCATCCGCAGGACTGCGGCGGCCACGCGTTTCTCGACCGCCTGCGTCGCCATTTCGGTCAGCGTCGTCTGAATCTCGCCCAGCCGACGTCCCAGTGTCTTGTAGCTCTCGGTCGCGAAGCCCGGATAGGTCTCGGCGAATTCGGACCAGAGCCGGGTGGGCCAGGACAGGGCGATCGACTCGGCCGCCGCGATCGAGGTGGCGGGGTAGGTGTCGCGCTCGAGCGCCTTGGCGATGCCGAAGAGCTGCCCCGGAGAGATGTGTAAAACGATGATCTCCTCCCCGCCCTCGGTCGAACGGATCACCCTCAGGTAGCCGTCGAGGAGGAGGTAGAACCGGTCGGCGTCATGCCCTTCGCGAAAAATCGCGGTCCCCTCGTCGTAGCGGCGCGAGACCGCCTGATCGAGGATGTCGCGGATCTGGCCGCGTTCCAGCAGGCTGAAAGGCGGCAGGTCCGACAGGAGGCTTTCGTCGAGCTTGGGCATTTCGTCCCGCGAGTTTGTCGAAGAGCAACGTTCAGTCGCGCTCAATATCGCAAAACGGGTCCAGTCGAAACACGAGACATGACCAAAGGATGCAAAAATGAAAACCCTGCTGATCTCTGCCGCGCTCTCCCTCGCCGCATTCGCCGCACAGGCCGAGACCATCGAAGTGAAGATGCTGAACAAGGGTGCTGACGGCGCGATGGTTTTCGAACCAGCCTACGTGAAGGCCGAGCCGGGCGACGTGATCCGTTTCCTTCCCACGGACCGGGGGCACAACGTCGAAAGCATCGAGGGCATGCTTCCCGAGGGCGTCGAGGAATTCAAAACCAAATTCAACGAGGAGTTCGACCTGACCGTCGAGGCCGAGGGTGTCTATGGCATCAAATGCACGCCGCACTACGGCATGGGCATGGTCGCCCTGATCCAGGTGGGGGATGCCGTGAACCTCGATGACGCGGCAGCCGTCGACCAGAGGGGCAAGGCGGGCAAGCGCATGGCCGACCTCTTCGCACAGGTTCAGTGACGTCACGTCCCTTCGTCACTGTCACCGAAAGGGCGGCGCCTGGCGTCGCCCTTTCAAATTCCAGGAGGTGTTCATGAGCAAGTCATCAGCATATCGCGGACCGGCTGTCTTCTCCGCAGGGTTCCGCCCGTTCTTCCTGCTCGCCACGTTCTTTGCCGTCCTGTCGGTCGCGACATGGCTGGCGGTGTGGCGCGGCGCGGTCTCCGTTCCTTCGCTCTTTTCCGCGCTCGACTGGCATGTCCACGAAATGATCTTCGGCTACGGGGCCGCGGTGGTCGCGGGCTTTCTGTTCACTGCGGTTCCGAACTGGACGGGCCGCCTGCCGACACGGGGCGCGCCGCTCGCGCTGCTGGCCGGCGTATGGGTCGCCGGGCGCGTGGCCGTCGCGGGAGGCTTCGGTGCCGGGCCTTGGGTCGTGCTCGCGGTGGACCAGTTTTTCCTCCTCCTCGTCGGGGCCGTGATAGCGCGTGAGATCGTAGCGGGGCGCAACTGGCGCAATCTCAAGGTGCTCATTCCCGTCAGCCTGTTCTGGTGCGCGAACGTGGCGTTCCACGTCGAGGCGCTGCGCACGGGATCGGCCTATGGTGCGCATCGCCCCGGTATCGCGATCCTCGTCTTTCTCATAATGCTCATCGGCGGGCGCATCATTCCGAGTTTCACACGGAACTGGCTGGCGCAGCGCCGGTGCGAGCCGATGCCACGACCGTTCGACCGCTTCGACGCCTTCGCCATGCTGGCGGGCGCCTGTGCGCTCCTTGCCTGGGTGGCGGGTGTGCCCGGACCCTTCGCGGCGCTCCTGTTCGTTGCGGTGGCAGGGCTCCATGCCGCCCGGCTGGCGCGGTGGAGGGGCGGGGCGACGTGGCGCTCCCCGCTTCTCGCGATGTTGCATCTGTCCTACGCCTTCATCCCGGCGGGCTTCGCCGTCGCAGCCCTTTCAGCGGTCGGCGCCGTGAGCGACGGTGCGGTCGCGCACCTCTTCGCCGTGGGCGCGGTGGGCACGATGACGCTCGCCGTGATGGTCCGGGCCACGTTGGGGCATACGGGGCGCCCGCTTGAGGCCGGGCCCGTCGTGACCGGCGCTTTCGCGGCGCTTCTTGCCGCGGCGCTGGCGCGGTTCGCCGCCGAACTCTTCCCGGGCCTGCACGTGGCATTCGTTCTTTGCGCCGGGGGATTGTGGTGCGCGGCATTCCTGACGGTATTCGCGCGCCTTCTCGGGCCCGCCCTGGGCCCGAAGCCCGCCCCGCGGCGTCCCGCCCGCGCGTGACACGGGCGGAACGGGGTCAGGCGGACTGCAAGCTCGGCAGGCGGCCTGCCTGCCGGGTGCCCAGCCGTTTGCCGCTCGCGAGGTCGAAGGCGTGGAGGGCCGTGCCCTCCGCGCCGAGTCCGATCCTGTCGCCCTCGCTGAAGGCAACGTGGCGGGGCAGGATCGCCGCGAGCGATGTGTCGCCGACATGGCAGTGCGCGATCCTGTGGCCGCCCAGATCCTCGATCAGGTCGATGACGGCGGGCACCGCGCCCGTCCCGGCAGGCCCCACGGTCAGATCCTCGGGGCGGACACCGAGGAGAAAGGCGTGCCCCGCTTCATCCATCGCGGTTTGCGACAGGGGCGTCTCCGGCGCGGCGTCGAGCCGGGGCCGGCCGGCCGCGTCTGTCTGTGCCGGCAAAAGGTTCATGGCGGGCGCGCCGAGGAAGCCGGCCACAAAGGCCGAGGCGGGGCGGGCATAGACCTCCTCCGGGCTGCCGACCTGCTCCACTTCGCCGCCGTTCATCACCACGAGCCGGTCGGCCATGGTCATCGCCTCGACCTGATCATGGGTGACGAGGATCGAGGTGGCGCCGAGCTTTCGGTGCAGGCGACGCAACTCGATCCGCATCTGCACGCGCAACTTGGCGTCGAGGTTCGAGAGCGGCTCGTCGAACAGAAAGAGCTTGGGATCGCGCACGATGGCCCGGCCCATGGCCACGCGCTGCCGCTGCCCGCCCGAAAGGGCTTTCGGCAGGCGGTTCAGGTAGGGCTCGAGGCCGAGGATGCGGGCCGCCTCGCGCACCCGCGCGTCGCGTTCCGCCTGCGCCACTTTCGCGAGCTTCAGCGGATAGGCGATGTTCTTGGCGACCGTCATGTGCGGGTAGAGCGCGTAGTTCTGAAACACCATGGCACAGCCGCGATCCGCCGGGTCGAGGTCGTTCACGATCTGCCCGTCCAGCCCGATCTCGCCCGATGTGATGCCTTCGAGCCCCGCGATCATCCGAAGGAGCGTGGACTTGCCACAGCCCGACGGGCCGACGATCACCACGAATTCGCCCTTCTCGAAAGAGAGGTCGATACCCTTCAGCGCCTCGACGTCGCCACCATAGCGTTTGCGCAGGGCGTCGATGGTTACATAGCTCATCACGCGGCTCCTTTCGCGGTTTGCGGGGGGACAAGACGGGTGCGCAGAGTTTCGATCTCGGACACGGTGAGTCCGTGGTTGGCGAGATAGGTCCGCGCGCCGCCGTGGATGTCGTGCAGATGATCGAGGAACGCCTCCATCGTCGCGGCTTCGGCGGCGAAGAACGGAGCGTAGGCGGCGAAGTCGCCGCCCTGCGCCTCGACGGCGGCACGGGTCGCTTCGACGAGCGGCACGATGTGGTCGCCGGTCAACACGTAGTCGGCCACGATCACCTCGCGGGCCACCCCCGCGAGATCGAGCAGGAGCGCCGCGATCATGCCCGTGCGGTCCTTTCCGGCCGTGCAGTGAAACAGCACGCCGCCGTCGCCCGCCGCGATGATCGCGCGCATCACGGCGAGGAACCCGTCCGGCCGCTCGTCGAGCGCGGTTTTGTAGAGTGCGAGCAGCGGATCGGGTGCCTCGACGATCTGCGGATTGGTCGGATCGAGGCCGGCGAAGAGCGAGACGTTCACATGCGTCACGCTGCCGTCGCGCCCGGCGAAGGGGTTGGGCTCTTTCACGATTTCATCGTCGAACCGGAGGTCGATCACGCTTACGACGCCAAGGTCTTGCAGTTTCTCGATCTCGGCATCGGTGAGCCGGTGCAGGCTCGCCGCACGCAGCATCCGGCGCCAGGAGGTCTCGCCCGAGGGTGTGGGATAGCCGCCGAGGTCGCGCAGGTTCAGCACGCCGTCGAGCGGGATATGGCGGGTATGGGTCATCAGCGAAGTCCGGATTTCATGAAGGATTGGATTACCTGGCGCTGGAGCACGAGATAGATGAGGAGGATTGGAAGGCTTGCCATCGTGGAGGCCGCCATGAGCGGACCCCATTGCGTGCCTTCCGCGGTGATGAACATCTGGAGCCCGATCTGCACGACCGAGTTCTCGGCGGTCCGTGACAGGAGCAGGGGCCAGAAGTACTCGTTCCAAGTCGAGATGAAGATCAGGATCGCGAGCGAGACGAGGGGCGCGCGCAGGTTGGGTACCAGCACCTCCCACAGGATATGCGTATGGTTGGCCCCGTCCATCGTCGCGGCCTCGTAGACCTCGTCGGGGAAGGAACGCATCGACTGGGCCAGCAGGATGATCCCGAAAGCGGTCGCGAAATGCGGCAGGATCAGCGCCATGAGCGTGTCGATCAGGCCGAGATTCGCCATCAGCAGGTAATTGGGGATCATCACCACCTGGAGCGGCACGAGCCATGTGAGCGCGATGGCCGCGAAGATGAAGTTCTTGCCCCGGAAGGTCCAGCGGGCGAAGGCGTAGCCCGCGTAGAGACCCGTGAGGAGCTGGACCACAGTGACGGCGAGCGAGACCAAGAAGGTGTTGACCAGCATCCGGACCATCGGGATGGCGTCGAGCGCGTAGGCGTAGTTCGCGAGCGAGGCCGCGTCGGGCAGGAGATTGGTCGAGAAGACCTCGTTGGCGGGCCTGAGCGACGTGACGATCATCCAGTAGATCGGAAAGACGCAGAAGATCGCGAGCAGGATGAGCGCGGCATGGCCGAGCCCGGTTTCCCAGCGTGAGGCCTCGGCCCGCGCGCGCTTCTTCGCTCGGGGCCGGGCCGGGGCGGCGTATGTGGCGTCAATTGTCATAGAAGGCGACCTTGCGTTGAAGGGCGAACAGACCTGCGGCGAGGATGCCGAAGCCCACGAAGAGGATGACGGCGGACGCCGACGACCAGCCGACCGAGAGCGAGCCGAAGCCGAACTCCCACAACAGGTAGTAGATGTTCGTGGTGGAGCCGAGCGGCCCGCCGGCGGTGAGCACGTGGATGTAGGAGAAGCTCCACTGGGCGCCCAGAAGGATCACCATCATGAACAGAAGCAGGATGGTCGGCGACAGGAGCGGCAGGCGGATGTCGCGGATGATCTGCCAGCGCGTCGCACCGTCGAGCTGTGCGGCCTCAAGCAGCGAGTGATCCACGTTCGAGTTGGCCGCCGACAGGATCAGCGTGGCGAACCCGATGAGCTTCCACCCGGTGATGACCACGATGGTCCACAGCGCGTAGTCGGCATCGCCCAGGAAGTAGATCGGTTCCGCACCCAGCGATTGCAGGCCGAGGTTGACGATCCCGTGCTGCGGGTCGAGCAGCCAGCGCCAGACGGCGGCGGCGACCACCGGCGGCACGATCATCGGCACGAAGACCAGCGCACGGTAGATGTTGCGCGCCCGCGGCGGCAGATCCTGGGTAAAGAGCGCGATGGCAAGCGGAATGACGATGGTCAGGGGCAGGAGCCCGATCAGGTACCACCAGGTGTTGCCGAGTGCCTGCCACAGCTTCGGGAGCGAGAAGATGTTGATGTAGTTGTCCAGCCCGACCCAGACCTTGGGCGAGGTGGGCAGGAGGTTCCATTGCTGGAAACTCAGGATGAAGGCCTGCGCCAGCGGCTCGTAGATCCAGATCACGAACCCGGCTGCGGCGGGGAAGAGGTAAAGGTAGGGCCGAAGCGCGCGGTAGGTCCGGCGCGCGCGGTGCGATCGTTTCGCGGGCGCGGCGGCCCCTGTTGAAGAAAGGGAAAGGTCGGTCACGGCAGGCTCCGGTGCTTGGGTGGCGCGGGCGGCTGCAATCGCCCGCGCCGATGCGTTCACATCTCGGCTTTGGGCATCAGGCGGTTGGCCCGCTCTTCCGCCTTGACCAGGATGTCCGCCGCGTCGTCATCCTTGCCGAAGGTGGCCATTTCCATGGCGTCCATCATCGTCTGGATGATCTGCATGTAGTTCGGCCCCGGCATCGGCACCCACGGCTCCAGCAGTTCGAGCTGGTCGAGGTTGGGCTGCACCAGCGGATGCTCTTCAACCCACCCCGCGAGGTACTCGGGATCGTCCACGATATCGGGGCGCAGCGGCAGGTAGCCGATTTCCGAGGTGATGATCGTGTAGCCGCGCTTGGAGGTGAGGAACTTCATCAGCTCCCACGCCGCGCGTTGCTTCATCGGGTCCTGGGCATGGATCGTAAGCGCGGAGCCGGAGTTGTTCGGGCGCACCGGCTTGTCGCCGAAGGCCGGCATGGTCGAGGCGCGCAGGTCGAAATTGCCTTCCGCGCCGCTCACGAGATAGCCTTGGATCGCCGAAGTCTGGAGATACATGGCCGCGTTGCCCGCGCTCATCGTTTCCATTTGCGCGGAGATGTCGAGGTTCTTCATGATCCCGGCTTGGGCGAGGTCGCGCAGCATCGACACCGCCTCGATCCCTTCGGGGTCGGCAAAGGTCATCTCGGTCCGGTCGGCGTTGATCGTGGCGCCGCCGTTGGAGCGGATCACGCCCTGCATGAGCCAGTCCAGCGCGGAGGGGCCGAAGATTCCCGTGGCCAGCGGCAGCGCGTCGGTATTGGCGAGGATCGCCTCGCCCGCCGCCTTCACCTCGGCCCAGGTCTTGGGTGGCATGTCGGGGTCCAGCCCGGCCGCCTCGAACAGGTCGGCATTGTAGTAGAGAACCGGGGTCGAGAAGGTATAGGCGAGGCCATAGGTCTTGCCGTCCACCTGGCCGAGGGCGAGCCCGTTGTCGACCATGCCTTCGGTATGGGCCAGGATCTCGTCCTGCGCGATGATGTCTTCGAGAGCGACGGCCTGAAGGTTCTCGATCGCGAAATCGAGACCCGAGAACACCATCTGGCTGAGGTCGACCGACTGGCCGGCCACGATGTCGGCTTGCAGGACGGTGTTGAAGTTGGCCGCCGACACCGGCACGCCGACCACGTCGATCAGCGGGTTCGCGGCTTCGAACTCGGCAATCATCTTCTCGGTGGCGTCCTTGCCGTTGCCGGCAGAGGCGAGGTTGTAGTTGTAGAAGTTGATCGTGACGGGTTCCGTCACTTCGGCGGGAATGGTCTGGGCATTGAGCGCCGTGGCCGAGGCAAGGCCGAGCGCCGCCGCCGCGAGGATGCGGGTCATGTCTGTCTCCGTCTGGTTTGATGGCCCGTGGGCCGGTTCGGCGCCGGGCCACCACGGCCCGGCACCAGGGGCGATTATTCGGCGGCCGCTTCTGCGGCGGCCTTCTCTGCGGCGACCTGCTCCATGTGCTTGCGGATCATCTCGAAATCGAGACGGTGGAGCAGGGCGCGGCTTTGGGGGTGTGCGGCATAGGTCATGGTGAGGCCGGAGGGCCGCAGCGTGGCGATGCCGAAGCCCGTTGCGTCGAGCATCCCCAGTCCTGTGACGAGGTCGAGCGGATCGGATCCTGCGTGCAGGCCCTGGCCGACGAACACGGGCACGCCGTGCCAATGCGTCGCGCGGTCGAGGTGGATGTGTCCTGCCAGCAGGCCGACCACGTTGTGCCCTTCGATGGCCGTGCGCAACTCCTCGGTCGCGACGGCGCTCAGGCTCTCCCACTCCATCTTCTTGTTGGCGAGGTCGAGCATCGGCGCATGATGCATGACGAGGAGCTTGGGCAGATCGGCGTGGTCCGCGAGCCGCTCCATGAGCCAGTCGATCTGGCCCGGCTCCCAGCTTCCTCCGATCTCGTCGGGAACCGAACTGTCGAGAGCGATGACGTGAATGCCGGCCACGACCATGTCCGTGTTGTAGGGCAGGGCCGGGTCGGAATGGAGGTCGCCGAATTCCGCGACGAATCCTTCGCGCGTGTCGTGGTTGCCAAGCGTGTAGATGACCGGGACCGTTGCCTGCGCCATCATCTCGCGCAGGAGGGCATAGGCGGCCGCATTGCCCTGGTTGGTGAGGTCGCCCGAGGCCACGATGAAGCGCGGCTGCGGGTTCATCTTCGCGATGTCGTCCAGCGTGCGGCGCAGCGCGGCGGTGGTGTCGGACAGTAGCATCTCGTCCTCGGCCTCCGCCGTGTTGATATGCAGGTCCGTGATATGGACGAAGGTGATCGGGTCCGTGGTCATGCGTCAGCTCTCCTTTCGTGCAATCCGCGGGTCCGCAAATTGCCTGTTGCGCGATGTTTGAAAGCTTCCTAGGGTGAGTCTGTAACACCTGAATGAACGTTCATTCATGAATGTGGGGGAGCAGCCGGTGAACGTCGAAACGAGCATGCGGGACCGGATCATCGCGGCGACGGCGGGTCTGTTGGTCGAGAACGGGACGCACAGCTCTATGGCCCAGATCGCACGGGAAGCGGGGGTCGCGACCGGCTCGCTCTACAACCATTTCCGCAACAAGGACGAACTGCTCTTCGCCGTCTACGAATCCCTCGGCGACGAAATGCGCGCGGCCCTTGTGCGCGCTGAGCCGGCAGCCGATGCCTGCGCGCGGCTCACGGACTACGTCGAGGATTACATTGATTTCATATGGATCAACCCAGAGCGCGCGATCCTGTTCGAATATCTCTCGAACGTCCCGCTGGTACCGGGTCAGTCGCTGATTGACGCCTTCCAGAGTTGTTCGCTCTATATCTTCGAGATCATGGAGCGGCTGATCGCGGACGGGCGCATTCCCGCCGGCGATTCCGCGATGATGGGCGCCTTCATCGGCGGCGCGATCCGCAACACGCTGAAATGGCACCGGGCGAGCGGGCGGGAATTGACCGCCGCGAACCGTGCGCAGATCGTGGCGATGTGCCGACAGGGCGTCGGATTGGTGGCCTGATCCGCCCGGTGGGCGAGCCAGTCTTCAGCTCAGGGCGGCATACAGGAGACGGACGGCGAGAACGGCGAGAATCGCAAGGACCACACGCTCGAAGGTCTCCCTTGGGAGATGCCGCCCGATCCAGTCGCCCAGAGGCATCGCGAGCATGAGCGGTATCAGGGCGAGCGCGCTTAACAAGAGGCGTTCGCCGGTCATGATTCCGTAGGCGAACTGCGCCGGAAGTTGAACGACGCCGAGGGCCAGGAAGAAAAGCGAAATGGTCGCCATGAACTCCTCGCGCGGGAGACGCAGCGCGCCAAGAAACGGGATCGAGACAGGCGCAGAGAGTCCGGTCGCCCCTTGGAGCACCCCGGCGACGAGGCCGGCCGGCAGCGCGAACGCACGGCTCAGGCGGTGCGACAGGACCCAGTCGGGTTTCGCCAGCCTGAAGGCAATATAGGCCAGCAGGACCAGTCCGACGCCCGTCAAAAGAAGGTCCGGGCTCCATCCGGCCAGCGCGACGGTCCCCAGTCCGGCGCCCACGCCCCCGGCCACCGCGAAGATTGCGGCGAAACGCGGGCGCGAGATGCGGCTGCGGTAGAGCCAGTATTGCCAGACGTTCGGCACGATATTGGGCAGGACAAAGACCGCGACGGCGAATTGAAGGTCTGCGAGAAGTGCCATGAGCGGCACGGCCAGGAGCGGGGCACCGGCCCCGATCGCACCCTTGAGGATGCCGCCCGCCGCGAAGGCGAGGCAGATCAGGACGATGTCAGAGGGGTCCATCCCGACCCGCTCCGTCAGGCGAGGTGACGGGCGAGGAAGGCCGCGGTTCTCTCATGCGCCAGCGCCGCGGCCTCGGGCACATGGCTCGGCCGGGCGTCGTTGGCGAAGGCGTGCCCTGCCTCGTACATATGCATTTCGATGTCCGGGAAGGCGGCCTTCACCGCCTCGAGCATCTCGGTCGGCGTGTGGTCGTCCTGTGTCCCGAAATGGCCCTGCACCGGCGCCTTCAGCGGATCGTCGAGGTATTGCGTGAGCCGCGTGCCGTAGAAGGACACCGCCGCCGCAACGTTCAGCACCTGCGCGGCCCGGAGCGCGAGCCCGCCGCCCCAGCAAAACCCGATCACGCCGACCTTGTGCCCGCGCGCCCGGAGTGCCTCGACCGCCGAGCCCGCGTCGCGCATCGTCCCGTCGAGATCGGCAGTCAGCATCAGGTCGCGCCCCTTGGCGGGGCTGTCGAAAGGTATCTCCGCGCCACGTTCCTGCCGGTCGAAGAGCGCGGGAATCGCGACGTCGTAGCCTTGCGCGGCATAGCGGCGGGCGACGCCCTTGAGCTGGTCGGTCACGCCGAAGATCTCCTGAAGGATCACGATACCGGCGCTGGCCGTGCCGTCCGCAGCCTCCATCCAGCAGTCGAATTCGTGGCCGTCGGTCGCGGTGAGCGTTTCCATCATGGGACTGTCCTGCAATGCTTTTTCGGGGGCTCAACCGCCCGCGCCCGCGCAGGCTAGCCTGCCCGTCCGGCCGCTGCAATCGCCCGCGATCCCCGCTGCGGACGTCACAAATCTTTTTCAAAACTGTCACGCGAGCGTGTCTTATCCTGCCTAGACCGCCCGCAGACCAGATCGGGGGATACATGCTCGTCGTCAAAACGCTGACCAAGCGGTTCGGAACCAATACCGCCGTCGACAACGCCAGCTTCACCGTGGACGAACCGAAGATGATCGGGATCATCGGCCGGTCGGGCGCGGGCAAATCCACCTTCCTTCGCATGATGAACCGGCTGACCGACGCGACCTCGGGCGAGCTGAGCTTCGAGGGGCGCAATGTGCTCTCGCTCACCGGCCGGGCGCGCCGTGAATGGCAGGCCGACTGCGCCATGATCTTTCAGCAGTTCAACCTCGTGCCGCGCATGGACGTCGTGTCCAACGTGCTCCACGGGACGCTGGGACGCCGTTCCACGCTTGCCACGATGTTCAACCTGTTCCCGCGCGAGGACATCCACCGCGCCATCGACATCCTCGAACGTCTCGGCGTGGCCGAGCACGCGGCCAAGCGGGCCGAGGCGCTGTCGGGCGGCCAGCAGCAGCGCGTCGCCATCGCCCGTGCGCTCATGCAGGACCCCCGGATCATCCTCGCCGACGAACCCATCGCCTCGCTCGACCCGATGAACGCCCAGACCGTGATGGAGGCGCTCCGGCGCATCCACGAGGAGGACGGGCGCATGGTCATCGCGAACCTGCACACGCTCGACACGGCGCGCCGCTACTGCGACCGGATCATCGGGATGCGCGACGGGCGGATCGTCTTCGACGGCACGCCAGCGCAGCTCACCACCGGGGCCGCGCGCGACATCTACGGCGCGGGGGACGACTTCTCCGAAGGCGCCACCTCGACCGAGATCAGGGACCACGAACACGTCGAGGAGGCCGAACGCCTCATCGCCAAGGTCCAGGTCTGACCACCCGTTTCATCACCCGTCCGCATCTTCCGAACGTCAGCGGGCACAACCACTGGAGAGTAAGATGAAGAAACTGATCGCTGCTGCGCTCACCACCACCGCCCTGACCGGCACGGCCTTCGGCCAGGAGATCGAAGGCTTCAACATCGGCATCCTCGGCGGCGAGAACGCCCAGGACCGCCTGGCCAACCACGAGTGCCTGAAGGGCTATGCGGAAGAAGCGCTGGGCGTTCCGGTCAAGCTCTTCGCCCCGGCCGACTACGCCGGCGTGATCCAGGGCCTTCTGGGCGGCACCATCGACATGGCCTGGCTCGGCGCCTCGGGCTATGCCGCCACCTACCTGCAGGACCCGGACGCGGTCGAGCCGGTGCTGGTGAAGATCAACCTCGACGGCTCCTACGGCTACCACTCCATCGGTTTCGCCCGCAAGGACGCCGGCATCACCTCGCTCGAGGACATGCAGGGCAAGGTCTTCGGCTTCGGTGATCCGAACGCCACCTCCGGCTACCTGATCCCGTCGATCGAGATCCCGCAGCAGGGCGAGGCGATCACCATGGAGCCGGGCGACTACTTCGCCGACGTGCGCTTCACCGGCGGTCACGAGCAGACCATCGTCGCGGTCAACAACGGCGACATCGACGCCGGCGTGACCTGGGCCGACGGCCAGGGCGCCTGGGAAGACGGCTACAACTCCGGTGCGCTGCGCAAGGCGGTCGATGCCGGCCTCGTCGACATGAACGACCTCGTCGAAATCTGGCGCTCCAAGCCGATCCCGGAAGGTCCCGTGGTGCTGCGCACCGCGCTGCCCGAGGACGTGAAAGCGACCATGATCGAGCTCGTCGACGGCATGTACGACGCCGATCCGGACTGCACCTATAACATCTCGGCTGGCGAGAGCCTCGGCTTCGACCCGATCACGCACGACGCCTACCTCTCGATCATCGAAGCGCGCCGCGCCAAGTCCGAGTAACCGGACCCGACCGATACCGGGCCCCGCCGCGCGCCGGCGGGGCCCAACTTGCAAGGATCGCCCCGCCCATGTCCTTCGTCGATACGGATTTCCGCGCGAACTACGTCGCGCTCGTCGCCCGCAAGCGCCTCTATGGCGGCATCATGCTCGCGATCTTCGCGCTCCTGATGATCTCGGGTTTCATGCTGGCCGACAGCCGCAACGCGGGCGGGTTCTGGGACGGCATCCTCAACGTATTCGATTTCCCGGCGGACGTTTGGGCGGACACGAAGGACAAACTTCACGAACTGCCCGGCCACCTCGGCACCTATTTCCCCTCGCTCATCGAGACGATCAATATCGCCGCCGTCGCCACGCTCGTGGGCGTGATCCTCGGCACGGTCCTGTCGCTTCTGTCCACGCGCGGTCTGGCGCGCTGGCCGCGGCTGACCGGGCTCTTTCGCCGGATCATGGACATCATGCGCGCGGTGCCGGAGATCGTCATCGCGCTGGTCCTCATCTTCATCCTCGGCGGCGGCCCGGTGCCCGCGATGATCGCCATCGCCTTCCACACCTCCGGCGCGCTGGGCAAGCTCTTCTCCGAAGTGAACGAGAACGCGGACCTCAAGCCCGTCGAAGGGCTCGCCTCGGTCGGGGCGCGATGGGGTCAGCGGATGTGGCTCGGCATCATCCCGCAGGTCGCGCCGAACTACCTGAGCTACGCGCTCCTCAGGTTCGAGATCAACATCCGCGCCTCCGCCATCCTGGGTTTCGTGGGGGCAGGGGGCCTCGGCTACGAGCTCAAGAACGCGATGAGTTGGGGGCAGGGCAAGTATGACGAGGCCGCGGCCATCTTCATCCTTCTGTTCCTGACCATCGTTTTGTTCGACCAGGTGTCGAGCCATGTGCGCAACCGCCTGACCGGCGAAGGGGGTCACTGATGCCGACCGATGTCATTTCAGCCGGCGACCTGCGCGCCCGGATCGACACGCGCTTCGCCCGCAAGAAAGCCGTGGCCATCGGTCTCCCGGCGCTGGTCCTGGCCTACCTGGTCTACGTCTTCTTCGCCTTCGACATTCCCGGCCTGGCCGAGCGGGCCCGGATGGACAATGCCCGCACGCTCACCTCTGACATGGTGAGCTACAAGACCCACGTGACGCGCGACAACCGCGACGGATCGACTGAGGTCGCCATCGAGGGCGAGCGCAAGGGCGAGTATCCGCCCGGCGTCACCCCCGACTGGGTCGACATGCAGGGCGACACCACCGTGATCGACCTTGGCGAAGGGCACGTGGTGACCTTCCTGCCCGATACCCGCCTGTCGGTCGTCGTACCCGGTTTCGGCACCATCGAAGCCGCGATGGATGGGCGCGAGGTGGTCACCAACCTCGAGGAGCCGATCCCGGACTGGATCAGCCTCTCGCGCTCGCGCATGGCGATCACGACCGAGGAGGGGCGCATCTCTTTCACCCGCAACCGGACCGAGGTGTTCAACTACTTCCCGGGGTGGGAGCTGTTCTGGTTCACCTTCGACAGCCCCTACCAGGGCCACGGGGTTCAGGAGATCCTGTTCGGTCCGCGCATTGACCCGGACCGGTCGAACGTCGCGGGCGCGTGGCACGATTTCTGGCACAACGCGATGTGGAGCCACGGACAGGTGGCCTGGGCGCTGTTCGAGACGATCCTCATGGCGTTCCTGGGCACGTTCGGCGCGGCGATCATCTCACTCCCGCTCGCCTTCCTCGCCGCCAAGAACTTCACGCCCCTCGGGCCGCTGCGCTTCGCCCTGCGGCGGATGTTCGACCTGTTCCGCGGGATCGACGGGCTGATCTGGACCATCATCCTCGCCCGCGCCTTTGGTCCCGGACCCATGACCGGCGCGCTGGCGATCCTGCTCACCGACACCGGGTCGTTCGGCAAGATGTTCTCCGAGGCGCTGGAGAACGTCGACGGCAAGCAGATCGAAGGCGTGGCCTCCACGGGCGCAGCCACCGCGCATCGCTACCGCTTCGGCGTCATCCCGCAGATCACGCCCGTGCTCCTGAGCCAGGTCCTCTATTTCTTCGAATCCAACACCCGCAGCGCAACCGTCATCGGCGCGATCACCGGGGGCGGGATCGGCCTATTGCTGACACAGGCGATCATCACCCAGAAGGACTGGGAAGAAGTCACCTATTACATCATCCTCGTCGTCCTTATGGTCATGGCCATGGACTACCTCTCCGGCTGGTTGCGCCGGAAGCTGATCAAGGGGGAATGATGAACATACTGATTACCGGGGCGAACCGGGGCATCGGCGCGGCGCTGGCCGCCGAAGCGCAAGCGCGCGGGCATGACGTGATCCGCCACGGGCGAACGGCGGGCGACGTGACCTGCGACCTTGCCGAACTGGAAACGATCCCGGCGGCCTTCGGCGCTGTCGAGGGACCCGTCGACGTGCTCATCAACAACGCGGGCATCATAGGCCCATCGATGTCGGCAGGCGACGGCCTCGACCCCGAGGGGTTCGAGCGGACCTTCCGCATCAATACCTTCGCGCCGCTGGCCGTGGCCCATGCGCTCCTGCCCGCGCTGCGCCGCTCCGACGCGCCGCGCATCCTCAACGTCTCCTCGCAGATGTCGTGGATGGGCTATGCCAAGTCCGACCGCATCGCCTACCGCGCCTCCAAGGCCGCGCTGAACAAGGAGATGCAGGGGCTCGCCACCGACCTCGCGCCCGAGGGCATCCCGGTCGTCCTGCTCGATCCCGGCTGGGTGCGCACCGACATGGGCGGCGACACCGCCGAGGAGGATCCGGTCGCCGTGGCGCGCGGGTTCCTCGACATCGCCGATCGCCTCACGATCGCCGACACCGGCAAGTTCTTTCGCTTCACCGGCGAGCAACGGGCGTTCTGATGGCCAAGCTCGGGGACGATCCCGTGATCCACGACGGCGCCCACCTGCACGAAGTGACAATGGGCCGGTTCGTCGAGATCGGGGAGGGGAGCCGGGTGCTCCATACCCATATCGACGACTATTCCTACTGCGACCGTTACGCCGAGATCGCCAACGCGCGGATCGGCAAGTTCGCCAACATCGCCGCCTTCAGCCGGATCGGCCCAACCGACCACCCGATGGACCGCGCCTCGCAGCACCATTTCCTCTATCGCTCCGCCGACTACTGGGACGATGCCACGGTGGACGCGGAATTCTTCGAACGCCGGGCGGCGCGCACAGCCCGTATCGGGCATGACACCTGGATCGGCCACAACGCGGTGGTGAAGCCCGAGGTGACAATCGGGCACGGCGCGGTGGTCGCCGCGCAGTCGATGGTGACGCGCGACGTCGCGCCTTACACCATCGTGGCGGGCGTTCCGGCCAGACCGATCCGCGCGCGGTTTCCCGACGCAATTGCCGAGCGGCTCATGGACCTCGCCTGGTGGGACTGGGATCACGGGACCCTGCGCGACCGGCTCGACGATTTCCGGCACATGGAGATCGAGGCGTTCCTCGAGAAATACGCCTAGGGCGCGAAGGTCAGCGTCACCCGGTCGCCCGCGAACCAGGTCAGGCCGTGTTCGAGAGGTGCGCCGTCCGGCGTCCGGTTCAGCCCGACCGTCTTGAGCAGCGGATCGCCCTCGCGCAGCGCGAGGTGCAGCGCCTGCGTCGCGTTCGCCCGTTCGGCCGTGACCGAGGTCTCGGTGCGCAGGTAATCATCGACACCGTTTCGCCGCAGCGCCTCGGTGACGGAGGTGACCGCGCCGAACGTCTTAGCGAGGCCCGGCAGGCGTTGGGCGGAGAAGACGCTGATGAACAGCGCGACGGGCTGGGCCCCGGAGAGCGACAGACCTTCGTAAACCGTGACCGGCGCGCCGGGGGCGAGGGCGAGGGCCGCCGCCTCGGTCGCATCCGCCGGCCGGACCTCGACCCGGAGCACCTTCTTCTTGGGCAGACGCCCCGTCGCCCCGATGTTCTGGTGAAACCGCGTCCGTTTCCCGATGGGATAGACGGTGGGCTCGGCGGCGACGAAGACCCCAGCGCCCCGGCGCGAATGGACGATGCCGCGCTCCGCCATGTCGGCCAGCGCCCGGCGCACCGTGTGACGGTTCACCCCGAACCGGGACGAGAGTGCGGCTTCGGTGGGGAGCTTGTCGCCCGGGCGGTAGTTCCCCCCGGCGATCTCGCCTTCCAGCGTCGCTGTGATCGACTTCCAGACCGGGGTGCGCGTCATGTCACGAAATCTTCACGGGACTCGCCCGCCTCGCTGTGGCAATACTTGTCTAGTTGTATAGTAAGCTAGACAAATCGGCAAGGTGTCCAATGACCACGACCGCCCCCGAACTCCCGTCGGAGACCGCCGCCCGCAAGGGCTGGATGGGCCTGCTCGCCAAGGCGCGGCCCGGCGAACTGGCCGCGCTCATGCGCGATGTGTCCGCGCCGGGTTTCACGTGGCTGCGCCCGCCCGAGATCGGCGGCGTCATGCTGCGCGGGCGGATGGGCGGCACCGGTGCCCCCTTCAACCTGGGCGAGATGACCGTGACCCGCTGCGCGCTCAGGATCGACACGGGCGAGGTCGGACATGCCTATGTGCAGGGGCGCGACAGGACCCACGCCGAACAGGCCGCGCTGGTCGATGCGCTGATGCAGACCGACCGGGCGGAGGCGATCCGCGCGGCGGTGCTGACCCCGCTGGACGAGGCCGCGACGACCCGCGCGACGGCACGGGCGTCCAGGGCCGCCGCGACCAAGGTCGATTTCTTCACGATGGTAAGGGGAGAGGACTGATGGACACGCAAACCCTCACGGGCGGCTTCTCGGACGCGCCGGTCCAGTCGGCCCATGCCTTTCGCGCCGCGCTGAACGCGCTCGCCCGCCCCGGACGGATCGTACGGACTTCGGGGGCCGAGGCGCCTGCGCCGGTCTCCCCCGCCGCCGCGACGCTCCTCCTCACGCTGTGCGACGCGGAGACGCCGCTCTGCCTCGCGGGCGGGCACGACACGCAGACGGTGCGCGACTGGATCGCCTTCCACATCGGCGCGCCGCTCGTCGGCCCGGGACAGGCCATGTTCGCGCTCGGCACCTGGTCCGCGCTCGCCCCGCTCGACGCCTTCCCCGTCGGCACGCCGGAATACCCGGACCGCTCCACGACCCTGATCGTGGAGACGGATGCGCTCTCCGCCACCGGCGCGCGGCTCACGGGGCCGGGGATCGAAATCGAGGCGCGGCTGAACCTGCCCGACATCGCGGCACTCCGGGCGAACCACGCGCGTTACCCGCTGGGTCTCGACCTGTTTTTCACCGCGGGCGACCGGATCGCTGGTCTGCCGCGCTCGACCAAAGTGGAGGCCGGCTGATGTATGTCGCCGTCAAAGGGGGCGAGCGCGCCATCGACAACGCGCACGCCTGGCTCGCCGAAGAGCGGCGCGGGGACACCGCTGTCGCCGAACTCACCGTCGCCCAGATCCGCGAGCAGATGAGCCTCGCCGTGAACCGGGTGATGGCCGAAGGCTCGCTCTACGACCCCGACCTCGCGGCGCTCGCGATCAAGCAGTCGCGCGGGGACCTGATCGAGGCGATCTTCCTCATCCGGGCCTATCGCACCACGCTGCCCCGGATCGGCCATGCCACGCCCGTGAACACCGGCGCGATGGCCTGCGACCGGCGTATCTCGGCCACGTTCAAGGACGTGCCGGGCGGGCAGGTATTGGGGCCGACCTTCGACTACACCCACCGGCTTCTGGATTTCGCGCTGGAGGCCGAGGGGCTGGAACCGCGCGCGGAAACCGCCGCTCCGCTGGAGGGCGAGATGCCGCGCGTGACCGAGTATCTCGACCGCGACGGCCTGATCCAGGCCGAGGAGCACAGCGACGAGGCGCCGCCGGACATGACACGTCAGCCGATGGAATACCCGGCGGGCCGGCCCCTGCGGCTGCAGGCGCTCACCCGTGGCGACGAGGGCTTCGTTCTTTCGATGGCCTATTCCACCCAGCGCGGCTATGGCCGCAACCACCCCTTCGTGGGCGAGCTGCGCATCGGCCGGGTGTCGGTCGAGATGGACATTCCCGAGCTGGGCTTCGCCGTCGAGATCGGGGAGGTGACCCTCACCGAGTGCGAAACGGTCAACCAGTTTACCGGCTCGCGCACCGAACCTGCGCAATTCACACGCGGCTACGGGCTCGTCTTCGGCCAGACCGAACGCAAGGCGATCTCCATGGCGCTCGTCGACCGGGCGCTCAGATGGGAGGAGCTGGGCGAGGACAGCGACGGCGCCCCGGCGCAGGACGAGGAATTCGTGCTCGCCCATGCCGACAACATCCAGGCGACCGGCTTTCTCGAACACATCAAGCTGCCCCACTACGTCGATTTCCAGTCCGAGCTGGAACTCGTGCGCAAGCTCCGGCGTGAGGCGGCAGAGGCCAACATGAAGGAGGCTGCGGAATGACACCGAAGATCGTCGTATTCGACCTGGGCGGCGTGCTCGTCCACTGGGACCCGGTGCTCGTGTGGTTGCCCGAACTGGAAAGCGAGGAGGCGGTGCGCGCCTTCCTCGACAGGGTGAACTTTGCCGACAAGAACCTGCGCGCCGATGCCGGCGAACGCTTTGCCGACCTCGCCGCCGAGATCGAGGACCCGGAGGACCGGGCGCGCCTCATGGGCTACGTGAGCAACTTCGCCCGCTCCGTGCCCACGGCGATCGAGGGGACCTGGGCGCTGGTCGACCGGCTGCGCGACAGGGGCGTGCCCCTCCACGCGATCACGAACTGGTCGGCCGAGACCTTCCCCACCGGCCGCGCCATGCATCCCCGGCTCGACACCGCGTTCGGCGTCACGGTCGTCTCGGGCGAGGAAAAGCTGCTCAAGCCCGACGCCCGGATCTTCGACACGCTGTGCCGCCGCGCCGGGGTATCCGCCGCCGACTGCCTCTTCATCGACGACAGCGCGAAGAACGTGGACGGGGCCAGGGCCGCGGGCATGGACGCGGTGCAGTTCACGACACCCGAGGCGCTGGAAGCGGACCTCGTGCAGCGGGGCCTTCTATGACCGACTACAACTTCGCCTATCTCGACGAACAGACCAAGCGGATGATCAGGCGCGCGATCCTCAAGGGTGTCGCGATCCCCGGCTACCAGGTGCCCTTCGCCTCGCGCGAGATGCCGATGCCCTACGGCTGGGGCACCGGCGGGGTGCAGGTGTCCGCCGCCTGTCTGACCCCCGACGACACGTTCAAGGTGATCGACCAGGGGGCGGACGACACGACGAACGCCGTCTCGATCCGCAAGTTCTTCGAGCGCACCGCGCAGGTGGCGACGACCGAGCACACACGCGAGGCGAGCGTGATCCAGACGCGCCACCGCATCCCCGAGGAACCGCTGGGCGAGGACCAGATCCTCGTCTACCAGGTGCCGATCCCGGAGCCTCTGCGCTTCCTCGAACCGCGCGAGACCGAGACGCGCAAGATGCACAGCCTCGAGGAATACGGGCTGATGCACGTGAAGCTCTACGAGGATATCGCGCGCCACGGACACATAGCGACGTCCTATGCCTACCCGGTCAAGGTCGAGGGGCGTTACGTGATGGACCCGTCCCCGATCCCCAAGTTCGACAACCCCAAGCTCGAAATGGCCGCGATCCAGCTGTTCGGCGCCGGGCGCGAGCAACGCATCTACGCGATCCCGCCTTATACGAAAGTGGTCAGCCTCGACTTCGAGGACCATCCGTTCGAGCCGTCCAAGGCCGACCATCCCTGCGACCTCTGCGGCGCGGACCACACCTATCTCGACGAGGTGATCGTGGACGATGCCGGCGGACGTATGTTCGTCTGTTCCGACACGGATTACTGCGCCGGGCGGCAGGCAGCGGGCCATCGCGGGCGCCTGAGCGAGGAGGACGCAGCATGACCCCCTCAAGGCGTGGCCTCGGACGAGGCCCGGCTCGAAAGGACCGCCCATGACCCCGCTTCTCTCCGTCCGCGACATCCGCAAGACCTACGGCGCCTTCGTCGGCTGCACAGATGTGAGCTTCGACCTCTACCCGGGCGAGGTGATGGGCATCGTGGGCGAATCCGGCTCCGGCAAGTCCACGCTGCTCAACTGCCTCGCCGGTCATCTTGCCCCCGACAGCGGCGAGGTGCTGTTCGACACCCGCGCCGAAGGCCTGCGCGACACCGTCACCATGTCGGAGCCCGAGCGCCGGATGCTCGGCCGGACGGACTGGGCCTTCGTCCATCAGAACCCGCGCGACGGCTTGCGCATGGGCGTCTCGGCGGGCGGTAACGTGGGCGAGCGGCTGATGGCGGTTGGCGCGCGCAACTACGGTGCGATCCGCGAGAGCGCGACCGACTGGCTGGGCCGGGTGGAGATCGCGGACAACCGCATCGACGACCGCCCCAGCGCGTTTTCGGGGGGCATGCAGCAGCGGCTCCAGATCGCGCGCAACCTCGTCACCGGTCCCCGGCTCGTCTTCATGGACGAACCCACCGGCGGGCTGGACGTGAGCGTGCAGGCGCGGCTCCTCGACCTCATGCGCGGCCTCGTGCGCGAGATGGGGCTGTCGGCCATCATCGTCACCCACGACCTCGCCGTCGTGCGGCTGCTGGCCCACCGGCTCATGGTGATGAAGTCCGGCCACGTGGTGGAGGCGGGCCTCACCGACCAGGTGCTCGACGATCCGCAGCACGCCTATACCCAGCTCCTCGTTTCCTCCGTCCTGCAGGTTTGACCATGATCCGTATCGAAGACGTCTCCAAATCCTTCGCCCTGCACAACCAGGGCGGCGCGGTGATCGAGGTCATGGCGGGCGCGACGCTCGACGTGGCACCGGGCGAATGCGTTGCGCTGACGGGCAATTCCGGAGCCGGGAAGTCCACGCTGATGCGGATGATCTACGGCAACTACCTCACCGCTTCCGGGTCCATCCGGATCGGCGACGTGGACGTGGCCACCGCCGCCCCGCGCGAGATACTGGAGCTTCGGCGCACCACGCTCGGCTACGTCTCGCAGTTCCTGCGCGTGGTTCCCCGTGTCCCGACGGTGGAGGTGGTGGCCGAACCGCTCCTCGCCGTGGGTTCCGGCCGCGAAGCGGCCTTGGCCCGTGCGCGCGATCTGCTGACCCGTCTCAACATCCCCGAAACGCTCTGGGGCCTGTCGCCCACCACCTTCTCGGGCGGTGAGCAGCAGCGCGTGAACATCGCGCGGGGCTTTGCGCATCCTTACCCTGCGATGCTGCTTGATGAGCCCACCGCCTCGCTCGACGCCACCAACCGCGACACCGTGCTCTCGCTGATCGAGGAGGCCAAGGCGCGCGGGGCGGCGATCATCGGCATTTTCCACGATGCCCCCGCGCGCGACCGCGTGGCGGACCGGGAGGTGGATGTCTCCGCCTTCACCCCGGCCCGTGCCGCATGAGCCGGGTCTTCGCTATCGTCGGCCCCTCGGGCGTGGGCAAGGACACGGTGATGGAGGCCGTGGCCGCACGCCTCCCCGCCGTCCGGCTGGTGCGCCGCGTCATCACCCGGCCCGCAGAGGCGGGGGGCGAGGCTTTCGAGGGCGTCACGCCCGAGGACTTCGCCCGCCGCCGCGCCGCCCGTGACTTCGCGCTTCACTGGGAGGCTCACGGCCTGGCCTACGGCATACCGGCCTGCGTGGCGGACGACATCGCGGCGGGCCATCCGGTCCTTTTCAACGGCTCGCGGGCCATGCTGCCGGAGGCCGCCCGCGTTTTTCCGGGTCTCACGGTCGTGCACCTCACCGCGCGGCCCGAGGTGCTGGCCGCCCGCCTCGCCACGCGGGGGCGTGAGACCGAGGCCGAGATCGCGCGGCGTCTCGACCGCGCCCGGCTCCCGCTGCCCGAGGGGCTCGACGTGGTCGAGATCGACAATTCCGGGCCACTCGCCGAAGCGGTCGGGCGGCTCGCGGCACTGGTTCAGCCGGTGAGGGCGTAGCGATGCAGGATATGGAACATGCCCTCCGCGTCTTCTCCGAAGAGGCACAGGTCGCGGATCACGAAGGGACGGGGGAGAAGCGGTGCGAGCACCGGGTCCAGTGCCGCCGCAGCCGCCGCCTGCATGTCCGGGTCCAAAGGCCCGGTCAGGGTGAAGTGAAACCGGAACTCCTCCAGCACGTAGGGATAGCCCCAGGCGGTCAGGAGCGCCTCCTGCCGCGCGCTCAGCCCGGCGGCCCGTCGCCGCGCAAGCTCCGCTTCGGACGGCGGGGCGCGGTGGGTGTCGAGCGCCTGCACCACGCCGGAGGCCAGCGCGCCCAGCCCGGACGTGTCCCCCTCCGGCACCAGCGCCAGGAACCGGCCGATCCGGGCGAGCCGCAGGCCGTCCAGCACCACCGGCGCATTCGCCGTCGCGAAAGCGCCCAGGTCGGCCTCCAGAGCCGCGCGGGAGGTGGTCAGTCGGAAGGGCGGCTTCAACGTCCCGTGGAACCCGTACTTGCGCGGCGCGGCCGTCAGATCGGCCACCGGCAGGGGCAAGCCGGGAACCTCCGGATGGCTGCGGCGTTCGCCCGCTGCCGGGTCCCATCCCAGCCAGTCGGCGGCGAACGCGGCCAGCGGCCCCGGTTCCGGCGCGGCATAGACCGCGAAACGATTGAAATCCGTCATGGCGCCCCCCGTAGCGCGCGTTCGTCACAAAACGGTGACACGCGGATGACATAGGGCACCACCCAAGGGAACGAAACAATGACCGACATGATCCTCACCAATGCGCAGATCGTCCTCGAGGACGAGGTGATCCGGGGCACCGTGACCCTGCGCGACGGGCGCATCGCCGGGATCGATCCGGGTGCGACGGCGGTGGCCGGCGCCGTGGATTTCGGGGGCGACATGCTGCTCCCCGGCCTGATCGAGCTGCACACCGACAACCTGGAACGCCACCTCGAGCCGCGCCCGAACGTCGACTGGCCCCACGCCGCCGCGATCCTCGCGCATGACGGCGAGCTTGCCTCGACCGGCATCACCACCGTCTTCGACGCGCTGCGCGTAGGGTCGATCCACACCGGCAAGGGGCGCTACGAGAAATACGCGCGCACCGTGGCGAGCGAGATCTTCGCGATGCGCGAGAGGGGGGCGCTGCGCATCAACCACTACGTCCACCTGCGCGCCGAGATCTGCTCGGAAACGCTGGTCGAGGAGATGGCGGAATTCGGCCCGGACGACCGCGTTGGCATCGTGAGCCTGATGGATCACACGCCCGGTCAGCGCCAGTTCCGCGACATCTCCAAGCTCAAGCAATACGTGGCGAAGAAGCGCAGCATGACCGACGACGAGTTCGACGATCACGTGGCGCATCTCAAGGGTCTTCAGGCCAACAACGGCGATCGGCACGAGGCCGAGGCGGTGGCCCACGCCCGCCGCTACGGCGCGGTGCTGGCCAGCCACGACGACACGACCGCCGACCACGTGGCGGTCTCGGCGGGGCATGGAATGCGGCTGGCGGAGTTCCCGACGACGCGCGAGGCGGCCGAGGCCTGCCACGCCCACGGCATCCAGGTGATGATGGGCGCGCCGAACCTGATCCGGGGCGGCTCGCACTCCGGCAACGTGGCGGCGCATGAACTGGCCGAGGCGGGGCTGCTCGACATCGTCTCGTCCGACTACGTGCCCTCAGCGCTCATGTCCTCGGCCTTCCTGCTCGCGGACCTCTGGGACGACGTGCCGCGCGCAGTGGCGACCGTGACGGCCAACCCGGCGCGGGCGACCGGCCTCGACGACCGGGGCCGGATCGCCACGGGGCTCCACGGCGACCTCGTGCGCGTGGGCCGGGTCGAAGGGACCCCCGTGGTGCGCGGCGTCTGGTGCCACGGCCGGCAGGTCGGCTGACGTCTTTCGCCTGATCGCGCGGTGAACCGGCCCCGTTCGCGGGGCCGTTTTTTTGCGAGTCGTTGCTCACCGCCGCCTCATTTGACCGGCTGGTCCGTGATTGTGCCCGAATTGCGCCCGATTTCCGCCCGGGAGTTTGCCGCAAACCGGCCAAATTCGGCCCGGATGCCGTTCACCGGGCGCGTGGGCGCACTCCCCGGTCGGCGGGTTTCCCCTTCGGCGTCAGCTTGGATAACTTCGCTCCAATGATTGGATAATAAACAATAAAAATTGAAATTGGGGCCCCTGTTCTGCTGCCGGTTTCACCCCAGCCAGGAGCGGCAAGTTCGGATTACACGTGCATAACGCAACAATCTGTTTCGCCTTTGCCCGGTCGAATTGAGGCACATTTGAGGCAATATTGCGGCTGGGGGTGCCAGGGACGGGCGGCGCGAGCCGCCGGTGACTTCAGGGGTGAAGATGGCATTTGATTTTGATCCGCAGGTTTCAGTTTCTGCGCTGGAACCGACGCTGCCGCGGGGTGCCAATCGCAAGCAAGACGCAAAGCGTTTCGCCAAGCGGGCGTTCGATATCCTGTTTTCCGCAACCGCGCTTATCCTGCTCGCGCCGGTCTTTGCCGTCGTCATGCTGATGCTGCGCTCGCGCGAACCGGGGCCGGTGTTCTTTTCCCACAATCGCGTCGGGCTCGACGGCGAGACGTTCCGCTGCCACAAGTTCCGCACGATGCGCGAGGACGGCGACCGCCGCCTGGCATGGGTATTCGAGATCGACCCCATCGCGCGCTCCGAATGGGAAGCCGAGCAGAAGCTGGAGCGCGACCCGCGCGTCCACTCGCTGGGCGATTTGCTGCGCCGCACGAGCATCGACGAGCTGCCGCAGTTCTGGAACGTGCTCAAGGGCGACATGTCCATCGTCGGCCCGCGTCCGATCACGATGGCCGAGGCCGAGAAATACGGCCACCACTTCGCCGACTACTGCTCGGTGAAACCGGGTATCACCGGGGCATGGCAGGTGGGCGGGCGTTCCGACACGAGCTATGCGCACCGCGTGGTTCTGGACGTCGATTACATCCGCAATGCCTCGTTCCTCGACGACATCCAGATCGTGTTCAAGACCGTTGGTGTCGTGATCGGCCAGCGCGGCGCGTGCTGACCCAGACCCCCTCAGACCGGAGCATTCGCATGTTCGATGCCACCCGCAGCCTGCTCGCCGCCGACGCGACCCCGGTCGTGACCGGCGGGGCGGGGGAGATCGCTGCACCCACCCGGATCGTGGTGGGCATTCCGACCACGGGCCGTCCGGCGATCCTGCCCGATACGGTGCGCGCCATCGCGCGCCAGGACCGCCTGCCGGATCTCGTGATCCTGTCCGTCGCGACCGAGGCCGACCTCGGCGATCTCGATACCGCGGCGCTGCCGTTCCCGGTGGAAATCGTGACCGGCCCAAAGGGCGCGACGCTGCAACGCAACCGGATCATCCACCGCTTGCGCAACGACGACGTGCTCCTCCTGCTTGACGACGACTTCCTCATGGCGCCGGATTTCGTGGGCAACGCGCTCGCCGTGTTCCGCGACAATCCCGACGTGGTGATCGCGACCGGCACCGTCCTTGCCGACGGTATACTTGGCGCGGGCATGGACCACGCGACCGGGGCCGAACGGCTGGCCGAGCTGTCGCGCGCGCCCGCCTGCACCGGCCTGTCGCCGATCTACGCCGGCTATGGCTGCAACATGGCCTTCCGGGCGCGCACCGCGCTCGACCACGACATCCGGTTCGACGAGGCGCTGCCGCTCTACTCCTGGCTCGAGGACGTGGATTTCTCCCGCCGTCTCGCCCGTCACGGGCGGGTGGTGAAGGCCGGAACGATGCGCGGCGTCCACCTCGGGACCAAGACCGGGCGCACCCCCGGTGTCTTCCTCGGCTACTCGCAGATCGCGAACCCCGCTTACCTGATGCGCAAAGGGACGATGAACCGCCGCCATGCGTGGGAGATGATCCTGCGCAACATGGCGTCCAACACCCTGCGTTCGCCGCGTCCGCCTGCCTGGTGCGACTACCGGGGCCGTCTGCGCGGCAACCTGATCGCGGTCTGGGATGTGCTCCGGGGCCGGGACGCGCCCGACCGGATCATGCAGCTGAAGCCCTGAGGTCCGAGAGCAGCCTGTCGTATTCCGCCTCCTGCGCGTCGATCCAGTCCGACCGGGAAAGTCCGAGCCGCACCTCGCCGCCGAAGCCCCGCTCGCTCATCGCGCGCAGCTCGGTATCCGGCAGATCCATGATCGCACTGAGGGCCGCGTCGAGCCGGTCCGGGTTCGAGATATCGACAGAATGACCCAGTCCGTTTGCCGCAACCTCCCGTGCCATGAGCGCGGTGTCCGAGACCAGCACCGGCAGACCGCTCGCCGCCGCCTCGGCGATGACGAGCGCGAAGGGCTCCGGGTGGCGCGAGGGCATGACGAGCGCGCGGGCATCCCGCACCAGCCCGCCGATCCGCGCGCGGTCCGCCCAGCCGGTGAGGGTGAGCGGCGCGTCCATCGCCTCGAGTTCGGCGCGCATCGGCCCGTCGCCGACGAGCGTGACGGGAACGCCCGTGCGCGCCGCCGCCTGCGCCAGCGTGCCCACACCCTTGTCCGGCTCGAGACGCCCGACATAGACGAGGGATCGGTTGTCCTCCGCCGCGATGCGCGTGTCGGTGAAGGGCACGACCGGGTTGCGCACCACGCGGATGCGATCCTCGCGATACCCGGCCCGCGTCAGCCGCTCGGTCATCTCGGGATGAAGCACGAGGATCGCGCCCCAGTCGCCGCCGTCGCCCAGGTGCCGGCGCAGGTTCGCCTGCCGCACCACGCGCCAGAGCTTCTGCGGATAGCTGCGCTTGTCGCAATGAGTGGCGAGGCAATCGGCCGACAGCGGGACGCGGGTGCAGACCGCGTCGTGCCGGTAATCCATGTAGACGCCATTGGGACAGGCCAGGAACACGTCATGCGCGTGGATCACGGTGCGCCGCGACACCGGGCGCAGCGCCGCGAACAGCTCGGGCGAGAAGATCTGCGCCCAGCTGTGCGTGTGATAGACCGTCTCCGGCGTGTCCCGCTCCGCCACGAACCGGGCGACGAGGTCGCGCGCGGCGCCGTTGCGGATGCCGGAGCGGAGCGCGGTACGCCCGGGCAGCTCCAGCAGGGGCTGACCGCCGAGCGCCACGACCTCGACCCCGAGGGCGTCGAGTTCCGGGCCGTGCCCCGAATCGCCGGCGAGCCAGATCACCTCGTGCCCGCGCGCGACGAACTCTGTCGCCGCCATCAGGGCGAGCGATGTCGCCCCGCCACGGGCGATGCTGGCGTCGTTCACGATGACAATCCGGCGTCGTGGCATGTATTGTTCCTGCGGCCTCTCGAATGTCGCGTTTTTCTGTCTTTCAGCGCTTCGGGGGAGTATCTGCAAACTGTTAAGGTCTTTTTAAGGCAATTCTTCGCAATACTGCGAGCAAGGGCGTCCAAACCGTGAAGATCGTGCTGTTCAACTTGCACTACTCCCCCAATCTCGGGGACGGGCTCATCGGGGCCTGCATGGTGCATGGACTCGAAAGCCTAGCACCGGACGTCGCCGTTGTCCCTGTCGACATTTCCGGGCGAGAGGGTTTCGGCGCCGTTACCGTCCGCAACCGCTCGCTCGCCTTGCGTGTCCTGCGGCACCTCCCGCGCCGTCTGCGCCACGAGGTGGTGTTCCGCCGCCTGAGCGCGCTTCTCGACCGGGTGGAGCCGCGCTGGCGGGCCGAGATCGACGGGGCCGCCGGTGCCGTGATCGGGGGCGGGCAGATCCTCTCGGACGCCGACCTGAACTTTCCGACCAAGCTGGGCCGCGTCGGCACGCTCCTGGCATCGGCCCACGTGCCCGTTGCCATTCACGCGGTCGGTGTCACCCGCAACTGGAGCCGGAGGGGCCGCGCGCTCTTCGCCGCGCTCTGCCGGGCTGATCTGCGCGCTGTCGGGGTGCGCGACGACCACTCCTTCTCCGCATGGGTGGCGCAGGCGAACGAGAGCTGTCCCACGCCGCGCCTGACCCGCGACCCGGGCCTCATCGCCGCCGAGACCTTCGGACCCGTCGCTGTGAACGACCGCATCGCGCTGGGCATCACCGCGCCGGCCCTCCTGAGCTACCATGCCGACAGCGGTGTGGCCGGCGGAACGCTGGACTTTTACGAGGCACTCGCGCTTCAACTGGCCGACACGGTGGGGCCCGTCCGGCTGTTCTGCAACGGGGCCGAAGAGGACGCCGATGCGCTGTCGAGCCTCGCGGCCCGGCCCGCCATCTACGAGGCGATCGGGGCAGGGCGGATCGAAGTGGCGGACGTGCCCGGCACGCCGGAAGAACTGGTGGCGACGGTTGCGCCCTGCCGCGCCGTGATCTCGCACCGCCTCCACGCCAACATCCTCGGATACGCCTACGGGCGCCCCGTCGTGGGCCTCGGCTGGGACCGCAAGGTGGAGAGCTTCTTCGCCTCCGTCGGTCTGTCCGACAGTTTCGCCGGTGGCCGGTCGGTCACGGCGCAGGAGGTCGTGGCGCACGCCACCCGCGCACTCGCCAGGGGCATCGACCCGGTGCGCCATGCCAAGGTGCTGTCGGAGACGCGCGACGGGCTTGCCGGAACGCTGGACGCGCTCGGCATCCCGGTCGATCAGGGCGCGCGCAAGAGCGTGACGCGGTAGAGCGTCGTATCCCCGTCCGCGCTCGCGCCAGGGGCTACTGCCACGTCGAGCCGGGCGCCTTTCGTGAGCATCAGGTCCTCCAGTACGAACTCACCCCGCTCGGTGAGCGTGGTGCGCCCGATCTCCCGCCCGTTGATCTCGGCCCAGGCCTCGATCCCGTCCGCGCTGCGCGGCGACGGCTCCAGCGTCACCAGGAGCTGCGCGCGCAGATCCTCGGGGGCGGTGTAGCGCTGCACGATCACCGCTGCGTTCTCTCCGCCGCCCGACGGCAGCAGGAACTCGGCGTTCATGCGCAGAAGACCGTCAGAAGGATGGCCGAGGTAAGGGGTCCACGGCACCCCGTTCGTCTGCTGTCCGCCCCGGAGGGCAAAGGCGCTCTCCTCCCCCCGGATCACCGCGACCGGCTGAAACGTGCCCGGCGCGGACGGGCCGTAGGTGAACTGGTCGAAGCTGTCCGCGATGACCCTTTGCGGGCCGAGGCGCACGGTGTCGCCCAGTGCCACGACCGCACCGTCCCCGAGGATGACGAGCGGCGTCTCGCGCGACAATGCGCGCCGGTCCGTCTCATCCCCGTCCGGGTCCAGCACCCGAAGTCCTGCCTCCACCTCCACGCCGCGCGGCGCGCCCCAGAGTACCAGCATCTCCGTCCCGAACGCGCAGCCATAGGTGAAGGCATCCGGTGAGGCGTCGCGCACCTCGCGCCCCGCCGCATGGGTGTCGAGCAGGGCATAGGCCCGCCCGACCGGCGTCACGCCATTTTCGCCGTCGATGAGTGGCACCAGCCCGTCGCCCCGCGGATTGAGCGGATACCAGACCACGCGCGTCACGCCGTGAAGCGCCATCTGGCAGTAGTATTTCACCAGCGTCGCGGGGGCGGTTTCGGCATCTTCGTCCCCGAACTCGGTCACTTCGATGGGCATCTGTGCGAACCCCGGCACCGCGCGCAGGAGCGCGACCTGCCGCCCGAACTGCTCGGGCGGGGTGGTGTAGGGATGAACCACGACCGCATCCATGTGCTCGGGCGCCCCGGCTTCGGACAAGGCCTCGAACCATGCGATCGGGATGGAATGGGCCGCGCCGCCGAGGATGCGCACCTCAGGGCGGGCTGCGCCAACCGCCGCCCCGGTCGCCGCGAGGAGGGCGGTGTAGTAGCGCGCCTTGCCCGCGAGGTCGGCCTCGCGCATGGGACCGGAGGTGAAGGTGGCGCTGTTCATCTCGTTGCCCACCTCGACCGCGTCGATGGCGGGGTATTCCGTCACCAGCCGCGCGGCGAAATCCGCGAACCCGGCGACGGCCTCGGCGGTGTGCGGCGTGACCCCGCCGTCGTATTCCGCATGACCGTTGTTCACGGTCGCGCTCATCCCCATCCCGCGCGGGGGCAGGAGGGCGGGGTAGGTGCTGCGGAACGTGTCGAACCGGTCGACGCCCTCACGCTCCACGTCGTTCCAGTAGACCGCGTCGCGCAGGTCCGTGACGCCGAGCGCCTGCGCGGACTCCAGCATCTCCGCATCCCAGCTCTGGCCGAAATTCGACGCGGCCCCGAGGCGGGGGGCAACGCGGTCCTGCGCGCCCGCGGGCAGCGCGGTGGCGAGGGCGAGGGCAATGACGGCGGCGCGTATCATGGCCCGAAGCCTGCCCGAGCGCCCCCGGTGCCGCAAGCGCCCTTCACAGCACAGCCTGTTTCGTGCAGGAAGACAGGGCAGCAGTCACGGACCCGCCCGCCCTTGCAATTCGTCCCCTCCACAGCTCTCGCCGTCCTGTCGATCCTGCTGCTTCTGGGTCTGGGCATCCATCGCGGCCTCTGGGCGTTCATGGCGCTGGCCCCGTTCGGGGCGGCGGCGGCCTTCAACCTGCCCGCATTGGGTGGGGCTACCATCGGGGTGCTCGACCTCGCCGCCGTGGCGATCTTCTGCATGGTGCTGCTCACGCGCGGAACGGCCGGGAGCCTTCTGGGCACGTTCCGCCCTTTCGGCCCCGGCTTCTGGTTCGCGCTGGTGATGGTGGTGTCCTTCATCGCCACGATGTTCTTCCCGCGCCTCTTCGCGGGCGAGACGAGCGTCTTCCTGATCGCGCGGATCGAGGGGATGACGCGCATCCTGCAATTCCCGCTCCAGCCCACGACCGGCAACATCACGCAGCTTTTCCGTCTGATGCTGGGCTTTCTCACCTTCGCGGCACTCGCCACCACCTTCCGCCGCACCTCCACGGTGCAGCCGGTGCTGACCGCGCTCGCCGTGGCCACCGCGATCAACTTCGTGCTGGGCTGGCTCGACGTGCTGACATTCAGCCTTGGGCTCACCGATCTCATGTCTTGGCTGCGTTCCGCCAACTACGCGATGCACATCACCGACCGGATGGTGGGCATGAAGCGGATGATCGGCGGGTTTCCCGAGGCATCGAGCTTCGGCTATTTCACCTTGGGCCTCTTCGGTTTCTGGATGCAATTCTGGCTGCTCCGGCCCGACAACCGGCTGGGGCGCTGGATGCTCGTCCTCGCCACGATCTCGATCCTGCGCTCGACCTCCTCCTCGGCCTATGTCGCGCTGGTCGCTTTCCTCGTGATGTTCGGGCTCTACGCGATCCTCACCAACCTCAGGCCCGAGACGAGCCGCCGGGCCTTCATGCTGGCGGCGGGCGGTATCCTTACTGCCTGGGTCGCGGCGGTTATCGTCTTCGCCAGTTACGAGTATTTCCAGCCGGTCACGGATTTCCTCGACCGGGCGCTCTTCACCAAACTCGACTCCCAGTCGGGGGAGGAGCGGATGGGCTGGAACGCGCAGGCGCTGCAGAACGCCTGGGACACCTGGGGTCTCGGCGCCGGGCTGGGATCGGTGCGCGCGTCGAACTGGGTGATCGCCTGCCTTGCCTCCATCGGCGTGCCGGGCACGATCCTGTTCCTGGCCTTCATGGCCTCCCTCGGCCTCGCCCCGTCGCGGCCCCTGTCCGACCCGCGGGCCGTCGCCGTGCGCTCGCTCAAGGCCGGGTGCCTCGCCATGCTCTGCGGCGCGGTCCTCACGCACTCGACGCCAGACATGGGCGTGTTCTTCTTCGCGCTCGCCGGATTGCTTGCCGGCCTGTCGCGGGCACTGGACATAGAATCATCGGACCGACAGGCAGGTTAACCCCACCGGCGTCGTTGCCGTTTTCAATCCAATTCCGCACCCATTCATTATTGTTTCCGATACGGAATTGAATTGCGGCCAAAATGCGTTAACACGTTGAGGAATTTCCCAAAATTTTCCGCAATTCAGTAGCGTGGACGCCCCGCACCCCGTATATTTGCGAGGACTGGGGGGGCCTTTTGCTAGGGGTCCATTGTCTGTTCTGCCACCTCTTCACCGCGGCGCGCGGTGTGACCGGGTTTTGCCGGTACGTCGCGCCATCGTCTCCGCTCCGGAGACACGCTGCCGGCACCGTGCCGGGGCAGGGGAAGACGTGCGCCCGACGCAGATCGCAGACGGATCGCCGGCGAAGGTCGAGGAGTAGAGCGAAGTGACCACGTTCGACATGCAGACGCCGCAACAAGCGCGCAAGACGTCCCGGTTCGAGGATATCGACCGCGTCGACGTGCGCGGTCTTCTCGGCGCCATCGCCGGGCGCTACAAGCTGATCGCGGGCCTCGCGGTCGGGCTGGCGCTGTTCATGTACGTGGTGACGAGCCTCCTGCCGCCCACGTTCAAATCCTTCTCCAAGGTGATGCTGGACCCGCGCCAGGTGCGCGTGATGTCGACGGACGAGGTCGTGTCGAACCTCAGCCTATCGGACCCGGTGATCCAGTCGGAAATCTCGGTCATGCGCTCCAACATCCTGATCGAGCGGCTGATCCGCGACCTCGGGATCGAACGGCTCGAGACGCATTTCTGGGGTGGCCCGCTCTACGACGTGGATGAGTCCAAGCGGATCAAGGACCTGACCTGGGCGATCCGCAAGGACCTTACCGTGGGCCGCGAACCGCAGAGCTACGTCTTCGTCATCTCGTTCGCCGGGAGCGAGCCGGGCATCGTGCAGGAGATCGCGAACGGCGTGGCCGACACCTACATCGCGCTGATGGTGGAGAACCGCCGTGACAGCGCGCGGCAGGCGACCTCGTGGATCCAGGACCAGGTGAACGACGCCCGCGCTGCCGTGAACCGGGCGGAAGAGGAACTCGCCGCCTACCGCGCCGCTGCGCTCGACCGCGAGGGCGGCACTTACGAAACCTCGACCCAGCAGCTCGGCAACCTGACGAGCCAACTGGTCGTCGCCCGCTCCGAGCGCGTGACCGCCGAGGCGCAGTATCAGCAACTCAAGCGCCTGCTCGAAACCCAGGGGTCCGAGGCGCTGGCCAAGGCGGTGACCTCTCCGCTGCTGGAAACGCTGAACGAAGACAAGCTGACGCTCCAGCGGCAGGATGACCAGTGGGCCAAATCCTTCGGCCCCGACCACCCGCAGCGCGCGCGCATCCGTCAGGACATCGCGCAGGTCGATGCCGACCTCGAGCGGGAGGCGCAGCGGATCATCGAGTTGCGCCGCAACGACCTCGAGGTCGCCCGCCTGCGCGAACAGTCCCTCGCCGACGGCATCCAGTCGCTCGAGGATCAGCTCAACGACATGTCCGCCAACAACATCGGCCTGCGCCAGCTGGAGCGCGAGGCGATGGCGGCGCGCGAGAACTACGAGGCGCTGCTGCAACGCCTGAGCGCGGCCAGCGGGCAGGAGAACCTGCAACGCCCCGAGGCCCGCGTGATCGAACGCGCGACCTATTCCGATGTGCCCGCCGCGCCGCGGCCAAAGCTGCTCGCCGCCTTCGGCCTTGTCCTCGGCCTCACCGCCGGGATCGTCGCGGCGCTGTTTCTCGAAATGACCCGTTCTACTTTCCGCACCCGGCGCGAGGTCGAGGCGGAGACGGGCCTCTCGGTCATGGCGAGCCTGCCGCTCCAGCCGCAGGCGAACCTGCGCGAACTGGTGCGCGGCCTGCGCATCAACTCGAACACGATGCTGGGCGAAAAGCTGCGCCAGCTGCGCACCATGCTCGCCATGCGCGACAAGGGCGACGAGGCGCGGGTGGTCATGGTCACCTCCTCGCATCCGGGCGAGGGCAAGTCGACGACCGCGATGGGACTGGCCCAGATGGCCGCGCTCGCGGGGAAATCCGTGATTCTCGTGGACGGGGATCTGCGCCGCTCGAGAATGGCCGAAACCTTCGGCTGGCAGCAGGAATACGACTTCGCGGATTTCATCCTCGAAACCGCCGACCTGCCCGAGACGATCCACCTCGACCGTGACACCGGCGTTCACTACCTCGCGGCCCAGACGCCGTGCCAGGAGGCCGCCGACGACCTGTCAGAAGTGTGGCTGCGTCCGCTGATGGCCGAACTCAAGCGCTGCTTCGACCTCGTCATCATCGACACGCCGCCGCTGGTGAACGTGGCAGACGGGCTCGTGCTCGGCGCCGTGGCCGAGAGCATCGTCTATGTCGTGTGCTGGGACGATACACGCCGCGCGGCGGTGCGCGACGGGCTCGACGCGCTGGCCGAGGTTGGGCTGCGCCCCGTGGGTGTCGTGCTCAACCAAGTCGATCCGAAAGCGGCCGAGAAAATCTACGGAGGCAGCTATGCAGCATATGCTTGACCGGCAGGTTCCCGATCTCGGCGCCCCTCGAAAACCCGCGGCGCCCCGCGCCCTGCGCCGTGTCGGCGACTCCGGACCGCGCGTCGCTATCATCCATTACTGGCTGGTTGGCATGCGCGGCGGCGAGAAGGTGCTCGAAGCGCTCCTGCGCATGTTCCCCGAGGCCGAGATCTTCACCCACGCCTACGACCCGTCGAAGGTGAGCGAGCTGATCCGATCGAAGACGGTCCACCTGACCTCGGTGGGTCGGCTGCCCTTCGCGACACGGTTCTACCAGAACTACCTCACCCGGATGCCGCGCGCGCTGGAGGAGATCGACCTCTCCGGCTACGACCTCGTCCTGTCGAGCGAGTCGGGACCCGCCAAGGGCGTGATCCCGGCGCCCGATGCGCTCCACCTGTGCTACACCCATTCGCCCATGCGCTACCTGTGGGACCAGTATCACGTCTACCACGCCGATGCGGGCCGCCTTAAACGCGCGGTGATGCCGCGAATGGTCCATGAACTGCGCAAGTGGGACGTGACGAGCGCGGCGCGGGTCGATGCCTTCATGGCCAACTCCACCCATGTCCAGGCGCGGATCAACAAGTACTGGCGTCGCGACTCCCGCGTCGTGCATCCGCCGGTCGCGGTGGAGGATTTCGCGCCGGTGACAGCGGCGGAGCGCGGCGGCTTCTACCTCTGGGCCGGCGAGCTTGCGGGATATAAGCGGCCGGACGTGGCGATCGAGGCGTTCAACCGGCTCGGCAAACCGCTCTACGTCATCGGCGGGCCCGACAAGACCGCCAAGGCGCTGGCCGCGAAAGCGAACGAAAACATCCGCTTCCTGGGCCGCGTGCCCTTCGAGAAGCTCAAGGCCTACATGGCCGCCTGCAAGGCGCTGATCTTTCCGGGGGAAGAGGACTTCGGCCTCGTCCCCGTGGAGGCGATGGCGGCCGGGCGTCCCGTGATCGCGATGGCGCGCGGTGGCGTGCTGGATACCGTGGTCCACGGGCGCACAGGGCTTCTCTACGAGCAACCCGACGCCGAGGGCCTGATGGCCGCCGTCGAGGCGTTCGAGGCGGGGGGCTACGACGACCTCGACCCCGCCGCGCTCACCGCCCACGCCCGGCAATTCGACGAGGGCAACTTCCGCCGCGGGATCGCGAGCGTCCTGCGTGAAAACGGGATGTCCGTGAACATGGCGGAGGCCACGGGTGACTGACAGCGACCTAGCGTTTGCGCGCCTTGATCCGGCCGGGCCGGAACGGCAGGCGGTGCGCGGCGAGAAAGGCGCGCTTGTTGACGAAGTCTCGCAGCCGAACGCCGAGCCTGAGCGAGGCGACCGGCCCGCCGCCCGCCTTGGCATCCTCGCGCGCCGTGTTGAGCGTCGAGGGCATGTGACGCTCGATCAGCGGAAAGGGGAACAGCATGTGGTTGCCCAACCCGTTTTCCCAGAACCGTCCCAGCTCGTCGTCGATGGGCCGCTGGATATGTGTGAGCCGCGCCCGGAACGCTCGCGCCGCGTCGCGACGGATCAGGTAGCCCTGCGCGCCGTAGGGGTCGGACGTGACGTAGAGGATCTGCCGCTCACCGAACCGGAACTGCGGCAGGCTTCGCTTCCACTCCCGCGCGAAAAGGCGAAGATAGCCGATGCCGCGCGCCTGAAGCGCTTCGGCAAGCTCAGCATAGGGGAATTCCGGATCGATCCAGACGTCGTCCTCCATGACGAGCAGCCAGTCGAGGTCCGGCATCGCCTCGAACGTCTCGATGGCGGCAACGTGGCTCATGTAACACGCGGTCTCGCCGGGGGTGAGGGTGCGTCCGAACAGCCGTTTCTGACCCTCGGGGTCCGGGATCAGGGCGCTGTCGTCCCCGGGCCGGTGCGCGTCGTGAAAGGCCCAGTCGAACGTCGCGCCGGACAGGTTCGCGGAGACCGCCGCACGGCGCTCCGTGCTCTCGGTCAGGCTGATGACCCGTATCGCGAGGGTGGGTGTCGTCATGGTTCGCGGCGCTCGTCCTGTCACGTGCCACGCATAGCGCGCGACGCCCGGCGATACGTAGCAAATGCGGGGACATGCGCAAGCGCCCTGCAATCGTTGCCGATCCGCTACATCGCGGGGGAGCGGCCATGCTAGCCCGGTTCTTCCCGCCCTACGTGGTCGGCGTCGGCTCGCGCGTCGTCGGTCAGGTCATCTCGTTCCTCGCCGTCGCCATCGCGTCGCGCTACCTCGACCTCGAGGGCTTCGGCACCTATGCCTTTGCCTGGGCGCTCACGGTGATCGGCACCACCTTCGTCTTCACCGGCTTCTACCAGGCGCTTCTGAGGTCCCAGAATTTCGAACGCGACCGCTCGACGCTGTTCTGGGCCAAGCTGGGCGTGGGCGCCATCGCCATGCTGGTGATCTTCACCGTCGGCCTGTTGCACGGCGGGACCGGCACGATCAGCGGCCTCGCCCTCGTCTCGCTCGCGCCGCTCCCCTTCGTCGTCGTCCCGACGGCGTGGTGGGAGGCGCAGCTGGTGCGCGAGGCGCGCGTGCGCACCGCGAGCGTCTATGTCGTCGTGTCCGAGGCGCTGGGCCTCGCCGCAGCCACCGTGCTCCTCGCCCGTGGTTGGGGCATCGAGGCGCTCGTCGCCTCCCGCTATGTCTCCACCCTGACGGGGCTCATCATCACCGGCACGATGGTGCGCGCGCTGCCCCGGTTGGAGTTCCGGCGCGACACGCTGCGCGACGCCCGTTCCACCACCTCCTCGCTATGGGGCACGACCGGCGTCGGGCTTCTGTCCAACTACGGGGCCGACCTCGTCCTGGGTGCCTTCCTGTCGCCCGCCGTGGTCGGCGCCTACCGGGGCGGCGCGCGCATCGCGATGACCGCCACCGACCTCGTGGTGCAGCCGCTGGGCATCCTGTCCTGGTCCCGCTTCACGAGGATCGAGAAGGAGGGGCTTGGGACACAGGCCATGAAACGCGCGTGGATCGAGAACATGTCGCTCGCCGCCGCGCTCCTGTGGCCCATCGCCTGCGCCGTGTCGCTGCTGGCCCCGATGCTCGTGGTCACGATCCTCGACGAGACATGGCTGGCGGCCGCCTCCATCGTCGCGATCCTGTCGGTGTCGAAGTCCATCGCTTTCCTGTCCGGCCTGCTGGAGCCGGTGATGATCACGACCGGCAAAGGCGGGCGGCAGCTCAAGATCCGCTCGGCGGGGGCGATCACGCTCGTCGTCCTGCTCTTCGCGGTCGGGCGCTACGGGCCGGAGCATGCCGCCTATTCCCACCTCGGGGCGAGCCTCGTGGTCGGGTCCCTCTCGCTCATCGCCATCGCGCGGGCGCTCAAGATCCGGGTGATCGAGATCGTGACGACCTTCCTGCCCGGCGCCGCGCTGACCGCCATGACCTACGCAGCGATCAAGCTGTCCACCGGGCAGCGCGAGTCACTGGGTATGGAGGTCGGGCTCGGCCTCACCATCACCGAGGCGGCGCTCGTCTGGCTCGCCCTGATGGTGGTGTTCCTGCGCCGCCGCGTGCTGGTGCTTCCCACGCCCTGAGCGGTGCAGCCCGGTGAATGTGCGGCGCAGGTCGATCACCGTGCGCCCGCCCGCCGCATCCATGTGGTGCAGGCCCATGACACCGGGCAGGGCGTCGGGCGACAGGTGGCGCAACCGCCGCTCGGCATAGTCCGTGTCCGACAGCGCGGTGATCTCCATGAGGTTCAGGCCATAGCCATAGACCCCGTGCGAATTGTCCTGGCTCGCGCGCAGAAGCCGCCCCTCGTGCTCGAACACCCGCCCGCCACCGCGCGCGGACGTCGCGTCGATCACGACGGGGTTGAGCGGATGCGGCGTCGCGCCCCCGAGCATCGGGTCGTCGATCCGGTAGAGATGCAGCTCGGTCCCGAAATCGCCGAAGCTGTCGCGGCAGATGTTGGTGAGGAGCCACCAGGCCCCCTCATGCTCGAACACCACCGTATCGACCGCCTTCACCCCCTCCAGCGCCGTCGAGGCAAGCTCCCATTTCAGCGGGAACCCGGTCGCGCGCCAGACCTCGATCCGCTCGGCCTGGTGCGTCTCGGGGATCATCAGGATCTCGTCGCCCCAGCGGAAGACAAAGGGATAGGACAGGTGATGCGGCTGGACCATGACGGGGCCAAGCGGCGTCATCGCATCGCCCTCGATCCGGCCCACCGACAGGTGCCCGCGCCCGGTGGCGAAGTCGAAATCCTCGTAGAAGAGGTAGGTCTCGCCCCCGTCCTCGAACAGGAACGGGTCGGCCCAGTAGGTATTGCCATCGGGGATCAGGTCCGTGCCGCGCGCCGGGTCCAGGTCCGCGAGGGTGCCGTGACCAAGGCGCAGGAAGAACATGCCGGGCCGCTGGCCCCGCTTCACCTGCACCTTGCGCCACGCCCGCATGGCAAGCTCGCGCCCGACCGCGCCGATGTAATCGGGCAGGTGGCGGTTGCGCGGCCGCACGGGGCCGGTCGGGTGGGCGATCCGGGCGGGCCGGGTGCCGGTCTGGGCGAGCCGTGCCAGTTCCCGGTGCAGAAGCTGCACGGATTTCTCCCGCGCATAGGCCGCATTGCGGGTGGCGAGGAACTTGGTGTCATAGGCCGCACGTGCCGCCGGAACCGCATCGACCGTCAGGATCACCTCGGTCACGGCTGCCCGCAGCCGCGCCTCGGTGATCGCGGCGTCGGGCGAGAATGCGGAGAGCCGCCAGATGCCGTGTGCTGGTGTGGCGTCCAGCGTTGCGTGTGCGAAGTCCACGATCACGTCGCAGGCGGGCAGACCGCCGGGCGGGATCGGTCCGGGTTGCGCCGTCAGGCCGGGAGCCGTGTCGGGGGCCGGGAAGGCGCGCACCTCGATCTTCAGGGCGCCACGCAGCGCCCCGGGCAGGGGCCGGACCGCTGTCGGGGCGGCGAACACGCCCACAACCAACAGACGCGCGTCCTGCGCCAGAGCGGCGAGGAACCGGCGCTCTCCCGGCCCGGCGGGCCGGTCGTCGGCGAGTATGACGCAGATGTTCAGTGTCATGCGGTCTGGTGTCGTTTCTGCCCGGTCGCAGCGGTAATGGGCGAAACTGGCAGCATTATGGCCTGCGCGCGGGGAGTGGGACACCATGCTGCGCACCCAGCCGCTCCATCCCGGCCCATGTCGCGGCAGTGAGGGCCACGCCGGCCTCCGCGCTCTCGGCCAGCGCCGTTGCCCGCGCGGCACCGGGCAGTCGCACGACGGCGTCCGGGGCCGAGGCCGCGACCATCTCCGCCAGTGCGTCCATCCGTGCGGCGAAGCCGCCGCCTGGCAACCGGCGCTCGGGGTCGAGGACGAGGAAGAAATGCCCGTTACCCGCAGGCCTGTCCGTCTCGGCGTAGAGCGAGCCGACCTCGGTGCCGATGGCCGCGCCCGTGAGCACGCCCGCCAGCACCTCCACCATCAGCGCGAGGCCGAAGCCCTTGGCGCCCGCGTCCGGCAGGAGCGTCGCGCCCGCCGCGCGGGCCGGGTCGGTCACCGGCTGGCCGTTTTCGTCGATGGCGAGGCCTTCGGGGAGCGGTTGTCCCGCCTCCCGCGACGCCCGCAGGGTCGATCCGGCCAGCGCGGCGGTGGAGAAATCCACGATCAGGTCGCCACCCGCGCGGGGCGCCCCGAAGGTGAAGGGGTTCGTGCCCAGCACCGGCGCGCGCCCGCCATGCGCCGCCACCTTGGCGTAGGAGTTGGAGAGCGCGAAAGCGATCATGCCCCGCCCCGTGGCCCGCGCGACGAAGGCCGCGCCCGTGCCGTAGAAGTTGCTCCCCGCCACGCCGACCACGCCGATCCCGCCCGCCGCCGCCATGTCGCTGGCGAGGTCCACGGCCCGCGTCCCGGCGTGTTGTCCGAACCCGCCGCCCGCGTCCAGATAGGCGAGCGCGGGACCGACCTCGCGCACCGTGACCTCCGCCGGGCACCGGATCGCCCCCGATGCCACGCGGTCGAGCAGGACGGGGAGCCGTTCGAACCCGTGGTTGTGCCGCCCCGCCGCGTCGTTCCAGACGAGGTTCCCGGTGACGCTCGCGGCCTGCGCCGCGTCCACGCCCGCGTGTGTCATCACCGCCTCGCCGAAGGTGGTCAGCGCCGCCGCGTCGACCCGGATCGTGTCAGTCACGGCGCACCCGGATCGCCCATTGCCGGGCGAGCGAATGGCCCAGCCGCGCCAGCCCCGGCTTCGGGTCCGACAGGCTGAAGATCGGGTTCATGCTGCGGCGCACCGGCAGGCTGGCGAGCCATCCGGCCAGGGTCAGCTCGCCGCGCTTGCGCAAGGCGAGGAACGCCCGGAAATCGCGGACCGGCTGCCACAGGTACATATGTTGCGCATAGCTCGTGAACACGGGCGCAGGTTGCCCGGTCAGGTCGCAATAGGCAACGAGGTCGATGGGCGCACCGCTGCGGACCAGCAGACGGTGCGCGGCGGTGAAGCGCGCGTTCACCTCGATGATCTTGAGTTTGCCGTCGCGCGTGTCCCGCTTGAACTCGATATTGGCGAGCCCGCGCCAGCCGATTCCGCGCAGGTAGCGCAGGCCCATCTCGGCGGTTTCCGGCAGCCAGACCGTCTCGTGATAGACCGCGCCGCCGGAATTGACCGGGAACCGGCGCTCCACCCGTTTCGTGAAATGAAAGAGGGGCAGGCCGTCGTCGTCGATATAGGTGTAATAGCTGGACAGGAGGCTGTCGGGTCCCGGGATCATCTCGACGATCTGGATTTCAACCCCGGCGTCCAGCGCGTCGCCCGCCTTCTCGGTGAGCTCGTCGAACGAGTCCTCGATGATGAAGAGCTTGCGCCCGAAGACATGGTTGAACCGGTGCGAGTGGATCGGCTTCACCATCACGGGGAAGGACAGCTTGCCCTCCAGCGCCGCGATGTCCGCCGCCGTTTCGACCGGCCAGAAGGCAGGGGCGGGAACGCCCACCTCGCGCGCGAGTTCCAGCGTGCGCTGCTTGTCGAGCATCGCCCGCCGCAAGTCGCCGTCGAACTTTTCCAGCCGGTAGCGCGCGCGCAGGGCCCGCTCGTTTTCCAGCACGAAGTCGATCGCATCGTCGCACATCGCGAACAGGACGTGACCGTCGTGCTGCCGATCGTCCGACAAGAGAAGCGCGCGCCAGGCGTCGTGCGACTTCACGCCATGAGGGATTTCGTGGGTCCAGTGGCAGTACCGGCTCGCCATGCCCCATGTGCCGGCGCCGCCGGAGATATGCACCTCGATCCCCGCCTGCCCGAAATGGCGCGCGACCTCGAGCGTGTTGGCCTCGCCCCCGAGCAGCAGCACGGGGCAGCTGGTGTCGAGCGCGGCGGTGACGGCGCGCTGCTTCACGGCCGCACGACGCCCGCGCGGTTGTTGAAAAGGTGCTCCAGCACGATCCGTGGCACGTCCGGCGCCTTTCCTCGATTGGCGACGAGCAGGTGATGATGAAGGCCGGGGTTGCCGTTGATCTCGATCACCACCGGGCCGTCGGGGCCGAGCGGTGCGGAGAGGTCGGGCGTCATCATGTCGATGCCCGCGAAACGCAGGCCGAGGTCCAGGGCGAGCTGGCCCAGACGGGCTGCGGTCGCCTCCGGCACCTGCGCCAGAACCGACCGGTTCTGCGCCGCCGCGTTCTCGTTCACCGCACGCTTGACCACGACCCTCTCGCCCCGCGCCGGCACGTCCGACAGGCGGCGCCCGTCCTCCGTCAGCCGGTTCACCATGTCTGCGTCGATCAGCAGCGGGCTCAGCGCCGTGGGCACGCGGCCGCGCAGCCGCACGCCATTCTCGCGCGCGACGAGCTGACGGATCGTGTGATCCCCCGTGCCGATGAGCGCGGGCGGGTCGCGGCGCACCGCGTCGATCATGTCGCCGTCGAGGAAGGTCAGGCGGTAATAGTCGCCCGGCACCTGTTCCTCCAGCACGAGGTCGCGGCCGAACCGCGCCGCACGTCGCATGGCGCGCGAGAGTTTCGCCGCATCGTTCACCCCGGTGGTCACGCCGCGCCCGCCGCCCGTGCCGCGCAGGGGCTTCACCACCACCGCGCCGGTCTCCGCGAGGAACCGATCTGCTGCCGGGCCGGCGCGCCTGTGGATCACGCGGTAGGCGGGGGTGCGGATGCCGTGCCCGGCGATCAGCCCGAAGCTCACCTCCCGGTCTCCGATCATGGCGAGCGTCACCGCGCTGTCGAGCATCAGGTCGGAGCCGCGCACGAAGGTCACGTAGCCGTCCCGGTCGATCCGGGTGAGCCCCCCGCCGACCGGCGTGCAGGATGCCCCGATGTCGCGGGCCGTCGCCGTCCACATCTCGCGGTAGAACCGCGCACGTACAGGGGCCAGCCGCCGCCGCTTCACCACGTTCAGCGCGTCGGGCAGGCGATGCAGCTTCGCCGCATGGCTGAGCCGGTCCAGGTCGGGCAGGGCGCCCCACCGTCCGATTGCGGGAGATGCCGTCCTAGTCATCGAAAATGCAGCCTGCAGCTTCCAGTTGATCGTCCACCCAGGCGTTCGAGAACGCGCCGCGTTTCACGTCCGCGGTATAGGTAGCGAGCTTGTCTTCCCCGGCCTGCAGCCGTTTGAGGATCTCGGGTGCCCAGTCGCGCGGGACCACCGCCACACCGGAGAGGTCGGCGCGCACCACGTCGCCCGGGTTGACCACGATGCCGCCGCAGGCGACCGGATAGTTGATCTCGCCGGGGCCGCGATGGAGCGGGCCGAACGGCGTCACGCCGCGCGCATAGATCGGCAGGCCGCATTCGCGCAGGCCGGGCAGGTCTCGCACCAGCCCGTCGATGATGAATCCCTGGATGCCGCGATGGCGTGCTTTGTTCGCCACGAGATCGCCGATCAGCGCGGCGTTCATGCTGCCGGACCCGTCCACGACCACCACGTCGCCGGGGCGCGCAATGTCGAGGATCTTGTGCACCATCAGGTTGTCGCCGGGATAGACCTTCACCGTGCAGACGGGGCCGCACAGGGGGGCGTCGTTCACGACGTTATGGATGCCAGGGCCCATGGCGTAGAGCCGGTTGAGACTGTCGGAAATATCGGTGCTCTCGAAACGAGCGAACCCCGCGACGACCTGCGCGTCGGGCCGCTCGAAGCTTCGCCGCACCATGAAGCCGGGGCCGGGCGAAATGTCGGCTGACTTGGGCTGCGGATTGGCCGGCGCGCGTCCGAGAAGTCTGTCGGGCAGTTTGCCATTGCCCGCGCGACCGGCGGTTCCCGTGTCGTGGAAGTCCATGTTCCTGATCCCCTTGGTGTGGTGGTTTACCTTACCATCGAGGCGCCCCAAGCCGAAGGTAAAAATCCAGATTTGTCAGTATGTTGCCGTATTCGAAACAGTCCGCATCAATGCGTTTCAATGAACATGTGGCCGCAACGCTCAGGTCACGAAATACGGCCTGCGCAAAGGATTCGGTCGCCGGCGCGCCGGGTGAACTCCGGCACGGCGGGGCCGGGCAGGTGCGCGAGCATGGTCTGGAGCCCCTTACGAATCCGTCTCGGCGCGCCCAGCAGACTCATCGGGCGTTCCAGCGACCCCTCGACCAGCCGCCGCTCGCCGTTCATCAGGTCGCACTTGTAGCGCTGGTCGCCGCGGCCGAAGTCGAGTTCGGTCATGCCCATATCGGCGATCGTCCGGAGCACCTCGACGATCTGGACGAGGCCGGGCGACACATTGCGGTGCGCGGCACTGTAGGCCGGGAACCACCAGTGCAGGGTCTTGTCCGTTCGCATGCCGAAATGCACGGCGACGAGCGTGTCGCCCGCATAGAGCGACGATGTCATCCCGCCGAAGCCCGGCGTGTCCGTTTCGCGGACCGCCCGGGCGATCTCACGAGCCCAGTCCACGTCGAGGATGAACGTGGCTCCCTGCGCCGCCAGCGACTCCCGCTTCCAGTCCATGAACTGTGCCCAGGCCTCGTCGGACAGGTCGTTGGCGACCAGCCTCAACTCCCCGTTCTCGCGGGCGAGCTTGCGCGCCTTTCGGCCGAGATCGCGCACGGCGCGGGTCTCTTCATTCTTCTTGTCGAACCAATGCTGGAACCCGTTGGAAAGGTCGACGAGTGGCGAGCTCGTTTCGCGGAACGCGTGGGCGGCAAAGCTTTGCTGCGACTGCGGCGCATGGTTGTAGTCGTAAACCTGCGCGCCCGCGGCTCGCAGAATGGACCCGATGTCCACTTTCGTGTCAGGGCGGGCGAGGAAGCCGTGGTAGTCCGAGATCTGGCCCGCGAGCGGCGCAAGGCGCCCGAACCGCTGATGCTGGTATGCGAAGAGCGCGGTGATCTCGCCGCCTTTGCTCATGACGGCCACCCGCGTGTCGTCGCGCACCTCGCCCACGATCCGGGCGAAATCGGGTGTGAAGAAGGGGCTGCTAAGGTCGGGGTCCGCCGCCTGGAACCCGCGCCACGCCGCCTCGATCGTCGCATCGATCTCGCGCGGCCGGATGATATCCACCTGCATCGTCACGGGACTGTCCGGCTCAGGCGTGCGCGGCATCGCGGGCGTAGATGTTCTCGCCCAGAGGGTCGTGGCCTTCGCCGTTCACCTTGATGTAGAGGACGGCGGTTCCGGCGGCCTTCATGCGCTCATGATAAAGGCCGGAGCCCAAGAACACGATCACGTCCCCGACGACTTCGTTCAGAATACGGGCCTCGGGCGCGGCATAGAGATCGGCGGGCGACTGGCCCTCGGCGGGTTCGAGGAAGACGGCGCGCTCTTCGGTGTTCGGGCCGGGGTCGAGCTCGGGAAAGACGCAGACCGATGAGCCGTCGGAGAGCCGGATCGGCAGGCCGATGGAATAGAACGAGGCCGACCGGTCCTTGTGCGGGGCGGGGTAGGGGTCCGCTTCCGGTTCGTAGAGCTTGATATGCCGCTCGGAGATCGTGAAATCGCCCGGCGCAATGTCCGTGAGGGCGGCCATCCCTGCGCGGAAGGTCTCCGCCGCCTCGTCCGAGGGGAAGTCGAAGACGAATTGGCGCTTCTTTCCGGTGATGCGCCACTCGGCGCTTTCACTGTCGCCCCCGCCGAGCGCGGTGTCGAACACGTCTTGCAGCCCCGCCACGAAATCGTCCGTCAGCAGTCCCTTGAGATGCACGTAGCCATCGCGTGCGAGGTCGGCCCGATAAGAGGCCGGATCGTAATTGAACATGGCAGCAGGTCCCCTTGCGCAACCAGTGCCCCCACCCATGTTGGTGCCGGATAACGCGACACGAGTCAATTAACACGCTGTTTTCCAACCCTTTTTGTTTCAATCATGCAGCCGATTATTCGCTCGGGGCGGGATTGTTGCCAAGGTGAAGACGATATCCGGGGCCACCCAAAATGATTCACCAACCGGTGAGTCGAAAAAAGTGACTTGATCCGCGCCCCCAAATCGCTCAACCGTTGGAAATGCATCGAAACAGAGCCGCCCGCGTCACGCCTGTTGCCTGAAATGGATATGTCGTATATCTATCTATCCGACACGCAGCCGAGCGCAGCGTCCCAAACCACGAAGAAAAGCGGTTCGGGGTGGCGTTTGGTGGCAATATATGTCATGCAATCCGCGATAGTGGCACTATAATGCCACATCCAAGGTCAATGGGAGGAGAATCAATGACCCAAGGTAAACTGCTCAAGACACTTGCGACCGGCGTCGCGCTGTCGGCCCTCGTGGCCGGTGCGGCCGCGGCCCAGGAAGTCACGCTGAAACTGCACCAGTTCCTGCCGGCGCAGGCCAACGTGCCGAAGGATGTGCTCGACGTCTGGGCCGACAATGTCGAGAAGGATTCCGAGGGCCGCATCAAGGTCGAGCGTTACGCCTCGATGGCGCTGGGCGGCACCCCGCCCGAGCTCATCGACCAGGTGATCGACGGGATCGCCGATGTGGTCTGGACCGTGGTCGGCTACACGCCGGGCCGCTTCCCGACGACCGAGGTGTTCGAGCTTCCGTTCATGGTGGAAGACGCGCGTGAAGCCTCCTGCGCCTACTGGAAGATGTTCGACGAGCACATGGAGGACGGCGAGTTTTCGGACGTGAAGATCGTCGGCACCTGGGTGCACGGCCCCGGCATGTTCCACACCGCCGAGCCGGTGACGGTCCCCTCCGACCTCGAAGGGATGAAGATCCGCGGCGGCTCGCGCCTCGTGAACGACCTGCTCACGCGCGTGGGCGCCGAGCCGGTCGGGATGCCCGTGCCGGCCGTGTCCGAAGCGCTCTCCAAGGGCGTGATCGACGGCACGACCATTCCGTGGGAAGTGACCTACGCCCTCAAGGTGCCGGAGCTCGTGACCAACCACACCGAGTTCGAGGGCGCCGCGCTCTACAACCTCACCTTCGTCCTCGCGATGAACAAAGAGGTCTACGAGGGGCTTTCGGATGAGAACAAGGCCGTGATCGACGCCAACTCGGGCCTCGAGTTCTCGGTTTTCGCCGGCGGCACGCAGGCGGATGCCGACGGCCCGGCCCGCCAGGTCGCCGTCGACCTCGGCAACAATATCATCACCGTGTCCGAAGAAGACGCACAGGCCTGGGACGAGATCGTGAACCCGATCTATGCCGACTGGACCTCTTCGATGGAGAACGGCGAAGCGCTGGTCGAACAGGCCCGCACGCTGATGGATCAGTGCGGCGAGGACATGGCCAACATCGACACCTACGGCGCCAAGTAAGCCAACGTGCGCGCGGCGGGACCACCCGCCGCGCGTCTTTTCGTCTGACCCGGACCTGAAACGGGGGATTCCATGAACAGCTTCTTCCTTGGCCTGTCGAAAGCCCTCGCGATCGTCGGCGGTATCGTCCTGAGCCTTCTCATCCTGATCGTCGTCGTGTCGATCACGGGCCGCGAGCTCGGCTTGGGCGCCGTGACGGGGGATTACGAGATCGTCGAGGCCGGCATGGCCTTCTGCATCTTCGCCTTCCTGCCCTATGCGCACATGACGGGCGCCCATGCGACGGTGGACATCTTCACCAACACGCTGGGCGACAATGCCCACCGCTGGCTCGTCGCAGTGATCGACGTGGTCTTCGCGGTGGTGCTCGTCATCATCGCCATCCAGCTCTTCGGCGGGCTCGAGAGCAAGTATCGCTCCGGCCAGACGACGCTGCTTTTGCAATTCCCGGTCTGGTGGGGCTACGCCATCTCCTTCGTCGCCGCCGTGATCGGCGCGATCGTGGGGGTCTGGCATGCCATCGTCCGCGTGACCGAGGCCGTGACCGGCCGCACAATCGCCGTCGAGGGGGGCGAAACATGACCAATATCGAGATCGGCCTGTGGTCCTTCCCGGCGCTGCTCCTCCTGATCTTCCTGCGCGTGCCCATCGGCCTCGCCATGTTCCTCGCGGGCTTCGCGGGTCTCGGCATCATCAACGGCGGCTTCGACATCGCGCTCGCCCGGCTCAAGACCGAGACATTCACGACCTTCTCGTCCTATTCGCTCTCCATCGTGCCGATGTTCCTGCTCATGGGCCATTTCGCGACGCTGGGCGGGATGAGCCAGTCGCTCTTCAAGGCGGCTGAAAGCTGGCTGGGCCACCGCAAGGGCGGGGTCGCCATGGCGGCCATCGGCGCCTGCGCAGGCTTCGGCGCGATCTGCGGCTCCTCGCTCGCGACCGCCGCCACGATGGGCCGCGTGGCCCTGCCCGAGCTCAAGCGTTACGGCTATTCCGGCGGCTTCTCGACCGCGACGCTCGCCGCGGGCGGCACGCTGGGCATCCTGATCCCGCCGTCGGTCGTGCTCGTGATCTACGCGATCCTCGCCGAGCAGAACATCGCCAAGCTGTTCGCCGCGGCCATCGTGCCCGGCATCCTCGCGGCGATCGGTTACATCATCATGATCTCGATCTACGTGCGGCTGTTTCCGAAATCCGCGGGCGTGCGCCCGCCGGTTCCCATGTCCGAGCGCTTCCGCGCCGTGTTCAACGTCTGGCCCGTCCTGCTGGTCTTCGGCCTCGTGGTCGGCGGCATCTACGGCGGCCTCTTCACTCCCACCGAGGGTGCGGCGGTCGGCGCACTGGGCACAGGGATCATCGCGCTGTTCAACGGCGGGCTGACGTGGTCCTCGCTTCTGGGCTCGTTCACCGCGACCGCCCGTTCCACCGCGATGATCTTCTTCATCGTTCTGGGCGCCGCGTTCTACAACGGCTTCCTCGCCGTGAGCCAGGTGCCGCAGACCGCGGCGAGCTGGGTGGCGGAACAGGGTTACTCGCCCTACACCGTGCTCATCATCATCCTCGTGTTCTACCTGCTCCTGGGCTGTCTCATGGACTCGCTGTCCATGATCCTGCTCACCATCCCGATCTTCTACCCGATCATCTCGGTCCTGGACTTCGGCATGGTCGACTTCGTCACGATGCAGCACGACATGATCCGCGACGCCATCGCGTCCGGGGCCGCCGAGGGGGTGGCGCAGGACGTCATGGACCAGATCAACGCGCTGATGGCGGCAGGCCAGGAAGTCCCCCGTCAGCTGTCGGGTGAACTGGGCGTGCGCCTGACCGAACTTCGGGCGAATGCCATTGGGCTCGAGTACACCGCGATCTGGTTCGGCATCCTCGTCCTGATCGTGGTCGAGACCGGCCTCATCACTCCGCCGGTGGGAATGATCCTGTTCATCATCAACGCGATGGACCGGCAGACCCCGATCGTCGAGACATACAAGGCCGTGATGTTCTTCATCACCTCCGACCTGATCCGGGTGGCCCTCCTGGTCGCGTTCCCGGCGATCACCCTGTTCCTGATCACCTGACCGAAACACCGGCGGCGCAAGTCCATTGCGCCGCCACGCCAAGATAGATACAACTCATAACGATTACGCGCGGGAGGTAGAATTGGCCGAAGATATCGTGAAGATCGACCTGTCGGATGACGGCGTCGCGACACTCATCATGAACCGTCCGGACAAGCGCAACGCGATGTCGGACAAACTCCTCGCGGCGCTGGACGACTTTTTTTCGAACCCGCCCGCGGGGGTGAAGGTCGTGGTGCTCACGGGGACGGAAGGGCATTATTGCTCCGGTCTCGACCTCGCCGAACACGAGCAGCGCGACGCCGAAGGGACCATGCGCCATTCGCGCGGCTGGCACGCGATCATGGACAAGATCCAGTATGGCGGCCTGCCGGTGGTCTCGGCCATGTTTGGCGCGGTGATCGGCGGTGGTCTCGAACTCGCCACCTCGACCCATGTGCGCATCGCGGAACCGTCCACCATCTTCCAGCTGCCCGAGGGGCGGCGCGGTATCTTCGTGGGCGGCGGGGCCAGCGTTCGTGTCGGCCGCATCCTCGGGGCCGACCGGATGATCGAGATGATGCTCACGGGGCGCAAGTACGGCGCGGACGAAGGCAAGGCGCTGGGCCTCGCCCACTACGTGGTGGGGGAGGGCGAGGCGCTCGCCATGGCCCAGGACCTCGCCCGCAAGATCGCGGACAACGCGCCCCTGTCCAACTACGTGATGATCCAGGCCCTGTCGCGGATCGAGGACATGTCCAAGGCCGACGGGCTCTTTACCGAAAGCCTCTGCGCAGCCCTCACCCAGACCAGCCCGCACGCGGTCGAAGGGTTGCAGGCCTTCCTTCAGAAACGCGATCCGAGCTTCAAGTAACGCCATGGCAGTGAGGGAGGACACTGACACGGCGAACACGGTGACGGACGCGGCGCTGCGCCCGTTCCTCGGCTTCAACCTGCGCCGCGCGTGGAACGTCATCCACGCCGACCTCGCCGCGACGCTGGAGCCGCTCGGGCTGCGGATGATCACCTTCTCCGCGCTCACCGTCATCGGCGACAACCCCGGTCTGAGCCAGGCACAGCTCGCCTCCGCCCTCGCGGTGGAGCGGCCCAACCTCGTCGCCGTGACAGAGGAACTGACCAAGCGCGACCTCATCTCGCGCGACCGGGTGCCGTCCGACCGGCGCACCTACGCGCTGCGGCTGACCACGGCGGGCGCCCGCCTGCTGGCCCAGGCGACCGAGGCGGTGCAGGCCCACGAACGCGCGCTTTATGCCGGGCTCAGCGATGCCGACAAGGCCAGGTTGCGCACGCTGCTCGGCAAGATCGAATCCACAGGGACAGAGAGGAGCTGACCCATGTCGAAATACAAAGCTCACGCCACTACCGTCGAAACCCGTGACGACGGCACGATGATCTACCGGGCCGCCGACCCGCTGGGCCCTGTCGTGGACCGGACGGGGGACTGGCTGCACCACTGGGCGGCCGAAGCGCCGGATCGCACCTTCCTCGCCGAACGCTACGGCGCGGGCTGGCGCGAGGTGAGCTACGCAGACGCGCTCGAGCAGGTCCGCGGAATCGCCGCCAGCCTGCTCGCCCGCGGTCTGACCGCCGATACCCCGGTCATCGTGATCTCCGGCAACGGCGTCGACCACGGCCTCCTCGCCCTCGCGGGGCAATATGTCGGCGTCCCGATCGTGCCCGTGGCCGAGCAATACGCGCTGATTCACGGCGCCCACGGCCGCCTGCGTCACGCGGTCGAAATGACCAAACCGCGCATGGCCTACACGGTGGACGCGGACCAGTATGCCGAGGCGCTGGCGCTCGACATCTTCGACGACATCGAAGTGGTCGCCTCCAACCCCGGCCGGAACGACAAGGTCACGCCCTTCGCCGATCTCGTCAAAGGTGACGCGAGCGCCGATGTGGATGCCGCCTTTGCCGCCACCGGGCCCGATACCGTCGGCAAGATCCTTCTCACGTCCGGTTCCACCTCGGCGCCAAAGGGTGTGCCGACCACCAACCGGATGATGTGTACGAACCAGACGCAGATCGCCCAGGCGCTCCCCTTCCTCACGGCGCGCCCGCCCGTGCTGGTCGACTGGCTGCCGTGGAACCACGTCTTCGGCGGCTCGCACAATTTCAACATGATGCTGGCCAACGGCGGCACGCTCTATGTCGACGATGGCAAACCGACGCCCGCGCTGATCTCGCGCACGGTCGAGAACCTGAAACTCGTTTCGCCGACCATCAGCTTCAATGTGCCCGTGGGCTTCGCGGGACTGGTCAAGGCGATGCAGACCGACGAAGCGCTCAAGCAGAGCTACTTCGCAGAACTCGACATGATCTTCTACGCCGGCGCCTCGTTGCCGCAGGACGTCTGGAAGGGGATCGAGGATGCGGCGCAAGAAGTGCGGGGCGACCTGCCGCTGATGAACTCGTCCTGGGGCCTCACCGAAACCGCGCCCGCCGCGCTTCTGCAACACGAACCGACCGACCGTTCCGGCATCGTCGGCGTGCCGCTTCCGGGCGTCGAGGTGAAGCTCATCCCCGACGATGACATGCGCTGCGAGGTCCGGGTGAAAGGCCCCTCGATCTTCACCGGCTATCTCGACAACCCGGAAAAGACCGCCGAGGCGTTCGACGATGAGGGCTTCTTCCTCACCGGTGACGCGATGAAATTCGTGAGCCCCGACAACTACGAACTGGGCCTGCAATTCGACGGCCGCATCTCCGAGGACTTCAAACTTCTCACGGGAACATGGGTGCGCGCGGGCCAGCTTCGGCTCGACATGCTCGCCTGTATCGGGCCGCTCGCGCAGGACATCGTCATCACGGGTGCCGACAAGAACGAGATCGGAATAATGGTATTTCCGAACGTCGCGGAGCTGGAAAAAGAGGGATACTCGTTCGATTCAGACAGCGGCGCGCTCATCAACGCGGCGCTGCAATCTGACATTCGCCGTCGTCTCGCCGTCCGGGCGGGAGAGGTCTCCGGCTCGTCGTCGCGCATCGGCCGCGCCATCGTGCTGGAAGAACCGCCCAACATGGGCGAGGGCGAAATGACCGCCAAGGGCAACCTGAACTACCGCAAGGTGCTCGACCGCCGCAAGGCGTTGCTCGACCGCCTCTACGACGACAACGACCCCGCGACGATTACCATCTGAGGCCCGCCATGAAACCCTTCGCCGCCCCGCTCGACGACATCTTCTTCATCCTGAACCACGTGGTCGGGGCCGACCGGGTCGAAGACTACGACCCCGAAATGTCGCGTGAGATCGCGCAGCATTTCGCGGCCTTCGCGGAAGAGGTGATCGCGCCGACGGATGAGATCGGGGACAGGATCGGGGCCAAGCTGGTCGATGGCCGCGTGGTTCTGCCCGACGCGGTGAAGGCGATGTTCGCGCAGTATGTCGACGGCGGCTGGCCCGGCCTCATGCTACCCGAGGAACACGGCGGCATGGGTGTCGACGGGGTTACGGGGGGCGTGGTCCACGAACTCCTGATGGGGGCGAACCACGCCTTCCAGATGCTCGTCTCGCTCGCGGTCGGCCACAACCGGGTGTTCCAGCACTTCGGCACCGAAGAGCAGAAGGCCAAATACCTGCCGCTCCTGGCCTCCGGCGACTACCTCGGCACGATGGCGCTCACCGAACCCGGCGCAGGCTCCGACCTCGGGCGCATCCGGTGCCGCGCGGTGCAGGACGGCGACATCTGGCGTATCACCGGCGAGAAGATCTTCATCTCCGGCGGCGATCAGGACATGTCCAAAGGCGTGCTCCACATGGTCCTCGCGCGGACCGGCGAGATGGACAGCGGCGTGAAGGGCCTCTCGCTTTTCGCCTGTCTCTCCGACCGGGCCGACGGCTCGCGCAACGCGGTTGCCGTCACCCGGATCGAGGAGAAGATGGGCCTGCATCTGCAACCCACCTGCCAGCTCGCGTTCGACGGGGCCGAGGCGGAACTGATCGGCGCCGAAGGGCAGGGGCTCAAGGCGATGTTCGAAATCATGAACCATGCTCGCGTCGACGTGGCGCTCCAAGGCGTCGCGCACTCCTCCCGCGCCTATGACATTGCGTCTTCCTATGCCGCCGAGCGCGTGCAGGGCAAAGGGCCGGACGGCCCGGTGACCATCGACCAGCACGGTGACGTGCGCCGGATGCTCGACGAGATCGACGCGATCGCCATGGGTGCGCGCGCCATGACCCACCTCGCGCTCGTCACGCTGGAGTCAGGCGACAACCCGTGGCTTCTCGAACTCCTGACCCATATCATCAAGTGGTATGCCTCCGAGCAGGGCCTGCGCGCCGCCGAGACCGGGATGCAGGTGCTCGGCGGCTACGGCTACCTGTCGGAATACCGTATCGAACAGACCTACCGCGACCTGCGCATCGCCGCGATCTACGAGGGCGCTTCAGGCATTCACGCGATGGGTGTCGCCGCACGCCTCCTGCGGCTGGAGAACGGCGCGGCGATGAACGCCTTCGTCGACTACGTGAAGGGCATCGACGGCGGCCCCGCGCTCGACCGTGCGCTGACGGCCTGGGAGGCCGCGCGGGCGCATCTGGAGACCGGCGTCGATCCGGGCCAGATCGCGACACCCTTCATCCGGCTGACTTCGCGGGTGCTGGAACAGGCGCTCTGGGCACAGATGGCGGCGAACGCCGACCACCACCCGGACCCGGAACGCATCCGCCGCGTCGCCGCTCTCGTCGCCCGCCAATCGGCGCGGACCGAGGCCGACCTCGCCGAGATGACCGCCGCCTGAGGCATTCGCTCACGCCCTTCGTATGCACACGCGTATGTACAGGTTGTGCACACGCGGTGTACGCGGTGTGATATGCAATAAAGTGCATCAGGTCGCGGAGACTGTTGATCTGCGTGCATCATTGTGCAAGATACTGCACAAACGACTCGCGACGCAGCCACGGGAGGGAGCCATGTCCGCAGAAGAGTTTTCCATGCTTGTGGGCGGGATCGCCGCCCGTCTCGAAGGTGTCCCGCTGGACGACGAGATGGCGGCGTTCCTGAACCGCGAATACCCGACCGACAGCGCTGAATTCAAACGGCTTTCCGAGCTTTGCGCCGAGGGCGAACGCGACGGCTGGCTGATGAGCCGCGAGGCGGGCGGGATCAAGTTCGGCCGCCCGATCAAGCCCGGCGGGGCCGCCGGCAGCTTCTCGGTCGACGTGGTGCGCATGAAGGACGTCAAAGGCCCGCATCACGTCCACACCACCGGCGAAATCGGGGCGGTTATCCCCTTGGAAGGACAGCCGAAGTTCGACGATTTCGCACCGGGCTGGTACGTCTATCCGCCCGGGTCGGACCACCACCCGACAGTGACCGGGGGCGACGCCTACGTGCTCTACCTGCTGCCCGAGGGCGCCATCGAATTCACAGGAAAATAAGGGTCAGGGCGCGGGAGGCGCCCGTCTGGGAGGATACCATGACCAACGAGAATGCCGCCGTCTACTTCGTCGACAGGCACATCGAAGAGGGCCGCGCCGACAAGCCCGCGTTCCGCGAGGCGGACGGGGAGAAGCGCACGCTGACTTATGGCGACCTGCACGAACAGGCCGGACGCTGGGCCGGTGCGCTGCACAAGCACGGGGTGCGCCGGGAGGAACGTGTGGCGATGATCGTGCGCGACCAGATCGAATTTCCGGTGGTCTTCTGGGGCTCGCTCAAGGCCGGTGCGATTCCGGTGCCACTCAACACGCTCCTGTCCGCCAGCGTCTACGAGGCGATCCTGAACGACAGTCGGGCCACGCTCCTCGTGGTGTCGAAAGAGCTGTGGGAAACGGTCAAACCGGCGGTGGACGGGAACCGCTACCTGCGAACCGTCGTCGTGATCGGCGATGCGCCGGACGGCACGGAAAGCTATGCGGACTTCGTGAAAGGCGCGGAGGTCGAGGAGACCTGCGAGGCCTCCGGCGACGAGCTGGCGTTCTGGCTCTATTCCTCCGGGTCCACAGGCACGCCCAAGGGGGTGCGTCACATCCATTCCTCGCTCAAGGCGACCTGCGACACCTTCGGGACGCAAGTGCTCGGCATCCGCGAGGAGGACACGGTGTTCTCGGTCGCCAAGCTCTTCTTCGCCTACGGCCTCGGCAACGGCATGTCCTTCCCAATGTCCGTGGGGGCGACCACGATCCTGCTCGGAGGACGTCCGACGCCGGACGGGGTGTCGGCCATCCTCGCCGACGAGAAACCGACCGTGTTCTGCGCGGTGCCCACGCTTTACGCTGCGATGGTCGCGGCACAGGAGAAGGCGGGGACCGAGCCGGTCCACACCGTGCGCATCTGCACCTCGGCGGGCGAGGCGCTGCCGCGCGAGATCGGCGAACGTTGGGAGCGTCTTTGGAAGGCGCAGATCATCGACGGCGTCGGCTCCACCGAAATGCTGCACATTTTCCTGTCCAACCGTCCGGGCGACATCGTCTACGGCACCTCGGGCAAGGCGGTGCCGGGCTACGAGGTGCGTCTCGTGGACGAGCATGACGAGGAGGTGGGCGAGGGCGACGTGGGCGAGCTTCTCGTGCGCGGCCCGTCCTCCGCCGAGGGCTACTGGAACCGCCGTCACAAGTCGCAGGACACGTTCCAGGGGCACTGGACGCGCACCGGCGACAAGTACGAGCGCACGCCGGAAGGGCGCTACGTCTACTGCGGGCGCACGGACGACATGTTCAAGGTGTCGGGCATCTGGGTCTCGCCGTTCGAGGTGGAGCAGGCGCTGATCGACCATCCCGCCGTGCTCGAGGCCGCCGTCGTGGCGCGCGAGGACGAGAAGGACCTGACCAAGCCCGCCGCCTTCATCGTGCTCAAGGAGGGCGTGGAGGCGCCGACGCCCGACGCGATCAAGGATTTCGTCAAGGACAAGATCGGGATGTGGAAATACCCGCGCTGGATCGAGGTGGTCGACGAACTTCCCAAGACCGCGACCGGCAAGATCCAGCGCTTCAAGCTGAGGGAGACCTGCTGATGCTCGACTGGAGCGACGGCTTCGTCACCGCCGGTGGCAAGCAACTGGAATACGCCGTGCACGGGCCGAAACCCGGCGACAAGCCCGTGATCGTGATGCTGCACGAGGGGCTGGGCTGCACCGCGCTCTGGCGTGACGTGCCTGCCAAAGTGGCCGAGGCGACGGGGCATCCCGTGTTCGTCTTTTCGCGCGCCGGCTACGGCCAGTCCGACCTCGCCGACCTGCCGCGCCCGCTCGACTACATGACGCGCGAGGCGGTGGACGTGCTGCCCGAGGTGCTGGACCAGATCGGGGCCGGGGGGTTCATCCTCATGGGCCATTCCGACGGAGCCACCATCGCGGCGGAATACGCGGGCCGGGTGTCGGACCCGCGTGTGCGCGGGCTCATCCTCATCGCCCCGCATTTCTTCACCGAAGAAATGGGGCTGGCCGAAATCGCTAAGGCGAACGAGGCTTATGAGTCCGGCGGCCTGAAGGAAAAGATGGCTCGGTATCACCGCGACCCTGACAACACCTTCCGTGGCTGGAACGACAGCTGGCTCGCCCCGGGGTTCAAGGAGTGGAACGTGGCCGAGGTCATCGACTACTGGCGCATTCCATGCCTCGCGATCCAGGGCCGCGACGACCAGTACGGCACGCTCGCCCAGATCGACGAGATCGAGACGCGGACCTATTCGCCCGCCGACATCGCGATCATCGAGGGGGCGCAGCACGCGCCGCACCTGGAAAAGCCCGAGGAGACGCTGGCGGCGATCACCGAGTTCTGTGCGCATCTAGACCAGATGGAAGCGGCCGAGCCCGAGGGGCTGTGACGCCCGCACCGCATATCCCGGGCAGGAACGCCCGTCCGCCCGAGGGGTCGATCGCCCCCGGCTGGGACGAGGGGCGCGCGCAGTACGACGCGGGCTTCTACTGGGAAGCGCACGAGGCGTGGGAGCCGGTCTGGATGGACGCGCCCGCCAATTCGACCGAGAAGGCCCTGCTTCAGGCCATGATCCAGCTCGCCAACGGGCGGTTGAAGCTCGTCATGGAGCAGCCCCGCGCGGCGCTCAGGATCGCCGAACGGGTGCGCGAGCACTTGTCGCGCGCCGGGCAGGGGGAGCTGGTCGACTGGGCCAGGGGGGAGCTGGAAGCGCTGGAATCAGGCGCTCGAGAGTATGCAAAATAGTGCAAAACATGCTGCGTGAAATCGCAAGTTTCTGATTTCAAACAAAAGAAAGTTGAGCACTATAGTGCAACATGGTGTAGACTCACCGATGAACACGCACTATGTTGCTTAATACGCGAACAAGGAGACCGAGCCGTGAGCAAGGTGATCGACTTTCAAACCGACCCGTCCAAGTACCGTCACTGGAAAGTGGAATACGATGGCCCCGTCGCGACCGTCGTCATGGATGTCGACGAGGATGCCGGGCTTTTCGACGGCTACAAGCTCAAGCTGAATTCCTACGACCTCGGGGTGGACATCGAACTGTCCGACGTGGTGCAGCGCATGCGATTCGAGCACCCCGAGGTGAAGACCGTGGTGATGAAGTCCGGCAAGGACCAGGTGTTCTGCGCCGGGGCCAACATCCGGATGCTGGGCGGGGCCGCGCACAGCCACAAGGTCAACTTCTGCAAGTTCACAAACGAGACGCGCAATACCTTCGAGGCCGCCGAGGACGATTCGGGCCAGAAGTGGATCGCGGCCGTAAAGGGCGCCTGTGCCGGGGGCGGCTACGAGCTCGCGCTCGCCTGCAACTACATCATGCTAACCGACGACTCGACCTCCTCGGTCGCGCTGCCGGAAGTGCCGCTTCTCGCGGTTCTGCCGGGCACCGGGGGGCTCACCCGCGTCACCGACAAGCGCAAGGTGCGCCGCGACCGGGCCGACATCTTTTGCTCCACCGAAGAGGGCGTGAAGGGGAAACGCGCGCTGGACTGGCGTCTCGTGGACGAGGTCGTTCCGAACTCCAAGTTCGCCGACACCGTGGCCGAGCGCGCCCGTGAATTCGCAGCGAATTCGTCGAAGCCCGACGTCGAGAAGGGCATCGAACTCACCCCGCTCAACCGCACGATCGACGACAAGGGCGTGCACTACGACCTCGTCGAAGTCGAGATCGACCGTGAGGGCCGCAAGGCGACGATCACCATCTCCGGCCCGGACGCCGACGCGCCCGGCTCGATGGAAGAGGTGGTGTCGCAGGGGGCCGACGGCTACATGCTCAAGCTCGCCCGCGAGCTGGACGACGCGATCATGCACCTGCGCCTCAACGAGATGGAGCAGGGCCTGTGGGTGTTCCGCACGCAGGGCGACCCGGAGCAGGTGAGGGCGCACGAGGACCTGCTGCTCGCCAATGACGACCACTGGCTCGCCAACGAGATCCTCAAGTTCTGGAAGCGGGTGCTGAAGCGCATCGACGTCACCTCCCGCTCGCTCACCGCGCTGGTCGAGCATGGGTCGTGCTATGCCGGCGTGCTGGCCGAAATCCTCTTTGCCGTCGACCGTTCCTACATGATGGAAGACGAATTCGAGGGCGACAACCGCCCGACCGCGACGATCACGCTGTCCGAGTCCAACTTCGGCCGCTACCCGATGGGCAACGACCTCACCCGCCTCGAAACCCGTTTCTACGGTGAGCCCGAGAACGTGGAGAAGGCCAAGGACAGCATCGGCGAGGCGCTCGAGGCCGAGGAGGCCGACGAACTGGGGCTGGTGACCATGATCCTCGACGACATCGACTGGGACGACGAGATCCGCATCTTCATGGAAGAGCGCGCCTCGTTCAGCCCCGATGCGATGACCGGCATGGAGGCCAACCTGCGCTTTGCCGGACCGGAAACGATGGAGACCCGGATCTTCGGCCGCCTGACGGCCTGGCAGAACTGGATCTTCAACCGCCCGAACGCCGTGGGCGAAGACGGAGCGCTCCAGCGCTACGGCACCGGGATGCGCGGCGACTACAACATGGAACGCGTCTAACCGAATTTGCAGGGCGGGCTATCGTGCCCGCCCCAAACCCATAGGGAGAGACAGATGGTCGACCTTATCAACGTCAGCTACGACACGCAGATCCCGAACAACGTCGGGCTGTCCTCGGACCGCAAGGTTCTGAAGGCCCTCGAGAAATGGCACCCGGGCTACATCAACTGGTGGAACGATCTCATCCCCGAGAAATTCCAGAAGTCGATGGTCTACCTGCGTACCGCCGTGTCCGTGGACCCCAAGGGCTGGGCCAAGTTCGACTACGTGAAGATGCCGGAATACCGCTGGGGCGTCCTGCTCGCCCCGCAGGTCGAGGGCCGCACCGTACCCTGTGGCGAGCACTTCGGTCAGCCGGCGTGGCAGGAGGTTCCGGGCGAGTACCGCAACATGCTCAAGCGCCTCATCGTCATCCAGGGCGACACCGAGCCGGGGTCGGTCGAACAGCAGCGGTTCCTGGGCCTCACCGCCCCCTCGCTTTACGACATGCGCAACCTGTTCCAGGTGAACGTGGAAGAGGGCCGTCACCTCTGGGCCATGGTTTACCTGCTCCAGAAATACTTCGGCCGCGACGGGCGCGAAGAGGCCAACGACCTGCTCGTGCGCTCCTCGGGGTCCGAGGAAGCCCCGCGGATGCTGGGCGCGTTCAACGAGGAAACGCCGGACTGGCTGTCGTTCTTCATGTTCACCTACTTCACCGACCGTGACGGCAAGATGCAGCTGGAGAGCCTGGCTCAGTCGGGCTTCGACCCGCTCAGCCGCACCTGTCGCTTCATGCTGACCGAGGAAGCCCACCACATGTTCGTGGGCGAAACCGGCGTGGGCCGCACGATCGAGAAGACCTGCCAGGTGATGCGCGAGAACGGGATCGACGACCCCTACGAGATCGACAAGATCCGCAGCTTGGGCGTCATCGACCTGCCGACGATTCAGAAGAAGCTCAACCTGCACTACACCCTCTCGCTCGACCTGTTCGGGCAGGAAGTGTCGACGAATGCCGCCAACGCGTTCAATGCGGGCATCAAGGGCCGCTACCACGAGCACCGGATCGACGACGACCACCAGCTCAAGGACGCGACCTACACGGTGTGGGATTTCGAAGACGGCAAGGCCGTGCAGAAAGAGGTACCGGCGCTCACCGCGATCAACATGCGCCTGCGCGACGACTACATCAAGGACGCCGCCGGTGGCGTGGGCCGCTGGAACAAGATCATCGAGAAGGCGGGGATCGAGTTCGAGCTCAAGCTTCCGCACGAGAGCTTCAACCGCAAGATCGGCGTCTTCGCCGGCCACAACTTCGACCCCGAGGGCAAGCTCGTCTCCGGTGCCGAATACGATGCGGGCATCCCGCAGTGGCTGCCGACCCATGCCGACGGCGATTTCATCCAGTCGCTCATGGTCCCCGTGACCGAGCCGGGCAAGTTCGCCAGCTGGATCGCGCCACCGAAAGTGGGCATCGACAACAAGCCGGGCGACTTCGAGTACGTGAAGCTGCACATGGCGTAAGCTCTGGTGTAGGATGGGGGGAGACTCCCATCCTGCCCCCATCCTAGGGAGGAGATCATGCAGGTAGACCGCCAGACAGGACACGCCCCCCGCACGCGCGAAGTCGCGAGCCAGGTGATGGGCCTCAAACAGGGCTGCGTCGGGTGCACCGACTGCCGGGGCCTGTGCCACGAACTGATCGAGGCGATGCTGGTCCCCGACCTCGTCCTCAAGGGCAAGTAGGCGCACCGCCCGCCCGGGGTCTTCCCGGGGCACGCCGTCCCATCGTCAGCCAGACCGATAATCCCGCCCCGGGCGCGACCCGGGGCCTTTTGCAAACGGTAGCCAGATGAACAAGCCGCTCAAGCAACACCTGATCGACCCGGAAATCTGCATCCGCTGCTACACCTGCGAGATGACCTGCCCGATCGAGGCGATCACGCATAACGACGACAACGTCGTGGTGGACGCGGAGAAGTGCAACTTCTGCATGGACTGCATCCCGGTCTGTCCGACCGGCTCGATCGACGAGTGGCGCGTGGTGAACGAGCCCTATTCGCTCGAGGAGCAGTTCGAATGGACCGAGCTGCCGGAGCAGGGCGACGTGGAGCCCGCCTCCGAAGGCGACGGATCGATGGAAGCGCTGGACGAGGCGATGGCCGCGCTCCTGGCCGAGGCCCACGCGGGCGCGGGCGGCAAGTCGGTCGCGCCCAAATCGGCGTCCAAGGCGACCGTGAACCTCTACAACCTCGGCAAGCCGGTCGAGGCGACCGTGCAGGGCAACTACCGCCTCACCGCCGAGGACAGCGACGCCGACGTGCGCCACATCATCCTCGATTTCGGTGCGGCCCCGATGCCGGTGCTCGAGGGCCAGTCGATCGGGATCATCCCGCCGGGCGAGGGGCCGGACGGCAAGGCGCACCTGCCGCGTCTCTACTCCGTCTCCAGCCCCCGCGACGGCGAGCGGCCCGGCTACAACAACGTCTCGCTCACCGTGAAGCGGGAGGAGCAGGGGATCTGCTCCGGCTACGTCTGCGACCTCAAGAAGGGCGACAAGGTGCGTGTCACCGGCCCCTTCGGCTCGACCTTCCTGCTGCCCTCGGACCCCGATGCCGAGATGCTGATGATCTGCACCGGCACCGGCTCGGCCCCGTTCCGCGGCTTCACCATGCGTCGCCAGCGCGAGATGCCCTCGAACGCGGGCAAGCTCACGCTCGTCTTCGGTGCGCGCAAGCCCGGCGAACTGCCCTACTTCGGCCCGCTCAAGAAGGTGCCCGAGGACTTCATGCGCAAGATCTTCGCCTTCTCCCGGCTTGAGGACCAGCCCAAACACTACGTGCAGGACAAGCTGCGCGAAGAGAAGGAGGCGGTGGCCAAGCTGCTCAAATCCGACAAGGCCCATATCTACATCTGCGGCAAGAAGGAAATGGAGCACGGGGTCGAGGAGGCGCTGGCCGACATCGCCCGCGCCGAAGGGCAGGAGTGGACCCCGCTGCGCGACCGGATGCGCGAAGAGGGCCGCTATCACGTCGAGACCTATTGAGCCCCGGCCCTTCCGGCGGCTAGAGAACGGGACCGGGGGCCGCGTGCCCCCGTCCTTATGAGCGAGGCAGGACTGATGAGCGATCCCTTCATTCACACCATCAAGGTCACCTGGGGGGACTGCGACCCGGCGAAGATCGCCTATACCGGCCGCATCCCGAATTGGTGTCTCGACGCGATCAACGCCTTCCTCGACCATCACATCGGCGGCGGCTGGTATTTCCAGGAGATCGACCACGACATGGGGATGCCCTTCGTGTCGATGTCGCTCGACTTCCGCGCGCCGGTTACGCCGCGCTATCCGCTCGAATGCGAGGTCTGGCCCGAACGCCTCGGCACCACGTCGGTCACCTTCCGCGTGGTGGGGCGTCAGAACGGCACGCTCTGTTTCGAAGGCAGCTTCGTCGAGGTCTTCATCCAGGCCTCCACCTTCACCAAGCAGGCGCCGCCGGAGCGGGTGCGCAGCGTTCTGGAAGCCTTGGTGCGCGGCTGAGGCTTTTGTGCACTATATCCCGGCTCGTGCCGGTTTTCCTTTGAACACCTGTCCGTCACCGCCTAGGATTTATGCACTATTGAACATGAGGCGGAATGTCCGAGATCACCAACTTTCGCGGCGAGGCGCGTGACGACCGGTCCGACGGGGACCGGGCCGTCGACGACCTGATCGCCCGGGTCGGAGAACGGGTGCGGCGCGCGCGCGACCGCAAGGGCATTCCGCGCCGGGTCCTGTCTGAGAAATCCGGCGTCTCGCCCCGCTACCTCGCCCAGCTCGAAGCGGGGGAGGGCAACATCTCCATCGGTCTCTTGCAGAAGGTGGCGGTAGCGCTCGACCACAAGATCGAGTGGCTGGTGGGCGAGGACGATCCCTGGACCTCGGACGCGCTGCGCGTGGCCGACCTCTACCGCAGCGCCGACAGCGGGGTGCAGGCCACGGTGCGTGCCACCCTTTCGCCCCAGCCGACCGAGATGCAGCGTGCCAACCGCGTCTGCCTCGTGGGCCTGCGTGGGGCGGGCAAGTCCACGCTCGGCCGCCGGGCCGGGGCCGCGCTCGGCATTCCCTTCGTCGAGCTTAACCGCGAGATCGAGGACCAGGCGGGGATGCCGGTGGACGAGGTCATGGCGTTTTACGGGCAGGAAGGCTACCGGCGGCTTGAGGCGCAGGCGCTCAGCCGCGTAATCGCCACGCACGACTCGATGATCCTCGCGGTGGCGGGCGGCATCGTTGCGGAGCCCGAGACCTACAATCGCCTGCTCACCCATTTCCACACGATCTGGGTCAAGGCGACCCCGGCCGAACACATGGCGCGGGTGCGCGAACAGGGGGACGAGCGGCCGATGGCGGGCAACCCCGAGGCGATGGAACAGCTGAAGTCCATCCTCACCTCGCGCGAGGCGCTTTATGAAAAGGCCTTGGCCCAGCTCGACACCTCCGGCCGGGCCGAGGAGGAAAGCCTCGCCGAACTCGTGGCCCTGATCCGCGACCGCGGCTTCGTCTGACCGCAAGCGTTCGCCCTTCTCTGTTTCCGGAAACCTCGGGGGCGCGGGGGCAGCGCCCCCGCTTGAAGAGGTGTTACGGGAGCGGAGCTCCCGCTTCAGCAAGGGGGTCCGGGGGCGAAGCCCCCGGCGGGGGGGGGGGGGGGG